>NZ_JADEWN010000001.1 GCF_015207655.1 Gloeocapsopsis crepidinum LEGE 06123 | reverse complement strand
AGGAGTTGCGTGCTGCGGAAGACCCTGAGTTCGAGACTTTCTACACCAAAAACATTCTGCTCAATGAAGGTATTCGGGCTTGGATGGCTCCCCAAGACCAGCCTCACGAGCATTTCCAATTCCCTGAAGAAGTGTTGCCTCGCGGTAATGCTTTGTAATCAGGTTGCTTGAAACAGTAGCATAGAAGTCCCTACCAGAAAAGGTAGGGATTTTTCTATTTGTAGTCAAAATTGAGAAATCATGTGTTATCTTGAATAAGGTTGAACAAGCCCAGAGCTAAAAACTCTGCCCTTTAGAGATTTAGTCCGCTTAGGCAACAAGGAGGTGATGCCCATGATAGAAAGTAGTAAACGCGTGGGTCATCAGGTTGGAGCAAGCCGGCTGTGCGCCGGGGCTGTTCTCTAAAAGTTAGCTTTAGTCTTATTTGAGAGACTAAGACGACTCAATTAGCTAGGCTGATTTTCGGAGTTCCTTCCGGCAGTCTGGTTCCAATCTGAAGACCCAACTAGACCGCTCTCACTTAGATCTCCTTGATCTCCTGTGAGAGCGGATAGTTTTTTTAGGGTATTTGGTAATGGGTAATAGGTAATTGGTAGTGTGGGTGTTTTAAATTCAAGTAAGAGTACGGGTGATATCTGTATCAACTAACAAAGTGGCAACACCAGAAGTGTAACGATTGTATTGGTTGTCATCGAGAGTTGTTGTCGTATCAAACAGCCAACCTTGCCCAGTCGAGATAATTGAGTCGCCAGAGTTACCATTGACAATCAATTGATTGGTTGAATCAGATAAATTGAGTAAATCTAAGCGCGTTAGTTGCAAAGTATTGTCGCCTGTACCCGTCAAGTCAATAATCTCAATGCCGCGAATTTGGTTGTGGGGAATTGCGGTTAAATCAAGCGTGACGCTACTACCACCAATAGCTAAGGTATCTGTACCACTACCGCCATCCAGGCGGCGGTTTTGAGAACTATAGATGAGGACATCATCGCCGGTACCGCCATAGAGAACGTTACTACCACCGCCGCCACGCAGAGTATCATTGCCAAGTCCACCAATGAGAATGTCATCAGCCGCAGTGCCAATGAGTAAGTCATTACCAGGTGTGCCTTGACGAGTCACGCCTTGTGTGAAGTCTCTACCATAGATGACGTAGCTTTCTCCACCACCACGACCATTAGGATCAGCACCACGAGCGCCTAAAATCATGTCATCATAGCCATCACCATTGACATCTCCTGCATTACTTACGGCAAGATTGTTGCTATTAATGATAAAGCCATTGCTGCCATCAATTGTTGTCAGATCAACACGAGCATCGAAGTTTGAAGTGCCAAACACTACATAGGTTTCTCGGCTAGGAAAAGCACCACTGACAATCAAGTCATCAAAGCCATCACTGTTGACATCTCCGGCATTATTTACGGCAAAGTTGTTGCCTTCAATGACAAAGCCATTGCTGCCATCGAGAGTTGCGACATCAACGCGGGCATCGAATCCTGTGGTTTTACCAAATACTACGTAGCTTTCTTGCGCATCAGGCGCATTAACAATGATGTCATCAAGCCCGTCACCGTTGACATCTCCGGCATTGCTTACTGAAATGTTAGTAGAGTCGTTACTAATATTAATTCCATCAATGACAAAGCCATTGCTGCCATCGAGAGTTGTGACATCAACGCGGGCATCAAAGCCTGTGGTTTTGCCAAACACTATATAGCTTTCTTGCCTACCAGAAGCACCGATAATGATGTCATCAAGCCCGTCACCGCTGACATCTCCGGCATTGCTTACTGAAATAGCAGCAGAGTAACCACTCAAATCAATTCCCTGCAGAACAAAACCATTACTACCATCAAGTGTTTCCAAGTCAAGACGAGCATCAAATCCTGTCTCTTTGCCAAATATCACATAGCTTTCTGCTGCAGATGCTTGACCATAAAGATTAGCATCAGAAGTACCGATAATGATGTCATCAAAGCCATCACCGTTGACATCTCCGGCATTACTTATTGAAAGCGGGAACGAAATAGAGCCTATGGTATCAACATTCTTCCCCTCGATCGCAAAACCATTACTACCATCGAGAGTTGCTAAATCAACACGAGCATTGAATCCTGTCGCTTGACCAAATACTACATATATTTGTGTTCCTGAGTTATATGTGCGATTACCATAATTATCGAAGTCGCTACGAGAGGAACCACTCGTACCAATCAGAACATCAGCAAAACCATCACCATTGATATCGCCAGCACTGCTGACTGAAATATTGGAAAAGTCATAGTTATCAATCCCCTCAATGACGAAGCCGTTGCTACCATCAAGATTTGCTAGTTGTACACTGGTATCAAACTCAGAAGCTTGACCAAAGACTACATAGCTACGCGACAATCCGGTAAATATACTACTACCTCCACCAATGATGAGGTCATCAAACCCGTCACCATTGACATCTCCTGCATTGCTGACCGAGTGACCAGAAGGAAAAAGGAAGTCACCTTGCAGAGTAAAGCCATTATTCCCGTCGAGTTCAAACAAAGACAAGTTAGCGCCATTGTTGTTGAAGCTAAAGTAAGCTTCGTTAATATTAAGTGCTGTAGTGCTTTGGATAATGGCAATTAGTTCATCAGTTGCATCTTGTTGCCTATAGTAGAGTGCTGTGCCTGTTGATAAGCCTTCGGGGGATGTGGCTAAGTAGTAATCTGAACGTCTGCCGTTGAGTCGAATGGTATCTTCATCAGAGTTGAAGTCTGTAATTAAGGCATAATCGCCAAAACCAGGAGTTGTCAGGTTGCCATCATTGTAAAAGATAGTTGTGGCACTGCCTAAAATAAAGCGATCGCTACCAGTACCCCCAGTGAGCGTGTCTCGTTCGCCTATGCCACGATCTGTACCTGCAAGAATGTCGTCACCAGCACCACCATTAAGCAAGTCATTACCAGCTTGTCCTCGTATGGTGTTACTCGATGAATTGCCAATAATGATGTTGTCTAAGCGGTTGCCTGTACCATTAATTCCAGAACTGAAAACTGTTTGTTCGTCAATTCGTTGTTCAGCAAGCGTGAGATTTTCTATGTTATCTCTTAAAGAATAGCTGTTATAAGCAATGACTGTATCTATACCTGCATTGGGTGCTTCTATGATGCGATCGCCTGATTCAACTACGATGTATGTATCATTGCCATCGCCACCAATTAAGATATCTGGATCTCCGTCTCCATAAAAAAAGAGAAAGTCGTATAAAAAGAAACTCTGACGAATGTAAACATTACTAGCAATCAGAGTATCGTCACCGTCACCACCATAAAGGATGTCGCTACCACCTTCGCCGCTAAGAGTGTCGTCGCCTGCTCTGCCAAAGACAGTATCGTTGCCCTCACCGCCAAAGGATCCCTCACCGCCAAAGAGAGCGTTGTTACCACTATTACCAATGATTCGGTTGTCACGTCCATTGCCTGAACCACTGATATTTCGATTTCCAACAAGTGTGAGATTTTCGACGTTACTTGAAAGAGTGTATCCTACCGAAGACCGTACAGTATCTACTCCTGCATTGGCAGCTTCAACAACTATATCGCCTACAACATTATTGATGATATAAACATCATTTCCTACACCACCAATTAGAGAATCAATTCCCGCCCCACCATTGAGAGTATCGTTACCTCTTCCACCGTAGAGCGTGTCATTGCCAGGCAACCCCAGCAGCAGATCGTTGCCTGCCAAACCATAAATCGTATCAGCAAATCGCGTGCCTATTAAAGTCTCATTATTAGCGGTGCCTCGGATAAATGCCATAAAAATTCCTTGTGCTACTTTTGTGTAGATCGAAACAAGTAACTTACTTTCATTTAGATAAATACTTGCGTTCTTGAATTATTTTTGTGTTATGAAGTATGCAATCTAAATGTCTGTTTATTAACAATTTGTCCAGAGATCTGAAACCCTTCTTCTACTATTTAGAATAGGTGAAAAAATAAAATAAAATATAAATTTTTGGTAAAGTTAAATCAAGGATAGTCCACTATGTCAAGGCTTTGGAGGAGTATTGAGTTTTGTAAAAGCTAATACAATTATTTGTGACTTGAGTTGGGTAATAAGTGCGATCGCAATCACTTGAGAACATTAAAGAAATGCGATCGCGCTTACTTCACGCCAATAAATAAAGAGTCCCTCTAATATGGGACTCTTTCATCACTACTTAGTGACTACAACAGCACAGTTAGTAAAATTAAGCTAAGTATTGCTCTTAACTTTAGCGTTTCTAATGAGTTGCCTCATCGTTGCTGCTAAACTTAACCCTGAAGCTTCTGCCAACTTTTCTAGTTTCTCTTTTTCCACATCATCAAGCCTGAGGGTCAAACTGTGCTTTTTCTCCTTCATAGCTATGCTCCACTGTACCAATATGGTATCATTATGACACAGCTAAGAAAGCCACAAGCTTGGCTTTTCAAGAATTTTGGCAGCTAGCTTAAGTAAATAGCTAACAGTATTAGTAGCGGAATACTGTTCTCAATACACCAATAACGATGTCATCATTATTTGCGTTGTGGTTTGGTGCAGTCAACCAAATTACTCCAGGTGTAATTTGGATATTGTCTGTTAGCTGATATCTATAGAACGCTTCCAGGTGGAGTGAAGTATCGGGATCGGCTTGTCCACCGTTCAGAGTACTTGAGATTTCCGTGACTTTAGGTTCCATTCCTACAAAAATACCGCCTAAGTTACCTTCTCTACCTAGATTAGGGAAGGCAAGCCCTACTCCCCAGTTCCAAACAGTTGCATCTCCTCTACCAATATAGCGTTGGTTAGCATATCCTACCCAACCACTAACTGCCAAGTTAGCACCAAGCCCTAATGTTCCTGATACGCCATAAGCATTAACTGAAACAGGTCTGCCAAAAGTAACATTCGACAAGTTACTACCAGTACTTGTTCCAAAGGGGATAAAGTCTGGATTAAGTTCGGGCTCTAAACCTTCGCCAACAAAGAACGAACGACTGTAACTATTGATATAAGTTAATCCAATTCGAGTATTGTCGCTAGGGCTAAAAATAACCTGTGCCAAAGCGCCATAGTTACCATCGAATAAACCGTTTTTTTCTGCAGGTCTTCCTGCATTGAGGCTAGGAACAAGATAACCCAAATTTAATTCCAAGTTGTCACTAAACAGATGTCTTACACCTAATCCAGTCCCACCACTGTAGTTATAAATTGGGTTACGCAGCGCGAACAGCGAAACAGCACCACCATCAAAGTAAGGGTTAAGTTGAGAAGAAGCATCTAAGTCAACAAAGCCATTACCTACACCTGCAAGGTAGACATTTGTTCTAGGAGTGATTGGGAAGCGATATCGCAACAATGCTAGTCCGATGTCATTACCACTGTCACCGTCAAATTCTACCCGACCTTCGTTTGTGAGTGTAGGACCACTGTTTGTACCGCCAAGAGGTACAATATTGTTTCCTTGTAGACGTGTGGTTAACAGATCTGCACCAGTAAAACTTGTCTCCAAGTTAAGACGCGTTCGTTGACCTAACGTAGGAATGCGATCAATCGGTTCTCCTGCTGCATTGTCTCCAGCTAAGACGCTAGTAGCACCTACAACAATTTCTCCGTTTAGCCGCGTTGTAGTCGAAAATTGGTTTGCTTCAAGTTCAGCAACTTGGGCTTCTAAAGTATCAACACGACCGCGTATGGTCGCCAGTTCTCCAGTAAATTCCTCTTGCAATCGACGCAAAATGTCTAAATCTGCTCTCGTAACTTGATTAGAGGTTGCTGTAGCGATCAACTCATTGACACGATCTAAACAAGTATTTAAACCAGCAGCAAATTCATATCGGGTTAATGCGCGATTACCTCGGTAAGTACCATCAGGATAACCAGCTATACAACCGTAACGTTCAACTAATGACTGTAATGCTTGAAATGCCCAATCAGTAGGTTGAACATCTGATAGTTGTGATACAGAAGTCACTTGCGCCATTGGCTGTTGATTATTTGCAGCCAATACATTAATTGATAAAATATTTGTTTGTGATGAGTTTACAGTAGATATACTATTATTTTGCAATATAGAATTATCTGCTACAAATGTTGATTTTTCTCGTTCAGCATTTAACTCAATTGCTAAATTTTGTTGAGATTTGCTCAAAACTTCAGGTTGTTTTTCAACAATACTTGGTTCAGCAGAACCTTCAATATTTTCTTGAATAACTTGTGCAGATGTAGGTATTGTTCCAATTAAATTTGCAGTTATAACAGTTGCAAGTGGAACTAAAACGCAGTGTGGTTTTTTTTTCATTTCTCCTCAATTTGCTCTGTTCGATTGAGCTGCGTGTTAGCAAAAACAGAGCAACACCTTTAGTAGACATTGCACGCATAAATTAGCCTTACAAGTTCTATTTTTCCTTGCTTGCAGGCATACTAGATTGTTCAATCACTCACATAATTTTATAAAAATTAGTCTGTTTATATTATCAACACTTTACAAAAATAAAACATTTAGCCGACTAATAGAAGAGCAACAATTTTGTATTTATTAAGGTAAAATAATCTCAACAACCAGGATTTACCTAGATAATGGAAATAAGAACTATCAACATCTATCTTAAGAGTGATAGCAACTAAGTCGTTGCAGTGAGATTAATCATATAGTGAGGATAGCAATCAAGCTGCCCGATCATCTTAGTAGTTGAAATAGGGAACTAGATAAGTTCCTGACTCCTTATTTTTCAATTTTACTTAGTTCAAACAAGCATATTTTCTCTGCCAAGTTAGTAGCAGAAAGAAAGGGAAATATGCATAAAAATTTGTGAAGGTTGTCTTGAATTGTTGATACAGGTTAACGTTGATGCTTTGTCTTCAGTAGAATCACTGGAGTTTGAGGAGGGTTATTGTGAGTGGGTTAGATATCTTTGTTCTCATTGCTTACTTTGTTGCTGTTGGTGCGATTGGATACTGGTCAAGTAGATCAAGTTTAGAAAGTAGTAAATCATACTTTCTAGGTGGTGGTGGAATTGGTTGGATGGCGATTGGTGCTAGTTTGTTTGCTAGCAATATATCTGCAGAACACTTTATTGGGTTAGCTGGTACAGGCGCGAGTTCAGGTTTAGCAGTAGGGCAATTTGAATGGATTGCTTGCTTTATGCTGCTACTACTAGGGTGGCTGTTTGTACCGTTTTATATACGTACTGGCGTATTTACAATGCCAGAGTTTTTGGAGAAGCGTTTTAATACGCAATGCCGCACGTACTTATCTATTGTTTCTTTAATTGCATACATTTTCACCAAGATTAGCGTAGCAGTTTATGCAGGGGCACTGGTTCTGCAAACAATTTTGGGATGGAATATTTGGCTAGGTGCGATTGTCTTAATTGTGGCAACAGGAGTGTACACAGTTTTTGGGGGTTTGCGTGCAGTCATTTATACAGATTTTCTGCAAGCATTTATCCTAATTGGGGGTGGAATTTTTCTAACAGCGATCGCCATTACCGATGTTGGTGGTTTTGGTCCTTTTATGCAACGGGCTGAACCAGAATTCTTTAATTTGTGGAAGAGTGTCAATCACCCCGAATTTCCTTGGACAGGGATTTTATTTGGAGCGCCAATTCTCGGTTTATGGTATTGGTGTACTGATCAAATGATTGTGCAAAGAACGCTGGCAGCTCCAGATATTGAAAACGCAAGGCGATCAACAATTTTTGCCGGATTTTTGAAGTTATTACCAGTTTTTATTCTTGTACTTCCTGGGATTGCTGGTAGAGAACTCTTTCCCGATGTTGCTCCTAACCAGATGTACGCCACAATGGTTAATGAACTGCTACCAACGGGAATTAAAGGTTTGGTTGTTGCTGGCTTACTTGCAGCCTTGATGAGTTCGCTATCAAGCGTATTCAATAGCAGTTCTACCTTAGTGGTAATGGACTTTTACAAGCGCTGGCGTCCTGATGCGAGTGAAAGAGAACTAGTTCGTGCTGGGCAGCTATCAACAATTGTTCTTGTCATTTCTGGTTTACTTTGGCTGCCATTTATTGGCTTGATGAGCGATCAATTGTATGTGTATCTTCAATCAGTACAAGCATATATTTCACCCCCGATCGCAGCTGTATTCTTAGTGGGACTTTTGTGGAAACGCGCTAATGGTAGAGGTGCAATTAATACTCTGATTGCTGGATTTATTCTGGGTGCAATTCGATTTATTGCTGAACTTGGAACAAATGCCGGTTGGATTACTTGGAGACCGTTAGTTGCCTACGCTACCATTAACTTCTTGCATTTTGCGATTTTATTGTTTGTGGTTTCGGTGTTTATTTTAGTACTCGTGAGTTTGACAAGCGCAGCACCGAGTCAAAAGCATCTAAGTATGTTCTTGACATCAGAGCAAAGAGTACAAAAAGCACTTGGTTCGCGAAATGTACACCGTCAAAATGCCATATATAGTGCGAGTTTAGCAGTAATTGTTGTTGTATTCTGGGTCATTTTTAGCCCTGCGGTGTTTTAAGCGATCGCAAATGATTAAGGGAAAGAGAAATATCTCTTTCCTACGCCATATCCTCATGGAAATGTAGTATCAATATGAATCAAGTCGTGCGGGTTGGATTAATTGGATATGGAATGGCTGGAGAAGTTTTTCACGCGCCTGCGATCGCAGTTATACCCGAACTCAAACTAACCAAAGTCGTAGAACGACGCAGTACTAAATGTCAAAACCGTTATCCTTGGGTAGAAACAGTCAATGATACTGAGGAACTACTACAAGATCCGAATATCGATCTTGTCGTTGTCGCTACACCAAATACTTCGCACTTTGAGTTAGTTCAAAAAGCACTACTCGCAAATAAACATGTCGTTGTCGAAAAACCTTTTACCCCAACGTCACAGCAAGCGACTGAGTTAATTGAACTAGCACAACAGCGCGACAGATTACTCAGCATACACCACAACCGTAGATGGGATGGTGATTTTCTTACTGTTAAGCAGATTATTAAAAATGGTTTACTAGGGAATTTAGTTGAATACGAAGTGCATTTTGACCGCTTTCGCAACCAAATTAAAACAAACTGGCGCGAATACGACGAACCAGGATCAGGAATTTTGTACGATCTTGGTTCGCATTTAATCGATCAAGCAGTAGATCTTTTTGGTTTACCAGATACAGTAACTGCTGACATTAGAATGCAGCGCCCAGGGGTAAAAACAGCAGATGCATTTGAGTTAATTTTAAATTTCGGCAATCTAAAAGTTACAGCAAAAGCTGGTCAATTAGTTAGAGAATTGGGACCACATTTTGTCTTGCATGGTACAGCAGGTTCTTTTATTAAATATGGTATGGACCCCCAAGAAGATGCACTGAAACAAGGGCGACTTCCTGAAGGTATTGACTGGGGTAAAGAATCACAAAAAAGCTGGGGTACGCTGAATACTGATATTAACGAATTACATTTTTACGGAAAAATTGAAACGCTCCCTGGTTGTTATCCGGCATATTACCAAAATGTGTATAATGCTATTACTCAGCAATCAGAACTCATTGTCAAACCAGAACAAGCAAGAAATACAATTCAGATTATTGAGCGAGCAATGGAAAGTCACGCGCAAAGACGTACCCTAAATTTTTACGAACACTAGACCTCCTGCATAAATCATAAGCAAATAAATTCGCTACTAGTTAAACAAAGTCCACCGATGTTGAGTTATGAGTGTTGAGTTAAGAAAATTCTTTTAATTCAAAACTTAAAACTCAAAACTCAGAACTTTGTTTGAGTAGACCTGACTTTAATCGAAGAGATTTAAATCACTGAAATCGCTTCTTCTGGACCAACTATCGATATATAAGGATCTAGAAAATAACGACAAGCCGCTTGTTGCAACTGCTGTGCAGTTACCGCCGCAATTTGTTGCTGAAACTGTGTATCAAATGCAATTCCTAATCCCAACGCTTCATACCAGCCGTAGGCTTGAGCAATCTGAGCATTGGTTTGTTTGCTCAAAGCATATTGCCCAAGTATTTTGTTTTTAGCCGCTTGCAGTGCGTATTCTTCTAGTGGTTGCGTGCAGAGTAACTCAACTTCTGTTCTCAGCCCTTCGAGGGCGATCGCGGTATTTTCGGGTGCTGTCCCGATATAAACGACAAAAGGCGCGATTCCTTGACGCGTAGGATAGAAGGCGGAAACATCATAAGCGAGTCCCCGCTTTTCACGCAATTCTACAAATAAACGACTCGAAAGTCCATTCCCTAAATACGTAGACAGTAACTTCAAAGCAACATAATCACTTTGCTGTACTGACGGCGCAAGATACCCTAACATCACAATTGATTGCTGGGTGGGTTGAGGTTTGTTAATTTGATACGGCTGTGGCTCAATATGAGGTAATTGCAATTCAGGTATTGGAGTTGTAGGATTTTGCCAATCGCCAAAAACCTTCTCAATAGCAGCTACGGCTGCTGTTGCAGAAATGCGACCTGTAATACTAACAACTAAATTATCGGGACGAAAATACGTTTGATGATAGCCAATTAAATCATCACGACGGAGATTTGCTACTGTCACTTCAGTTCCCAATGCTGATGGTGCATAGGGGTGATTTTGATACATTGCTTGACGTAATTGATCGAACGCAATAGTAAATGGCTGTTCTTGCTGCGAGCGAATGTTTTGCATCAACCACCGTCGTTCTAACTCGACTTCTAGTTCAGGAAACGAAGGCGATCGCAATATTTCTGCAGCTAATGCTAAAATCTCTAGAAAATCTGAGCTAACAGTTTTCAAACTCAGTAAAAAATAATCAGCAGCTGCATCCGTACCTAAACTTGCACCCACCGATTCTACTTGCTGTGCAATTTCCAACGAAGAGAGATGCTGTGTTCCTTTGGTAAGTACCGAACTAAGTAGATGAACTAACCCTGATTGCTGTGCTGCTTCGCGACAACTTCCTGCTTTTACAAATATTCTCGCAGCCACAATATCTGCAGCTGGATTTTCGGTTACAAGTACAACAATGCCATTACTTAAAACCGTGCGGGTAATCTGTTTGTTTGGTGATGATGCGATCGCGATATATTGTCCGTTATCCGTTTTCATCTATCTGTCTATTCGTGCGATGTGAGGGGCGAGAGAAAGTGATTAGTGGTTAGTGGTTATTTTGAGTCCTGAAGAGTTTTGAATTTTGTTAGCGTAGCGGTGCGTTAGCACGTTTTGAATTAGAGTATTTTGCTTAACTCAACACTTAACACTCATAAATTCTTGTCTCCTCTACTTCCTTGCTCTTCTGCTCCCCTGCTTTTCATACCCTGACCCTAGATCTCTAACTCCTTATTCCAGGCTAGCAGGGTTTGAGGGTTGTAACTGCATAAGAATATGGTGAGAGATATTGTTGTGTTAACTGCTGTATCTCATCTGCTTGAAAAGATCGAATTTGTTCAGGATAGATAACCGCTAATTCTGCTTGCGCAATTGTATTGTAGTAACCATAAAGCCCTGCCATTTGGTTAGGAGTTTCGGTTGAAAACGCATAATCGTTACAGAGTAAACGCTTACACCGCGCTAATTCTCCTGAAGTCACAACAGTTGTTTGTAAATCTTCTAAGTGCGCGCGAATTAATGATTCCACTCGTTCTAAGTTTTCTGGTTCTAACCAAGCAGTGATTGTAAATAAACTAGAGTCGCGCTGCAGCGAAAAATTACTTGTGATTCCTTGAACTAAGTGCTGTTCTTCGCGTAACTCGCGCACTAATCGCGATGAACGACCTTCGGAGAGTAGGACAGAAAGTAGGTCTAAGCCATATGCATTGCGTAACTGATCTACACCTGGTCCTGTCCAAGCCATTAATAATCGTGCTTGCTCTAATCTGGGTAAATAGATTTCTTGACGGCGAACTCCTGCAAGTAACGGTTCAGTGACTGTAATGTCGGTTTGCGGACACTCACTACGCGGCGCAAATTCCTGAAAAGCTTGACTTACAATGTCAATTGCAGACTCTTGAGCAATACCACCGACAATGACTACAGTCATATTTTCTGGCTGATAGTGGGCGTGATGAAAACAACGCATCGCTTCAGGTGATTGCTGCATCAAGTCTGTCTCGCTACCCAATACTGAACGCCCATAAGGATGTTGCTGATAAATACTTTCGCCCAAAGCCTGAAAGCCTATCCAATCGGGGTCGTCATACGCGCAACGAATTTCTTCAAGAACAACATCGCGTTCTGTGATAAATTCTTCTTCAGGAATTGCCGCATTGAGAAGTAATTCTGCTAAGTATGGTAGTGTGTCTTCGAGGTATGGTGCAGCGGTTGTTAGGAAGAAATGAGCGTAATCATGACTTGTGGCTGCATTTGTCGTTCCTCCTAAGTTTTCAACCGCGTAATCAAAGACTCCTGGAGGTATGACTGAAGTGCCCTTAAAAATCATATGTTCGAGAAAGTGTGCCATACCATACCACGGTTCTGGCTCGCAAACTGCACCAGCACGTACCCAAACGTCTACAACAACAACAGGGGTAGCAGGGACATACTGATGAATAATTGTTAAACCATTGTCTAGCCGAAAAACAGCCGCTGGAAATACTGGAGTAGTCAGCAATGGAGACAAAGTAGCGCAACTTGAATCAGAATTTAATTATCCTAACGTATCCTGGATAACAATTTCGCAGCAATTGATACAGCAGAGTTTGATCGCGTTCGGTTAGAGACTTATTGTTAAGGGAGCACAAAGGCTCTTGTGCCGTGCAGGGGTGGCGTTGCTGACCTCGTCGTCCTCCGTTGAGGCGATTGGCGTGGGCAGGGGATAATTTATTTGTAGTTAGACGAAAAAAAGCTAAGCGCTAATGGCTAATTGCTGACAAAAATTAAAACTCTCTTAGTTGAAATTAAGAGAGCTTTATGATGCTTGAGTTCACCGCAGTGCCGTTTTACCTCAGTTTTAGACCTGGATAAATCCAGGTGGGTACCTCTTCTCTAACTTAAAGTTTCCGAGTAGCTAAGCTCGGTCTACTGCCGCTAGAACTCAGTGGTTCCCTAATTCGACAAAGCATAGATCCAAAAACATTATTGGCAGTCACCAACACTGCAGTGGAACTTTATTTATTATAGCGATTAATTTGTGTGGTGTCGTTAGTTGTCGATAACTTTAATTTAGCTTCATCTGTAAGGTACAAAACACTGAAAACCCTGCAATTTGCACTCATGAGGGTTGAAACAAGAATATTTACCTAATGAGGCTGAGGATACCAAAGTGATTCGATCTGATGAGCGATCGCTTGCGGATTACGTTCATCTAACAACACTGTAACATGACCAAGTTTACGCCCTGGACGCGATTCTTGCTTGCCATACCAATGAACGCGTGCGTGGGGAACTTCGCTAATTTGCGATCGCTTCTCAATATAATCGTCTTGTGCATGTTCGTAACCTAAAAGATTAACCATCACTGCACTGCTACACGTTAAGCCAGCATGACCTAGTGGCAAGTCACATACAGCGCGTAAATGTTGCTCAAACTGCGAAGTTGCACACGCATCAATTGTAAAATGTCCAGAGTTGTGCGTACGCGGAGCGATTTCATTGACTAATACGTGTTGATCTCTTGTGAGAAATAGCTCAATACCAAATACACCAACCGCCTGTAAACTAGTCATCAGCTTAGATGCGATCGCTTCGACTTCTTGAGCGACAGAAGCACTAATATCTGCTGGTGCAATAACACGCCGACACACTTGATCTTCTTGCTGAGTTTCTACAATGGGGAACGTCACAACATCACCATTAACTGAACGCACCACAATAACAGCAAGTTCGCGCTCAAAAGGGATAAACTCTTCTAAGAGCACTTCTGAAGACTTGTGCGAAGTATCTAACTTCTGTTCCAAAGTCGCTAGGTCTTTAATAATAAATGTACCCTGACCGTCATAACCATGACGACGAGTTTTTAAAACAATGGGAAACTTTAAACAAGTGTCAGGCGGGAGAGTAAACTTAGGTTGTGGTATGCCCAATTTTTCTAAGTAGCAGCGTTGATGATACTTGTCAAGTAAAGGAGATAATGCCTCTAAGCGAGGGCGAAAGCAAACACCACTTTCAGCTAGAGGAAATAACGCAGCTAAATCAACAAATTCATTCTCAAAAGTGATGACATCGCTGCGACGCGCTAATTCCTTGGTAGCATCAGCATCATCAATAGCAGCGAAAATTGTATCCGAGGCGATCACCACTGCCGGATCGTCAGAATTAGGTGTTTGAATAACTAATTCTATACCCATTGCTTGGGCTGGAATTGCCATCATCCAAGCAAGTTGTCCGCCACCAATGACACCAACTCGTTTTATCTGCATCCTAATGATTCTCGCGTATCAATACCAGTTGTAGGATTCACACCACTAGCAAGTTGGCACAATTCTTTCACTTGTACAGCATCTAGAATTGCATCACTAAAATCAGCAGCGGTAATATCTGTATTATCAAACACAGAGCGCAGCAAAATTGTTTCTGCAAGAACTGCTTCACTTAAATTGGCGTCAGTAAAGTTAACTTGATCCGCCATTGCATTTGTCAGGTTTGCACCGTGTAAATTTGCTTTAGTCATTACTGAAGCACTAAAGATTGCTCCTCTTAAGTCAGCATCGGTAAAATTAGTTTGTTCCATATTCGCGTTAGAAAACTCGGATGCACGTAACATTTGCCCTGAAAAATCCCGCCCTTTCAACTCAGCATTACTAAAAGATAAAGGGGGAGGATAGTCTAAAGCTTTCGCAGGTAACGCCCAAAGAGATAATATGAAAATCAACAAAAGAAAAGTTAGTTTCCGCCAAAACATACTAGGTAGCAAGTGAAGTGCCAAGATCTATTTTGCGACTAAAGTGCTTTTTCAGCTTAGCGCATCTCTAATTTAAGTATTTTGGTGCTTGGACTTATTACATATTGAGGAGTGAACGTTATGATCCAGTTTGTTCTGATTTGGATTTTAAGTGCGATCGCATTAGTAATCACTGCTTACATTGTTCCTGGGTTTGCTGTCACCAGTTTTGCATCTGCGTTACTTGCTGCGGTGATTTTAGGATTACTGAATGCAATTGCGAAGCCAATATTAGTTTTATTAACACTACCACTCACTGTTGTCACCTTAGGCTTATTTTTATTTATTATTAATGCCTTAGTTATTTGGTTAGCTGGTGCAATTACTCCTGGCTTTGTCGTTACAGGATTTTTCCCAGCCCTATTAGGTTCAATTGTTTTAACACTGGTAACAGGACTACTTACTTTTTTAGTTGGTAGCGTTCGCCGTTGATGATAGTTGTCATGTTTCAACCGGATTGGCACTGACAACGCGGAAAATGACTACTGGGTAATAAAGCTGCTTAAGTTTCAAGAGTACCAAAAGAATTGCTGTGCTGTTTTTGTAGCCAATTGCATAACACAATTGCAGATAATGCACAAACTGCATCTCCCAAAACAACAAAATTATACAGTAGTTCCATTTTGTCATAATGACGTAACTAATTCGCAGTTGCTCGGTGAGCATAAATTGGACAGACAAGTTCAGCATCTTTAATAGCTTCATAAAACTTAGGGCTAGCCAAACTGCGGGTAAGATCTAAGAAACCGCGATCGTTGAGAGGTGGACAATCACGCCCATATCCACTAAGCATGCAATCCACTCACTGTTTTCAATCTTTGCTAAATATCCTAGCCGCGTGTTATGTGGAAGCAATTGTGAGACTAGCATGACTTTCCACTCAGGTTGGTTATTTAAAGGACGATAGCGACGAGTTGCGTATCCTCACAATGGATTAACAACTGTTTCCAGTGGTGGAGTAAATTCTTGATTTTGTAACCACTTGTTTGCGATCGCCTTCCACTCTACATCCACAACAAAAGCCGCTGGCAATTCTTTAACATCACTGAGTGATGAGTGCAAATAAACACCATTAACTTGCTTGCGATCGCACAATAATCCTGTCACGCGTTTCCCGTCAATAAGCTCTATATTAGACAACTGTGATAATCGACAATGGATTGACTATTCAAGTAAGGGACGGCTACAAGTCACTGAAACAACATTAGAAGGAGTTGTTGCGATCGCATTCCAACCGCCATGACTAAAGTGATAAAATTTTCGTGCTCAATCTATTGGTAATGCACCTGCTTGTATTAGTTCATCACCAATATCAGGAGACAGTTCTTCTAAAATTCGGTATCCTTTAACGAATATAAACATGAGGTTGAACTGATTAAGGAACACCTTTACGAGCATGAGGTTGTAGAGGTAGATTGTCAGATTCAATAATAACTTTTGGAAATAATCTGCTAATATTCTTGCTGCAAGTTGCCCTGCAATGCTACCGCCAATAACAATCGCACGATTATCTAAAACCCATTGATGTTGTACAAACTAGTAGTTATTCTCCTGAAGCCCCTCTGCTTCCCCAGACGTAGTAACTCTAAGGCAAACCAGTATTATAGCCTCGTGGTGTAATCATCCAGTTACCTTGAGTCCGCGTACTTTGGTTGCCAATTAAAATTGTTGTCAGCATATCAACAGGAACATCTTGCAGTTTTTTGAGTGTTGTTAAGGTGATTTGTTCATCTTGACGGTAAGCAGAGCGTATCACAGCAACTGGAGTTTGCGGATTGCGATATTGTAAGAATATTTTAATTGCGCTTGTTAGTTGTTGAATGCGTGTTTGCGATCGCGGATTATACAGCGCTGTAACAAAATCTGCTTGGGCTGCAGCGTGTAAGCGTTTTTCAATGACTTCCCACGGTGTCAGCAAATCACTTAAACTAATTGCACAAAAATCATGCATTAATGGCGCACCTAAACGCGCTGCGGCGGCTTGCATTGCGGTAATTCCTGGGAACACTTCTACAGATGGCGTTTTACCATCCCAGCCTTGGGCTTGGAGTTCTTCTAAAACTAAACCCGCCATACCGTAAATTCCAATATCACCCGAAGAAACCACGGCTACAGTTAAACCCCATTGCGCAAGTGAGATCGCGCGTTGCGCCCGTTGGCGTTCTTGAGTAATTGGTAAAGCTTCGATGATTTGATTTGGTTGGAGTAGTGAAGCAATTAAATCAATATACAAGGAGTAACCGATGACAACATCCGCAGATGTTACCGCAGCTTGTGCAGCAGGAGTCATTTGGTCTAATTGTCCTGGTCCGATGCCTATCAGTAACAAACAACCAGTACGTCCAGTATATTCTTGTTCGGCTTGGGCGATCGCAACTGTAACCGCACCTTGAAATTCAGCAGCACGAAAAATTTGCTTAGCAACAAGTAAATTTTGAGCATTGGCAGCACACAACGCCGCAGCCTCAGCTACACTGGGGGTTCCCACCTCAGCATCAACAATTTTTGAGGGATTGGGTACAGTAACAGAACGTAAAGTATCAGCAGGGAAAGTACGTAAAGGCAAGTTACGATCGCGGCATAATTCAATTAAGCCTACTTCATCTGCTTTAATATCAATTGTGGCAATACCAGCGATCGCTTGTTCGGCTAATCGATGTTCTTGACAAACTTGCGTAATAGCATTCTCAATCAATTCACGCGATGTCCCGCGTTCGCAGCCAATTCCTAACCAGAGAACACGAGGATGCCAACGTATGAAGGGGTGAGGGGTGAGGGGTGAGGAGTGAGGGGTAATATAAACTTTGGGTGTTGTATCTGGAGTGGGTTCGAGGGTTAAACTGGAGTGTTGAAAGCTAGCGGTGGATTGCCATAAAGTAGAACCAGCTTCTTGAATGACTTGTACTGATTCGCCACGCGCGATCGCTGCACTGACTTCTGTCCAGTTTCCTGCACCGCGTTGCCAACCAAACGGAATTCCTAAAATATCGACTGCGGGTAATCCTAATGTAGACGCAGCACCAGTTAAGACAGGTGTCGCATTGAGTAGCTGTGCGATCGCTTGTGTCAGTTTATCAGCCCCACCCTGATGTCCACTACACAAACTGACCGCAAATTTACCAGTTTCATCAACAACGACAATTGCTGGATCGCAGGATTTATGGTGCAGAAGAGGCGCTATTAGCCGGACTACAGCCCCTGTTGCTAAACCAAATATCAAACCTTGGTGTGTTTGCCAAAGTTCAGTAACATGACTTTTGAGTGAACCTGTGTAGATCTTTGCTCCTGCAATACCTACAACTGATTCTGGAATCCAGAGTATGACGCCATTTTGACATAGTGGCTGTAACGTTTTAGCTGCTGTTGGAGTTGTGGCGATCGCCGCGATTGGTTGAACTTCGAGTAAAATCATTAATCTCAATGAAAAAGCCTGACTGATATGTCAGGCTACTAAAGGAAAGCAGCTTTTAGTTAATTGCTGACTATTGCTGAGTTTGAAGTGCAGAATTTTCTGCTGGCACAGTAGCACTAAAGTGAGAACTGATGACAATTGGTTGTAGGGTCGTTGTCCGCGCAATCGAACTGTTAGCCAAGGTGAATAGTGGATTCGACAAAATTCCTGCCAAAGAGGTAGCTACCAAAGTCAGTACCAAGCCCACTTGTAACGGTCGCATTCCAGGTAAATTCCATTGTACTTCCGGATAGTTCTTCACCGCGTCAGACATTTCTTGCGGTTCTTTAACAACCATCATGCGCACGACGCGGATGTAGTAGTAAATTGAAACTACCGTGGTAACTAAACCAAGTAAAACTAATCCATACTGTCCAGCTTGCCAACCTGCCCAGAATAAGTAAATCTTACCGAAGAATCCTGCCAGAGGCGGTATCCCGCCTAAAGATAGCAAGCAGATACTCAAGCATAGTGTTAGCAAAGGATCTTTTTGATACAAACCAGAGTACTCACTAATTTGGTCAGTTCCTGTCCGCAGCGTAAATAGAATCAAACAGGTAAACGCTCCCAAGTTCATGAATAGGTAGACCAATAGATAGAAAATCATACTGGCATATCCTGCTTCGGTTCCGGCAATTAAACCAATCATCACAAATCCAGCTTGTCCAATTGAGGAATAAGCTAGCATCCGTTTCATGCTGGTTTGGGCAAGGGCGACGACGTTACCTAGCACCATACTGAGGACAGCAAGCGCGGTAAAGACAAATTGCCATTCATCAATAAGTAATGGGAAGGCGCTATTCATGAGGCGAATTGCTAAAGCAAACCCTGCAGCTTTGGAACCAACGGATAAAAACGCAACAACTGGCGTTGGTGAACCTTCGTAAACGTCGGGTGTCCACTGATGGAAAGGTGCAGCAGAAATTTTAAAAGCAACACCTGCAATCACAAATACTAGAGAAATCACCAAACCAAGTGATTGACTCAAGTTAGCATCCGCAATTGCTGAAGCGATCGCACTGAGTTGAGTTTCACCTCCGGATAAACCATACAGCAGAGAAACACCGTAAAGGAAAACACCTGTACTCGAAGCACCAATTAGCAAGTATTTCAGTGCAGCTTCGTTCGAGCGGGGATCGCGTTTGGTGTATCCTGTCATCAAGTATGAAGAGATACTTAGGGTTTCTAGTGAGATAAAAATTGTCACCAACTCGGAAGCCCCAGACAAGAACATTCCTCCCAGCGTCGCTGTCAGCATAATTCCAATGAATTCTGCTAAAGCTGTACCAGATTGCTCAATATAGCGAATCGACATCAAGATCGTTACCGCAGTTGATAGCGCGATGATGCCGCGAAATACGATACTGAGGTCATCACTATTAAAAGCACCAAGAAATGAAATCGGATTCGGGTTATTCCATTGAAGATATAACGCGACGACGGCGGCGAGTAAACCTGCGATCGCTGTATAAGGAATCCAGCGCGAAGCACTACGTCCGACAATCAAATCGCCCACGACAATTACCATCAGGGTAGTTAGCACTATTCCTTCTGGCAAAATTGTTCCAGCATTTAACTGGTCTACAAGATTAGCAAAATCCATGAGTGATATAGGTTTTGGCTATGAGACAATCGCTGTGTTAATTTTATTGTCTATCATATGGTTCCTTTTATGTGTGTTTCATCTTTTCGGTAATGACTGCGACACAACTCATTATCAGCGCTGATGAGAGATTGCTAGTAGCTATTACGGGTATAATAAGTTACTGATATAGAAGAACTATTCCATATAGCTATGGTTACAATCAACTTATAGTTAAACGCCAAATTATCACTACATTTTGAATTCAAGGTAAAAAGTGATGATTTCATCTTGGGCTACTGTAACTGATGAAGAGTTAATGCAAATCAGTTCTAAAAATCCAGATTTACAATTTGAGCGGAATGCTGACGGAACATTAGTAATCATGCCACCAACTGGGGGAATTTCTGGCAATCGGGAAGCCAAAGCTGTAGCTTATCTTTTGGCTTGGGTGGAAAGTAACGATCTTGGTGAAGTATTTAGCCCTAGTTGTGGTTTTCGTTTGGCAAATACTGCGGTAAGGTCTCCTGATGCAGCTTTTGTAGCTAAAGGCAGATTACCAGAAAATTGGGACGAGCAGGAAGATTTTTTTTTAAATTTAGCTCCTGATTTTGTGATAGAAATTCGCTCAAAAACTGATAGTTTGGAAACACTACAAGCAAAAATGCGCGAGTATATTGAAAATGGCGTGCGGTTGGCATGGTTGTTTGACCGTCAAAATCAACAGGCTTGGGTATATAGGGCAGATCAATCGATTACACAGTATCCAGCAACAGCAGTTTTGAGTGGGGAGGATGTTGTTCCTGGATTTAGTTTGGCAGTCAAGTCTTTGTTGTAAGATTTACGAACCACAGATACACAGAGATCGCAGAGAAAAATGTTGCACCTCTACCTGTTTCATTTACCTTGAGAAGGTGAAAGTAGAAGTGTGGGAAGCTGCGTTAATATGAGAGAATCAGCAATTGGTCCGCCAATAACACTGCCCCACATTTGATAGTCAACGAAGTAAACTCGACCTTCTTTCCATGCTCGTGAATTATGCAGCAGGGGATTTTTAACCCATTTTTGTTTGAGTTCTTCTAGCGGGACGTTATAAGTAGAATTGCCTTGCCATTGCTCAAGCCAAGTATGAACAATAATAATATCTGCATCGAGTTGAGATAATGTTTCAATGGTGACTATGGGCCGGACTCCTGGTTTTTGCTCTACATTGTTAAGTAATACAGGTTGAAATCCAACGGCTTCCAAAAGACGAACTGCGTCCCCATCGTATGCAATCTCAATATAGTCCATCGACTGACTGCAAATGACATTCAACACTCGCGGATGGGTGTTTACCAGAGGGGCTAATTGGGTGCGAACTTCAGCAAGCTGTTGCTGATACGAATTAATGACCTGTTGTACATTATCTTCTTGATTAAGTGCTTTGGCGACAATTTGAATATTATCTTGCCAGTTTCCCTCGGTATCAATGTTTATTAGCACTGTAGGAGCAATTGAAGACAATAGCTTGTTCTGTTGAGAGCTTAAGCCCAAAATTAAATCTGGTTTGACTAGAGTCAAAGTTTCCAAAGAGGGCTGCGATCGCTCGCCTAAATTCACCGGCTGACTCGTGATAAAATTGCCCAGGTAAGGAATCTGTTTGCTAGGGTCATCAAATTGGGGCGATTGTACCAAATAAGCATCAGCGTAAGCAGCAGGTTGCACATCGAGCGCTAGCATCATACTCAGTACTTTTGGTTCCAAAGCCGCTACTTTTTGGGGTTTGCCACAAATCGTGGTTTTACCTCCAGCATGGTTAATAATTCGACAATCTGTGGATAGCGATCGCTCATCTAAACTAGGACTGTTAGTAATATCACCTTGGCAAGCTGCGATCAAAATGACGGTAAGAAAGACAAGACTAACATATCGATTCAGGTTGCGGTAATCTAGGAACATTTTGAGCTAAACAAAAACAGAGTTAGAACTCGATCGAAAATGAGCCAATGACAGTGAAAGGTGCGCCAGGATAGATAATATTTCTGGTTTGAGAAGTCTCGTAGTAGGTTTCATTGAAAATATTCTGAAAATTAAATGCTAATTTCCAGTTATCCCGTTTGTAATAGATTGCTGAATCGGTTCTAAAATAGCTGGGCAAAATGGCTGTGTTTTCAAGATCGGCGTTTCTATCTCCTACGTAGTAGAGTCCTAAACCAAAACCCAAACCTTGCAGATCGCCGCTTTGAATTTCGTAAGTTGTCCAGAGACTAGCCGCGTGTTCGGGAACGTTAATCAGCCGATTGCCAACGGGAATGGTGTTGTCTTCTGAGGTAATCGCGTCGATGTAGGCGTAAGATGTGATGATATTCCAACCTGGAAGAATTTCTCCACTAATGTCTAATTCGATACCTCGGCTTCTTTGTTCGCCCACTTGAATAGAAAAATCTGGATCAATGGGATCGGCTGTCAGAACATTGGTTTTTGTAATCTCAAAGGCTGCTAGTGTTGCTGAAAGTTGTTCGCTAATATCTGCCTTGATACCAATTTCATACTGCCTACCGATAGTTGGTTCAAAGGGGGTATTTGTTATAGAACGACCGAGAAATCGATCGGGTTGAAACGATCGCGTGTAGCTGGCGTAGAGCGAAATCGGCTCAATGGGCTGATAGACAATACCAACACGGGGACTAAAGCTAGTCAGCGATTCTTCTTCTGGTGTTCCGAAGTCATCTCTGCGGTGAAAAGCATCAAACCGCCCGCCAATCAACAGCTTTAAATTATCAGCAAAAGTAATTTGATCTTGGAGGTAAATTCCTAACGTATCTCGACGAGTTGTATACGAGAAAGTTTCTTCATCAGGTATCTCAGGAAACGCAACATCATAATTAGGATTAAAAATGTCGAGTAGTAGGGGATCTGCCACATCGAAGGAGGTATAACTCCACACATTACGTCTTAACTCCACCCCCAATAAAGGTTGGTGGAGAACTGATCCCGTATTGAACCGTCCGACTAATTCTGTTTGCAGTGTATAGATTTCTCGCAAGAAGTCATCGCGACCCACACTTATTGGGCTGAATTGCTCATCAATAAGCTCACTACCACCAATAGCATACGTGCCTGCCGACCTGCCAGACACAAAAGAAAAGGCATTGCGTAACTCCCAATCGTTGCTAAATTGATGCTGGAACCTGTAGCCAGCCCGAAAAGTACTATCATCATAAATACTTTCAGGAAGACCAACCAAGCGACTAATAGGGACGGGCGCGGGTCTATCTCCGATAGCAGGAAGTCCGCGATCAAACAGATAATTATTGTTCTGGTATTCTAAGTCAAAAGTTAATGAAGTGCGATCGCTAATATTCCAAGTAACGACAGGCGCAACAAACACCCGTTCTGTAAAGTTAAAATCGCGAAAACTCCCAGCATTTTGATAAGCAAAGTTGAGTCGGTATAGCAGCGAACCATCATCGGTGAGGGGTCCTGATAAATCAATACTGGGACGATAAAATGCGTAATTGCCGACACTAAAGTCAACCGAATAATAAGGAGTGCTGAGGGGTTGTTTCGTAACAACATTAATAATCCCTCCTGGTTCAACCTGACCAAATAAAACAGAAGCAGGTCCTTTAAGAACCTCAATGCGTTCAATATTGGCGGTATCTACCGAGGAGTAGAAATCATTATCAGCAAGTCCATTGCGAAAGTTTCCCTCCTGTGCAAAACCACGAATGGTATACCCACCCGCATCTGTCCCTCCGTAATTTCCTTGCCTGTTTACGCCGCTGACGTTTTGTAGTGCATCCTGTATTCGTATCGTATTTTGGTCTTCTAATAGCTGTCGAGGAATCACTTGAATTGAACCAGGGATATCTCGTAAAGGCGTATCGGTTCTCGTTGCAGTTGACGCTTCAGGTACGCGATAACCATCTTGCTGTCCTGTGACGATTAATTCAATTAGTTCATCGCTTTGATCTGATGGCTGATCGCTTGGTGGAGTTTGGGCGGAGGAGACAACTGGTGTGAAGCCAAAAATTAAACCCTCGTCGCTGTCAAACAATTCTACAACTGGTATTCCTGCTGCACCCGTCACTGTCACGCGGATAGTATTAGCATCAAAGTTATTAACCGTTATCTCAGTAATTCCCGTAACTGGTTTTTCTGAGCGAAATGTAAAAGCCTCACCGCTAGGCAGACGCAATTGAGCATTGGGAATATCAGCAATAAAGTTATTATCAATATTGCGATTTGTGACTTGTAACTGTTCTCCTTGAGGAGTTTGTAAAATCACCTCTACGCCCTTCGCTGTGGGATTGGCTTGCACTCCCGTTACTGGCACTACTGTTACACTATCTTGCGCTAGTAGTGCCGCCCTTTGATGATGAATAATATTCTGAATCCGCGTTGAATCTGCTTGAGCAGGTTGCATCGTCAGAATTGAAATCGCACTTATAGCAAAAAGAATTGGATATTTTTGACCCATAACTCCACACACCATGATCACGGAGTTTCCGTAATAATTGCAACTAAATTTCAATAACTCGTAGTTACAATAGGGCATTTTGTGATTTTAGGTGATCTTTACAGGGTCAAATGCGATCGCTAGGCGGACTTTTTGCGCCACTGTGCTTGATAGTCGCTGGGATTTATGCCAAACTTTTTGCGAAATGCAGCAGCAAAGTAACCTCTATTGGCAAATCCAACCGCATAAGACACTTCTGATACATTCATGCGGTCTTCGATGAGGAGTTGACAAGCTTTCTCTAAACGATAATCGTGCAGATATCCAAATACTGTTGTACCGAAAATTTGGCGAAATCCCTGCTTGAGTTTGCGATCATTTAACTGCACTCGTTGTGCTAATTCAACTAATGAGGGTGGATTACTAGAATTTTGAATCAGAATATCTCTTGCTTGATAGATGCGCTCAATATCACTGCTTTTTAAATTAGCCTTTTGATATGAATGTGTACCATCGTTAAACAGTTGAGCCAATTGCAAAGTAATCAGTTCGAGTGTTTTTGCTTCTAAATAAGTACGTCGCATGATTCCTTGAAATGGACACTGAAGCAGTTGCTGTAATGCTACTTGGGTTGCCGGAGTTATATTGCCTAATGATTGATAAAATGAAGGCGGTGTGTCAGTTGCCAAAAATGGTTTAAGCAGGCAAGGTAAAGATTCTTCTTGACCCCTACTTAATAATCTCAGCATCTGTGGTTCTATACGGATTCTGACATTAACATCTCGTCCCGCCATTTTTTTTTCAATCTCTCGCGTTCCTGCTGAATAGTAGAATAAATAGCTTTCTCCAGGTTGTTCGCAAGCATCTTCATTTACACCAAAGATTTGCTCTGTCCATACCCCCGCACTCCGAAAAACCAGAGTTATCACTGGGGGATCGCAGCTATCTAAATATTCATGTCCATAAATCTCTGGATATTCAAACTGGTAGATTTCCGTTTGCAGTCCCAGGCAAAGTAAAGTTTCACTCACTAGACCTTTTCGGAGTGGATGTTGCCAGATTGAAATGCTTTCAACATCATCAGCTTGGTCGATAATCTTTCCTGTTTGTAAGCCTTCTTCCCTAATTTCATCCCACTGGGCATCTGTATAAACTATTGTCATTATAGGTACTAAGTTTATTCACAAATTTTTATTGAGAAATTATCTCATACATTCTCTAGTTGAAGATATGAAAAGACATCTATGCATGACACGGTTACAGAAGGCGATCGCACCACACATTTCTTCTGTAATATCTATTCTGTCGGCAAATCGTTCGGATCAATGCCCTGCGATCGCAAAAAAGCAATTAGTCGTTCTTTGTGCTGGCGTTCTTGTTCAGCCCGTTGACGTTCTTGTTCAGCCCGTTGACGTTCACCGTCAATCAATTCTACCGCCCACGGTAACAAATGACCTGATTGATCCCACCACCGTAACCAATAGCCAGTTCGTGCTTCTTTCGTTCCTTGCCAAGTTCCTAAAAACATCTTCATTGACTCAATCCAATGACGACCATTTTCATCTGGTTGCTTTAATTCATAGCGCCCATTTTCCAGTTGATAAAATTCTAATAGCCCATCACTGGGGTCAAAAATTACATAAACAGGAACCTGCAAAATTTGTTCGTAAAAAAACCATTTTCCTGGGGGATGAGTTCGCTTTACTGAATATTCTTGTCCATCGGTATCCGATAAAAATTCCATCACGACTTGGGGAACATCGCCTTCTAAATTTGGCGTATAGCTTTTGCGATCGCCCAGCGCTTGATTAACGCGTCCAACATATACCCAATCTGGTGCTTTGACAACAAATTGTCCATTGATAGTCGCACACAAACCAAAATTCGATGCGATTAACATTTGTGGTTGAATAAAACCACTAATTTCTAAGCTTTCACGTAACGCGCCTGCGATAATTGGTTGACCTGTATTTTCCACAGGTTCATCCTCTAATTGAAAGTCGTCGGGCAATGCTTCCCAAGATACCACTGGTTGTAGCGCTTTGGTTTGTTCTAGTTGGGTTGCCATAAAGACTACCTTTTATGGATTTGTTTTTATTTTAGATAAGATAGACACCTCTGAGGAATTGTGCTGCTATTTGTGTGGTTTGTTGTATGCGATCGCAAAAATCCTTAGAAGGTAATGTATTAGACTACATAAAACTACCCAACATCTTTGTCAAGAGGTTCTAATCATGGCATAGCTCTTTGATGATGACGTTTTAAAATTAGAACAATACACTCAATTCCATAGCATCACTTCTAGCAAAGCCACAATTTAACTTTTACGAATTTTCCCTAGCTTTTAGGTAATATTTTTTACATTTGTGAGGGTACTTGTGGAGCTGACAAATTCTCACTAAGCTGAAATGTAGCTTGAGAAACTTTTGTCGAAGGTAGATTTGTTAGTTATAACGTAGAGATCTAGGGGTACCACTATTAAAAGAGAACAATTTAGATTTAAATCTGAATTGGGAGTTGCTTCCCTCTTACCCTTTTCCTCTAACACTGCCTCTTGACAATTGAGGCAATTTCTTTAAAGTTGTCTGTTTAGCCTAGCTGCTATTTTTATTTGCAAGAACCCATGTCAACTCTGGTCATTGTCGAATCTCCTACCAAAGCCCGTACCATTCGTAACTACTTGCCAAATGGTTATCGCGTGGAAGCGTCTATGGGTCATATCCGCGACCTTCCGCAGTCGGCTAGCGATATTCCTGCGGCAGTGAAGGGAGAAAAATGGGCGCAGCTGGGTGTCAATGTGGACGCTGACTTTGAACCGTTGTACATCGTCCCTAAGGACAAAAAGAAAGTTGTGTCTCAACTCAAAGAAGCGCTCAAAAGTGCGGATGAATTGGTACTCGCGACAGACGAAGACCGCGAGGGTGAAAGTATTAGTTGGCATTTATTGCAGCTACTCAAGCCCAAAGTGCCAATCAAGCGAATGGTATTTCACGAGATTACGCAAGATGCAATCCGTAAGGCATTGAAAAATTGCCGTGATGTTGATGAGCAACTTGTACGCGCTCAAGAAACAAGAAGAATTTTAGATCGACTTGTTGGTTATACTCTGTCGCCCCTGTTGTGGAAGAAGATCGCTTGGGGTTTATCAGCAGGACGAGTACAGTCAGTAGCGGTGCGGCTGTTGGTAGAAAAAGAACGCCAGCGTCGTGCTTTTCGTCAAGCGACTTATTGGGATTTGAAGGCAGAATTAGAGGCTGAAATTGCTGGAATTGCATCAAAAAACGCTTTTGAATCTCGTTTGGTAACTCTAGGCGGAACAAAAGTCGCTAATGGTAGTGATTTTGATGAAGCAACCGGAAAGTTAATTGCTGGGCGGAAAGTTGTTTTACTTAATGAAGCGGAAGCAAAAGCTTTAAA
Source organism: Gloeocapsopsis crepidinum LEGE 06123 (assembly GCF_015207655.1). Taxonomy (GTDB): domain Bacteria; phylum Cyanobacteriota; class Cyanobacteriia; order Cyanobacteriales; family Chroococcidiopsidaceae; genus Gloeocapsopsis; species Gloeocapsopsis crepidinum. The sequence continues at coordinate 195,552 of NZ_JADEWN010000001.1, read as the reverse complement.
AGACCGCCTCAAGGGAAAGCCTTGGCAGGTTACAGACTTAGAAGAACGTCCAGTCACGCGCAAGCCTGCACCACCGTTTACAACTTCAACGCTGCAACAGGAGGCTAACCGCAAACTGCGACTATCAGCACGGGATACAATGCGGACAGCACAGAGTTTGTACGAGCAAGGGTATATTACCTATATGCGGACTGATTCGGTGCATTTATCAGATCAAGCGATCGCCGCCGCCCGAACGTGTGTTGAACAACTCTACGGAAAGCAATACCTTAGCCCTTCTCCCCGACAATACACAACTAAAAGTAAAGGCGCGCAAGAAGCCCACGAAGCTATTCGTCCGGCAGGAAGTACATTCAGAACACCACAAGAAACAGGGTTAAGCGGTCGTGAACTGGCAGTGTATGACTTGATTTGGAAGCGTACTGTTGCTAGCCAAATGGCAGATGCGAAGCAAACTCAAATTGTGATGCATTTACAGGTAGAAGATGCCGGATTTCGTTCGAGTGGTAAGCGCATTGATTTTCCAGGATATTTACGCGCCTATGTCGAAGGGTCTGACGATCCTGAAGCAGCGTTAGAAGATCAAGAAGTGATTTTGCCAGATCTCAAAGTAGGCGATCGCCCAAATTGTAAGAAACTCGAAGCCATTAAACACGAAACACAGCCGCCAGCCCGTTATACTGAAGCCTCATTGGTCAAAACTCTAGAAAGTGAAGGAATTGGTCGTCCGAGTACTTATGCAAGTATTATCGGTACCATTATTGACCGTGGTTATGCTCAACTTGTTAGTAATGCACTAGTTCCCACGTTTACTGCTTTTGCCGTCACAGGATTACTAGAAAAACATTTTCCTGATTTGGTCAATACTAGCTTTACTTCCAAAATGGAGCAAACGCTAGACGATATTGCTACAGGTGAAGTGAACTGGCTACCTTACTTGCAAGAATTTTATTTGGGCGATTCTGGGTTAGAAACTCTCGTAAAAGAACGCGAAAATCAAATTGATCCAAATACAGCCCGCACTGTAGAACTTGAAGACTTAGCTGCAAAAGTCCGTATTGGAAAATTTGGTCCTTACATTGAAGTGGAAAATGGTGATGGTGTTGTTACAGCTTCCATTCCCAAAGATGTCAATCCTGCAGATTTAGATCCCGCGCAAGTCGAGGTATTGCTGCGGCAAAAAACTGAAGGTCCCGATCAATTAGGTCGTCATCCTGAAACAGGAGAACCAATTTACGTGCTCATTGGTAGTCGCGGTCCTTATATTCAACTGGGAGACGCTACTGAAGAGAATCCTAAACCTAAAACAGCATCATTTCCTAAAGGAATGACGATTGAAAACCTGACACTCGATAAAGCTGTTGGGCTTTTGTCTTTACCTCGGTTATTGGGAACTCACCCCGCAACAGGTGGCAAAATCCAAGCATCTATTGGTCCTTTTGGTCCGTATGTAGCACATGACCAAGGAAAAGAAGGAAAAGACTACCGATCGCTCAAAGCTGGGGATGATGTTTTTACGGTGACTTTGGAAAGAGCTTTAGAATTGCTATCAGAACCTAAAAAAGGACGCGGTGGCGGTCGGAGTAAGACTAAGCCACCTTTAAAAGAGCTAGGTTCGCATCCCGATGATGGAGAAGCAGTGAATATCTACGATGGTCCTTACGGTCCTTATGTCAAGCATGGTAAAACAAATGTCGGCTTACCCGAAGGTAAATCAGTAGAAGATATTACGCTAGCGATCGCACTCGAACTGCTAGCAACAAAAGCGACTAGTAAAAAATCAACTCGTCGTAGTTCAACAAGCAGTAATGGTAAATCGGCATCAAAGTCATCAACTACTGCTAAGAAAAAGACAACTCGCAGTCAATCTGGTAGCAGGACGAGGACAGCATCTAGTTCAAAGGTTAAATAGGAGGCAAATGAATTCGCTCCTAGATACACAAAGTCCACCGATGTTGAGTTATGAGTGTTGAGTTAAGAAAATTCTTTTAATTCAAAACTTAAAACTCAAAACTCAGAACTTTGTTTGAGTAGCCCCGACTTTATTCGCAGGGCATCTGCAGTTTAACTTAAGCTCTTTGTTGAACTGACGCTAACAAATCTAATCCTGCGGCAACGACATCCTCTGGAGGAATATCAAGGCATTCTAGTTGGTAGGGACAGCTAAAGGCATAACAAGGACTACAAGCAGTAGGATGGCGCAGCAGATGTGATAAGTTATGGCGAGGTCGCCATTGCGATTCGTACTCTGTTCCAGCAAACATAATCACACTGGGAGTGCGCGTAGCATCAGCAATATGCATTGTTGAAGTATTGTTGGTTAAAACTAGTTGAGCACTAGCAATCAAAGCTGCCAGCTGAGGTAAGGTAGTGCTACCAATCAAGTCAATGGCATGAGGCTCAAGTGTCGTTAGCAATGATTGAGCGCGATCGCGATCTTTGAGGATGCCTGTCACAACAATTGGCATACCTGTTTGTTGCGCAAGTTGTTTTGCAGCAATAGCGAAGCGTAAAGAATCGTAGTTACGAGATTGACAACTTGTCCAAGGATTAAGCAGGATGTACGGACGATCAACTATACTGTGTCGAGCTAGCAATTGTAATGCAGTTTGTTCTACGTCCGGATCAAATTGAATTGACAAACTGCGATCGCGTACTTGAAACCCAACTGCTTCAATTAAGCGTAAATTACGTTCTACTTGATGAACTTGATCTGGTGCGGCTGGGGCTTCAGTTGTTAACACGCCGTTTCCATATTGTTTTGATTCACCTAAACGTAAGGAAATACCTGCTAGATAACACAAAAAAGCAGGAGGATGAGGACTTTGACTAAAACTTGTGAAAATGATTGCAGCATCAAAATGGCGATCGCGGAGTGTTTGAATCAACTGCCACTCACGTTGAGGATTAAAATCAAGACTTCCTAAATCTTGCCATAGTGCTTGCCACGAAAACACTTCATCTATCCAAGGTAATAACAATGCAGCGTGCGCTCCACTTGGACTTGCCATCAGTGTTAGACGACACGCAGGTAAATTTTCCTTAATTGCTCGTAATGCTGGACTTGTCATAATCACATCGCCAATATTATCCAGCCGCATCACAAGAACATTGCGCACATTACTCCACTCGCTCAGTAATTTTAGAGAATCACTCACCCCACACCCCCAACAAAGACTCAGCAGCAGCAAAAACATCAAGCGGAGAAATGTCATCGACGCAATTCCTCCAAGGTTGCTGTAGTGAACAAACGCCACTGTACCAGCAAGATTGCTCAGTAAAGTTGCTCATATTTCGTTCAGGACACTGAGGATAACCCTGTAAGTCAATGTGTGGCTGTGGTTGTCCATAACGTCCGTGCCAAGAAGGACCAAAAAGCGTAATTGTTGGTATGTTCAAAGCAGCCGCGATGCGTGCAAGACCCGTATCAGCAGCGATAATCAAAGAAGCACAAGACAACGCTATAGCTAAATCAACAAGTTCACCATGAGGAAAAATACGAGCGTTACTACCAATTCCATCGGCAATTTCTGTAGCTTGTTCTACATCGGCACCAACAGGGATCAGCAAAGTTGCACCGTAAGCTTGTCTTAATGCTTTGCCTAAAGTGATAAAGTTAAAGGAACTCCAGCGCTTGATAGACATTCCGGCATCAGGGATCAAAAACACCAGTGGACGAGGATAGTGACGTAAAGCTGCTTGAGCGCGTTGTTGATTTAATGAAGGTAGCTGGAGACGTACGGTAGCGATCGCCTGCTTGTGAATAACTTTTTCTGCTAACAAAATCTCAATAAAGCGATCGCTGACAAGTTGATTTGTGGGTGGATCTCGCCACAAGTTAGTGACACAATGCAATGCACCACTTTGTTGAATAACTTGCTCAATTCCATCGTATTTTGTATCTGATACAATCAAGTCAAAATTTTGACTTTCTAGTAGTGTTTCTACAGATTTTCGCGGATTACTGCGATCTGCATAGACAACGTGAGTAATCAGAGGATCGCTTTCTAATAGTTTTCCTCCAGGAGGTAACGTTAGAACCGTCATTTGAGCTTGAGAGTGCGATCGCGCTAATGCCTGAATTGCACTCAGTGCAATGAAAATATCACCGATTCCTCCTAGCAACTCAATAAAGAGAATGTTACAAAATGTACTGCTTGTCATCACAAAATCTTCGCTACCACAGTTATAAATATTGTTTTACTTCTACAGTTAGATCCAAGAAAAACCTAGAATTATTACTGAAGATTGATTTAGGCTTTTGTAAAAATTGATAACTTCAATTTATAGCTAATTTCACTTAGCTATACCAACCAAAATTATTATCTCAAACAGCCAAAAGTACCTCCACCCAAAAGTTGACTCGAATATGAAACGTTCTTCTTTGTCTAAAACAATCGGGGCAAGCCTAATCGCTATGAGTGTAGCTGTTCTACCGCTATCGCTACCTGCTGCTGCAACAACTACTACTACTCCAGATATAACCACAACAACGGTTCAAGAATCAGAAGATAACGATAATTGGGGATGGCTAGGACTCCTCGGACTCATCGGCTTAGCTGGTCTATTTCGTCAGCAGAAACGTACTGTTGCTTACAGAGATCCAGCCGAGACAGGAACTACCACTACACCTAGATATTAAGCCAATAAAGAGGAGTCAAACTTAAGTATAAAAGTTTACTCCTCTGCCTCCCTGCTCCCTTCACAGAAAGCCTTTAACTAATCGCAATATTACCCCACTCCAGCACATTATCTGCTGCAATGTGGCGATCGCTAATTGTTGTTGGCAATTCTTGGTGATAAACACCGGAAGGAAGAACACCACAGCCTCCATACATTGCCATGACACGTAACTGAACTAAAACATCTTCGCCACAATGTTCTGGAGGAAGTTCGTGCCAAAAATTGAATCCACCAAGCTCGCGAAGCTTAGCAGTATCATACATAACACAAGCCGGAACCCAAGTAACGCGATATTTACGGGGCTTTGCTGATGTAATGCCTAATTTCTGTTGAATGTGGTAGATATTTGCACCATTATGCAACCGCCAGCGCTCCCATTGAGGAGTATGATGCCTCACGATTTCTGGTTGGACGGAAGAATCCCAAAAATCAATATTGTGTTCATCAAAATGAATTTGATCGACATGGCTTAAGCCAATAAACGCACATCCAACAAAGCCGCATTGTTCCTCTTGAATTGCAACTAGCATTCTTTCAACAACATCAGGTTCAAGAATCAAGTCATCATCAATAAATAATGAATAAGGTGCGTTAGCTTGCTCTAATAGAAACTGCCGTTGTTCTGCAATTCCGCGACGCGGCAAGTGTTTGTGGATTTGGATATCATGACCATGCACGCGAAGTACTCTTAATACAGCTTGCACTTCACCTGTTGCTGTAGCATCGCTTTCCTCAGTTTGGTCAGAAATAATAATCCGAAAATCGCGATAACTCTGAGCAATCAAACTTGTAAGCGTAACAGCCAAGGCAGCTGGACGACGATAAGTAGGAATAAGGATATCAATCGTACTCATATAGTAGGGGGCAGAGGTCAGAAAGAGCTGGAAGCCGCGCCGTGCGGAGGTTATCCCCGTAGCATTAAAGCAAAATAGGATGAGCTTGGGTTTCTTGCAAAAGTTCGCAAACAGCCATCACTACAGAACTGGGTGTAACTAATTCTAGACAGTGGTGATGACCTTCAGGACAAACACTTTTGTAACAGTACTTGCAGGGGACATCGTGAAACAGAACGCGGTGAGGAACGCCCCAAGGGGTGTGCTGAGGATTTGTGAGTGCATATAAATCAACGACAGGAGTCCCAACCGCAGCCGCAATATGAACTGGACCTGTATTATTAGCAATTAATAATGGAGCGATCGCAATTAATGCTGCCATTTCCTCCAAGTCAAGACACCCAACAAGCGATCGCGTCGTCACATCAGCGCAAGTTTGAATTTCTTCAACTAACTGCCTTTCGGGTTCAGTACCAGTAAAAACAACTGAAATCCCCATTGTCACTAAACGACGGGCAACTTCAGCAAAGCCTGCTGGTGGATAACGCCGCGATGGTGCAGTTGCACCAGGGTGAATAACAACCCAAGGTTGGTGTTCAATTCCCAGTTGTTCCAACATCATTTGCACGCGATCCAGTGCTTGTTCTGAGACACGCAAAGACATCTTTTCGTTATCTATCTGACACCCAACATCTGCCACTAAATCTAACTGACGACGCACTTCATGACGCACAAATTGTTCTGGTTCGGGGTCTTTAACCCAATTAGTTAGTAGCTGATAAGGATTTTCATGACAGTGTGCTAGTCGTAGTGGAATATCTGCTAAATAACAAAGAAATGCTGATGGTAAGGGATTTTGACTATACACTGTAAAAATTACTGCAGCATCAAATTGTAAATTCCGCAAGTGTTCTGCCATTTCGTACTCAAGACGGCTGTTGTTGCGAGGGGCAGTTGCTTTTAGCCACGGAGCATCGTAAACCATAACGTTATCAATTTCAGGTACAAGTGATGCTGTTGTTGCTCCTGCTGAAGATGTTAGAAGTGTAATTTGCCGCTGAGGATGTGATGCTTTTAACGCGCGGATTGCGGGTGTTGTCATTAATACATCGCCAATTGTATCGAGGCGGATGCACAAGACATTTTCAGCACAATCCCAAGATGCGATCGCGCTCATGTCTGTGCTTCCTTGTGTAATGATTGACAGCGCTCAATGATACTTGTTGTCGAGCAATTTTCTACAAATGGCAAAAGGTGTACCTCACCTCCCAATTGTTCGACTAAAGGTGCTTCTGGTAGTGTAGCTTTGGTATAGTCGCCACCTTTGACATAGATATTAGGGCGCACTGATTGTAAAAGATGAAGTGGAGTATCTTCATCAAAGGAAACAAGATAATCAACACAACCAAGCCCAGCAAGTACCTGAATGCGATCAAAGAGTGAATTAATTGGACGTGTCGATCCTTTAATGCGGCTGACACTTGCATCTGAATTGACGCCGATAACAAGAATGTCTCCTAAGGTACGCGCTTGATTAAGATAAGAAACGTGTCCGGCATGAAGAATATCAAAACAGCCATTAGTAAAGACAATACGACGCCCAGCAGAACGGTGTGTAGCTAATATTTTTATAAGTTGAATGCGATCGCCTACGTATTTTTCCGTTGGTGTTCTCTGCGCTTCCCTTAATTCTTGTGCTGTACAAGCTGTTGTACCGTCTTTTTGTACAACAACTGCAGCCGCAGCCGTAGCAAATTCTGCCGCAACTTTTGTTGGAACATTTGCTGCAAGGGCAAGGGCAAGCGCGCTAACGAAAGTGTCACCAGCACCTGTCGCATGATTTGTTGCTTTTTTAGTCCAGGTACGGTGTAATTCAAAGCCGTTTGAAGTAGATCTCTCAAACACAATCGCTCCTTCAGCATCCAAAGTAACAGCTACAATTTCCGCACCTGTGATATTCAAAAGACTTTGTCCGTGAGGGCTAATTTGATTAGCTTTAGTGTCGTTAACTGTTGCCTCCAAATCGAGTAGTTTCACTGCTTCAGTGTAATTAGGTTTTACCGCAGTAACGCCAACATGTTTGTATGTCGCTAGATGCTTTGAATCAACAACCAAAATTCGCGGTGTGACCTGCTGAAGTTTAGCGATCGCCTCAATCACTCTTGGCGTCAAAATTCCATAACCGTAGTCAGAGACAATCACAGCATCGCATTGAGGAAATAATTGATTGAGTTGAGCGATTAGCTTTTGCTCAATTTCTACTGAAATGGGTACGGTACTACCTTGATCGAAGCGAACTAAAATTTGCGAAGAGGCAACAACTCTTTGCTTACTAAGCGATCGCCTATCGAGTTGCGTATAAATATTATCTGAAGACACACCACGTTCTACAAGTGCTTGTTGTAGCAATGTCCCTTCCCAGTCGTCACCAACAACCGAAAGCAGCGTGACATCAGCACCAAGACAATAAACATTAACCGCAGTATTTGCTGCGCCCCCAGGAACGCGATCAATATTCGTAACATTCACAACCGGAACAGGTGCTTCTGGGCACAAGCGATCGCTCGCGCCATGAAGATAACAATCAAGCATTGCCTCGCCAATCACAAGCACTTTCAAACCAGCGATCGCATCTAGCAAATCATTTACCATACACCAACCCCGACACCTCAATAATCACCTGGGCTGCTGCAGCTAAGTCAGCAACAGTATAGTGTGGTATTCGTAAAGGAGATAACTGCCACTCAGTTTCATTACCGTTATCAATTAAAACTGTTTTGCAGCCAGCACGACGTCCTGCTTCAACATCATTCAGGATGTCACCAACAAACCAAGATTGCGATAAATTAAGATGATGCTCCACTGCCGCTTGCAACAATAAGCCAGGTTCAGGTTTGCGACAATTGCATTGCATTGTATACTTTTTAACCATGCCTTCAGGATGATGAGGACAGTAGTAAAATCCCGACAAAGAAACACCTGCTGGTGAGAGCAACTGCTGTAATCGCTCCTTAACTGCTTGTAAAGCTGACTCCTGAAAGTACCCCCGTGCAACACCCGATTGATTCGTAATCGCAATCAGCACATACCCAGCCTCAGAGAGTTGCTGCAAACCAGTAATTGCTCCCTCACTCAACTTAATCCGCTTTGGATCGACGTTGTAAGGGACATCCTCAATCAGCGTACCGTCCTTATCAAGAAACACTGCTCGCATCTTTCTTCTCTCTGCGTCTAGTAAGGTTCGTTAAAACTCATTTCCTTCCCACCACACAATCTCAAATCCTGCGTACTCTGGAGTAAAAATTGTTCCACCAACTCACACAAAAGATGCAAAACAAAAATCTGCACTTCTTGAATGCGTTGCGTATCAAACGCCGGAACAACAACTGCAATATCAGCCAAATTGAGTAACTCACCACCATCATTACCCAACAAAGCAACACGCCGAAGTTGTTGCGATCGCGCAGTTTTAAAAGCAGCGATCATATTTGGCGATCGCCCACTCGTACTAATTCCCAGCAACAAATCTCCAGGTTTAGCAAAAGTTTCCACCTGTCGTGAAAACACATACTCAAAACCAACATCATTCGCCCATGCCGTTAAAAACGCTGTATCCGCAGTCAGTGCTAATATCGGTACTCCGGCACGGTGAGGAACGCGAAACCGCCCGACTAATTCAGCAGCAAAATGTTGCGCATCCGCTGCACTGCCACCATTACCGCAAACAAGAACTTTACCCCCTGCATTGACACACTCAAAAATTGCCTGTGCTGCTTGGCTAATCGCCGGAATTAATTGCTGACGCGATCGCGTAAATGCATCAATTGCTGCTGCGAAGCTGCTGTCAATCTCAACAAGTGTGCTATTTGTTACTGGCTTGTGATTCTGAATAATCTTTGTATAAAGTGCGGCAATATCATGCGTGACTTGTTGCCAAGTAAAGTATTCTTGAGCGCGGTGTATAGCTTGCTGACTCATGAGATCGCGATGTGGATTTGCGTAGAGAGTTGTTAGCTTATCGGCGATCGCTTGTGGATTTTTTGCAGGTACTAAATACCCTGTTTCCTCGTCTTTAACTGTAAACTTGACACCTCCAACCCGCGAACCGATCACAGGTGTACCACACGCCATTGCTTCTATGGGAGTAATACCAAAAGGTTCGTAAATAGGAGTAGTAATAAAGACATCTGCTGCACTGTAATAATACTTAAGTAGATCGCGGCACTTGCGACCAACAAATCTCACTTGATCCTCGATGCTATGTCTTCGAGCGATCGCTCTCAATCTACCAATTTCAGGCGTCAGGCTAGCATCAGGTGTTTCTGATTCGCCCCCTACAATCAAAAGTTGCGCTGAAACGCGATTTTGCTGCAACCATTTAGCAAAACCACAAATTGCCGTATCAACACCTTTTCGCGGTACAAGTCTTCCTAATTGTAAAATCAGTGGTTCAGTAGAATTAAGCCCTAAAAATGCCCGTGCGTGAGTTTTCTCAATTGGGTAAAATTCGGATGGGTCAAAGCCGCAAGGAATAATAGCAATTTTTTCAGGATTGGCATGATAAAGACACAATAAGTCTTCTTGATCTTGGGGACATTCTGCAATAATAAAGTCCGCCTCAGCAACAATGCGGTCTTCAATTGCAAACCGCGCATCAGGAAAACCGTCAGCTTTGCCTTGGTAAAAGCGGCGAACACGCCCAAGCGCGTGAAACGTGACAACAAACGGAATACCAAGTGATCGCTTCACCTCAGCGGCAACCATTGCTGACATCCAGAAATTAGCATGAATCAAGTCATAGTGCGTGGACTGACAAAAATTCAGTACATACGCCGTAAATTCTTCCATACAAGGAAGAAGTTCTTCTTTGCAAATGTATTTTGACGCACCTGCAGGAACGTGGATAATACGTACGCCATTCCAAGAAATAATTTCGGGTAGCTTTGGACAATCTCTGCGGGTAAAGATATCAACTTCGTACCCTAAGACAGCTAAATGCTTCGCGACTTGACCGACGTAGACATTTTGACCGCCACTATCTGCACCACCAAACGTACCCAGTGGTGAGGCATGTTCGCTAATAAGGGCAATACGTTTCATAGGGGCTAGGGATGAGGGGCTAAATCGAGTTTGCTAAAGGCTAGTTCAAAAGCTGCGTTCCAATCTTGGGTAAAGCGGGTGATATTAAATCGCGATCGCGCTGCTATTCTTGCACCGTGACTGAGCGATCGCGCCTTACTCGGATGTTGCAATAGTTCGTGCATGGTTTCTATTAACTTGGTGACATCAGTGTTGACATAGCCAGATCCGTTTTCTACAACTGTGACCATTTCTGTTGTTGCTAATCCAATAATGGGTAAACCAATACTCATCGCTTCACACACCGCAAGCCCTAAGCTGGTATAGCGAATTGGATTAAATAAAAAACGATAACGCGCAGCAAACTGAGGCAATTCTTCGTGTCCTATTTCACCTAAACCGCCCATTTCCTCAGAATTCATCCCGATTAAATCTAAAGGAACCGCAGCACGAACACACTCAAAGACATCTGCCCCTAAACGACGTCCTCGCGATGCCAGATTATTAACAATCACTAACCCGCGTTCGAGTTCGCCACTATATTGCACTTCGTCTGGTACAATAACGCCGTGTTCAATAACACGAGTCGGAGTACGTCCGTTATCCCACATCAACTGATTGAACGCAGTTACATGAATTAGTAGTACTTCAGGATCGTCTACGATATGGCGGGTATCTGTTGGGTGTCCTTGAGGTGGATCGTGTTCAAGATAAAGTCGAGGAAGTTGGCGTTGCGCTGGCGATAAAATCTCGTATTGGTCTTCTAAATAGTTCTTTTGTGACTGAAACAAAATACAGTCAAATGGGAGATTTCTGACTTCTTGTGCAGGAACATCACAGACATTATCAGACCAAGCAAATCCAGGGAGACGCCCGCCGTATCCTTCAGGTCGATCGGGTTTAATTGGTAGATAAAACTGATGGCAACTTTTTTGTGTCAAATAATAGAGATAGTTACCGTGGACGTGCCAAGTTAAAATACGTAACGGTTGCATAGGTATAAGATTAAAAAAACTAATTTAGAATTAATTAGCCGGACTTGATATTAGAAATTGCAGTAAAGATTGTTGGTCTTCTAAATCCGTATCTGAATGTGACTTCACCCAATGTGAAAGCACGCTACCACCAAATTCTGGCGATCGCCCTACACGGATTGGAATGCCTGCCAAATAGCACATATAAGCTATTGAATAAGGTGATTGAGTAGTGGTAAAAATAATTGCTGCGTCAAAGTGACGTTGCGTTAGTTGTTCAATTAACTTAAATTCTTGCTCAGGATTATCAAATACTGGCTCCTTGTAAATCAGAACATCATCAATCCAAAATAATTCTGGTGGTTGACTTGCACTCGTCATTAAAGTGATTGATCCAGCAGGAAGTAACTGACGCAATTTTTGTAATGCTGACTCAATCGATACTGAGTCTAGTTGAATTGCCAAAACTCGTTGTACTTGCCAGTTATCAGACATAAGTTACCTCTGACAACAAGTTTTCTACTTCAGCAATGACTGCTTCTGGAGGAATCAAACGTTGATTTGCATTTTTAGTGATAGTCGCAATTGTGCAATCTTCTCGCAAACATCTTTGATGACTGGCTTCTTCACAGGAAACTGGCGAGTAAGTACTCAGAATCCGGTGGCGATCGCGATCTAAAGGTGCCCAACGATGAGGATCAGAAGCACTAAAAATCACCACACTTTTTACTTTGAGTGCGGCGGCGAGATGCGATACCCCTGTATCGTTACACACTAATAATTTTGCTTGATTTAATAGTGCGGCGATCGCACCTAAACTAGTATGTCCTGCTAAATCAATCACACAATCGCCATGTTGCATCTGCGATCGCACTGCTTGGGTGACTTCAATTTCGGCTGTAGTCCCTGTCAACACAACTTGCAAGCCGCGTTTAACAAGAAAATCAGCAACGATAGCAAACTTCTTTGTTGACCAGCGTCGTTCTGCTACACTCGCACCAGGATGAATGCATACATATTCTTTGCGTGTCAGATGTTTAACTGCAGGAATTGCATTGAGTGCAACAAAATCCTCTTCAGTTAAAGGAAACTCCAAATCAGTTCCTTGCAAGGGAATTCCTAAAAACTCCATCAGGCGTAGGTGTCGCCACACTTCCGGTTCACTAGCAGGATAGGGTAAAAAGCGTTCTGGATCGGGGCAATATTGTCCTGGTAGGTAAAAGCCAGCATTCGCCTGCGCACCTAATAAAACAGTGAACGAGTTAATAATGTTACCGTTTCCGTGCATCTGCAACGCCAGATCAAAGTGTTGTTGCTGTATGCGAGTAAAGAACTTTGGTAAATCTGTAATTTGCGGTGACACTTCAGGAATTCCAGGATAACCAGGAAACTCCCACAATTCATCAATATATTGCCTAAAACGCGAAACAAAGGTTTTTGCCCACGGTAGACCAATTAAAGTAATTTTTGCTTGCGGTAGTGCTGCACGGAGCGATCGCCATGCTGGAATGGCACACAAAAGATCGCCCAATCCTGGTAAAGCGCGTACAATCACAATTTGAGTTTGTAATTCCCAGCGGTTTTGCTTAACCACTCATCATGTTTTTGCAACGACTCGTTTAACTCTAACGATCTCGTTTCTTTACTTCATTGGGCATTTGACTAAACAAGCTTCTTGATAGCAATAACTCCCTTGGGCAATTGCACAATCGAGTTTTTAATTCGTTTAGTGTTTGTTGCTGCTTATCATTCTAGATTTAAAAAAAGTATCTACTTATACGTTGCCCATTCTTTCTTGCTTTGGCAATGCAACTCAACGTTATGCTCATTGAAGAACCAACATCAGTACACAATCTCGAAGTGGTTCAGGAAGTTCTATAAGTGACGTGATCGCCTGCTCATGAAATGACTATGGTATGCGTAACACATGAAGTAGGCTTTGCGCGTGAAGTTAAAGTTCTTGTCACAAATTCTCCATTAAGGATTTATGTTTAATCGTATCCAAAAAAGCATAAACCGCAGGTGTTTGCAGTGCGTCAGCTAAAACGGCAACTCCAATAATTCGTTTGAGGGGAACTGGCAAACTAAATATTTGCACATTTGCTGGAATGGGTTGCGCAGCTAAACGCGGTAATATCGTCGCACCTAGACCTTGCGCAACTAAGCTCACAATAGCAGCATCAGTCTCGACTTCGTAAGCTGCTTGCAATTTATAACCGCAAGCTCGAACATGAGCATCAACTGGCTGCATCATAGTGTCTTCCAGCGGATGCACGATCAAGGGATAATTAATTAACTCTTCCCAAGTTAATTTTGGTTGAGACTTGAAATTTGGTGGCAATAAAGCTACATATTCATCATTCAATAGCTCCCATACTTCCAAGTTCTCGCCCGCAGGTAATAGCGTAAACCCTATATCATCTTGTCCTCCACGGAGTGCGTGTTCTACATCATCACAACTGTCGTGTTCAGTAAGATGAACTGCAATCGATGGGAAACGACGATGAAACTCGGCGATCGCCTGTGGCAAAATATGCGTAGCAACGCTGCGAAATGAAGCAATGCGTACTTGTCCGCCTTTTAATCCCTTTGCTGACTCGGCTTCTTTAGTAATTTCCTCAGTACGATTGACAATAACGCGGGCGTGTTCAACAATTCTTTTACCTACTGGAGTTAAACGCGCACCATGACGACCTCGCGAAAATAAGATGACACCTAAATGATCTTCTAAAGTCGCGATCGCATGGCTGACTGCTGATTGTGACATCTCTAACTGCAAAGCTGCTTCACTAAAATTCTCGCACTCCGCGACAGCGACTAAGATCCGCAACTGCGACAACTTCATTTGGTTATGATGATTTATTTTCATACCATGAGGTAGATGTCAAAGCTCTATTGTAAAAGCACGCTGTAGCAAATTATCGCTCTCTAGCATACAGATTAGTCTGAAATCAACTCTTCTTGAGTTAAACCCCCAATAACCAATGATTTAGCGTAAAGATCAATCACTAGCAAAGAATCATGATATGAACACGGGATATTTTAGTTCTCCGACTAAAGTCGGGGGCTACCCAGATAAAGTGTACCTTCGTACCCTAAAATAATAAAAATTTTGTTGGGAAGTCCACGAAGGTGGACTTTGTTTGTCTAGCAGCGAATTCATTCGCCAAGCTACAAAAAAACGCTGAGTATTATGACTACTCAGCGATTAAGTTATGAAACTATCTATTCAAAATCAGAGCATCACTTATTACCAAACTGATGCAGGTTCAGCCTCAGGTTTGTCTGCTTGATTGTTATTATCAGATTGCTCGCTAGCAATTGCAGGAGTAGCAGTGGAAGTATCTGCAATATTGACTTTAACAACTTTACGACGAGCTTCCGTCACTTTGGGTAGTGTTAAGGTCAAAATGCCGTTCTTGAACTCAGCTTGTACTTGATCATTTTGAACAGCAACAGGTAAACCAACAACACGCTGGAACTTACCATAACGGAATTCACTGCGGAAAAGTCCGCGTTCTTGTGCTTGCTGTTCGCGACGATATTCACCGCGAATTGCTACGGCTTCTCTTGTTACCTGAACATCTAAATCTTTACCTTCTACTCCAGGAATCTCAGCCCGAAGTATTAAGCTATCTTCAGTATCTTTTAACTCTACTGCAGGTTTCCAAAATGTTTCTGGCTGTTGATTATTGCTTGCTAATTCTTCAAAAACTTGATCCATTTGACGACGTAATGTTTCTATTTCTTGGAAAGGTTGCCAACGAATCAGTGTCATATTTATTCTCTCTCTTTTACTCTTAGCTTTGTTTAATCATATTTGCTGCACATCTCTATAATGCCTAGGCATCCTGCTTTTGCAGGTAGGGTAAACCGGAGAAGTTTCAGGAGAGATACCCGAATTTTTTGTTTTCGGTTTGCTGAGGGCGATCGCACATTCAAAACAGCACTTGTAAGTAATAATTTCCGTTTTTAGAGTTTATGAATTATTTCAAGAATTAAGAATCTTTACAGGAAGCGATCGCGCTTTTATAGAAAGCAAAATACTACGGATAAAAAATGAAATTAAGTTTATTTATACAATTGACAAAAAGCAACTGAACAATGTCACACTCACAGCTATCTATTGTTTTGGTTTCTGACACCAGCTAGAATTAAATCAACGACTTCTTGAGTATGTTGTTCAACTGTTTCCGGACTGAGTAATGGCGCACCTTGCCAAAGGTACTTCATATTCTCGTAGGCAGTGAAGTAGAAATTACAAGCTCCCATAATATTCATTACAGTGTGTTGTGGATGAAGTTTGCGGAAGCATCCTTCTGCAACTCCTCGCTCTAAAATCCTTGTGACAATACCAAAAGCCTGTTGCGCGCGATCGCTACTGAGAACGTGTTTGTAATACTTACCTTGATTTTGCAGCGCTTCATGAATTTGAATCGGGTTAAGATGCGGATGATGAAAGTCAGTAGCGATTTGTCGCCGGATGAGCTTTTCTAGTGCTTCTTCAGGCGATAACTGTTCGAGTTCCTCTGGCTGAATCGAATCCATGTACCTACCAAAAAATATCCGTTCCAACACAGCTACGTAGAGATCTTCTTTACTCTTGAAGTAGTAGTAAATCATCGCCTTAGTGACGCCTGTCTTCGCAGCAATCTCTTCCGTCTTCGCCGCATTTAAACCATACTGTGCAAATTCTGCTTCGGCTGCATCAAGTATTGCTGTTCTCGTCGCCTCTGCATCCCGAACCTGTTTTGCTGCTTTTCCTGCTTTAGTTGCCACTACGACTTTTTAACACCATTAACGTATCATCCTGTTCGATCATAGGTGCTGAAATGCTTTTCCGTCAAAGCTTTGAGACTTTTTGATCGCTAAAACACACTTGGGTGTTGACAAAAAAAGTTTATTAGGGCATATTAACTAACAGGTCAGTTAATTAATTTAAATAGAGAACTGACTGTAAACCTTAACGTCATCATCCAACATCATGACAACGACTCTACAGAGACGCGACGCGAATCTGTGGGAGCAGTTTTGCAATTGGGTCACTAGCACTGATAACCGCCTTTATGTAGGCTGGTTTGGCGTGTTGATGATTCCGACTTTGCTTGCTGCAACCACCTGTTTCATCATTGCTTTCATTGCTGCACCTCCCGTTGATATTGACGGAATTCGGGAGCCTGTTGCAGGTTCGCTGTTGTATGGCAACAACATCATTTCAGGTGCAGTTGTACCGTCCTCGAATGCGATCGGCTTGCATTTTTATCCAATTTGGGAAGCTGCAAGTTTAGATGAGTGGCTGTATAACGGTGGTCCTTACCAACTGGTGATTTTCCACTTTCTCATTGGCGTGTTCTGTTACATGGGACGCGAGTGGGAACTCAGCTACCGTCTAGGGATGCGTCCGTGGATTGCTGTTGCTTACTCTGCACCTGTCGCCGCTGCTACCGCAGTATTCTTGATTTACCCTATCGGTCAAGGCAGCTTTTCTGATGGAATGCCGTTAGGTATTAGTGGTACTTTCAACTTTATGTTAGTGTTTCAAGCTGAACACAACATCTTGATGCATCCATTCCATCAACTAGGAGTCGCAGGTGTCTTCGGTGGTGCGCTGTTTAGTGCCATGCATGGCTCACTAGTTACCTCAACTCTCGTGCGCGAAACAACTGAAATTGAGTCTCAAAGTTACGGCTACAAGTTTGGGCAAGAAGAAGAGACTTACAATATCGTTGCTGCTCATGGCTATTTTGGTCGCCTAGTTGGACGCACAAACGAGGTTATCTTAGGAACCACAGCAAACAGTCGTACACTGCACTTTTTCCTTGCAGCTTGGCCCGTAGTTGGTATTTGGTTTACTGCTTTAGGTATCAGTACTATGGCGTTTAACCTGAACGGTTTCAACTTCAATCAGTCGGTTCTGGACTCGCAAGGACGTGTGATTAGTACTTGGGCTGATGTGTTGAATCGCGCCAACTTGGGTATGGAAGTGATGCACGAACGCAATGCACATAATTTCCCACTTGATTTAGCTACCGGAGAAGCACTACCAGTTGCAAACAGCTAAATTGTCTTAAAAGTTTGTCTTCTATGATTGCTTAATGAGCGCTCTTTCACGGGGGCGCTTTTTCTTGTCTTGTAAATTGAGATGACACTCTAGTGTTGGGTGTTTCTATTGTTTGTCTCTTGCCAATTTTTCCGCGATCGCTTCTCGAATCCACGGCGCAACTGCATCTCCAGCAACTGCTCGTAGTTCGGCTTCTAAACTTGGTGGAAGACGAATACTGATTGGCTTGCTGATCACTGGTTCAGAATCAGTCACAAATTTCCCAGACTTGAGATCTCGTTTGCTCATAGCATCAGGGTCATGGTTAATGCAACTAGAATAATATTACTTACTTTAACGAAGCACATTGGCAGTAGCCTTCCTGCAGGGTAGGCACAAAGATCGCAAAGAGTGGGTAAGCTCATCTCCAGTTGAATAACCAGGCTATGATTGAGTTGCTAGTGGCTAGTAACTAGTTGCTAATCACTCATTACTTTAATTGTAAGTAATTAACCGGATTTGATATGGTTAGCAACCCAATAATATAAAAAATCCCCCAGCTTGATTGCTAGGGGTTTGGGTTAAGCTAGGTGATTAGCTAACGGAAGATAGTAGTAACTCTTTATTGGCTGCTTTTTCTATCTTCACTTCGCCGCGATCGTCAACATCAACAATGGCTGTGTCTCCGATTTTGATTAAACCTGCTAGCATTGCTTCGGCTAAGCTGTCTTCAAGCAGTCGCACGATCGCTCGACGTAATGGTCTTGCTCCATAGCTAGGGTTGTAACCTTCTTGAACTACGCGATCTTTGAACTTGGCGGTTACATCGAGTTCGATTCCTTGTTCTACCAAGCGGGTGGAAACTTCACCTAACAGGATATCGGCGATTTGCGTAATTTCTGGTTTAGTCAACTGACGGAAGACAATAATGTCGTCTACGCGGTTGAGAAACTCAGGACGGAAGTGTTGCTTGAGATCTTCATTCACAAGATTGCGAATGCGATTGTAGCTAGACTCACTTTGACTGTTAGCAATCTCGAAACCGATACCACCGCCACCTTTTTCGATCACTCGCGAACCAATATTGGAAGTCATAATCAGGAGCGTATTCTTGAAGTCTACTGTACGACCTTTGGCATCAGTCAAGCGACCATCATCCATGATCTGCAACATCATGTTGAAGACATCAGGGTGTGCTTTTTCGATTTCGTCGAATAGCACTACGGTGTAAGGTCTGCGACGTATTGCTTCTGTGAGTTGTCCGCCTTCGTCGTAGCCAACGTATCCAGGAGGCGATCCAATCAGTTTGGAAACCGTGTGGCGTTCCATAAACTCGGACATATCGAGGCGAATCATCGCTTCTTCTGAACCGAAGAAATAGGAAGCAAGCGCCTTTGTTAGTTCAGTTTTACCAACTCCGGTAGGACCTGAGAAGATAAAGCTAGCAATTGGGCGATCGGGGTTCTTTAAGCCGACTCTGGCGCGGCGAATTGCTCTAGAAACTGCTGTCACAGCTTCTTGTTGACCGATAATCCGCTGATGCAAGGTATCTTCTAAGTGCAACAGTAATTCAGATTCGGTTTCAGTCAGCTTATTAACGGGAACACCAGTCCACGAAGCAACGATCTGTGCAATGTCTTCTTCATCAACAATAGGAGTGTTGACATCGTTGTTGTGATTTTCAGAAATCGCTTTAATTTGTGCTTCAAGTTCTAACTCGCGATCGCGTAGCTGTCCTGCTTTGTCAAAGTCTTGTGCTCTAACGGCGGCTTCTTTATCGCGCGATACTTGGACTAATTCCCGCTTGACTTGGCTTGTCGCAGATGCTTGCGAGTTTCTTAAACGGACACGCGAACCAGCTTCATCAATCAAGTCGATGGCTTTATCAGGTAAGAAGCGATCGCTAATATAACGATCTGATAGTTTTGCAGCGGCTTCTAGTGCAACATCAGTAATCTTAACGCGGTGATGCTGTTCGTAAGTCGCACGTAAACCGTGCAGAATTTCAATCGTTTCATCAACTGAAGGTTCGCCAACCATGATTGGCTGGAAACGACGCTCAAGTGCTGCATCGCGTTCGATGTGCTTGCGGTATTCATCTAGGGTTGTTGCACCAAGACACTGCAATTCACCACGGGCTAGTGCTGGCTTGAGGATATTTGCTGCATCCATACCACCTTCAACACCACCAGTACCGATCAAAGTGTGAATTTCGTCAATGACTAAGATGATATTACCCGCAGCGCGAATTTCCGCCATGATTGCTTTGATGCGTTCTTCAAAGTCACCTCTAAAGCGCGTTCCAGCAATCAGTAAACCCATGTCTAGGCTGACGACTTGGCGATCTTCAAGGATGTCAGGAACGTTTTGGGCAACAATCCGTTGGGCGAGTCCTTCGGCGATCGCGGTTTTACCAACACCAGGTTCACCGATTAATACAGGGTTATTCTTTGTTCGACGTCCTAAAATCTGAATGGCGCGTTCGATTTCTTTCTCGCGTCCAACAACAGGATCAAGTTTACCTTCAGCAGCTAACTTCGTTAAATTTGTACTAAATTCGTCTAAAGTTGCTGTTTTACTTGCAGTGCGACCACTGCGGCGTTCAGTACTACCTACAGAAACTGCCGCTACCTCTCCATGTTTTTTGATAACTGCGGTGCGAATTTGCTCTGGGTGAATACCCAAATTACTGAGGACTTTCGCTGCTACTCCGTCGCCTTCGCGGAGTAATCCTAATAAAATGTGCTCTGTATCAATATAGTTGTTTCCGAGTTGCCGAGCTTCAGCTAGAGCTTGCTCAAAAACACGCTTAACTTTGGGAGTGAAAGGAAGCTCAGTGGGGACAAATCGATCTCCCCTACCGATAATTTTTTCTACTTCTGTGCGTGCATCTTGGAGGGATACTCCCAGCTCGGTCAGCACTTTTGCTGCTACTCCCGTACCTTCTCCAATCAAGCCTAAAAGAATCTGCTCGGTTCCTACCAAGTTGTGTCCCAGGCGACGTGTCTCTTCCTGGGATAGCATGATTACCTTGATGGCTTTATCTGTAAAGTATTCAAACATCGTGGTTTCCTTTACCGAGCTGTTTAAGTAGGGTCATTTACCCTTACATAAACTTTTATGTAGTTATGTTTAATGTAACTTTGGACAAACAACTCCCACAGTGGGAACAGCCGTAATCATGAAGGAGTATTACCCGTCTATCTTTGACGTAAACGTTAGTGTTGAGAGGGGTGAGGGGTGAGGGGTGAGTGATTGGTTTTGAATTTTGAGTGCTGAGTTACGAAAATTCTTCAATTCAAAATTCAAAATTCTTTTAATAAATGCCTCCGGCACTTTTCTTCGCGAACAAAACTCAACACTCAACACTCACTCCTCACCCTCGCTCCTAAATTTGTTCCTATTAGTAGAATCTTTTTTGTGGCGAGCAGCGTCTAATACTATTAAGATCCTTAAAACTGAATACATTGAAGTAGTCTCAGTTCTGAACAATTCTTGAAGTAAGCCTATTGTGTCTATAACAAGCCGTACCCTGATTGATCCCACATCAATAAAACGAACTAACCAACGTAATACAAAAGCAATCTTGACAAAAGGTGTTGAGATGGCTTTCAAATCGGGACGCGATTGCTTTCAAGTCCTTAAAGGAATTGATTTAGAAGTCTCTCCTGGCGATATTCAACTATTAATGGGACCATCCGGATCAGGAAAGACAACTTTACTGTCAATTTTGGCAGGCTTGCTGACGCCAACTGCAGGAAGCGTATACTTACTCGGCGAAGAGATTACAAAAATGTCTCGCGATAAGTTAGCAAACTTTCGTCTGCAAAATATTGGGTTTATTTTTCAAGGGTTTAACTTATTTCCAGCGCTGACAGCAGCCGAAAATGTAGAACTAGTGCTGAATATTAAAGGCATTAAAGGACGATTAGCAAGAAACCAAGCGAAATATCTACTCGAACAAGTAGGTTTAGCAAGTCATACGAACTATAAACCAGGAGATTTATCTGGCGGACAGAAACAACGGGTTGCGATCGCACGGGCGTTAGCAGGTAATCCTCGGTTAATCATGGCAGACGAACCTACTGCTGCTTTAGACTCGCGTAGCGGACACAATGTTATTGAGTTACTACGGTTATTAGCCAAAGAAGAAGGCTGTACAGTGTTAATGGTAACTCATGACTCACGTATTATTGATGTAGCTGACCGTGTAGCGTACATGGAAGATGGAATGTTGCGGCAAGAGTAGACTTTATCTTTGTTTCCGCTGCGCTTGGCAATAAGTATCCCGTTCAGAACTATCTATCCCAGGCGGATAGCTAAAATTTTGTTGTAGTAGAAAAGCAGTAGCTGCAGTCTGTGCTTCAATTTCTGCTGCTATTTGGATGCGTTGAGTATTTGTATTTGCATCGCGGAGGCGCTCAAAATTACGGTATGCACCCTCACGCCACTGAGCAATGAGTTGAAACCGTTGCAAATCATCTGCATTACCTGGTATATCTTCATCATCAACTGTCGGATCAAACTTGTGCGCTATTTCCGATAATATATTTACCTGTTGAAGAAATTCATTGACACGAGTGTGGTCTTCATAGGTTACTGGATGACCTTTTAAATAAAGCTCATAAAGTACAAACGGCAAATCGCGCTGAATGTGTGCATTAAAGCCTAAAATGAGATTGCCCGATCCTGACACTGAGCGATGCTGTGCTGCATCAAACGCGATTTGCCAAACTGGGGGAACATAACCTTTACCTGTATGGTAAGCGTCATAAGCTCGAAAATAATAATCGGCAAATAAGGCATCTTCTCGAATAACAGATGCAGGATTGTTGTAGTTAATCTCATCAATTGTTTTGAGAAAAGTTTGTGTCGTTCGCAAGTAGGCTAGTGCAAATAAACCATCACGATCGCATTGCTTTGCAAGTGGTTGGTAGCGTTGCTTCATTGCCTGAATAACAAGTTCCACGCATTTTGGCTTTCCTGTCTGGCAAATTGCGTCTATCAGTTGGCGATCGCTTGCTAGAGAAACTGGAGAAAAGGCGAGTAAAAACACAGCCGTGCTGAGAAAGAAGTTTTTCATAATTTTTTTTAGCCCGTGTTTTTCAGCGATGAGTTAAATACGGATAATTCTCTCAATGCTGCATCTTTTACACAAGACTCGTTCATCCAACTAAATAAAAAATGGTGATAACAAAACATAATTCTCTACTCTCCTCTACTCCTGTGCTTTCCCTATAAGATTTCTCTCTTACTACAGGTGGCGTTCTGATGAATTTAGGAAAAATGAGAGTAAGTAACTCAATGTAGCTCTAAAAAACTATGTTCAATCAAAATCATTCCCATCTTGCGGCACGACGCGAACAAATTTCTCGTATAGTCGTTACTGCGCAGCAGATGCGGAATATTGAAGAGCGGATCTTTACTAAAGGAATGCCAGTTGCTGCCTTGATGGAGAAGGTAGCCGGACTCATTACACGTCGTATTATAGAGCTTTATCCTCTTTCACAAGTATCGCGTATCGGTATTTTAGTAGGACCTGGGCATAATGGGGGTGATGCGCTAGTCGTAGCACGAGAATTGCATTTTCAAGGATATCAGGTTGCAGTTTGCAGCCCTTTTTCTAAGTTAAAAGATTTGACTTCACAACACGCACAATATGTCAAGATTTTGGAGATTCCAGTTCATGAATCTTTGGAACCTCTAGCAGAATGCGATTTATTTATTGATGGCTTATTTGGATTTGGGTTAGAGAGATCGCTATCTTCTCCTGTAGATCAAATTGTCAATCAGTTGAACGAATGGTCACAGCCAGTTGTAAGTATTGATTTACCCTCTGGCTTACACACTGATACTGGGGAAGCGCTAGGAACAGCCGTACAAGCAACACATACCTTTTGTTTAGGTTTGTGGAAACTAGGATTGTTGCAAGACCAAGCTTTAGATTATGTTGGTGCAGCAGAATTAATTGATTTTGATCTTCCGCTGACAGATATCCAAGCAATATTAGAAGCACCAAAAATCCAACGTATTACCCCGCAAAGTGCGATCGCAACTCTCCCTCTCAAGCGTTCTCCTGTTACGCATAAATATAAACAGGGACATCTTTTACTTATCTGCGGTTCGCGGCGTTATACAGGCGTGGCAATTTTGACGGGCTTGGGCGCAAGAGCAAGTGGTGTTGGAATGCTCTCAATAGCAGTTCCAGAATCGATTAAACCACTGTTATCTGCACAATTACCTGAAGCTTTAATTATCGGCTGTCCTGAAACCGAAAGCGGTGCGATCGCACAACTGCAATTACCAGAGAAAACCGATTTGAGTTCGTTTGATGCGATCGCTTGTGGTCCTGGTTTAACAGTAGATGCCAAGCCAATTTTACAAGAAGTGTTAGATAGCGATCGCCCTTTGGTTTTAGATGCTGACGGTTTAAATATTCTTGCTCAAATGGGAACAACTCAGACATTGCAACATAGACAAGCCTCCACCGTCTTAACACCCCACGCAGGCGAATTTAAGCGATTGTTTCCTGATACTGTCGATCCTACTAAAGACCGCATTGCCGCTGTACGTGCAGCCACTGAACAAAGTGGTGCAGTTGTGTTGTTGAAAGGTGCAAGGACTGCGATCGCGCAAGCTGATTGTGTATGGGTTAATCCTGAAAGTACCCCAGCTTTAGCACGTGGTGGTAGTGGCGATGTGCTAACAGGTTTGTTGGGAGGATTGATTGCACAGGCGACTTCCAAAGATATACCTTTAGTAGAAATTGTCGCAAGCGCTGCGTGGTGGCATTCTCAGGCTGGTATTTTAGCAGCTGATGAACGTACAGAAATGGGAGTCGATGCATTCACTTTGACAAAATATTTAATGTTTGTTGTCAGCAGATTTTCATAATGAATATGAATGACATTACGTATTAAAATTATCATTTTTTAGGAGTTTTGGTACTATCAAACGCTTAAAAGTTGCTTGAAGTGTATATTTTCTACGATTTTTAGTTGAAAATAAATAAATGTTTTTGGAATGTCAGTAGCTACGCAAACTCTGTAAATGTCATTTCGAGTATAAGATAAAAATTTTACTCAATTATGCATAAGGTAACTAATATCATACTTTATGGTTGTTAAAGATATAACTTCCATCAGTACAGCCTTGAGCGCTACTTACGATCTGCGTTTGGTTGTACTTTCGCTTGTTGTGGCAATTATCAGTTCATATACGGCACTTGATATGGCTGGGCAAGTTCCTGTAACACAAGGAACAGCAAGAAAGTTGTGGTTAAGCGGTAGTGCGATCGCTTTAGGGATTAGTATCTGGGTCATGCACTTTATTGCCATGCTTGCTTACGAACTACCCATACCAATTACTTACGATATTCCAACAACCTTACTATCATTACTAGTCGCGATCGCCTTTTGTGGAATCGGATTATCAACTGCTAGCCAAAGACCTCTGAGGTGGTTGCCTTTATTGACAGGAGGCATTTTTGTAGGGTTGGGCATTATTACGATGCACTTTACTGCAATGTGGGGAATGCAACTCGGTGCAATGCCAGTCTATAATCCACAATTTATTATTTTTGCTGGGGCTTTCACAATTTTTATGTCAACTAGTGCGTTGTGGTTAGCATTTCATGCTAGTGCTGAAAGAATTGTGTCATCTGAAAGTTTAGGTAAAGTTGGTAGTGCACTTTTTGCTGGTGTTGCCATTGATGCCTTGCATTATCTAGGCATGATGGCAGTTGACTATTACCCTTCAATCAAACTTCTTACTCAAGGTTCTACCGGAATCGATAGGTTTGTTTTAGCAATTGCTACCGGTACTGCTAGTTTAAGTATTTTGTTGTTGGCATCAGTAGGTTCCTATTTTGGTCAGCGCCTCAGTGCTAAAATTGCCAATGCTGAAGCTTTAAAAGAAAGCGAAGAGCGCTATCAAAAGTTGTTTGATTTTGCGCCTGATGCTTATTTTGCGATCGCTGCTGATGGTACTCTCAAATCAGTCAATAACTATGCTGCTGAGTATTTAGGTTACGACAAACAAGAGTTAATTGGTCAACCTGCATTGATGACAGTTTATGAAGCCGATCGCAACTGGATGCAGGAATGGATGGAAAGTATCTTCCGCGAAAAGATTACTAGTAGTGAAGTAGAACTTCGTAAAGTTTGTAAAGATGGTTCAGTACTTTGGGTACGCGAACGCAATCAACTAGTAATTGACAACGAGGGCGAACCAATAGAATTACACGCAATTTGTCGAGACATTACTGAACGCAAGCAAGCAGAAGAGGAATTGCTTCAAAATGCCTTTCACGATGCCTTGACAGGTTTACCCAACCGTGCACTGTTTCTAGATCGTCTAGAACAGGCAATTCAACACGCTAAGAGATATCAAAATTATCTATTTGCAGTTCTTTTTCTTGATTTAGATCGCTTTAAAGTCATTAATGACAGTTTAGGGCATCTTCTTGGAGACAAGTTACTTGTAGCGATCGCGTCTCGGTTACAAGAATGCTTGCGACCAACTGATACTGTTGCCCGCTTGGGCGGAGATGAGTTTACAATTTTACTTGACGGTATTCAAGATGCAAGCGATACCATTCGTGTAGCTGAAAGAATTGAACAAGTACTTTCGTTACCTTTTGAAATTGAAGAACAACAAATATTTACCTCTGCAAGTATTGGTATTGCACTAAGTGCTACTAATTACGATCAGCCAGAAGCACTCCTACGCAACGCTGACATTGCTATGTATCGTGCTAAAAACCAAGGTGTGGGGCGCTACGAAATCTTTAACCCTGCAATGTATACCAAAGCTGTTGCACGCCTACAACTAGAAACAGATCTGCGCAATGCAATTGAAAGACAAGAGTTTATTGTGCAATATCAACCAATTATTTCTTTGCAGACAGGCAAAATTACTGGTTTTGAAGCCCTGATCCGCTGGCAGCATCCCCAATATGGTCTGCAAAACCCAGATAGATTTATTGCAACAGCAGAAGAAACTGGGATGATCACTCGCTTGTGTCAATGGATTTTTTACACGGCTTGCTATCAATTGTGTCAATGGCAACGACAACTTGCAGAAGCAAAAGACTTAATTATAAGTATTAATCTTTCTGGCAAGCAGTTTTCTCAACCTAATATTGTCGAGCAAATTCAGCAAGTTCTACAGCAGACTAACTTAATCGCCTCACACTTGAGACTAGAAATTGTTGAAGGCGTCATTATGGAAGAAAATGATTCTATTTCAACTAAGCTTTTACAGTTAAGAGATTTGGGCGTTCAGTTATCAATTGATGATTTTGGAATAGGATACTCATCTCTAGCACGTTTATATCATTTTCCCATCAACGGATTAAAAATTGATCGCTCTTTCGTTTCACGTATTGGTGTTGAGCAAGCTAGCGCTGAAATTGTTGAAACAATTATTACTCTTGCCCATAAACTAAATATTGACGTCACAGCAGAAGGTGTAGAAACACCAGCACAACTTGCCTACCTGAGAACATTAGAATGTGAATATGCGCAAGGGTTCTTTATATCTCAATCTCTCAACGCTGAGCAAGTAAAAGCTTTACTAAAAAGCAATCCCCAGTGGTAAGAATTAGCGTTTAGCACTTGAGTTGCTAGTCACTTTTGATCGCCACTAATCAACCAGATTTATATTACTATCTATTAACAAAATTACACTTTAACGGCTGAATTGCTATTAGTTGGTGTGTAGAAATCTCCTTGATTATCAACTCCTACTGTCAATAAAGATTCTTCGCCTGTGATTAATCTTGCACCACGCTTGCGCGTCCAGTAATTCCAACCCCATTGCAAGAGAACCACAAGTTTGTTATCAAATTCAATTAAGAAATAAATGTGGACAAACACCCAGGTAAGCCACGCCAAGAAACCAGAGAACTTAACAAAACCAAAGTCTACAACTGCTGCATTGCGTCCAATAACAGCTAAGCTACCGCGATCAAAGTAATTAAAGGGTGGTAGTGTCTTTGCTTGTAGCCGTTGTTTAATGAGTGCTGCAACATATTGTCCTTCTTGCATAGCGACAGGTGCAACACCAGGTAGGGGTTTACTGTTTTGGTGAGAGAAATTTGCTAAGTCACCAACAACAAAAATATTGGGATGATCTGGAATACTGAGGTCTGGTTCAACGATAACTCGTCCGGCACGATCAATTTGTGCGCCAGTACGCTTAGCTAAAATTTCTCCCATAGCAGAAGCTTTGACACCCGCAGCCCAAAGAATTGTTTTAGCAGCAATTTGCGTGACTTCGTCGCCTTGCTTCATTGTCACAATGTCATCTGCAATATTAGTGACTAGTGTTTTTGTTTGCACCGTTACACCCAATTGCTGGAGAGATGTTGTTGCTTTTGTCGATAATTCTGTTGCATAAGGTGGGAGTAAGCGATCCATCCCTTCAAGTAATAAGATTTTGGCTTCAGCCGTATCGATGTTACGAAAATCTTTCTTTAATGTACTGTAAGCGAGTTCGGCGATCGCTCCTGCTAACTCTACGCCAGTAGGTCCACCACCAACGATCACAAACGTTAACCAAGCACGGCGTTTTTCCGGATCAGTTTCCTTCTCAGCAGCTTCAAAGGCAACAAAAATCCGTCGCCGCATTTCTAGTGCATCTTCAACGGTTTTCAAGCCAGGGGCAAATTCTGACCACTCATCTTTACCAAAATACGAATGTTTAACACCTGTGGCAACAATTAAACTATCGTAGTGTAGGTCTTGATTTTGCAGTGTCACCTTGCGCTGTTCTGGGTCAATGTCAACAACTTCTCCCATGAGCACTTTAGTATTTTTGTTGCGACTAAGGACAGCACGTAAAGGAGAAGAGATATCTGCTGGCGATAATGTCCCTGTGGCGACTTGGTAGAGTAAAGGTTGAAATAAATGAAAGTTACGCTTATCTATTAATGTTACCTCTACGGGAACACTGCCGAGGGATTTCGCTGCATATAACCCGCCAAATCCACCACCGACGATCACTACACGATGCGGAGATTGCTTTTCGACAGCATTAACCATATAGAGTGATTTTTAGCTAATTTCTTTACGAACATTTATATTAGCTTAACTAACAGAAATATGCGTAGCGATCGCTACAGGTCAAGAGTAAAGCGATCGCACATTTCCCAGACTTTAGTTTCTCACCCCTACAATCTGCATTGATACTCGCTCGTACCTTTTTAAATAAATCTTTTTCTGGTAAAGGTGTTAACACAACATTTTTACCAGTTTTTAGTTTCATGGCAGACCAAAACAGCTTTGCGGTTAAAATCTAGCTACACAGACGATAAACGCTTAGACTTCCTACAAGAAGTAGGTTAAAGGGGAAAGGTAAAAGGTTAAAGGCGTTTCTCCTACGGCTGGTTTCATGGCGTTCCTGGAAATTTTTGCTTGAATGCTTATTTAATTAGTCCACGGAGGTGAACTTTGATTGTCAAGCTGTGACTTTAGTCGCCAAGCTTAAAGCAACAAGCTAGCATGAAGTAAAGCTGATTGATGAGTAAATTGCCAAAAATTAAGTATTTGTTCCCCTACAAGTTGAGGTTGAAAGTAATGAAAAAAGTGTTTGCCTTGAGGACATAACCATAGGCGATCGCTTGCTTTAAAATACTCTTTCCAACCTTGTAAATCTGCTGGCTCGACAATCATATCATCTGTACCGCCACAAACCATTAATGGCACTGGTACGCCACTTGCAGGTAAACTGACTCGTTGTAACAATGAGTGCGGCGATAGCGAACAATATAAGTCTTTATATAAGCGTTTAATAAAACTATTAATTGTGCATTTATCATGGGAGCCAAATAAATTATAAGCCATTGAAGTTAGCACTTTTTGGCAACTCATAATTTTACGGTGATTATAATAATGAAGTTGCCAATCAATAGTAGGATCTGCACCTACAGCTAGTAAGGCAAGTGATTTAACTTTATCTGGATACCGGCGTGCATACAATAATCCTAGTAAACCACTTGTACTGTGACCCATTAAGTGAACAGGGCGATCGCACGATTGTAAGTAATCATCTAGTAATTCTAAAGCAACCTCAAGCGAACTTGGTTCATCTTGAGTTTGGGAATATTCCCACTGCGCGACTGTTAAATGATGGGATAAATAGCACAATAGTGGGCGATGAAAGCATTGCAGACTAGGACTAGTATTTATCCACAAAACATCTGGAACTATAGACATATAAAGTCTCTAATAAACATCCGTAGAAATATAGATAAAAGCACAGGCAAGATGCCTATGCCACAATGTCATTAACTACACTCCGAATTCTTGCTTCAGTTGAGATATCCAAGT
This sequence comes from Gloeocapsopsis crepidinum LEGE 06123, assembly GCF_015207655.1. GTDB lineage: Bacteria > Cyanobacteriota > Cyanobacteriia > Cyanobacteriales > Chroococcidiopsidaceae > Gloeocapsopsis > Gloeocapsopsis crepidinum. Next base: position 165,611 of record NZ_JADEWN010000001.1, on the reverse strand, counting down.
TTTAACGCGCTGCTCAGTCATCTCAGATTGATTATCTTCATCAAGCGCTAAACCAACAAACTTACCATCTCTAACTGCTTTCGATTCGTTAAATTCGTATCCGTCAGTTGACCAATAGCCGACTGTTTTTCCGCCCAATTCAGAAATTTTTTCTTCTAGAATTCCTAGCGCATCCATAAAATTATCAGCATAGCCAACTTGGTCGCCTGTACCAAAGTAAGCTACTTTTTTCCCACTAAAATCTATGTCATCAAGTTCAGGGAAAAAACCATCCCAATCACTTTGCAATTCACCAATATTCCAGGTAGGACAAGCAATAATTAGGTTTTCGTAATCATTAAATTCACTACCCTCTACATCTGCCATATTATGCAGCCCTACAACTTCTTCGCCTAATTCTTGTTGAATCATCTCGGCAATAATTTCGGTTTTTCCAGTTGTTGAACCGTAAAATAAACCAATACCTGACATCTTTTCACCTACAATACTTGAGTCAAAATTTGTAGGGGCATCAAGCACGTTTCAAATACTTTTTTGCCCCTGTTGTATTAATTGGCGATCGCCACAAATGCACGCCAGCTATTCAAAAGTAAGTACGCAAAAATTGCGCCACCAATGCCACCAATGAAAAAGCCTGTTGTAAACTGACTCCACTCGTCTACGTTTTGCAAAGCTTCAGGAACGTTGGGAACTGTTGCTGCAAAAGCTGGTCTTGGCAAAGTCTCTAGGCGTTTTTCTAGTTTGGTAGTGCCGTAAATTGAAAAACCGATGGTCAGCAGGAGAATTAAACCTCCAGCAGCGAGTAAACCAACAAGATCGCCAACATTGGCATCGCGTAATGTACCAATAGAACCTAATACAGCAAAAGGACCAACTAGCCAATAACCATGTGCCATCCCAATTTCTAATCCTCGCGCCAAAGGGTTAATTCCTGGGCGATAAATTGGTAGGTATTTGAGAAAGTTCAATGTCACATCTTGAGAACTGATTGCGGTTGCTGTTTGAGGATTTTGTGGTGGCTGAACCATGTCGCCTTTTTTAAAATCAAATCCAGCCGCAACAGCGCGGGCGCGGAGGGCGTGCCAAATATGACCAATGAGAAAGATTAAGGCTAAAACAACATGGAATGTCACCAGCCAACCACGAACAGAAACCAATCCAGGCGCAGATTCTAAAGCATGTACCGGCCCGTAAAAAACTTCTGGATACACAGTATTATTGACCCACGCAAAGTAGGCAGCAAAGAAGCCCATGTAGGCAACAGCACCAATACTGTAAGAAAGATAAGCTTCGCCTGAATAAATTAAAATGCGTCGCGCCCATGCAAACGGTTGCGTCAAGATGTGGAACAGTCCACCACCAATTAGCATTAATCCAACCCAAATGTGACCGCCGACAACGTCTTCTAAGTTATCTACCGCTGCCATTCCTTCTGAACCCCAAGCCCCGAATAGGTAGCCAAAAATGCGGATAGGGTTGAGTGTGGGATGACTGATGACGCGCACATCACCGCCACCACTTGCCCAAGGGTCAAACAATCCGCCCCAGAACATTGCTTTGGCAACGAGTAGCAATGCACCCAAGCCTAAAAGTATGAGGTGAATGCCTAAAATAGACGTGATTTTGTCTTTGTCTTTCCAGTCGTAGCCAAAAAAACCAGCTAAGGTCGGATTATCTTCTAAAACTTCGGGTCCTAACAGAGCGTGATAAAGCCCTCCTGCTGCCAGAATAACTGATGGTATCAGATGCAAAACAGCAATTACGAAGTAGGGATAGGTACTAACAACTTGTCCGCCAGCCCCGACACCAAAGCCTAATGTGGCTAGATGCGGTAGCAAAATCAACCCTTGCTCGTACATCGGTTGATCAGGATGAAAGCGCGACAACTCAAACAGTGTCATTCCTCCAGCCCACAGCAAGATTAAACCTGCATGAGCAACGTGCGCACCTAATAACTTACCTGATAAGTTTGTCAGACGAAAATTACCAGCCCACCAGCCCACATCAGGAATTTGATTCTTGTAAGGGCTATCTGAAATTACCGCAGTCATGGCAACTCCTTGAGAATTATTTGCGTTATTGCAGCACTAATTTTCTAGAACAAACACTAATCACTTGCATTAACTAGGTTGAGGAATGACAGCATTCTCACTAATGCGACCTTTACGAAAATCTAAACCACGCGATCGCAAAGCATGCCAAATATGTCCTTGCAAAAAGAAAAACGCTAACCAAAAATGAGCATTAGCAAGCCACGTGCGAGAGGTGACTAAATTAGGATCGGGCGATGAAAAGTAAGGCACAACGTTCTGCCGTACTACCAATGCTGGACCATAAAAGACTTCTGGATAAACAGTCGTATTAACCGAGACAAACAGTGTTGCAATAAACCCCATTAACGCCAAAGCGCCCAAACTATAGGAAAGATAAGCTTCTCCTGACCAAACAAAGAACGGATAAGTCCAGCGAAAAGGCTTAGTCACAATGTGGAATAACCCACCAAAAATTAACATTCCACCAACCCAGATATGACCGCCGACAACATCTTCAAGATTGTCAACGCCAGCAATCCAGAACCTACCAACAGCACCAAAGAGATAGCCATAAATAACTGTAGGATCGAGCGTTGGGTTAGTTACAAGCCGGACATTTTCAACATTTGGGTCATACAAACCTCCAAAGTACATTGCCTTAGCAACTAAGAGAAAGGCACCAATTCCGAGTAAAACAAGGTGAATACCCAGAATTGTCGTCATTTTGTTAGTATCTGCCCAATCGTAGCCAAAAAAAGAAAATTTTCGTTCCAACCTTTCTGGACCACGCAAGGAATGAAAGATGCCACCAAATCCTAGAAATGCTGATGAGATGAGGTGAATAACAGCGATCGCAAAATACGGATACGTATCTACCACAGCACCGTTAGCACCAACTCCCCAACCTTGGGCTGCTAGATGCGGTAGCAAAATTAAGCCCTGCTCATACATTGGTTTTGCCGGATTAAAATGACCCAGTTCAAACAATGTCATTGCTCCTGCCCACAACACAATTAAGCCGGAATGGGCAACATGAGCACCGAGTAACTTACCCGATAGATTTGTGAGACGGGCGTTACCTGCCCACCAAGGAGACTCTGCTAGATCTTGCTCCACTGAAAGTGGACTCTTAGCAACAGTTGTCACTGTAATCTTACCTCCAAATTATTGAAAATCTTTTTCAAAAACTTGCAAGATAGCTTACACTATACCGTTAGTTATTGACAATCCTTTTCATTAAATTTCTGTAATTCTTGATTTCTAGCAATTAGTGCACCCTGTTGAAGCAGCATCAAGGATGCAGAAACACTGCAACTTACACCCACTCGGCATAACCCATATGTTTAATTTATTGCTTCAAGTTGTCCAACCGATTACAACCCCACTTTGTTTGCTTTCGGTTTCATCTTTGCTAGCAGTTTTTCTGTGGAGTATTTTGATAGCAACGCGAGATGGTATCACTCGACTAAAGCAACTGCATCAAGTTCCTTGTAGCCGCTGCGCCTACTTCACCGGAGATTATCGACTCAAATGTACAGTACATCCTTGCAAAGCACTTACGGAGGATGCAATTAATTGTTTAGATTACGAACCTACAACACATCCACCTCAAAGCCGGACAAAAACGTGCAAATAGGAGAGTGAAAGTTAAAAGTCGGTAACTCGTCATTTAGTAGCTACCTAGCTTATGTTTAACTGCTAAGCGCTTTGTCCTTATTAGACATTGAAATATAACTTCAGATTATATTCCCCTAGCTGGGGATCAAAGCTCAACTTGGCAAAGTGGCTATTAAGCGCGACAATGAGTTTACGTCGCCCTTGAAATCGTCCAGTGAATAACGTCCGTACTGTTTCCGATACCAAGCGAGCTTTCTACACATCCCACACTCGTCCGATCAATACAATTTATCGTCGAGTGGTGGAAGAACTGATGGTAGAAATGCACTTGCTGTCAGTAAATGTCGATTTTAACTACAACCCAATTTATGCTTTGGGCGTAGTCACTGCTTTCGAGCGGTTTATGCAAGGTTATCAACCTGAAAAAGATAAAGAGTCAATTTTTAATGCCTTGTGTCAAGCTGTAGAAGGCGATCCACAACAATATCGCCAGGATGCCGAACGTCTTGGTTTATTTGCGAAGAATGCGTCAAATACTGAGTTAATGGCATGGCTGCGTGGAGAATCTCACAAAGAAGAAGTAGGCGATCTCCAACAACAAATTCGGGCGATCGCTCACAATCCCAACTTTAAATACAGCCGCTTGTTTGCGATCGGAGTGTTCAGCTTATTAGAACTATCAGACCCTGCATTAGTCAAAGATGAAAAGCAGCGAGTCGAAGCTTTGAAGAATATTGCTGCTACTTTGAACATCTCAGAAGATAAACTCAATAAGGATTTAGAACTGTACCGCGCTAATGTAGACAAAATGGAGCAAGCATTAGCAACAATTGCAGATATTCTTTCTGCTGACCGTAAGAAGCGTCAGCAACTCACCCCAGATAAAGGTATTGCCGTAACAACTCCTGATTCCGAAGATCCTTCACAAGCCCCTGGTTCACCGCAAGACAAAACTCCTTTTGGTTCTTGATTCAGAGTTAGGAGTAATTGATAGATTTTAGTGAAGTAAAGGCGACCTATGACAATTACTCCTGATAAGTTCTATTTTTGATCTAAGCATTCTTGAATCAGAAATACGCTAGCTTATTAGAAAATCTCTGGCTTGTACCAGATGTTACACTGCGTTAAAGATGCGCTGTCTAGCTCTAGCAACGAATAAAGTCAAGTTAAACCTGCGTGCTCAAAATCTGATCGTGTTTATTCAACTAACAGAAGGAGTAGAGGACAAAACTTGGCTTTATCATCTGCACCAACGAGGATAATGTTGTTGGTTCCAAGAGGCAATTAAGGATAAAACTTTAGCTCAAGAAACTGCTCAAATAGAAGGAACATCAAATATTATCTCTGCCACAGAAAGCCGCGATCGCTACACCATACCTGCTTAATACCTATTAATCAATAACGACATTTTGCGGTTTGCCTTGACAGAAACTCATAATATTATCAATCGTCGTATCTAAAATTCGCGTTCTAGCTTCATAAGTATTAAAGGCACTATGAGGAGTCACAATCACATTTGATAAACGCAGTAATATTTGATTGGCAAGAAGTGCTTCTAAGTTATTTTGTTTGTGGACTAAGGACTTCAGTAATTCACTTTCGTGATGCATCACAAATTCTTCTGGTAAGACATCTAAGCCGGCAGCAGCGACTTTTCCGGTTGCTAAAGCTTGTAACAATGCTTTGATATCCACTACACTTCCACGAGTTGTGTTAATCAACACTACACCATCCTTCATTTGAGAAAATTGCTCGTCAGAAAGCAGATGATATGTTTTTTTATTTGCAGGAACGTGCAATGTAATGATGTCTGCACTTGCTAATACTTCTGACATTTGAGCATAACGAAATCCCAATTGCGATGCTAACTCTTCACGGGGATTTTGTTCGTATGCAACAACATTCATCCGAAGACCTTTAGCAATTGAGATAACACAACGTCCAATTGCACCAGTACCAATCACACCCAGAGTTTTACCTAATAAATCAAAGCCTTGTAATCCTTGAAAAGAAAAGTCACCTTTACGAGTGCGATCAACAGCATCAACAACTCTATGGCTTAACGCCAATAATAAAGCAAATACATGTTCAGCAACAGTGTGTTCGCCATAGTTAGGTACATTGCAGACTTTTATATTGTGTTGCTGACAGTAAGTTGTGTCAATTTGGTCAAACCCAGTTGATCGCGTAGCGATGAGTTCTAATTGATTGAACTGCTGTAGAATATTTTGACTGAGATTCGAGTAGATAAATGCACAAATGACATTAGCATCAGTAAATTGACTGGCATTTTCACTCGTTAGCGGCTCATCACAGTATTCAATAGTATGCTTGTCACTTAACTGATCAAAAAGTTTGCGCTCCCAGTCTTCAATTTCAAAGACGGCAATTTTCACAGATGCTCCTTTGATAGGCTCTAAGTTTAGTCGTGGGTACTGCCGTTAGGCATGGTGGCTCCACTTAAGTTTGTTTGACTCAGGTCTACTTCTGTGAGGTTTACACTAGTTAGGACTGCGTTACTCAAGTTTACTCCTTCTAAGTTTACTTTAGTAAGGTTAACACCGCTCAAGACAGCTCCACTCAAGTTCGCGCCTTGTAAAACAGCTTCGGTAAGAACTGCTCGACTGAGAATGGCATCACTCAGGTTGGCATTAGTTAAAATTGCTCCGCTCAATATTGCGCTGCTAAGATCTGCACTACTCAGATTTGCTTCGGTTAAATCGGCTCTACTCAAGTTTGCTTCAGTTAAGTTAACTCCTTGCAAGTTTGTCTGAGCTAAGTTTGCTCCACTTAAGTTAGTTCCACTGAGGTTTCCTTGACTCAGGTTAGCGCCTCCTAAGTTACCTTCGGCAAGATTAGCTCCTGCTAAATTCGCACCTAATAGAAAAGCATCGTATAAATTGACTCGACTTAGTTCTGCTTCTGTCAAGATTGCGCCAGTCAGCTTTGCTCCTGCCAAAACTGCTTCTGTCAAGTCTGCTTTTGTTAGAATTGTTCGACTGAGATTTGCTTCACTCAACTCGGCTTGAGTCAAAATTGCTTCGCTTAAAATTGCTTCACTCAAGTCAACTGTATTCAGCGTTGCTCGTGTCAAATCTGCAGAACGCAAGTTAGCAATACTAAAGTTTCTCTCTCCTGCCGCATACTTTTTGAGAAGTTCCTCAGTATCCATAAAGGCTGTTTTGTAAGTTAACTTTTTGTCAGTTTCAAGGATACTGAAAGTTGATGCCATCTTCCGTGCGACAGAGGAAAATTGCTAAGTATGGCAATTCATCAAGATGCGATCGCATAGCTAATTTTGAGTGTAAAACGCAGTCTCAACACAAAACCAACAGTTTGGTAATCAACGGTAGTAGCTTATTACACGCTTCGACAAAGGCAGTAGCACTTGGTAAACTTGCGGCAGTGCCTTTCAGGATCTTGATTGCGGTTTTTGCTGCATTTTGCATTCCTGCTTGAGGTTTTTGTCCTGCTTCTGCTAAAACTTTTACTTGCTCTAGTGCTTCTGCTTTATCCTCTGAGTTCAAGTCTGCCTCATCCTCAATCGCTGCCTTTAAATGCTCAAGTAATTTGGCAAGTTGCAGCGCTTCTGGAGACTCAGCTTGTTGCAGTTGACTGATTGTGTTTGTGACAGCACCACTAATTTGACCGATCGCGACTCCTGTCATATTTTGATTTTGTCCCGCCGCTGCAACACCGCTAACGCTACCTTGAACGCCACTGATATTGACACTTCCTTGATTGTCAGACATAGTATCTCCAAAGTTATAGTAAGTTTCTGCGTAAAATTTATTGCTTTGAATTGCAGTAACAACCATGTTTTCTAAGCTGCGAATGCGTTGATCTTTCTCTGCAATTCCTGCAAGTAATGCTTGCATATCCTTGTACGGTAAAGCTTTAATTTCGCTGTAGTTAGCAAAATATTCAGCACTCAGTTGCGAGCGATCGCTATGACCTGCGACTTTGGCTTGTAAGCGAATTTTGTCTTGCCCTCGTCCTTCCAGGGCGATAATTTCTAACTCAGCATTGGGGTGGTTTGCGGCTAGCTGCTGCAGCGCAATTGCAGCTGCACCAGGATCAATTCCTTGATGATGGTAAAGATCAAGTGTCTTCAACGTAACGGCACGTGGATCGACATTTTGATGACGATACAGATCGAGTGTTTTGATAATTGGTGCAATAAAGTCAGAAAAGTCACCAGGCTTGAAGTTTTCCGATTTATTATCTGGCTTACGACAAGGATCGGGATCGTCCTTTGTTGGCAAGTGCGTGTAGATGTATTCGCATTCAACTTGCTCTACTTTGGTATCAGGAGCGATCGCCCAATCTTGAATGTAAGCGCCAGTTAAACAAGCCGATGTCAAATCGGCATGATACAGTTGTGTCCGAACCAGCTTTGCTCGGTATAGATTTGCATTTTGTAAAGTCGCTTCACTGAGATCTGCAGCGATAAAGCTAGCGTCTTCTAAATCAGCATCTTGTAAGTTGATACCTTGTAGCACGAGGCGATCGTAGTTTTTATTTCTGCCATGTTTAGAGACGACTAACTGCCGTACTTTTGGTACTTCAAGATACGTTAGTGCGACATCAGCAAAGTCAAGTCTTGCTTGAAACCAATTCGTACGAATTAATTTTGCACGGCTAAACTGTACAGCTTTCAATGTGGCTTTAGTAAAATTAGCATCGGTTAAATCAGCACCGCAAAAACGAGTACCACCTATAGCAGCAATAGTAATAGCAACTTTGCGGACTAAGCCATACTGCTGAGCATCGCCCAAAGCCCCCCAACTAACGTACGCGCTGAAAAATATCACAGTCCATGCTGTCCAAACAGTCCACCAAGGCTCTCGATTTGTCACTATTATGAACGTGCCAACCAGAACAGCAACAACGATATGTAGAATTGCAGCGGCTTCTCCAGCAACAATTACCGAAGTAGCGATCGCTGCAGAGACAGCAACAGCTCCATTCACTGCACCAATTAAAGGCCATAACCGCAGCTGTAGCCCTGCTTTAATGTTGAGAATTAGAACAACTGCGAACACTAAAGAAATAACGAGTAAACCTGCAATCCGGTAGTTCTGTAATCCTGCTAAAGCATGGCTAAAGTTAGCATCTTTGAGAATGGCATTGGTGAAGTTTGTTCCTCGAAGATCTGCACGGCTGAAATTAGCACCTGTTAAGTCTTGTCCTTTAAAAGAGTATCCTCGGAGGTTTTGACCAGAGAAGTTCTGGGGCATAAACACGTTGTGGAGGAAGGGATTTCTTATGTCCTACAAAGCCAACGAAGACGTTTCCGGAATCGATGTTTATTGATATTGTTTAAGGTAAATACCTATTTGACAAAAAATAATGAGATAACCCCATCGCTACTGAGGATTGAATAATTCGTAATTAACTTAAAACTCAACACATTCATAACTCCGCTCGAAAGGCGGTAATTCCTGCCAATAATGCACCATAATAGATTTTGCAGGAATACCACTGAAAGTGCAGTTCGCTACCTATTCAGTGATAATCTTAAAAACAGTCTATTGAACTGTATCTCCCAGATAGCTGAATTACACTCCGAGGCGAGAGAATGGTCACTACCGCAGAAAAAGCAAATATTGGCTACATTACGCAAATTATTGGTCCTGTTGTAGACGTTAAATTTCCCGAAGGCAAAATGCCTCAAATCTACAACGCTTTAATCGTCAAAGGAACCAACGAATCCGGACAAGAGGTTTCCGTGACCTGCGAAGTGCAGCAGTTGCTGGGCGATAACCAAGTACGTGCCGTTTCTATGAGTTCTACCGACGGCTTGATTCGCGGTATGGAAGCGAGCGATACAGGCGCTCCCATTAGCGTACCCGTTGGTAAAGCTACCTTGGGACGGATTTTTAATGTCCTTGGTGAACCCGTTGACAACATGGGACCTGTCAATACAGAAGAAAGGTTTCCAATTCACCGCGATGCACCAAAACTAACTGAATTAGAGACGAAAGCCTCAGTATTTGAAACTGGTATCAAAGTAGTAGACTTACTTGCTCCCTATCGTCGTGGTGGCAAGGTTGGCTTGTTTGGTGGTGCTGGTGTTGGTAAAACTGTAATTATTCAGGAATTAATCAACAATATCGCTAAAGAGCATGGCGGTGTGTCTGTGTTCGGCGGTGTGGGCGAGCGCACGCGTGAAGGTAACGACCTTTACAATGAATTTAAAGAATCTGGGGTAATCAACGAAGAAAACCTCAATGATTCAAAAGTGGCTCTGGTTTACGGTCAGATGAACGAGCCACCTGGAGCAAGAATGCGCGTCGGACTGGCGGCTCTCACAATGGCTGAGTACTTCCGCGATGTCAGTAAGCAAGACGTACTCTTATTTATTGATAATATTTTCCGCTTTGTCCAAGCAGGCTCAGAAGTATCAGCACTTTTGGGACGGATGCCCTCAGCAGTAGGATATCAGCCAACACTGGCAACCGAAATGGGTGCATTGCAAGAGCGAATTACTTCAACTAATGAAGGATCAATTACCTCGATTCAAGCAGTATACGTACCTGCAGACGACTTGACTGACCCTGCACCTGCAACAACATTTGCGCACTTGGATGCTACCACGGTACTATCGCGTGGTTTAGCATCTAAAGGAATTTACCCCGCTGTAGATCCACTTGATTCAACTTCTACGATGTTGCAGCCTAGTATTGTAGGAGATGAGCACTACAGCACTGCACGCGCAGTTCAAGCAACGCTACAGCGTTATAAGGAACTTCAAGACATCATCGCGATTCTTGGTTTGGATGAACTGTCTGAAGACGATCGCCTAACAGTAGCTCGTGCTCGGAGAATTGAGCGTTTCTTGTCGCAACCGTTCTTTGTTGCAGAAGTCTTTACTGGATCTCCTGGTAAGTACGTGAAGCTTGAAGAAACAATCAAAGGCTTCCAGCGGATTCTCTCTGGTGAACTCGATGACCTACCTGAGCAAGCATTCTACATGGTCGGCAACATTGATGAAGCGATCGCTAAAGCTGAAAAGATGAAAAGCTAGAAGAGGGGTGAGGAGCGAGGGATTAGGGGCGAGTGATTAGTTTTGAATTTTGAATTGAAGACGTTTCTTAACTCATAACTCAACACTCTTAACGAGTAACTCCTAGTCTCCTAGTCTCCCCAGCTTTCATTGCTATAGAAACCTTCAGTTTCCGCTACTTGATAACTTCCCTGATTTTTTTAAGAAATATGGCTTTAACTGTTCGTGTTGTTTCACCAGATAAAACCGTTTGGGATGCAACAGCACAAGAAGTGATTCTACCAAGTACTACTGGTCAGCTAGGTATTCTCAGCGGTCACGCACCCCTACTAACAGCATTGGATACAGGCGTTATGCGAGTTCGCCCTAATCCTAACGAAGATTGGGTTGCGATCGCGCTAATGGGTGGATTTGCTGAAGTTGAAAGTGATGAAGTCACTATTCTCGTTAATGCCGCAGAACGTGGCGACAAAATTGATTTAGAATCTGCTCGTACTGCTTACAATCAAGCAGAAGCAAAAATAAATCAAATTCAAAATGCTTCACGTCAAGAGCAAATTCAAGCTAATCAAGCCTTAAAAAGAGCACGCGCTCGTTTCCAAGCTGCTGGTGGAATGTTGTAAAGAAGGAGTGAGGGGTGAGGGGTGAGTGACTAGTAGCTAGTGGTTAGTAATTAGTTTTGGAAAGCGCAAGCGTTGGGAGATAATTATTTTGAGTTTTCTTTACTCATGACTCAGCACTTTACGACTCTCTTAAGCTCATAACTCAAGGCTCTTAACGAGTAACTCCTAGTCTCCTCTACTCCTGGGCTTATCTACCACCGCGATCGCGTTCTAGGTCATAAATTGCTTTTTCAATCGCCCAGTTTGTCGATTGGTGCGGATGATTGAGCTTGATATTATTTATGAGGCGGTTAGCAGCTGCTTGGTCATTGTGTAGTAGCGTCATCAATCGTTTCTGCAGTCTAGGGCTAGCTTGATTAAAACTCCCCTGATTGGTTATATTACCAAGCGAGAAAGATTTATTTTTTGTACTACTGGCAACTGCTACTGCTGCTGTAGCACCAATTGCTCCTAAAACAACTAATGTGCCAACTTGACCAGAGTCATCGCTTTGTTGTGGTGTGCGATAACGAGTTTGGGCGATCGTGTGGGATAAGTTTGTAGCATGAGTTGGCTGAGTTGCAAACATTGCCGCAGTACTTGATCTGTGCTCCGTGGTTTTGACTGCAGATGGTAAGATTTCAGGAACTTGAGCACTTATGATAGTAGCTAAGGCAGCACCTATAGGTAACAATTTCAGCATGGCTTTTTAGGATATGTACAACTTAATGAATTGATAAACGTTTTAACTGCCCCTCACATTTCAAATAAACATTTGACTATTTCTGATATAATCGTACTCGTTATGACTTCGCATTCTTAGAGGCTGAGAGTACGGATCGCCGCATCGTTCTGGTCATAACAGCAGAGTTCTACTCATTACAGGCAATGAAAAATGAGTTTACATTGCAACCGTAACGGTATCAGAATTAAGTATCTGCTTGAGAACATTAAGTCCAACCTGAGACGTTTCATCTAGTAACCTTGGTTCGATAGATTTATCGTCAGGAGTGTGGTAATTTGGTTCCTGACCTCGATAAAAGAAGAGGACAGGCACACCTGCTCTTGCAAAGGGAGCATGATCGCTGCCTCCTTGACTATCAAAGACAGAAATATCAGATTGCGTTGCTTGCGTAAGTTTTGTGAGTGACTGTGTTCCACCAACAAGCAGCTGGTCATTAACACCGACCATATCAAAATTTAGCATGGCATCCAGTCTTTTCAGAAAACTAGGTTGCGCTTGACTAACAAAACTTCTTGAGCCGTGTAAACCATCTTCCTCGCCATCAAATGCCACAAACCAAGCTTGACGTGCTAAAGGTGTTTGAGCCATATTGCGGGCAACATCTAACATAACAGCAGTTCCAGAGGCATTATCGTTCGCTCCTGGAGACCCTGGAACAGAGTCATAATGTGCGCCAACAACAACACGCGGTTGTGTGACACCAGGAAGATGAGCAATGACATTTGTCCCAGTGACAGTGCGTTGGCGAGTATTGATTGCAAGCGACACTTGTGGCTGCTGCGACTCGAATAGAGAATTGCCTACTTTTCCAGATAGTGCTAATACCGGAATTTGCACTTCTCCACCAAGCGTACCGTACAAATCGCCAGGCTCATTGTTAACAATAACGACACCCACTGCTCCTGCCTTTGCTGCGTTTTGAGCTTTTTGGAGAAACGGAATTTCACCGCGCCGAATAAGCGCGATCGCGCCTTTGACATCAACCGCAGCAAAATCTGATGTTTGTCCGACATTCGGAACAGCGACAAGTCGCGCACTTTGTTTGCCAGCAATCGAGCCATTCAGAGCGCGTCCATTAATTGTGCGGCCATTAACTGTAATATTTGAGCCAAGATCCTCAAATTTTGGATATGTAAAGGTTTGAGTTCTTGTTTCGTAGCCAGCACGGGTGTATTGCTCAATTAGATAAGCTCTAGCTTGTTCCATAACAGGTGTGCCTGTTACCCTAGAACCTAGTTTGACTAAAGCTTGGACATCAGCAATTGCACTTTCAGATGTAATTGTACTCTCAGCTTGGCTAAGTAACGTGCCACGCTCCGTTCGTTCTTCTAAAACGGGAGTACACCCTGTAACGCCAATACTCAGAACGCTTACGCCTGCAACCAGCAACTTAGCGATTTGCTGTAGGGAAGGTCGGGAGTTAGATAGTTTGTTCAAGTGCAAATTTTGATAAGTCACGAAGTACCGTGTGCGCTATGTAAATGAAGATAAGATACTTACTAAATATCACTATCTTCAATTTTGAGTGCTAGATATAGCACTGATATGACGCGAGTATGTCAGAGCAAAAGAAAATATAGAGATACAATAATAATTGGTCAATAGTTTTTATATTGATCTACTTTCTACTGGTAAGTAGGTTAACCAAATTTAACAAGAAATATGGGTTATGCATCTTACCTGCCCATGTTCTATGGTTTGGCAGTCAAGGCTTTTTTATAAAAATTTATACGAAGATTAGCGGTTAGAAATCAACATTAGGCGATCGCCAATTAATCGCTCATTTAGTCACTCGCTAGGTTATGAAACATCAACGTCTTTAACACGCCGAATTGGTAAGTTGGCAATTAGTGCGGTTGTTCGTTGGTTATTTTCTAGACAAAACTCTAATCCATCTGGTTCGAGTTCTACATAACGCGAGACGACTTCTAAAATTTCCTGTTGCATTCTCTCCAGTGCTTGCGGACTCAGATCAGCGCGATCGTGGGCAAGTACTAATTGCAGTCGCTGCTTAACTGCACTGCGGCTGGTATTCTCATTACGCGGTACAGGAAAAAATCGGTCGAGAAATTCGGTAATCATGACAGTGGGTGCAGGGGTAGAAGCTTAGATGATAGAAAACAACAGCTTACGCAGGCGAGCAAAGAAGTTGTCTTGGGTAGGTTCCAAATCGAGAAACTCTACTTTTTCCCCTTCTAATCGTCGAGCAATATGATCGAATGCCGTTCCTGCAAGTGAGGCAGTTTCAGACAACACTAAAGGTTCGCCTCGGTTAGTTGAAACGATGACACGCTCATCTTCTGGAACAACACCAATCAGAGGAATAGATAAAATTTCTTGGACATCCTGTACAGACATCATGTCATTTACCTGTACCATTGCAGGTCGCAGGCGGTTGACAATTAAATGAATATTTTTGATACCTTGAGCTTCGAGTAAACCAATGACGCGATCGGCATCCCGTACTGCTGCAATTTCTGGTGTCGTGACGATTAATGCTTCTTTTGCACCGGCGATCGCATTTTTAAACCCCATTTCGATGCCAGCCGGACAGTCGATGACAACATAGTCATACATTTGTGTCAAAGAATCCACAAGCTGTTTCATCTGTTCGGCAGTGATTGCCTCTTTGTTGCGATTTTGTGCCGCAGGAAGCAAGACCAACCCTGATTCGCGTTTATCTCTTACTAAGGCTTGCTCTAAACGACATTCACCTGATACGACTTCCATTGCCGTATAGACAATCCGATTTTCCAATCCCAGAAGCAAATCTAAGTTTCTTAACCCAAAATCTGCATCCACCAAAACAATTTTACGCCCTAGTCGGGCTAATGCCATGCCCAGGTTGGCGGTGACTGTGGTTTTACCTACCCCTCCTTTACCAGAGGTAGTAACGATAATGCGCTTCATGATGGTAACGAAAATTGGGATTTAGAAAAATCAGCAGCTTTAGCGATCCGAATACCTTCAGACATGACGTAAGCAACCTCAGGATAAAACTGAGATGGAACATTCGTCGGTGCCCTCGCGACAAATTCTGCAATCCGCAGCTGCGTTGGTTCCATTTGCAGTGCCATAATTAGACACTTAGAATTACCAGCAGCACCTGCATGGGCAACTCCGCGCAAACGACCCCAAACTAGAATATCGCCATTTGCCACTACAGTACCACCTGGGTTAAGGTCTCCTAACACAATTACGGAACCTGCATGACGAATTTCCATACCAGATCTCACAGTCATTTGGAGATACAGTGGTTCTGCCAGAGGTACAGGGGTGGCGTTTAATGTTTGATTAATTTTAGTAACGGATGTTTGTTCGACACTATAACCTGCGGTTGCTGCGGCAACAGCTGTTTGACGGCGACTAGTAAACACGCGGGTTAACTGAAGTTGAACTTCTGATAAAGCATCGGCAATTGCTTGAAGTTGTTGAGCGTCTAATAACCGATCTGTCGCTATGAGATGAACAGTTGTGCTAGGTTGCCAAAAGCGATCGCCGCCATTTAGTCGCTGCTTTAATTGTTGCCAAAGATCAGACCAACTTGTTGCTGTCGCAGTTTCGGTTTCTGTCGGCAAAATCAATAACAACTTTTCTCCCTCACCCTTGAGGCGAACTTGTAAGTTAACATTCACCGTATTTGAGGGAGGGACTACTGCGTTTTCTATTTCTGGCAAGGCAGAATCAGTCATGTAACACTGGTTTGGGAAACCAACTTAATATCATCTTAGATTAGTTCTGAATGAGAACTGGATCTTTTTCAGTCAAAAAATTAGCTAGCCGTTAGCAATTAGTTAACTGCCAAGACTTAAGGAGGACGACACCTAAGTTTCTAAAGACTACAGTATCAGCACACCTCATGCAATAGCTTGAAGGAGGCAAAACCGTGACATTTGGGCAATGGCTGGGTTTGCTTGCTCTTGCAATCTCACTCTACATTTTGTGGCAGGTTCAGCAAATAGCTCTTTTAGTATTTGCATCTGTTGTTTTGGCAACACTTTTAAATCGGGTTGTGCGCAGTATCGAGCGACATCGCATCAATCGAGGTATTGCGATCGCTATGACAATGACTGTCTTGATAGCTTTAATTATCAGCTTTTTTGCAGTTATTGTACCGCGAATTATTGAGCAATTACAAGAACTGGTATTACTCATACCTGTGGTATCCAATCGACTGAGAATTTGGTACAACTGGCTGCAAACAGTCGTTCCTGTAGAAGTTTTGAATAATTTTAATGTTATTTTCAGCAGTCTTGCAGGGCAGCTGCAATCCTTGATTGCTCAAATCTTGGGCAATTTTTTAATCTTGCTTAATGTTTCACTTACCGCATTTTTGAGCTTGCTGTTGTTTTTAGTTATCACTCTGATGCTGCTAGCTAATCCTGCGCCCTACCGTCGGCTTTTGATTCGGATTTTTCCTGCTTTTTATCGGCGGCGAGTTGATCGCATTCTGCGAGAGTGTGAAGTTGCTCTGATTGGCTGGATCAAAGGGACTTTAATCACAATGCTTTTTGTAGGTTTGTTGAGCTTTACTGGTTTATCCGTGCTACGCGTACCACTGCCACTAGTCAATGCTGCTTTAGCGGGGTTATTGGAGTTTGTTCCTAATATTGGACCAACTTTGAGTGTTTTTCCTCCAGCTTTACTTGCTTTACTTGATGCACCTTGGAAAGCTCCTGCTGTCATTGGTTTGTATGTTGTCATTCAACAAGTTGAGAGTTTGATTTTAGTACCGCTGATTATGCAACAAGAAGTTGCGCTCTTGCCAGTATTTACGATCTTGGCAGTGATAGTGTTTGCCAGTTTTTTTGGTTTTTTGGGTTTGTTTCTCGCCATTCCGCTACTGATTGTGGTTCAGATTTGGCTTAAAGAAGTGTTGATTAAAGACGTACTCAACAAATGGCATGCAGCAAGCGACTATCGCACTATATCTACGGTAGATAAAACTAAAATCAACTCTTAGATTGGTAAGCTATTCGTGAGGTTTTTGTAGTCTTCTGTAAACCGTCGTCAGAGCATTAGCATCGCCAACATTACCAGGAAACAATACTACGGGTAAGTCAGGATGAGGATGATCTGATGGAGTGCGGACAATTGAACAACCAGCTAAAACTTGCCCAAGAAGTCGTGCTGTTGTTAAAGCTAAACCTGTACTTAAGACATCATTAGACGTGATGCCTCCTTTACTAATCAAAAACCCAATATCGCTGGGTAAGCCGCGTACAATATCCATTAGCAGTGCCGAAACAGATATACCAAACTGCAAACGTGTCTGAACATCAGCAAAGACTAGTTCTTCACGGCTAGTAAATACTACAGAAGTTTTACCCGCCGCGTGGGTAGCATAGATTTTTTCTAGCGTTGCGTCTAATAACTGATGTGGTTGTTCTAATGAGTCGGTGAGTAACTGGGCGACATCAACTTCGATCCCTACTACGTCAGATTCTTGCAAGAGTTTTTCTAACTGTTCTGTTGTCTTTTTAACGTGAGAACCGACAAGCACGACACCTGGTTTACCTGCGCGGACATATTGCGACATTTCCTCTGGTGGTACTGGCTGTGGTGGTAATTGTGCTAGTGCTGTGAGTAAACTTGCTGCGCTGCGAAATAAATAGCGTTTACCTTGCTTTGCTGCGGCGAGAACATCTTGCGCAAAGCGGTTGAGATCGTCTTGTGTTTCTGCATCAACTACAACACATTGATTATTTGTGAGATTTTGTAGTCTTTCAAGTGTTGAGACATTTCCTGCAACGTCTGTACCACTACGAATATCATTTAGTAAAAATCGTTCAACTTGAGCGGGGCTAATGCGTCCGTGGGTTTTTTCGGCAACGTAATCTGGTAAGTAACTGTAGGTGTAGCCAAAAACTGAATCACGGGCAAATTCAGTTTCGTGTACTGGAATTGGAATACCATCAACGATGAGATAATGAATACTGTCGCGAGTAATCCGCCCGCCTTCAATAAACGCTGGAACTAAAAAATGAGCATCAAAGGAACCAAGTTCTGCAGCGATGACATCAGTTTCAATCGGGTAATGTCCGCGTAAGGTTGAATCTGAGCGACTGACAATTAAAAAATCGTCAATTCCAGCGGCGGCGATCGCAGCTTTTAGATTGTGGCATACTTCTTGAGTGACAGATGCTGCTTGTTCTGGCGGAAGCGATCGCGTATTTGTTAAGACAAAGAAAATCGGCGAGTCATCACTTAATCCTAGTTGTAAAGTTTTTTCATCCCAGCGCGTCAGAAGTAAACAACTGTGAACGGTTTGCGAACCTGTAGGATCGTCATCAAGAACAATGACTTTGAGTTGAGTTGCCATCTTTAATTTTAGGAGCTGCGCTTGTCATTTTCGCACTTCGTGCTTGCGTGCCGCTATTATATGGGTAATCGATTGATATCTCGATTTGAGCCAATCACAACCATTGCGCATCCTTTTTCTAGGCGATCGTTCGGTTGAGGATTGATGACAAACTTACCATTGTGACTGACGGCGATCAAATTCAAGCCAAAGCGACTGCGGAGTTTTAAATCAGCAATTGTTTTGCCATGAAATTCATCAGGGACGATAATTTCTACAATACTGTTATCTGGGTCGAGGTCAAAGCGATCTAAAATTGCTGGTTTTGTTAGCGATCGCGCTAATGCACATCCTGCTTCATACTCTGGAAAGACAACGTGATCTGCTCCCACACGCTGCAATAACTTATAGTGAACTTCAGAAGAAGCTTTAGCTACGACGTGAGGAACCCCACCTTCTTTAACATTAAGTGTCGTCACTATACTCTCTTCAAGATAGTTACCAATCGCAATAATTACAGTATCAAACTCAAAAACTCCTGCTTCTCTTAGTGCTGTAGGCTGAGTTGAATCGAGTTGAACTGCATGAGCAGCAATTTGATCTGTCAAAACCTGGGCAACTCTTTTTTCGTCAATATCTGTTGCCAACACATCGTAACCTAGATGATATAGTGTCGAACACACCGCTCTGCCAAATCGTCCTAGCCCAATAACTGCAAACTGATGATTACCTTGGCGTAGACTGCGGAAAAAACCTAAAGAAGATAGATTCACGCTTGATCCCTTAAATGAGAAAATCTTGTTTGATTAAAACTCTGTACAAAATGCTTGATTTCTACCCTAGCAGTGTATGGTTCACATTCGTAACTAACTAGACATTTTCTCTACAACTATCCTACCAAGAGGTTTTCTTCGGGGTAGCGGATGGCGCGAGGACGGGGATCTCCGAGTAAAGCAGCCATTAGTAATAAAATTCCGACTCGTCCGACAAACATTGTGACGATCAAAATTAGCTTACCAGATGCAGAAACACTAGCAGTGATTCCTGTTGAAAGTCCAACTGTCGCAAAGGCAGAAACAACTTCAAAAAAAATTTTGATAAAGTTTACTGATGGATCTGTCACAGACATTAAAATTGTTGCCAAAATCACTGTTACTGTTGAGCCAACGACAACACCAATAGCTTTTAATATTAACGATATAGGAACTTGTCGCTGATACATTTCTACATCTTCTTTACCTTGTAAAATTGCTTTAGTGCAATTTGCGAGTACTCTAGCTGTTGTTGTTTTAATGCCACCACCAGTGCCACCAGGACTTGCGCCTATAAACATTAAAGCAATTGTTAAAAAGAGTCCTGCTGTTGTCATTTGACCGATATCAATAGAATTAAAACCTGCAGTTCGTGTTGTCACTGATTGAAACCAAGCTAAAACTAATTGATTGCCAAAGTTCACTGTGCCAAAAGTCTCAGGATTTCTTAGTTCAATAAATAAAAAAGCAATTGTTCCAATAACCAATAATGCTAAAGTTGTGCTTGTAGCCACTTTAAAGTTTAATGAAAAAACGGTGCGATATGGTTTTTTTAGGAGGCGATCGCGCATCCATAAATACATTTCAAAAATGACTGGGTAGCCAATACCACCAAGAATAATTAAGGCAGAAACAGGAATTACTAGAGGTAAATAAAACTGGTATCTGATATAACTATCAGGAAACAAACTGAAACCTGCATTATTCCAAGAATTAATACTATGAAAAACTGCTAACCATAAACCTTGATTAAATCCATAATCAGCATTAAATATTGGTAGTAGCACTAATATTCCTGTAATTTCCATAACTGCTGTCAAAGCAATAATTGAACGTAAGATTTGCGTACTACCATGAATTCCTGGTCGATCTAAAGATTGCTGAATGGCAATTTTGTCCTTCAGGCTAAATCTACGTCCTAGTAGCAGTAAAAGAAAGGTGTTGGCTGTCATGTAGCCGAGTCCGCCGATCTGCACCAACATTAGTAAAAAAAGTTGGCCCCAGAAAGAAAAATAGGTTCCGGTATCTTCCACAGCTAATCCTGTAACACATACTGCAGAAGTCGCAGTAAATAGAGCAACAATCGGATTATTCCACATCCCGCTGCTGGTAGAAAACGGCATCATCAGTAAAATAGTTCCTACGGTAATGACAGCAAGAAACCCAAAGCAAATCGAGCGAGAAACAGTCATATGAGGAAAAGACAAGTAAGAAATGGGAAAAAGCTCAACTTAATTTAAACCACACATGGTAGCCTACGAGTATCAATTGCTAGGCTAATTGGTTTTTGGCTCACTGTGGTAGGTTCATGAGTGCAACACTAAATCAAAGAATTCAACAATTTTATGACGCTTCTTCTGGACTGTGGGAACAAATTTGGGGCGAACATATGCACCACGGGTATTATGGTGCAGCAGGTAAGGATAAGAAAGAGCGCAGACAAGCCCAAATTGACTTGATTGAAGAATTACTGCAGTGGTCCCAAGTGGAACAAGCACAAAAAATTCTCGATGTAGGCTGTGGAATTGGTGGTAGTTCTTTATATTTAGCAGAAAAACTGCAAGCTCATGTTACAGGTATTACCCTTAGCCCTGTGCAAGCAGCAAGAGCAAGCGATCGCGCGGCTGCTGCCCAATTAAGTCAACAAACTCAGTTTCAAGTGGCAGATGCCTTAAATATGCCCTTTGCAGACGCAAGTTTTGACTTTGTCTGGTCACTCGAAAGTGGCGAACATATGCCTGATAAGGCAAAGTTTATGCAGGAATGCTATCGAGTTCTTAAACCTGGTGGTACGTTGTTGATGGTCACTTGGTGTCATCGTCCTACTGGTGGTAGTGCAGGAGAACTGACTGCTGATGAACGGAAACATCTAGCAGAAATTTACCGAGTTTATTGTTTACCTTATGTCATTTCGCTACCAGAATACGCAGCGATCGCCCGCAATCTTGGCTTACAAGATCTACGCACTGCTGATTGGTCAACGGCTGTTGCACCATTTTGGAATGTTGTGATTGATTCAGCACTTAATCCTGGTGCGCTTTTGGGGTTGCTGTTTTCGGGTTGGGATACGATTCAAGCAGCTTTGTCTTTGGGGTTGATGAGTCGCGGTTATGAACGCGGGTTAATTCGGTTTGGTTTATTGTGTGGCAGGAAGTAGGACAGAGGAGTTGATGAGTCAAGTTTTTGAGCGATTGCAGCAGTTGGGGTGGCGTGGCTGGTTACATGCTTTGTGGAAGTTTGCGCGTCCGCACACAATTATTGGCACAAGTTTAAGTGTGTGGGGAGTGTATGTGCTGACTTATGCGATCGCCCGAACCAATATATCTTTACTTTCTCCTTTGGGTGCTTGGATTGCTTGTTTGTGTGGCAATGTCTACATTGTGGGGCTAAATCAACTAGAAGATGTCGCAATTGACAAAATCAACAAACCCCATTTACCGATCGCATCTGGTGAGTTTTCGCAACGTACGGGGCAAACCATTGTTGCAGTGACAGGTTTGCTAGCGTTACTCTTGGCGTGGATGTTGGGATCATATTTGTTAGGAATGGTGGCAATTAGCTTAGCAATTGGTACTGTTTATTCTTTACCACCAATTCGGTTGAAGCGGTTTCCCTTCTGGGCAGCGCTGTGCATCTTCTCAGTCCGCGGCGCCATCGTAAATTTGGGACTATTTTTGCACTTTAGTTGGGTATTGCAGATTGAACGCTCGATTCCTGCCGTTGTATGGGTACTAACAGCGTTTATTTTGGTGTTTACGTTTGCGATCGCTATTTTTAAGGATATTCCAGATATCGAAGGCGATCGCCAATATCAAATTACAACATTGACGATCAAGTTAGGACAGAAGACTGTCTTTGATCTTGCACGTTGGGTACTAACAATTTGCTATTTAGGAATGCTTTTTGCTGCATGGCTGCCTCAAGTTAATGTTGTATTTTTAATCAGTACTCATTTGCTATTATTAGGGCTGATGTGGTGGCGAAGTTGGCAGGTCGATTTACAAGACAAAAGCGCGATCGCAAACTTCTATCAGTTTATTTGGAAGCTCTTTTTTCTAGAATATCTGATTTTTCCTGCTGCCTGTTTGTTAGCCTAAAGTAAAGACGGAGAGATTTGAGAGACTGGGGGATATGAGTTTTGAGTTTTGAATTTTGAATTATAAAGAATTTTCTTACAGCAATCCTAGATAATTCATAAGAATTCCTCTGTTTCTCTTCTCTTTGTGACTTATCCTAACACCTGCGGCTAACAGCAACTCTTACAGGCAATGTGTTCTTAATAGTTCGTTTCCAAAAAAATCTTACAACTTAAGTAGGATCGCTATAACTCAAAACTCAAAACTCATAACTAGCTACTAGCCCCGTTTTAGTTACTGCTGCTGTGTCCAATCTTGACCGATACGAATCGTCAGATGTGAATCGAGATCGCCAGTTGCAGTAGGTTCTACAATCCCTAAACCCAAAATCTGTTGCAGATCGGTTGCGGCTGTTAAATTACCTTGTTGAGCAACGATTTCTGTTTGACGCTGCGAGTCAAGCCAATCAGAAACAGTGTAGACTCGTTCAAAACCACGCTCTTGTAAATACTTGGTGACGCGATCGCTTAAAATAGGGTCGCCAGAAGCGTTTTGTACTGCAATTTTGAGAGAGGTCAGCGATCGCCTGCGGGATGCTTGCATTCCCCCAAGAGGTCTAACATCAAAATACTCGCTCATGACTTGGTTAATACCAATACCATCCAACCAGTAGCTACTCGGATCTAAACTAAGAGGACTGAGACTACCTGGAGCTAGTATCATTTGAAAATTTTGTGGTTCTACTGTAATGCCAAAGTTTACGATTGCGAGCATTTCAATTAAGCTCAAGTTACTATCTATATGACTTTGCATTGACCGAGCTAGTTTAGGCAATATTGGTAATACAGTTGGGCTGGTTAGGCGATCGCGAATTGCCTTGAGTAACATCTGCTGTCGCTGCGATCGTTCTAAATCACCAACGTTTGAATTACGAAATCGCGCAAATTGTTGTGCTTGATCGCCATCTAACGTTTGCCATCCTGCGGCTAAGTTAATTTCTAACTTTTGAGTTGCATCTACATATGACATTTGTTGAGGGACAAAAACCTCGACACCACCTAACGTATTGATGAGTTCTTGAAAAGCATTTGTGGTAATCCGAACGTAGCGATCAATCGGAACATTATTCAAAGTACGGCTAACGACTCTTGCAGCTAAAGCAGGACCACCGTTAGCATTGGCTAGAGATATTTTTTCTAACCCCATTTCAGGAATGACAACCTGGCTATCTTTGGGGATAGAAAGCACTTTCATAGATTGGTTTGTAGGGTCTAAGCGCACAAGCAGCATTGTATCGCTAGAACCAGCAAAAACTCCTGATGCATGGTTGGTTGTATTTTTTGGAGGATCAATCCCCATCACTAAAATATTAACTGGACGTGATATTTGATATTGGGAAGCATCAGCCCAAAAGTCTACAGGCGATCGCCTTTTAATAAATCCTTTTCCAGTGAATTGTCTTTCTTGATTAAAAGTATTGCTATTCGGCCATATTGGCGCAAACAATGCCACACTTGCCCCAAAAGCCATAGACATCGAAATGATGCCACCCCAAAATAATAAAGGGTTGCGCTTGCGCATTAACCATAGCATCAGCAGTAAATGCTGTTTAGCTTCTTTCGCTTGCCTTTTGGCTTGTACTGCCACAGGTTGAATTTTCGCCCTGATGTGCGTTTCTACTCCCTTAGCCACAGCAACTGTCCTCTCACTACCGCACTTTACACGCTATGTTAATCTAAGCTGTGAAAGACAAGTAGAGATTTTTATCACAAAAGATGAACAAAGAGCCAGTGACTAGTTTTGAATTTTAAGTTTTGTTAGCGTAGCGGTGCGTTAGCACGTTTTGAATTAGAAGAACTCTCTTAAACTCAACACTTCACGACTCTCCTTATCTCCCCTACTCCCTACATATTCCCTCCGGAATAGTTTAAGCTAACTGAAGGTTCTGTAGATTATTGTTTGAGGCTGTACTGTGCCGAATCACAAATTCTGGATAAAATTCTTGATTGTCTGTGCCTTACTGGGTGTCACAAAACCAGCATTGGGACAAGCACTGATTCCCCGCACACCGCAACTAAATTCAGCTGCTTTAGAGCAACAAGGGTTAAGTTTGGCGCAGGAAGCAGCGCAACTGGCACAATTTCAACAGTACGAACAAGCTTTACCAAGAGCGCGACTAGCAACTCAATTAGCTCCAAGAAGCTATCAGTCATGGTTTTTGTTGGGTGGTTTGTATTTGCAAACGAACAGATACGATGAAGCGATCGCCGCATTGGATCAAGCTAGGGTGTTAGATCCGAAAAATGCATCGATTATGTTTGCTTTAGGATCAGCTCATTTTCAACAAGGTAAATACCAAGCAGCCGTGGATACTTTGCAAGCTGGGTTGAAGTTAAAACCCAACGATCCAGAAGGACTGTTTGATTTAGGTAATTCCTACTATAAGCTAAGACAGTTTCCGCAAGCAATCGAGCAGTACAACAGAGCGATCGCCTCTGATAAAAAGTTCTGGCCTGCAACGAATAATATTGGTTTAATTAAATACGAACAAGGCGATATAAATGCAGCAGTAAAGTATTGGCAAGCCGCATTAAGTATTGACAAACAAGCTGCAGAACCACAACTTGCTATGGCAGTTGCACTTTATGTTAGAGGCGATCAGCAACGCGCAATCGCAATGGGAGAAGCTGCTTTACGCATCGACCAACGTTATGGTGACGTGCAGTTTTTACGCGAGCAGTTATGGGGCGATCGTCTGATTGCAGATACGCAAAAACTACTCGCTTCGCCACGCATTCAAGCTGCTTTACAGGAACCACCTTCGCAACCAGCGCAGATTCAAGTTATTCCACAGTAGAGGAGAGCAAAGGTGCAGGGAAGAATACTTTTCTTTCACTAGTGACTACTCGCTTACTCTCATGTTTGCTAATGATTTAAAATTCTCCGAATATCTTTCAACATTAAAAACAAATGAAGTTGATCAGTTGGACTACTTTCAAAATCAAATTGCTCATACCATTCCCGTGCTTCATTGTTTTTAGCATGAACTAGTAATGCACGAATACCAAGGATATCGGCAGCTGCATTAATACGTTTTAAGCAATCTTTTAATAAACCTCTGCCAATACCCTTTCCCTGTTTGTCTTTATCAACTGCTAAACGCGCCAAAAGTGCTACAGGGATCGGATATTTAGGTAGTCCTTTTACAATCCGACTTGGAGCGTCTTTATGAGCAACAGACGCTACTGTTATGCTGTAACAACCAATTACAGTACCATGTAAGGTTTTTGTTTAAGTTACTCCTAGTTATCTTCTCAAAACGACGAACCTGGTTGTTGAAGGAATTCTATCTCTTCTGGAGTGGATTCGCGACCGAGGATTTCGTTACGGTGAGGAAAGCGCCCAAAGCGCTCTATGACTGCTAGATGACGCTGAGCGTAGTCTATTGCTGAAGCACTTTCAGGATCGTCCTTTAGTGATGCGAACAATTCAACACACTGGCGTTGATGTTCAAGATTCTCGCTGTGTTCAAAGGGCAAATAGACAAACCAGCGCTGTACGTTTAATAGTTCTCGATCAAAACCTTGAGCAACTGCGTGCTGTGCTGTGCTAAGAGCAGCAGCGTCGGTAGCAAAGGCTTTGGGAGTACCGCGAAAGATATTGCGGGGAAACTGGTCTAGTAGTAAAATTAATGCTAAGCAGTTGCGGGGTGACTCTTGCCAAGAGCTTAATTGATGAGTCGCAGCTTGTTCATAGTCACTCAAAAATCGTTCGCAGATTTCTCGATCAATCTCAGGGCTTTTAGTAAACCAGAACGTGCGTTGTTTACCGTAATCAGCTGCATTCGGTTGTTCAAACCAAAACGCGAGAATTTCGTCTACTTGCGACATCAGTACTTCTCCCACAACAGCGAAAGTAAGAAGTGGCATCTCACCAAGTATCTCTCATCCATCTGCTTCACTGCAATGTTAGCGTGCGATCGCCTGTCTTTTAACTTCTGGCAATCAGGAGAAAATTTGCTACGGCATGACAAGCTCTACCAATTTATGCTCAAGTTGAGCAAGGCTGATTTCTTGTTGTTCTACAGCACCTAAACACCGCAGATTCAACGTTTTGCTCTTAGCTTCCTGCTCGCCTACAATTGCAATCACTGGAATCCTGCGTTTAGAGAGTTCTCGAATTTTCTTGCTGATTGTCTGATCTTGGTTGTCAAGTTCTACCCTAACCCCCAGTTGCTTGAGCCGAGAGAAAATCGTTTCCGCCCAGACAGAGGCTTTATTAGAAATAGAGGCAATCGCAACTTGTGTAGGAGCAGCCCAAACAGGGAGGATACCGCGATGGTGTTCTAACAAAATGCCAATCCAACGCTCTAGTGACCCTAAAATTGCCTGGTGTAGCATTATAGGACGTTCCAATTCTCCCCGTTCATTCACAAACGCTAACTCAAATATTTGAGGAAGATTGAAATCAACTTGAAATGTGCCACACTGCCACGATCGCCCCAAGTGATCTTGCAAACTGATTTCGAGTTTTGGACCATAGAATGCTCCTTCATTCGGAGCTAATTGATAACTGTACCCCAAAGATTGCACTGTCTCAATTAACAGAGATTCAGCGCGATCCCATAAGCGATCAGAGCCAAGTCGGTGCTGGGGTCTGAGGGAAATTTGTAGGGAAAACTGATTATAGCCAAAGGCAACGTAAACTTGCTGTACCATCTTGAGAAAATTACCAATTTCATGCTGCACATCAGATTCTCGGCAAAAGATATGAGCATCATCCTGGACAAACTGTCGCAGTCGCATACAGCCTGATAATGTCCCAGATTCGTTGCGATGACATATCCCAAACTCCATCAATCGCATAGGATTCTCTCGATAACTGCGCTTGTGAGATTGATAAATGGCAATATGGGCAGGACAAGACATGGGCTTCAGTGCATAGTCAGCGTCAATGATGGATTGGGCTGCATTATCTTCATCTGCTTTTTTGCTGCCAACTACAAACATCCCCTTGCCAAATTTTTCCCAATGCCCTGAACGTTCCCATAGCGATCGCTTGAGAACAATAGGCGATCGCACTTCTTCAAATTCATGGGCTTGATAAATCTGCTGCATAAAGTTTTCAATGCTGCGCAAAAGCCGCAGCCCCTGGGGGTGCCAAAACACCATTCCTGGACTATGCTCCTCAAAATGAAACAAGTCCATATCCCTTGCGAGTTCGCGGTGATCTGCCATTTTTGTTTCTCCTATTAAATCAACCATTAAGCAATAAAAAAACCTCCAAAGCTGGCTTGGAGGGATAGATAAATTGCATACACAATCAATCGTCACGTCCCTCCTGGCGTGATGGTAGTGGTGGTAGTGTTTGTGGCAAGTGGCATTATTAACAACATGGGTATTCTTTATTAATTCAAAAATATTGCCCCCCAGAGTTGGTCTGGAGGGCGAATAAAGCAGTAAGATTGATTTCAGTGCAGCGCCTTATGACCCTCCTAAATGGATAGTTGTGGTGGTAATGGTGATAAGGGCAAGCGCTATTTTCATTATGAGAAAATTTCTGTTCTGGTATATCTTCTATAGCTCAATTCTCCAGCAGATGTCAAGCACCCAGGAAAACTAAATAACACCTCTAGCAGGCAAACATACAATTAGCTACCCGCTTTTCATATGCGTCATTGGGAGTGATGTAGGTTAGGCATCCTGCCTGCCCATTCAATAAAGTTAACTAGTTTCTCTGATTAGTAGGTAGACAATGGCAGATTTGAGTTAAGTGTTAGATTAAGATCTGTCGTAGGATTGATGACAAGAACTTCAGCGCGTCTGCGTCCTAGTAAAACTCCTCCTAATGCTCCTAATCCAGCACCACCGAGGACTTCTTCAGTTGCGATCGCGCGATCGCCTGTAATTGCTGCGACTGCTGCTGCTGCTGCTGCGCCAATAGCTGCACCTTTTAAGATCGAATTCGTGTTGGAACCTCTGGTGATTTCTTGAGTTTGGCTAAACACTCTTGAAGAAGCATTGATACTCTGCCGTCGGTTATTTGGCAATACAAGTTCTCTTGCCACAAACTGCGAACCACCATAAACAGGTTGGATCTGTCCGACAATTTGACTTCCAACGGGAACTAATACAGTATTGCTACGGTTAATGATGTTTGTTGCTACTGTCAGGGTTAGGGACATCGTTTCGTTGGGAGTGACAACGATTCGTTCAGCTTCATCGTACCGCGCTGGAATTGTAGTGCCTGCCGGAATTGTGACTTGTGTAGTAGAAGGATAATTTGGTGAAGGATAGGTTCTGGAAGGATAAGGTTGTTGTGGAAAGAGTTGCGCAGCTGCAGGAGTTGATAACATTAAAGGAGTGATGGTACTCGTTGTTACGGCAAGTGCCATAAACGCAGCTGTTCCAGAATGCCAAGAATTAACACGATTCATATTAAACGTTCTCCTTTAAGAACGAAATCACTATTTCGCATACTTAAAATTGCCATCATTCCTGAGAACAATTGCAGGAGAGTGCTTCTCAGTATGATTTGATGCAATCGAGTAGCGCATTAGTATCAAACACTGTTATCTATCCAGACTTCAAAGCAAAAAATAAGGTTCCGAGTTCAACGCTAGAAGCCAACAAGAACCTACTTCTCTCTCAAGGTTTTTCAAAACCCATGACTCGTGCTGACATCTGATCTACCGTACGCGGGTCGGTTTTAAATGTTACCCAACCTTCACGAGTAGATTGTCTTGGTAAAAAGGCAATTTCAAATTCAGCTGTTTCTTGTTCAGTTCCATCACTTTCTAGGACAACTTCAATCAGAACTCCCTCAGCCGTCTCGTCACCTTGATTAGTCACTGATACTGGTACAACGAAGTAATTTTGTTGCGGCTGTGGTTGCCCAAGTTGAAATTCAAAGCTTGGAGGTGAGTTTGCTGTATTTGTCCCATCGTAGACTAGATATCCTAATGTACCAACCACTAAGACAAGACTAATTGCAAACACAATCCACTCTAACCAGTTTTTTTCTAGTTGTTTCATTGCAGTAGAAGTCTTCCCGCTGAAGCACCTAGTGTTGCGGCAAGCCCTAAAACAACGGTTTGTGCCAAGCAAGTAATCAATGACATGTTATCAAAGCGCCCAAAAAACCACAAAATTGCAGCGGAAGCAACTAAAGCGATCGCATAAGTAACAACTGTGCCATAAATTACGTTGACGATGCCGCGTTTTTTAGAGAATCGCTGTGTGCCAGTGAAGTTACTATAAAACAGAATCATTGCCCCTAAGAGCATTGAGACAAAGGCAAAACCTACAAGCCGCCATGAATTACTTTCTACTGCGATCTGAATAATTTCTTCGGTAGGGGCAACATTAGCAGCGAATAACACTGCACCACATAAAGCAATTGTTAACTGTCCGCCGAAGTCACCATTGCTTTTTGTCAAAAAAGGTGTGGGGTCGGGATCGTCTAACGATGAATTGCTTTTCATTCCACTATCTGTTTGCTGTTTGCCTTCACCTCCACCTAGCTGCGCCGTACCAACAGATACACCAATTGCAACTGTCATGGCTTCGATGATAATTTTGCCAGCGATTTCATTAAGAGTCATTTCTGCCGTGATTCGCCCCAAAAGCCAGAGAAATATCGCAGCAATGATTAATCCTAGCCCCATTTCTTCAACCGAATCAATAGCAACTTCTAATGGACTGGCTGAACGACGTAAACCGCCGTAACGGTTGTAACCAAGCAATAAGCTAAAAGTGGCAAGAACATATATCAGTAAGCGCAAAGGATGGGTAATAAATCCAGCCCACCAAACTTCCATTGTGTAAAGCAAGGGTAAGCTAAATAGTAACCCTCCGGCAATTCCCCGCAGGTATTCTTGGAGCGATCGCACAAGCGATCGTTGCTGCTGACTTTGATCGTTCATCGCGCTGACAGGCAAGATGCCTGTACAAAAATCACACTACTTCTTTTTTGTCAAGATGTCAGTGAACATCATTAAGTAGCCGCCGATGAGAATGACGACTGCTAACCCGCCTGCCACGAGATCGAGAACTTGAGTATTTTCCATTATTGCACCTCGATGTATTCTATATTACTAAAAATCTACGCCTTGCTTTAATTCAACTCCTTGGTTTGCGTAGTGTTTGTGGCAGAATACTTCAGAATGAATGCTAGCTAAATCAAAATAGGCTGGTGGATTGTGGCAGCGCCCTGTAATGATAACTTCAGTGTCGCGGGGTTTGCGCAATAGCGCTTGGACAATCGGTTCTATGGGTAATAGCTCTAAATCGACTGTAGGATTGAGTTCATCGAGGATGATAGTTTTGTACAAACCAGAAGCGATCGCTGTGCGGGCAATTTCCCAACCGCGTTCTGCTTCTACATAGTCTAATTCTTGCTGTTGAGTGCGCCAAACAATGGCATCGCGCCCGCAACGTTGATGATCGACTAATGCGGGGTATGACTGTTGTAAAGCTGCGATCGCGGCGTCTTCGGTATAACCACTGCCACCTTTAAGCCATTGCATAATCAAAACGCGGTGTGATTTGTCTTGACTAATTCCTCTCCCAATCGCTTGTAAGGCTTTACCCAACGCACTGGTCGATTTACCTTTACCGGCACCTGTGTAGATTTCAATTCCAGAAATTCCTTTTTCGGCGGCTGTCGCATGGTGGTGAGGTTTCATTTCCGAGTGTAAATCGGCTATATCTAGCAGTTGTTGTGGCGCACCTCTTCCTGTCGCAATAATTTCGACTTCCTCTGGCTTTGATTTGAGTGTTTGAACAACTTCTTCAACGGGAAGTAATCCTAAATCCAACACAGGATTCAGTTCATCTAACACGACAACTGAATATAAGCCAGAAGCGATCGCGCCTTTAGCAACATCCCAACCGCGCCGTGCTTCTTGACGATCAAAACGAGTCACTTCGTCAGCACTAAAAAACTCTGCTCTTCCAGTGCGTACCTGATCAATTAAATGCGGAAAACCTTGTTGTAGTGCTTCAATCGCGCCATCCTCATCATAAGCACGTCCTGGTCCTTTAAGAAACCGCAGTAACAAAACGCGGGTAGCGCTACGAGTATTAATTCCCAATCCAATGGAGCGTAAAACGACGCCTAAAGCTGCTTGAGACTTACCTTTTCCGGCACCATCGTAAACGTGAATTTGTCCGACAACTCGGTGAGAACGTAGTTGCGCTGTGCGAATACCAATGCCGTTCCTTGTCATTGCTTTTTTAAAATGTTGATGCAGATTTAGATTCTAACGGACGTGTTAGTTCATTGCTAGCAAAATTTAGACACGAGAGTAAAGACATATAGATGATTACGAATCCGTAGGCTTAAGCCTACAGCAAACTAAAAATTATACTTATACTGCTTAATACACCAGTTCTTTCTAGGTAATGCGATCGCCCCTACATATCCAGCATCAGGAATAATTTCTTGCAGTGTCCAACGCTGGGCTTCAGATTCATCCCATGAAGTGTATAGTAACTTCGCGGGTTCTTCTGGAAGCAAGGAAACATCAAATTTGTCTAATGGCAGTGATAACCCTTTTCCTGTTGCTTTAATAAAGGCTTCTTTGCGCGTCCAACAGGTGAAAAAAGCAGTTGTTTGTAAATGTGAAGGAAGCGATCGCAGCACAGCTACTTCAGTTGGTGAAAAGAATCTCCCTGCAATTTCCTGACAGGGAAAATCACTGCGGATGTATTCTAGATCGACTCCGACATCACAGTTTTGGGTAACTGCAATTAAAGCAAGTTCCTGCGAGTGCGATAAATTAAAGTGTAGAGGTTCTGCATCTGCGACAACAAGACTCGGTTTACCGTAGGAGTTGTAGCTAAAGTTGATTTCGCTGGGGTGAATCTGGAGGTAGCTAGCGAGAATTTGTCGGAGCACCCCACGACTAACGATAAAGCGATCGCCATGTAATTGTAAATAAAAACGTTCTGCTCGCTGCTTTTCTGTAGCGCACAAAGTAGCAAAAAGACTGTGGACAATTGTTGCATCAATATCTAAAGTCACCCGCCACACATGAACTTCGTTACTAAGTAAAGAGAAGTTCGACGGTGGATTTGCCCACTCAACACCAGCATTCATCTATGCAGTACCAATTTGAAAAATAGTTCAACACATAATTATCCAATCTCTCTATCTCTACGTCTCTTTTGATCTTCTGCTTTCTCTGCTGCTGCTATTATCAGCGTTGTTTTTAATACAGAGTCAGGATTTAGACTAATTGTATCGATTCCTTGTTCGACTAAAAACTGGGCAAATTCAGGATAATCGCTGGGTGCTTGTCCGCAAATACCAATTTTGCGATTGTGTTTTTTTGCAGCAGCGATCGCCATCTTTACTATCCGTTTGACTCCTTCACTGCGTTCGTCAAATAATCGTGCGACAAGTGCAGAATCGCGATCAATTCCTAGTGTTAGCTGAGTCAAGTCATTAGAACCAATCGAGAATCCATCAAAAACTTCGGCAAATTCCTCTGCCATGATCGCATTGTTGGGTAATTCGCACATCACATAAACTTGCAAGTCTTCACTTTGTTGCAAACCATGTTTTGCCATTTCTGCTAACACCATCCGCCCCTCATCAGGAGTGCGACAAAAAGGAATCATCGGAATCACATTTGTTAAACCCATTTCCTCTCGTACGCGAAGAATTGCTTGACACTCTAATGCGAAACCATCGCGGTAGCCTTCATCGTAATATCGCGCTGCACCTCGCCACCCTAACATCGGGTTTTCTTCGTCGGGTTCAAATTGTTTGCCACCTAGAAGATTTGCGTATTCGTTACTCTTAAAATCTGACATCCTTACAATGACAGGCTTAGGATAAAAAGCTGCAGCAATTCTTCCTACACCTTGTGCTAATTTATCAACAAAGTATTGTGGTTTATTGTCGTAAAGTGCAGTTAATTCTGCTATTTTTATTTTAACAAAATTGTCTAACTTGTCGTAGTTTAATAAGGCTAATGGATGGACTTGAATATGGTTAGCAATAATAAATTCAAAGCGGGCTAAGCCTACTCCATCATTGGGAATTGCAGCTAGGCGAAAGGCTTCTTGTGGATTGCCAACATTCATTAAAATTTGCGTACGAGTACGAGGTAAATCTAGAGTAATTTCTTTAACTTCAAATGGCAATAAACCTGCATAAACTTTTCCTTCTTCACCTTCTGCACAAGAAATTGTCACATCTTGATTAGTATGCAAAGTAGATGTTGCATGACCACATCCTACAATTGCTGGAATCCCTAATTCTCTTGCGATAATTGCAGCATGGCAAGTGCGCCCGCCTTGATTTGTGATCATTGCACTTGCTTTTTTCATAATTGGTTCCCAGTCAGGATCGGTACGATCGGTAACTAAGACTTCTCCTGGTAGGAATTGATCAATTTTACTTGCATCGGTAATTACGTGGGCTTTTCCTTGGGCGATCGCACTTCCCACGGCTCGTCCAATAATTAATGGCTGTGTCTTAACTTGAGTGGTAAACTCGTAACTACGCAGCACATTAGTACTTTTTTGCGACTGTACAGTTTCAGGACGCGCTTGGACAATAAATAACTCCTGAGTCATTCCATCTTTTGCCCATTCAATATCCATTGGTGTGTGTTTGCCGTGGACTTGCGAATAATGATCTTCAATTAAACACGCCCATCGTGCAAGTTGTAAGATTTCTTCGTCATTTAGGGCAAATTGATTTTTTTCCTCAGGCGATACTTTAATATTTTTAGTGAGTTTAGAACCATCATCATACACCATCTTTAATTCTTTGCTTCCCAATCTTTTGTCTAAAATTGGGCGAAATCCAGTTTTTAAAGTTGGTTTAAAAACATAGTATTCATCAGGATTTACCGCACCTTGAACAACATTTTCTCCTAAGCCATAGGCTGCTGTAATTAGTGCTGCATTTTGAAAACCTGTTTCGGTTTCAATGGAAAACATCACACCAGAAGTTGCTAAATCGGAACGCACCATCTTCTGGACGCCGACAGAAAGTGCTACATCAACGCGGTCGAATCCTTTAATTTGCCGATAGGAAATCGCGCGATCAGTAAATAAGGACGCAAAGCAACGATGGCAGGCTTCTAGTACTCTGTGAATGCCGCTGATATTAAGGTATGTTTCTTGTTGTCCAGCAAAACTCGCATCGGGTAAATCTTCAGCAGTCGCACTCGAACGAACCGCAACGTCAGTATCTGTACCGTAGCGGAGGCACATTTCTTGATAAGCTTGACTTATTGCTTGCTGCAAGTCTTGAGGGAACGGTGTATTTAAAATCAGCGATCGCGCTCGTTTCCCCACTTGGCGTAAATTATTAATATCAGCAACATCAAGATCGCAAAACAGCGATCGTAGTTCTTCTTCTAACCCCGCTGCTTGAATGAAGTAGCGATACGCCTGGGCTGTTGTCGCAAAACCATTAGGAACATTAACACCTTGCGATGTGTTATGTTGAATCATCTCTCCCAAGGAGGCATTTTTACCACCTACTAAAGGGATATCCGCGATGCCAACCTGATCAAACCAGAGAATGAGCGATCGCGCTTGCGAAGACGAAAGATGTTCTTTAGCGGCTTTTACCATAGCTCTTTTCTACTAATGATACCTACCAATCTAAAAAAAGTACGAGAAGCAGAGGGGTAGAGGGTAGTAGGGTAGGCGGGTAGGATTAACAATTAGAATCCACTCTCTTACTCTCCCACTCTCCCACTAGCCACCACTCACTCACTCCTCACCCCTCTTAAAATGTAACTTGCTAAATCTACCAAGCGATTTGCATAGCCCCATTCGTTGTCATAGTAAGCGAGAACCTTGACAAAGTTATCACCAAGAACACTTGTGGAAGAGAGGTTTACAATTGCCGAGTGCGGATCTCCTACACAATCTGAAGAAACTAGAGGAACTTCACTGACTTTGAGAATCTCGCGCATTCCATTCGTTGCATACTTGCGTAAAGCATTATTAACTTCCTCTACTGACACAGACTTTTGCAACACTGCATTTAAATCGGTTACTGAACCAGTGGGAGTCGGTACGCGTAACGCCATGCCATCAAGTTTTCCTTTCAATTCTGGTAACACCAAAGCAACTGCCGTTGCTGCGCCTGTTGTCGTTGGTACAATATTTTGGGCTGCACCACGTCCGCGTGCCCATTCTGAAGGATGTCCTGTATCTACTAATCGTTGATCGGCAGTATAAGCGTGAACTGTCGTCATCAGTGCCTTCTCAATGCCAAATTCATCATTCAGGATCTTAGCGATTGGTGTGAGACAATTGGTGGTGCAAGAAGCTGCAGAGATTACACAGTCGCGTTCTGGATCGTAACTTTCGTGATTTACGCCATACACAAACGTGGGTACAGTAGAACCCTTAGCTGGCGCACTAATAATCACTTTTTTACATCCAGCTTCAATGTGTAAGCCGGCTTTATCTGCACTGCGGAAAATCCCTGTGGATTCGATAACAACATCGATATCCCTCTGCTTCCACGGAAGCGCCGCCGGATCTTTTTCTGCGACAAGTTCGATTTTTTTCCCATCAATCATCAAACCTGTATCGTCATAGCCTACTTCCGCAGGAAACTGCCGATATACTGAGTCATATTGCAGTAGATACGCAGCTAAGTCGGGTTTTAATACAATATCGTTGATCGCAACAACTTCTAAATCTGGCTTACCATAAGCAATCCGTAAAAACGCACGTCCAATCCGTCCAAATCCATTAATGGCTACTCGTTTCATGACTACCTCTTGATTTAAAGCATTTTTTTACTAGTTAAGTGTTAGCAACTAACTTCAAACGATGCCGTAGCTTAGAACACGGCTAGGAAAGTTTAATCCGTGTTTGAGCAAGTAGCATAAAACTTACTCCATCTAAAATCAGATGATAAGTGGCAATATCAAGAAAGAAGATATCTTGTAGTAGACCGTGACTTCTGAACAAGCAATTGTTAAAAGTGAGTACCAAGCGGGAAAAGCCGCATTTGAACGGGGAAAGTACCGCGAAGCAGTGCAACATCTGGAAAAAGCCAGCGCCCTTGTTGCACGAAATACTCGGTTAGGGGGAGATATTCAGATATGGCTAGTAACAGCATATGAAGCCGCAGAACAGCGACAAGAAGCTGTGTTATTGTGCGAACAACTCAAGCGCCATCCCCATCCGGAAACAAGTAAACAAGCGCGGCGATTATTATACATATTGCAAGCACCGCAACTCAAGCGCCCTCAAGAATGGTTAACACAAATTCCTGACTTGGGTACATTACCCGATAATGAAAGTCAAATGCGATTGGCTAGTGGTACGGTGAGTAAAAAACGTCCGTCCCAAACACCAGTGATTCCTGAACCCATTGATCCTAGTAAAGTAAATACAAAAGACAATCGCTTTATCTGGGTAGCACTGATAGCGATCGCTTTAACACTTGCTGGGTTGATTTGGTCGATTTGAATCGATAGGAGGATTAATGTCCGCAGTTTTGACAATGCATAAAACTCGCTTTTTGCGTACTTTATTACGATTTCTAGCACGATGGCGGCTATTGTGGATCGTTCTTTTATCATCGCTGCTTCTTTCAGGCTGCGTGCAGTATCAAGCCGGAGTTAATTTTGATAGCCCTAATCATGGCGAAATTATCCAGCATATTAAGTTAGGCGATCGCCTAATGACTTTCAGTGGTGATTCTGCTACTGAGTGGTTAGATAGCATCGAACGCCGTGCCCGTAAACTTGATGGCAAAGTCAAGCGCATTTCTAGTGAAGAACTCACCGTCACAATTCCTTTTAATAACGGTGCAGAACTTGAATCTAAGTTCAATGAATTCTTTCATCCAACAGCTAAAACAAATACAGCTATTACCCAACCATCTGAAATCCCAGTTGTAAATTCCCAGCTCAAGCTCAACCAAAACAACTTTATCTTTTTACTGAGAAATCGCCTTACTTATGAACTAGATCTGCGATCGCTTTCTTTGGTTTCAACTAACGGTAACGTCCTTATCAATCCTAATGAAATCCTTGACTTGGAGTTTCGCTTAAATACTCCTTGGGGCGCAAAAAGCGTCGAAACTGATGAGAACGCCGTACCGCCCGAAATTGCAGAAAGACAACTTGTATGGACACTTAAGCCAGGCGCACTCAATCACCTCGAAGCTATTTTCTGGCTACCCAATCCATTAGGAATTGGCACCTTTATCATTATTTTATTCATAACAGCCGGAATTTATTTACGCTATAATTTCATGCCCGATCCCACAACTCAGATAGCACCAAGTTTAACTCCTGAAAGTAAAGCAACCTGAATGCTTAGCACTTTAGTCACTCTTTCGCTCGCCCCTCGCCCCTAACTCCTCACCCCTATTTATGGTGACAAGCGTTCCCTTTGCCAACTACCATCTTCCTGACGACGATAGTTGAGGCGATCGTGGAGTCGGCTAGGACGTCCTTGCCAAAATTCAATAAGATGAGGAATTAAACGATATCCTCCCCAATGGGGCGGACGAGGAACTTCCTCGCTTTCATACTTTTGCTGAAGCGCTTGCAAGCGCTGTTCTAAAACTTCGCGGCTAGCTACGACTTGACTTTGATCTGACGCCCAAGCCCCCAAACGACTGTTTAATGGGCGGCTTTGAAAATATTCGTTAGATTCTGCATCAGATGCTTTCTCTACACGTCCTTCAATCCGAACTTGGCGTTCTAGTTCCGCCCACCAAAATACGAGGGCGGCTTGCGGGTTAGCTGCGAGTTCTTGTCCTTTGTGACTGGAATAGTTTGTAAAAAATACAAAACCTCGCTCGTCAAAGTTTTTTAATAACACCATTCTTGCTGAAGGTTTACCGTCTGAAGTTGCAGTAGCCAATGTCATTGCGTTAGGTTCAGGTATCTGTGCAGCTAACGCTTGGTCAAACCATAGTTGGAACTGTCTAAAGGGATTGGGATCAGCGTTTTTTTCCTGCAAGCCTTGGAGAGTGTAATCTTGACGAAGATCCGCTACGTTAATGTTCATGTTGCTCGATCGCTGCTTGTGCCCTAGATTAGATTTTAAATTCTAGATTAAGCAAGGCTAGCGTGTCAGGTTGATTCAACATTATTTGCCGTAGTGCAATCCACCCATGACGGCTGCTATCAAAACAATCAAGCTAAGTTACAGCGATCAGCAATAGGACAGGAAAGTGTTATGTCCAAAAGATAATATTTTGGTAATCGCACTAGCATTTTATATGCTACTGTGTGGCGATTGAGTTTGATATAGTTTAGTCAATCTTTGACCATTTATAATCACCATACCATCAAGCACCTGACTACAGCTAAATTTTCAGATTTTTTATCAGTTGTTTAAAACGTTACTATTCCCTACAATGCTCCTCAATGGCATGAGGGAAACATTGTATTTAGGAATTGCAAGTAGTATGACACCTCTACTGTTAAATCATTGTTACCCCCTGACCTCCGATCCCTGACTCTGATTCCTACCTTATGGATGCTACGCACCTATTAGAAAAAATTACACTTTTGATTGATCTTGCCCAAAAAGGAGAAATTGATCCTTGGGATGTTCAGGTCATTGATGTAATTGATCGATATTTGAGTGAAGTACTTGCTACAGATGAAATTGCCCAAACAGCTACTGAAGCAGATTTATCACAATCAGGACAAGCCTTTTTATCGGCATCAATGCTCGTATTGTTTAAAGCCAACACATTGGTTGAACTAGAATTTCAGCAAGCTGAATTACAACCAGCAGAAGATGATTTTCTTGACGCTAACGAAAGTTACACAAGAGTACGTTTACCTTTAGAGCAACAATTACGTCGCCGCCCAGCAGCTTTGCCACCACAAAAGCGCCGAGTTACGCTGCAAGAACTCATCACTCAGTTGCAATTAATGGCAAATCAATTGCAAGCGCAGCAACCAGAATCATCAAACAACACGCGCACTCGTAAGCTCTCCTCGCCATCGCGTACACAACTACGCCAAGCACTTGAATTAGCGCACCAGGAAAACCTCACCGAGGTAGCAGCAGAAATTGAGCTGTTTTTAAATTCTTGCTGGCATAATGATCGACAGCAGGAACAGACGTGGCTGAACTTAGATCAATTGGTAGAGTTGTGGACTCGAATGAAGTGTTCAAGAGCAATTGCGCACAGCGCAGCGCCAAAGGCGATCGCAGTTTCCAATCACGCACCTGTTCAAGAACGAGTCAGCGTTTTTTGGGCATTATTGTTACTATCTGCCCAGTCAAAAGTAGAGCTATCCCAAGATGAGTTTTATCAAGAGATCAAAATTCGGACAATTACTGCAATATGAGAGGTTATGGATCAAAAATCAGAGGTCAGGGTTTTTCGAGAACTCGGGAAACTAAGGAAGCAGGGAAGATATGAGTGATGAGTGTTGAGTTTAAGAATGATATCTAACCAATCGTACGAAGATTTGATATTCTTCAATTTAAAATAGTGCCATCTGGCACGCGAACGCGAACAAAATTCAAAACTCACGCGCTAGTCACTCTTCCACTAGCTACTCACCACTTACCCCTCACTTCTCACCCCTACTCCCTACTTAAAGCTGTCAGTGGTTTCAATGATGACTAAATGCTGGAATTTAGGCGATTATTAGGTATCAATTAATTTAGGTATATAAAAACATGAGGTTGAGGAGCAACTATTTATGAAAGCCATGATTCTAGCGGCTGGTAAAGGTACTCGCGTACGCCCAATTACCTACACAATTCCTAAGCCAATGATTCCAATCCTGCAAAAGCCAGTGATGGAATTTCTCTTAGAATTGCTACGTCAACATGGGTTTGACGAAATTATGGTTAACGTCAGTCATTTAGCTGGTGAAATTGAAAGCTATTTTCGCGACGGACAACATTTTGGGGTTCAAATTGCCTATTCTTTTGAGGGGCGGATTGAAGATGGCGAGTTAGTTGGTGAAGCGATCGGTTCTGCAGGTGGAATGCGGCGCATACAAGATTTTTCTCCATTTTTTGACGATACGTTTGTGGTGCTGTGTGGTGACGCTTTGATTGATTTAGATCTCACTGCGGCCGTCAAGTGGCACAAAGATAGAGGCGCGATCGCAACTGTGATTATGCGCTCAGTTCCTCGCGAGGAAGTTTCCAGTTACGGTATTGTTGTTACTGATGATGCAGGACGTGTTAAAGCTTTCCAAGAAAAGCCTGCAGTTGAAGAAGCACTGAGTACTAATATCAGCACAGGTATTTATATCTTTGAGCCTGAAGTTTTGGATTACATTCCTTCTGGTCAGCAATATGATATCGGTAGCCAATTATTTCCTAAATTAGTAGAAATTGGTGCGCCATTTTATGGTTTAGTTATGGATTTCCAATGGGTAGATATTGGTAAAGTTCCTGATTACTGGCACGCTATTCGTGGTGTCCTCTCCAGAGAAATCAAAAATGTGGAAATTCCTGGTCATCAGGTTGCTCCAGGAATCTACACTGGTTTGAATGTTGCTGTGAACTGGGACAAAGTAGATATCACAGGTCCAGTTTACATTGGTGGTATGACACGCATTGAGGATGGTGCAAAAATTATTGGACCAGCAATGATTGGTCCTAATTGCTGGATTTGCAGTGGCGCGACAGTAGACAACAGTGTAATTTTTGATTACTCGCGTTTGGGACCTGGAGTCCGCTTAGTTGACAAGTTAGTGTTTGGACGCTACTGCGTTGATAAAAATGGTGCAACCATCGATGTGCAAGCGGCAGCTCTTGACTGGCTAATCACTGATTCTCGCTATCCCCAACCGTCACAACCACCATTAGAACATCGCGCGATCGTTGAGTTACTGGGGAATGGAAATTAGGAGCGAGGGGCGAGTCAAAGAGTGATTAGTTTTGAGTTTTGGAAAGCGAAGAAAGGTGCCGGATGGCACTATTTTAAATTGAAGAATATCAAACCTTCGTACGATTGGTTGGATATCATTCTTAAACTCATAACTCATAACTCAACACTCAACACTCATATCTCCCCTGCACCTCTACTCCTATTTATGGAGACAAGTAAGTATATCGACTCAAACTCTGCTCATATGTTTGTAGCAATCGTTGAGATTCAGACAGCGTAATTCGCTTTTCTTCGAGTGCTTGCTCAGTGCGCTGGCGGATACTTTCGACTAAATCTTCTGAGTCGTATTGCACATAACCCACGACTTCGGTCATGGTATCACCCTTAACTACGTGTTCAATTTGATATCCTTTAGGTGTTAATTGAATATGAACTGCATTGGTGTCACCAAACAAGTTATGCAAATTCCCCATAATTTCTTGGTAAGCGCCGCTGAGGAACATTCCCAAGTAGTAGGGTTCTCCAGGTTTAAAAGAATGAAGTTCTAAAACTGACTTGACATCACGTAAATCAATGAATTTGTCAATTTTTCCATCACTGTCACAAGTTAAGTCTGCCAAGATACCTCGCCGTGTAGGTTCCTCATCCAAGCGGTGAATTGGCATGAGGGGAAATAGTTGATCTATTGCCCAACAATCTGGCGCAGATTGAAATACAGACAGATTGACGTAGTAGATGGAAGCCATGATTTTTTCCAGTTCTTCCAAGTCATCTGGCACGTACTCTTGCTGACGAGTAATGTTTGTGATTTTCTCACAGCAAGCCCAGTAAATTCGCTCAACCCTGGCACGCTCTCTTAGCGTTAAGATGCCTAAATTAAATCGGTTGATGCCTTCTTCCTTAAATTGAGTGATGTCGTGGTACGCTTCTTGATAGTTTTCAACGTTAATTGATTGATAAGTTTCCCAGAGGTTGTGAATAATCGGCGGTTCTTCTGAGAGTGGTGGATTTGGGACAACTGAAGGTACATCACAAGTACTGAGAACATCAAAAATTAAAATTGATTGGTGCGATGCGATCGCCCTACCGCTTTCACTGATCAATGTCGGTACAGGTATTTTCCGCTCAGCACAGGCGTCTTTTAGCTCTGCCACAATGTCGTTGGCATA
The DNA here is from genome assembly GCF_015207655.1 of Gloeocapsopsis crepidinum LEGE 06123. Lineage (GTDB taxonomy): Bacteria > Cyanobacteriota > Cyanobacteriia > Cyanobacteriales > Chroococcidiopsidaceae > Gloeocapsopsis > Gloeocapsopsis crepidinum. The sequence continues at coordinate 123,205 of NZ_JADEWN010000001.1, read as the reverse complement.
ATTCTGCATATTGTAGTTTTTTGAGGCGTAGAAGTTGGTTTGCGAGCCGTCGTAATCTACGCCTAAGCCGCCACCCACATCGAGATACTTCATATCTGCCCCAAGCTGGGCTAATTCGACATAAATGCGGCTAGCTTCTTGAATTGCATCTTTGATGACGTTAATTGCTGAAATTTGCGAGCCAATGTGGAAATGAAGAAGTTGCAATGATTCAAGGAGATTAGCATCGCGTAACTTATCAACAGCTTGAATGATTTCAGGAATCGTCAGACCAAATTTAGCGCGATCGCCGGTTGATGTTCCCCAGCGTCCCATACCTTGGGTACTCAACTTTGCCCGCACCCCTAAAATTGGTCGAATTCCCAACTGACGACTCGCATTAATCACGAGATCAACTTCTTCAACTTGTTCTATCACAATGATGGGAGTCTGCCCTAAGCGTGTTGCGAGCATGGCAATCTCAATATACTCGCGATCTTTGTAGCCATTACACACCAAAAGCGCACCAGGAGTATCTAACATTGCTAAGGCAATCATTAATTCAGGCTTAGATCCTGCTTCCAAGCCAAATTGATGAGGTTTTCCAAATCGAACGAGATCTTCAATTAAGTGTTTTTGTTGGTTACACTTGACTGGGTAAACACCACGATAAACACCTGGGTAGTTATAGCGAGCGATCGCTTTGGCAAAACAGGCATTCAATCGCTGAATCCGATCCTCCAATATATCAGAGAAGCGAATGAGCAACGGCATGGATAAGTTACGCTGCTTCAGGGCGTTCACTAATTCGTATAAATCTAAAGAACCACCGCGATCGCCTTTGGGGGAAACTGTAACATGACCAGCAGCATTGATAGAAAAGTAAGGTTCACCCCAACCATCAATTCGATAAAGGGCTTCGCTATCCTCAATTTTCCATTTTTTTCGCGGCAAAAGTTCAGTTTTCGGATTTGATGAGGATTTTTTGTTGTTTGGTTCCGCTTTTCCATCGCTTGCCGCCTTTCTACCTTCAGAAGCTTCTTGCTTCTGCGGTTGGAGTTCAAGAGGGGGCTGACCCTCTAATGCTGAATTTGTGCTTAACTCAACACCCATTATGTCTTGACCTCGTATGTTTCACCCACGAATAGCCAGTTTAACTCATCTAATTCAAAGCGGATTCTGAACTAAGAGAGACTTTCTGAGATAATCTGATTTTTGTTATTACATAGCGATTCATCTGCACTATCAGCATTCAAATTTAATCTGGATTTAACTAGAAGTTAAATTTAGGAGATTTTGGATGCGCTACTACAATGGGCGAAAAATCTGATAGCACATTTACGCAAATCGCTTTATTGTTCATCTTCACAGGAGACAGCTTTGGAACGCACATTTTTAGCCATTAAGCCCGATGGTATACAACGTGGACTCATCGGCGAAATTATTAGCCGCTTTGAAGCTAAAGGATTTACCCTAGTGGGTTTAAAATTTATGAAAGTCAGCCGCGAACTTGCTGAACAGCATTACAACATCCATCGAGAAAAATCTTTTTTCACGGGATTAGTAGACTTTATTACCTCTGGTCCTGTTATTGCTATGGTTTGGGAAGGTAGTGGTGCGATCGCCGCAGCGCGGAAAATGATTGGTGCAACTAACCCACTCACCGCAGAACCTGGTACAATTCGCGGAGATTTGGGTATTGATATTGGACGGAACATCATTCATGGTTCAGATGCTCCAGAAACAGCGACTCAGGAAATTAGTCTGTGGTTTAAGGATGAAGAACTGATCAGTTGGCAACCCAGTTTAATTTCTTGGATTCGAGAGTAGCTGACGAGGGGTGAGGGGTGAGTGAATAAAGTGACTAGTGACTAGTGACTAGTGACTAGTGCGCGAGTTATGAGTTAAAAGAATTTTCTTAACTCATAACTCTTCTCAAGCTCAACACTGAGGACTCACAACTCCCCATTTCTCCTGCTTAAGAGGCTTCCTCACCTCTGATTTCCCTCAGCTTCTCCGACTTGCACAACACTGATTTCTGCTTCTGGGTTACTTTCTTCTCGTTCATCTCCAGCGACTTCAGTTTTAGTTCGCTGGGAAAAACCCCAAGCAAAAATTGCGGCGATCGCACTAATCATTAACCATTCAGGTGGAACCAAGTCTTTGTCTATAACTCTCAATAACAGTCGTAAGCCTACTAGCGCTACGGTAATATAACCCGCATCTTCTAAATGGGTAAATTCATCTAACCAGCGAATGAACAGTCCAGCCATAAATCGTAACGCCACAATACCTATAGTTGCACCGGTAATCACAAGCCATTTTTCTTGCGAAACTGCGATCGCTGTTGTCACACTATCCAAAGAAAATGCCAAATCGGTGAATGCAATTACAGGAATTGCTTGCCATAAGTTAGCAAAGCGTGGACCATGATGTTGATGTTCCGGATTATCGTCTGAAGTGAAATACTGAAATACTAGCCAAAGTAAATATGCAGCACCTAAGAGTTCAAACTGCCAAAATTTTGTTACCCAGGTAGCTGTGAGGATTAAGCTAATCCGCAATATGTAAGCGACAACTAAACCAAAGTTGAGTGCCTGACGTTCTAACTTTTTATCTTCTAATCCTTGAGCAATCGCTGCCAGCGCGATCGCATTGTCTGCAGAAAGTACCGACTCTAAAAAAATTAGGATAATTAATACTAGAGTTGCTTCAATCCCTACATTAAAGGGAGAATCAAAAACTTGATCTATCATTAAGAATTTTTCGCACCTGAATACAGCAAAACCAACACTATTGGACAGCTTAATTTAATAATTTTAACAAATCGCTACACTGTAGATAAATTTACCTTTAGATAGGAAATCCTCAATTCATAGAAGATATAGATAAGCTTGAAGGCTTGAATCAAGAATAACTGATGTACCTTGATTGATAAGTTAAGTATTCATAACTGGGGATTAAGCAGCAAAAATTAGCAAAATCAATCGCGATCGTGCGTATTGTGGGGAATAATTCTAAAGCTTAAAGAAACTCAAAACACTTTCAAGCAAATCTACGCGCACAATGGTTTTGAGTAGCAATGCCAAGATTAAGAGATATGTCTCAACTCACAATTGAATCAATTCTCCAAGAAAAACGTTTATTTCATCCTTCGGCTGAATTTTCTCAAAATGCCCAGATTAAAAGCTTAAAAGAATACCAGCAACTGTACGATAAAGCGTCTGCCGATCCCGAAAAGTTTTGGGCAGAACTTGCCCAACAAGAGTTGCACTGGTTTCAAAAGTGGGACAAGATACTCGATTGGCAGCCACCATTTGCGAAGTGGTTTGTCAACGGTAAAATCAATATTTCTTACAACTGTCTCGATCGCCATCTCACCACCTGGCGTAAGAATAAAGCCGCATTAATTTGGGAAGGCGAACCAGGTGACTCGCGGACACTCACCTATGCGCAGCTACACCGCGAAGTGTGTCAATTTGCTAACGTACTGAAGCAGTTAGGTGTCCAAAAAGGCGATCGCGTGGGAATTTATATGCCGATGATTCCGGAGGCTGCGATCGCAATGTTAGCCTGTGCCCGAATCGGTGCGCCGCATACTGTTGTCTTTGGTGGTTTTAGTGCCGAAGCACTACGCGATCGCCTGATTGATGGAGAAGCTAAAGTTGTTATCACTGCTGATGGTGGTTATCGTAAAGATGCCGCAGTTCCGCTTAAAGAGCAAGTTGATAAAGCCTTAGCCGGTGGAGATGTTACTAGCGTAGAAAATGTGCTTGTTGTGCGGCGGACTGGACAAGAAGTGCAAATGGAACCAGGACGCGACCATTGGTGGCACGATCTTCAGCAAAGTGTCTCAGCAGATTGTCCTGCTGAACCGATGGACAGTGAAGATATGCTGTTTATTCTCTACACTTCGGGTAGCACTGGCAAGCCCAAAGGAGTGGTGCATACAACAGGGGGTTATAATTTATACACGCATATGACCACCAAATGGATTTTCGACCTACAAGATACAGATGTCTATTGGTGTACTGCAGATGTTGGTTGGATTACTGGACACAGTTATATTGTTTATGGTCCACTCTCCAACGGTGCGACAACAGTTATGTATGAGGGTGCGCCGCGTTCCTCTAATCCTGGTTGCTTCTGGGATGTGATTGAAAAGTACGGCGTGACAGTTTTTTACACTGCACCAACAGCAATTCGAGCTTTTATTAAAATGGGCGAACATTTGCCTAAAGCTAGAAATCTATCTTCTCTACGCTTGTTAGGAACTGTAGGCGAACCAATTAACCCCGAAGCTTGGATGTGGTACTACCGCGTCATTGGTGGCGATCGCTGTCCCATTGTGGATACTTGGTGGCAAACTGAAACCGGAGGAATTATGATTACCCCGCTACCTGGGGCAATTCCGACAAAACCTGGTTCGGCGACACGTCCTTTTCCTGGCATTCTCGCAGATATTGTTGATTTAGAAGGTAATTCGGTAGGTGACAATGCAGGTGGCTATTTAATTGTCCGTCATCCTTGGCCTGGGATGATGCGCACCGTGTATGGCGATCCCGATCGCTTCCGGCGTACCTACTGGGAACATATTCCGCCACAAGATGGAAAATATGTCTACTTTGCAGGTGATGGTGCAAGACGTGATAAAGATGGCTATTTTTGGGTAATGGGGCGTGTTGATGACGTAATCAATGTTTCTGGACACCGTTTAGGAACGATGGAGGTTGAATCAGCACTAGTATCGCATCCTGCAGTTGCTGAGGCAGCAATTGTCAGTAAACCTGACGAGGTAAAGGGAGAAGATATTGTTGCTTTTGTCACTTTAGAAGGCACGTATCAACCAAGTGAACAACTGAGTAAAGAACTTAAGCAGCACGTTGTCAAAGAAATCGGCGCGATCGCACGTCCTGGTGAAATTCGCTTCACCGATGCGTTACCAAAAACTCGTTCTGGTAAAATCATGCGGCGGCTGTTACGCAACCTCGCATCTGGGCAAGAAGTTTCTGGAGATACTTCTACCTTAGAAGATCGCGGTGTCCTCGATAAACTGCGTGAGGGGGCTTAATCTGTTTGGGTTAGGATGCGATCGCTTTTGTCTTAAGGGCGATCGCCCTCATTCTTGAATTGTTTATCTAATTTTGCAATTAACGCTTGAACCGTTGCGTCACGTGGGCTAATTTGTTGAATTTTAATCATTATTACTAATCGTAATCTACCTTTACGAGATAATGGCGATGCCTAATTTAATTGCCATCAGTTTTTCATGTCCTTTGATAATCTGTGCAAACTGCTATCCGAAAATATCCTGCAACATCTGCTAGTTGGGTGTTAGGTACACCGCAAACAGAAGTTAAAGTTCTCAAAACTGAATTGAGTATTGAACCAATTCGTGCTGATTACGTAACATTTTTGCAGCTACAAGAACGCATTCTCCACCTCGAATTTCAAACCATACTCGCATCAACGCCACCATTACCATTATGAATGCTCGATTATTGGGTAAGGTTGTATCGGTTATATCGCCTACCCATCACGCAAGTCGTCGTTTTATTACTTCCACCTGCACCAGACACAATTATTGAAACTTCGTTCAACGTGGAAACAACTCGTCACGAATATCGCGTGATTCGGATATGGAAAGAAAATGCCACACAATTCCTTAATGATCCAGCGTTGTTACCTTTCGCGCCCTTAACAGCAACGACACAACCCCAAATCTTATTGCAACAAGTTGTGGAACGAGTGAATCAACTTGAAGCCGAAAAACCGGAAGCTGCCTATACGCAAATATTGGCGGGGTTAAAATACAACAAGGAATTAATACAGAGAATATTTCGGGAGGGGATGATGCGTGAATCCGTCATTTATCAGGAAATTCTTGCTGAGGGAGAACAAATAGGAGAACAACAAGGACGCTTAGCGGAAGGGCGATCGCTTGTGCTACATCAACTTAACCGACGTATAGGAGAATTACCGCCAGATGTCCGTCAGCAAATTGAATCTTTGTCGTTAGAACAATTAGAAAATCTGGCTGAAGCATTACTAGATTTTCAGCAAATCGCCGATTTAGAAGCTTGGTTGCATCAAGGCGTTTAGTTGGAAGCTACATTTCAAGTTCGTCATGTGATTTCTATGCATAAACAATTGATTTGGTCAAGAAAATTATACGTAGACGCATTGGCGAAGCCTTCTCGCAGAGTACGCGGCTGGTCTGTGACATCGCACAGTTGATTTGATTTTCTAGTAGTTCTATTGTCAAAATCCTAGTAACGCTTACTGAATAAGAGTTTACGGTGCATTGACTAAGTACTTCTCAATATCATCGAGTACCGCATGAGCCGAAAGAAAATCAAAGCCATACCAGGTTTGGAAATCGACAACATAGACTTGGTTTTGCTGAACAGCCTTGATTTAGATTAGACACGTAGTTTAAGTCACTATGATGTATATGTTTTCCTATTGATATACCTAAACCAGAATGTAGTTCAAGCAAATAAACTACATCTGTAGAAAATTAATTTTTACATTGCCAAATTTCATCAAATCTATCATATTTTAGTCGTCGCTTACCATTTAATTTAATACTTTCTTCCCGCGCTTGCCAATATTCTTCTGCTGTTAGTATTTCCATTATTAATTTGTTTCTCACACATCAGCAACTGTATAAAAATGACTGTCTAGCAGTACATTAAATTTGAAACTAAAAAACGATGTATAAACTGCTTTCTCACTGTTAGCGAAAAGTGTTAAAAACTTACAAAAATGAGTATTGAGAGATACTCGCAAAGTAAGAGTAGGTGATTTCTAGATCAAGTAACTTCCAAGTTAAATGAGATTTACTTGCATTTAACATGATGAGTGTAATATTGATTTACAAAATAATTCAAGTGGTTGCTTTGAGTTTCGAGTGCGATTAGCATTATGAGACGATCCACGATTACTTATAACACGCGATGCGATCGCAACTGTTGTCTATTTTGAGTCAACACCGCTTGCAGACTCACCAAGTATTTTAATGAAAACTATTGCGCTAGGAATTCTAGGTAATTTCTTACATACTTAGTTAAGTATTTTTTTAGCTACAGCGATCTGATTGCAGAGGAAAAAGGTATGTATTGGTTACACTATATGACAGGGTAGAGGGCGCTATCATATTCAAGTGATATGTATAATGTTGGTATATGCGTTGTTGGCAAATAGAGGAACACATTTACTAATGTTATAAGCTGCTGATAGTTCTACATCTTTAGCAAACCTTCTAGTAATTAATTCTTTGCCAGAAATACAGCTTTTTAAATTTGAAAGAAGAGCGTCTTTTGTACTCTGAAAAACTGCGATAGCTGCTTTAGCTTCGGGTGAAAATGTTCCTTGCATGTGGCTAAGAATTGCACCAGCACCAATCATATCCTCTAAAGCTATTCTTAAACTTCCATTGTTCCATCTTTCGCCTGCGGGAATAATAGAAATTCTCTTTCCTTTTTTCTGAGCAAAGTTTGCAACAGCCTCACAGTTTCTCAAACACCCCGTTAAAACCTGTGCTTGCTGTTGTACAGCTAAAGTGAGAGTAGCACCATTCGGTGAGGGTAAAACAAGTCGAGTATTTGCAGGAATATTGACTAATGAGGAAGGCGATAGTGAGTAACCATTAGTGAGTTTACGCTCATTACTAACTAGTTCTGCATTCAGAGATAAAGCATAATCTAACGCTGAGTTATCTTTCCATTGATAGGGAAATATTATTGCACCGTTATTACTTGCAATTTCAACACAAGTGGAGAAAGAGAGAACATCGACTACAATTAGTACATCGCTTATTGGAGCAAGATTAATTACGCCTTGTTCACCCCATTCACAACGAATATCAAATTCTGCTTGGTCAAAAATCACTGATATTTTGTCTTGAAAATTACTAATTATTGCAGATAAAACAAAATGGCGATTCCGGCGATCGCAACTCCAACACCCGCGATCGCCCTGAAACTAATTCTCTCACCCATTGCTGCGGCTATCGGTAATACAAAGAGAGGGCTAGTATTTGTCAGTGTTAAAGCAATTCCGGCTGCAGTAAATTTTATTGCCGTTTGTTGTAGCCAAATTCCTAGATAAGTACCAGCAAAAGATGCTAAGAAAATTGCGGTTGTAATTTGGAGTGAGGGAAGTTTCACCTGAGAACGGCGTTTTATGCCTACCCACGGTATCAAAATGAGTAAACCACCCATCAAACGCAAGAGTGCAGCCCATAACGAGCTAATAGATGTTGTTGCAAAGACAGCACGGGAAAGTATAGCACCTGTGGAAAGAGCGATCGCCGCTAAAATCCCAAAACCGATACCACGTAATAAATGTGTTGAGTGATGTGTACTTGTGCCAGGTACTCTTTCGCTTAATACCCACGCCACTCCCAGAATAGTCGTAATAATACCACACCACGCAGCTAAACTCAATTGTTCTTGAAGAAAGAGCAATGCCAAAATTGCAGTCAAGGGCGGTGCTAAAGTTTCTATGAGTAGAGTACGGCGTGCACCGAGGTATTTTAGCGCCGTGAGAAAGGCAGAGTCACCTAAACCGATGCCTAACATTCCGCTGAGGATTAAGAGGAAATAATTATTAAGGGCTAATGCTGGAAGTATGTCACCACTAATGAGGATTGTAAAAAGAAGGAGAACAACTGCGATCGCGCCTTTGAACAAGTTGAGTTCGAGTGGATGAATTTGTTGTCCAATACGACTGTAGATGACTGAAGCCATCGCCCATAAAAAAGCGGCAGATAAAGCTGCGAATTCGCCCGTCAAGTTAGACATTTAATTATTTTGAGAAGTCTCCCAGCGCAATAGCCAGGGAATTTGCGATAAGTGTACGCCATAGTTGAACGTCCATAAAACCATCTCAGCGATTAATATGCTTTGTACCCACAAGTCATTTTCTAGGTTTATTAGTGTTAACCCACTATATAGCTGCCAGAGACGATAGGGTAAGTACAAGCAAGGAATTGTCACCCATACGCAAGATTGAAAACGGTTGACTGTCAAGCTTTCAGATAAAATTTGTAACCCCAGCATGACAAAGTAGGAAACAAGCACTAGCACAACAATGCGATCGCCTTGCGACGCTGCCCACAATATTGTTACTAATGGAAGTAGTACTCCCAATACTATGACAGTTGCAAACCAAGCTTTAAACCAGTTTGGGAGTGGTTGAGGAAGGCTAAAAGGCTTAGCGTGTCGCCACAACCAACCTGCGAAAATCAAAAAAGACGTAGCGAGTGTGAAAAATAGTAGATTTTCAATGATAAGGCGTTCTGTAATCAAAATCATGAGAATTGCCGCAGGTAGAAAAATTTACATTATATTCAGTTGAACTAGCAACTTAATTGATTTGCCAGTTTTTAATTCTTTTAGCCACTATCCATCTAATTTCAGTAAATTTTCTGCTTTTGCCTCGCTACTATTTTAAAAGTTTGATAAAATCTCCGCAATTTTTCTGGTTTATTTCTTTACCGTGAGTGTACTGAGGGCATTTTTATTATTTATAAATACGATACAAAGCAATCTATATTATTCACTATCAAGTAGTTTGTTTTAAAAGAGATGTTAATTAAGGTACAGATAATTAAAAACGAGTAAGTTTGTTCACACACTACGTCTAAGATTAGAGGAAAATTAATGTATCTATTATTACATATCACTAGTATAGTGCTATTACCGTTGGTGTTATTAACTGAAGATAAAAAATCACATGACAAACTATGAATTGCAATGAGTAAGAATTGAATGCACGATTGAAATTAAACCACTAGCAGTAAAAAACAGTCCTTTCGGTTTCCTTTGTTAAGGGAGTTTTTACAAACTTGTAGAAACTGTGAGTAAACTAGCCATCAAATTTAGAGAAGTTGCACGTCATCTTAAATCAGCAATACCTCAAGTTTATGTAGCCGAAAAGACAGATGAATCCTTGGATAAACTGCTAGAAAGTTCTGAAAGAGAGCTACTGCAAACACTGCAACTGACTGCAGATAACAAACAAGATTATAGCTTTGTAGATATCTATGCTCAGACTATTGCTTATGCACTGTTTACAGCAAGAGTATTTAGCTACATTAGAGACAAACAAGAAGAGACAGAAACTTTTCTCGATCGAGAATTGGTTTAGCATTAGTGACCAGAAACTAACCCGCTTCTATACCTCTTGTTTGAGGATGTATCTCAGCGCTAGGAAGGAGAATTAAGGGATGAGTTGACCAGCACGCGATCGCTGATATTTTTGTCAATATAATTTTAAGATATCAGCCTAATTTAGGAGACATAAACGATGGACGCCTATGTTCCAGTTGATTGTGACTTTCACGATCAGTTAGAGGCATTAGCCACCTTGCGTAAAGAATGCCAGATTGTGTATCAAAAGGTACCAAGTGAATTAGTAAAAGTACAAGGTCTAATTGTAGATATTTATGCGGCAAATAAAGCTGATTTCTTGAAGGTAGATGATGGCACCGAAATTCGACTAGACCGAATAGTATCACTTAATAACAAACAAGCTTCTTCTTGGTCAAATTAAAGAAATCTTTTAGTACACCTAACTGAATACTCTTACAATTATCGCAGCCAGATTTTAAGCGCTATATCAGCTAAGTACTCAGCACGGTTCTTAATTGCTTCCTCATTCCATGTATCTATATTTTTAAAATACTGGTTTAAAGTTACGTTGCTAGTATGTAAATAATTTAGTTTGTCTTCATAACTTTTATTAGATAGCTCTGAATTATAACCTGTTAATGTTAAATTACCTAAAGTATGTAGCCATTTTTTATGGATATTGCTATGATTAGTGCCTAAAACTGTTTTCCATTTCACATCTAAAGTTTGAGGCATAATATGCTCCAATGTTAAATTTTCAGGATTAACTTGCTCTTTACTAAGTTCTGCTTCGATACTCTCTAAAAGTAACTTAACTCTATCATTTACTCCAGAAGTTTTGCTATATAGTGATTTTTGAATTACAGCTTCGCGAAACTTTGCATCTTCTGGAAAAATTTGACTAGCTTTAAATTCTGTAAGAGTCTGACGTAAGCCATTGACCAAGTTGCTAGGATTTTTCTTGACTTTATTATATAAATCATTAAAAACAGTGCCTAAGGCTTTAGTAGAAATTCCTGCGATCCAGCGACGTACAAAATAAGATTCTAAATATCTAATAATTTTCTCAAACTCTTCTAAAGACAACCTTTCTTCCTCATAATCGCGGTATATATTTAGCAGGAATATATGACAAGTCGTAAAATCAAGCCTTTTTAACCGTTTAAACCATCTCCTGAGAGTGGTATTTAGTTCTTCATTTTCAAAGTTCAAGCGTAAGTAGTAATAAGCAAACTGGATAATTTCTTCAAGTTGACTTATAGTATCTACTTGAGAAGAATCAAATTTTTGCTTGATAGCTTTATAGACTTCCTTTTGACTAATTGCTTTACCATCTTTACGAATATAAAACCAGAATGCGTTTGTTAGTTCTTGTGCGTATTCATTACTATTATCATCAGTACCTTTTCTCTTTTTAAAATTTTGCTTAAATTTCTCTTCTAGAGGCAGCCAAAGTTTATCATATACAGTTTTTTGCTCATTAGTCGGTATTTTCATGAATATATAATTACGCACTAAATCTACTTGACTTAATTCTTCTCCTTTGTTGTTCAAACTTTCAAAAATAAGATAAGGGTTATCGCTGTCGTCGGAAGTAATATTTACTAATAGAATTTGTTCTAAAAGAACTGATTTAAATTTAGTAAAGTCTAAAGTAATGTTTTCCTCCAAATCAGGCTTTTTAAACTTGACCTCAAAAAATTTATAAGCTTCGTAGATTGAGCTTGTTTTTCCCAAATCTTTAACTGTTTTTCCTGTGATGATACTTTGATATACTGCGCGATCGCCCTGCGTTGGCAATACCTTGTAGATATCATTATCTTTCTTAAATTTATTAATTAAGTACAACTCCTGTACTTCGTCTGCAACGCTTTTATCAGATTTTTTGAGATGATTTCGCAAAACTGCTAAGATAATCGTCAGCGTTGTTAAGCGTTGTTGCCCATCAATGACAACAAATGGTGAAATTCCATCTGCAGTTCCAGGTATAGCCTGAGTTACTATTGGACCGAGAAAATAAAATCCTTTAATTTCTTCTCTGTAAAGACTCATCAAGTCTTCCCACAACGTTTCCCAATTCTCTTTTTTCCAAGAATATGGTCGCTGAAAAAGTGGGATTTGAAACTGTTTTGTACCTTCTAGTAAATTGCGGAGAGTCGTTTCTGAAGCTTTCATTCTTACTTAACACAGCGGATAATTCCATTTAAGAATAATTAGCTTCTTACACAAATAAAGCCTAACCATAGATGGATTTATATGAAAAAAGCCTACATTTGTAGGCTAAAAACATGTAGATTCAGGTGTTATTTACACTTACAAGTGGGCAGTGTAACTCTATTGTTTAAGATAATGTACCTGCGGGAATTCCTAAAATATCCTCAATCTTAGGCATTTCTTCCAGAGGAATCACTCTTCCTTCATCTTCAAAACCAGCAATTTGATCGAAGTTGAGATAGCGATACAAATTATCTGCAAATGGATGAATCTTGTGTGCCACGATATCCATATATTCCTCTACTGTGGGAATCCGTGCCAGTAACGCACAAACTGCGGCTAATTCAGCAGAACCAAGATAAACTCGTGCATCTTTACCCATGCGGTTGTTGAAGTTCCGTGTAGAGGTAGAAAACACTGTTGTTTTGTCAGCAACTCGTGCTTGATTTCCCATACATAAACTACAACCAGGCATTTCTGTTCGCGCCCCAGCCGCACCAAAGACACCATAAACGCCTTCTTCTTTCAGTTGATTTTCGTCCATGCGGGTAGGAGGACAAATCCACAATCGAGTTTGCACTGAACCTGCGCCCTCTAGTACTTTAGCTGTAGCGCGGTAATGACCAATATTTGTCATGCACGAACCAATAAAGACTTCTTGTACAGGATCGTTGGCAACCTCAGATAACAACTTGACATTATCAGGGTCATTGGGTGCGGCAACAATTGGTTCTTTAATTTCGTTCAAATCAATCTCAATAATTTCTGCATACTCCGCATCTACATCCGCTTCCATAAGTACTGGATTTGCTAGCCATTGTTCCATCTTGGCAACGCGACGCATAATTGTCCGTGCATCTTGATAACCCCGCGCTACCATATTTTTCATCAGCGCAATATTAGAACGCAGATACTCAGAAATTGTCTCGACACTCAATTTAACTGTACAACCTGCGCAAGAGCGTTCTGCTGTCGCATCGGTTAATTCAAACGCTTGTTCGACTTTTAAATCAGGCAAGCCTTCGATTTCCATAATGCGTCCAGAGAAGACATTTTTTTTATTCTCCTTGGTAACAGTGAGTAAACCTTTTTGCATGGCGACATAAGGAATCGCATTAACGATATCACGTAATGTCACACCTGGTTGTAACTCACCCTTAAACCGCACTAACACTGATTCTGGCATATTTAATGGCATTACACCCAAAGCCGCCGCAAACGCAACTAATCCTGAACCAGCAGGAAAAGAAATTCCCAAGGGAAAACGTGTATGGGAGTCACCGCCTGTTCCCACTGTGTCGGGTAACAGCATCCGATTCAGCCATGAGTGAATAATGCCATCACCAGGACGCAAGGCAACGCCACCCCGCGACGCGAAGAAATCAGGAAGTTCGTGATGGGTTTTAATATCTACGGGTTTTGGATATGCTGCGGTATGACAGAAACTTTGCATCACTAGATCTGCACTGAAGCCGAGACACGCGAGTTCTTTAAGTTCGTCGCGAGTCATTGGTCCTGTAGTATCTTGAGAACCAACCGTTGTCATAATCGGTTCGCATGATGTTCCAGGGCGAACGCCAGGTAATCCGCACGCTTTACCTACCATTTTCTGTGCGAGAGTATAACCTTTACCTGTATCTGTAGGCTGTTGAGGACGAATAAATACAGAACTCGGTTCTAATTTCATCGCCATGCGCGTTTTGTCGGTGAGAGTACGTCCAATGAGTAGAGGAATACGCCCACCTGCGCGAACTTCATCGGTAATTGTGTCGGGTGTCAGTCTGAAAGTAGAAATGACGTCTCCGGCTTCGTTGGTAATTTCACCTTTGTATGGATAGATGGTGATAACCATACCAGTTTCCATCTTGGTGACGTCGCACTGAATTGGTAAAGCCCCTGCGTCTTCGGCTGTGTTAAAGAAAATTGGCGCGATCGCACTTCCTAAAACATAGCCTCCAGCACGTTTGTTGGGAACATAAGGTATATCTTGCCCAATGTGCCATAATACCGAGTTGATTGCACTCTTTCGCGAGGAACCTGTACCAACAACATCACCAACGTATGCTAAAGGATGCCCTTTTTGTTTGAGTTGGGCAATTGTATCTAACGCATCTGGCATCCGTGACTCTAGCATTGCTAGCGCGTGTAAGGGAATATCAGGGCGTGTCGTCGCGTGCGTAGCCGGTGAAAGATCGTCAGTGTTGGTTTCGCCTGGTACTTTAAAAACTGTGACAGTGATTACTTCTGGTAAAGGCGATCGCGCTGTAAACCATTCTGCATCTGCCCACGATTGCATAACTTCTTGCGCGTGGGAATTTGTTTTTGCTAATTCCTCAACATCATGAAAAGCGTCATAAACTAACAAAGTTTTACTTAAAGCCGTTGTCGCGGCAGTTGCTAACGCTTCATCATCACTAGAGAGAAACTCAACAAGCGATCGCACATTGTATCCACCCATCATTGTGCCTAACAGTTCAACTGCGTAGATGGGAGAAATTGAGGGACTTGTTGCTTCACCTTTAGCGATCGCTGTCAGAAATCCTGCTTTCACATATGCTGCGGGATCGACCCCAGGAGGAACGCGATCGCGTAACAAATGCAATAAAGTTTCCTCTTCCCCTGCTGGTGGTGCTTTGAGTAGTTCGCACACAGTCGCTATTTGCTGGGCGTCCAAAGGTAAAGGGGGAATTCCCATCGCTTGCCGTTGGGCAACGTGTTGCTGATATTCTTCCAGCATTCTCATCTCCATTAAATCAGGCATTTTGTCTTTTTAGTGCAAGGTTAACGCCGCATTACCACAATTACAGTTGACCATGATACGGTCTATCAAAAAAAGCGATTGGTGATTAGCTTTTAGCTATTAGCTGAACTCCACGATCTGAAAGTCGGTAGCTTGAATAAAGATGCTGCGCGTTTTCTTTTCTATAGAAGTCATGGGTTCACTATGGTGCAAGGCTTACTAAGCCCTAACAAGCCAATAGCTAATTGCTCAGGATACAATGACTTATTAGTAATAAATTATGGCTGACATTACGTAGTTCAATCGGCATTTAGTAAAACGGTTTTTTAGTCTATGCCTCAAACTTATACTGTTCAAATTCAACACCAAGGTCAAACGCATACAATTGAAGTCCCCGAAGACAAAATCATTTTACGTGCTGCAAGTGCCGCTGGTTTAGATCTGCCTAGTTCTTGCAACGCAGGTGTTTGTACTACTTGTGCTGCTTTACTAGTCGAAGGTACTGTAGAACAAGGTGACGGTATGGGTCTTAGTCCTGAGCTACAGCAAAAAGGATACGCCTTACTCTGTGTTTCCTATCCACGCTCAAATCTAAAGATTGAGACAGAAAAGGAAGACGAAGTGTACGACTTACAGTTTGGTCAGTTTCAACGCAGTTAATAAGGGTAAGTAAAAATGACTACGCATTTTATTACCACTGAAGTCAAATTTCACGATTCTCCAGCGCTGCTTTCTAAAGTAATTGAGGCAGAATTACGCTTATCAGGGGAACCGCTGCGCTGGGCAATTACAGCTTTGGATCTCCAACGACAAACAGCTACTGTCGAAGCCGTTGTTACTTTAGATGATTAACTCAAAACCTGCGTGAACCAGCGTCCTTACACTGTTATCTTAATTATACCAACTGGTATTGGTGCCGCAATTGGTGGATATGCCGGAGATGCTATACCAGTAGCGCGGGCGATCGCCTCAGTTGCAGATCGCCTGATTACTCACCCGAATGTTCTCAATGGCGCACAACTATACTGGTCTTTGCCTAATGCTTTCTATGTAGAAGGCTATGGACTCGATCAATTTGCTGCAGGATATTGGGGTTTGCGTCCGGTGCATCAAAACCGTATTGGTTTAATCTTAGACCAAGGTATTGAGCCAGATCTCCGATTACGGCAACTTCAAGCTGCAGAAGCAACTCGTGCTACTCTCGGACTAAATTTACTCGATTATGTTGTTACTGATGCGCCAATAAACGTAGAATTACGTACTTCAGATTCAGGGACAAGTTGGGGTACGATTCAAAACTCGGGAACTTTACTGCGTGCAGCAGAGACTTTAATTAGTAAAGCAAGAGTAGATGCGATCGCTGTTGTTGCCCGTTTTCCTGATGATATGGACAGTCCTGCACTACAACAATATCGTCACGGCAAAGGTATTGACCCGCTTGCGGGTGCCGAAGCTGTCATTAGTCATTTAATCGTCCGTGAATTTCAGGTTCCTTGTGCCCATGCACCCGCTTTGTTACCGCTACCCCTCGATCCTGATATCTCACCACGTTCTGCTGCAGAAGAAATTGGCTATACCTTCTTACCTAGTGTACTTGTAGGCTTAAGCCGCGCCCCACAGTTCGTTACGTCACAACATCAATCGGCACCACATGACATTTGGGTAAATCAAGTTGACGCTGTTATTATTCCTGCAACTGCTTGTGGTGGTAGCGCAGTTTTAAGTCTTAGTCAATCAAAGGTGCAAATCGTTACAGTACAAGAAAATCAAACACAACTTTATGTTCCTCCAGAACCTTTAGGACTGAAAACAACATGTGTAAACTCTTACCTAGAAGCAATAGGTATTTTAGCGACTCACAAAGCAGGAATTGCACCTACTGCACTTAGCCCTGTTATTTCATCGATGCATCACTTATCGACATAACATAACGATGCCAGGTACAAGCCTTCGCCCTTTAAGACAGTGACCGAAAAACAAAATTTTGACCCGAACATTCAGCCCTTGTCGCGTACCCAGATCTTAATTGCTATGGGTGTCACCGCGTTGTTGTTATTAATTGTTTCTAAGCTATGGCTGCAATTTGGTAATTTTGCTTTACTACCTATGCAATTTACCATAACAGCTTTGCTGAAGGGGTTTGCTGTCGCGTTAACAATTGCGATCGCAAGTTGGGTAGTTTACCGCATTTGGTCAGCATATCGCCGTAGTGCCAATTTTTACCTGGAATTGGTTCTCAAGCCTTTAAACTGGGCTGATTTAATTTGGGTAGGGCTACTTCCAGGACTCAGCGAAGAATTGTTGTTTCGTGGTGTCATGCTACCCGCATTCGGTTTGAATCTGGTTGCGGTGATTGTATCAAGCCTTTGTTTTGGCGTTCTTCACCTCAGTGGAACTGAGCAATGGCCTTATGTTATTTGGGCAACAGCTGTAGGATTCTTACTAGGGTGTAGTGCTTTATATACAGGTAACTTATTAGTACCAATCGTGGCGCACGTCATCACAAATTTATTTTCTAGCTACTTTTGGAAGTGGGAACACTCGCGGTAAGTAACGGGATTATATACTTAATATTTGCTGGAGTTGCTTAGTAATCAACTCAGTGGCAATTGGTCCTGTGATTCGACTCCAGAGATGATAGTCAACAAAATGTACTTGATTTGCTTGATAAACCGGAAGCGATCGCAACACGGGGCTTTGTTCCCAAAGTTTTTGGATCTGTGAAACTGTACTATCTCCACTCGCCATCACAATGACAATGTCTGCATCTAGCTGTGGTAAAATTTCTAGAGAAGTCGGTATTGCACCATAGCGCACAGGTAGTTTGGGAACAACTAACTCAAATCCAAGTTCTGTGAGGAGATTACCGGCAAAAGTTTCTTCGGTAAAGACTTCAATACTGTCCAATCCTGAGATTGATAACAGTAATAGCTGTTGTTTTGCGACAGCCTTCAGTTTTGCTCTCGTGTCTGCAATTCGCTGATTGTGGTTTTGAATCACTTGTTGCGCCCGTTGTGCGCGATTCATAACTCGACTAAGCGTTAGTAAATCTTCTTGCCAGTGGCGATCGCTTTGCGATAAAGGTAATGTTGGGGCGATTTGGGAAAAATTCATGTACAGCGATTGTTCGCCGCCGTACCCCAACAGAATTAAATCGGGTTTGAGTTTTAATACCGATTCTTGTGATGGTGCTTGCCAAGTCCCCACGTATACAGGATTAGTAGTAATGCGATCGCCTAAATATTTAACATCAATCGTCGTCTCAAATTGCGGAGTCTTGAGTAAAACTCTGGCATCTTCAGCATAGCCTATGGGTTGAACGTCGAGCGAAAGTAACAAGTCAAGCGATCGCGGATCAAGGGCAATGACTCTTTGAGGAGTCTTGCAAATTTGCGTTGAACCAAATTCGTGTTGGATGTCTTGACAAGATGTGCTGGTTGTGTATTTAGGAGGAGTGCGATCGCAGGCGGCTGTAAAACACAAGATGAGTAGAATGCGGGCAAGGAGTTTATACATTAACGAACCACAGAGGCGCGAAGAACACAAAGGAAGAGTAGGGGAGGGGTTATTTCTGCTTTACCAAGTTACGCGATAGCCGACTCGCAGCGTGCGTCCTCTGGCTGCGATGTTGTCTGGTTCATAGAAGCCACCCAAATATTGAGAAGTTACAGGAAAATACTGTTCATTCAACAAGTTTTCGATGCCAATACTGAGGGTTCCTAGTCCAAGTTGAATGCTACCAATGTAATCTAAAGTGACGTAGCCGGAGATCGGGACTTCTTCGGTTCCATCGTTAAAGGCGCGGGTGCGATTTCCTACAAGAAGTAACTGCAATCGATTACTCCAACCTGGTAAAGTTTCGTGTTCAACGTATGCACTCAGTTTCAATGGTGAAATGCGTTCGCTAGTAATCGCCAAAAATTCGTCATCTTCTTCAAATTCACCTTCTTGCCAAGTCGCTGTACCGCCAAGTTGCCAGTTTCCCCCTGGTTGCCAATCAATAGTGGCTTCAACGCCATAAATGCGTTCGGGAACGCGGATAATTTCGGCGAGGGCTGCACCAGGAATTAATCGCGTTCCTAATTCTGATTCATTGTAAAATCCAGCGAGTGATACTTGAACGTTTGTCCATTCGCCGCGAACGCCAATTTCGTAATTATCAACTTTTTGCGGCTGCGTCACATTGACATCATCTTCAATCGAAGTTAACTCATCGGGCGGACCTTGTAGTAAACGCCCAAAATCAGGCGCAGAAAAACCTTGCGCAAAATTTGCAAACAAACTCACTGCGTCAGTAACGCGGTATCGAGTACCCAGATTTAACGCCAGATCGTCGAAACTGAGATCGCCGCCAGTGATATTGCGATAGGGGACAAAAGGAGTTTGAAAATCATCTACACTCAAGTTAAATCGCTCATACCTAGCACCACCACTGATTAACCAACGGTCATTCAAATCCCATTGCAGTTGCGCAAATAATCCTAAGTTACTAAAATCGTAAGGAATCGATATGCCGCCGACGCGACGAAACACTCGTCCTTGTGTATTATCAAACTCGGCATCATCACCAAAATTGAAATCAAGTCTAATATTTTCGTTCGAGTAGTCTGCACCCCACAACAAACTTGCTGCTGGCGATAATGGTGTTTGAATCTGAAGTCGTGCGCCCCACTGTTCTTTATCAAACTGCTGTTGCTGGATCGGATCGCCAAAATCTCGAAAGTCGAATGCGTCTGAGCTACGCGAGTTCAAACGATAGTATAATTGCCCTTGCAACTGGCTGCCAAAAAGTGCGTCGTTTGTATAGTTGAGACTGGCGACCGTGTTACGATTACCACGACCAGGAACGCCGATAAATTCGACATCTGGAACGGTGATTCCCCGTGCTTTTTGAATTCCAGGAATATCAAGAATGCTTTCGTCGGGTCTAACTGTACTGTTTTCGCCTTCGTTGTAGTGATTGAGCGAAACTTGCAGCCGCTGTTGCGAATTTAAATTAACTCCTACTTTACCAAATACATTAAATATTTCCGTATCGGCGACGCTTTCAAACGGAATGCGCGATCCTTGTGCATCAAAAAAGCCACCGACATCGTTACGCGAGATATTGAATACAAAGTCAAAAATGCCTTCATTTCCCGAAAAGCCGTATTCCAGATAGTTACTGAAACTGTCTCCAGTTAAAAATGAGTTTCCTCCACCCGCAGCGGCATCGATTCCGATTTCAGCAGTCGAAGTAAATTGTTGATCGCCAGCTTGACGGGTAATAATATTGATCGCGCCACCAGTTCCACCATCGCCATAAATCGCGGTTGGTCCGCGCACAACCTCAATTCTTTCAATCGCATCGGGTGCAATACTGCGATAGTCTCTGGCTTGTACTGTTGAAAGGTTCGATTTAATTGGAACACCATCAATTAATATTTGCACCCGCCGACCGCGTAATTGTTGCGAAAACGTATTACCATCGGGAGAAACATCGCCTAAACCTGGCACTGTTTGCGCCAAAATATCTTGCAAATCTCTTCGTAACGCTGTTTGTTGCTCGATTTGGTCGCGATTGATGATTGTTACCGAACGTGGTATATTTTGCACAGCTTCGGGGGTACGGGTTGCGGTGACAACGATCTCGATTGGTGCTTCTGCCGTATCAGCTTCAGGAGTCACGCTGAATATAAGTTCTCGATCTGCGGTGATCACTTCAGCTACAGGTGGAGTTGTCTCACCAGAAATTGCGACTCGAATCTGATTGTTTTCTGTATTTGTTACCGAAACGGATGTAATTCCTGAAGTTGGGTTAGTCGCTTGAAATTGTTCAGCATCAGTAAGTATCAAGACTGCGTTGGGAATATCTGCAATTAAGGTATTGTCAATAACTGAGGTTGTCGGAGTTGGTATTTCTCCCGCTGTGGTTTGCAAAACTATTTCTATGCCTTCAGCAGTCGCACTCACTTCGACGTTTGTCACTTGTATAACAGTTGGTTGCGATTGTGCTAACCACTCAGCAACTATCTTTGCAGGTTTTTGCTGCACTGTTGGTGATTCTTGCGCACGAATTGACTGCGTACTCATCACCGATACAATACTGACTATTGCCACAAACCGAAAATGCGATCGCTCCATCACTCCCCACCTAACCCACAAGTTGAAAAACTTTCCTAATTAATTCAGATCAAAATATTAAAGCGTTCTGCGTAGTGATGCGACTCAAAGCGGAATGATTAGATCCCAAAACGGAATTTGTTAAGTAAGCAAGTGAAAACTGCTAACAGTTCTGCTATTACCGATTACCTATTGCCATGTTGCGATAAATAATGACTCGGACTCACGCCAAACTTTTTGCGAAATGCAGCCGCGAAATGTCCGCGATTGGCATAACCAACCATCGCCGCGACGCCTGTAATTGTCATTGCTTGTTCTTCCAACAGCTGACGCGCATATTCCATCCGGCGATCGTGTAAGTAACCAAAAACGCTCGTGCCAAAGATTTGGCGAAATCCGCGTTTCAACGTACAGTCATTCAAACCAACTTGCCGTGCTAGCGAGAGTAAAGAAGGTGGTTCGCACAAATTCTGCGTGATAATGTCTTTTGCTTGATGAATTTGGTCAATTTCGCTGCGGCTTAAGCGAGGGTAAATCTTATGGTTAACATTACTCAGTTGCCCAATCTTCATCGCAATCAGTTCTAAACACTTTGCCCCAAGATACATCTGCTTCGTTGCACCTTGATAAGGACAGTTAAGAATCTGCTCAAGCACCAACTTCATCGCTGGTGTAATGCTACCGATATGATCGTAAGGCTGTTCGTTACCCGCGATTAGCCGTTGAATGGCTAAAGGTAGAGAATCTGATCCAGATGTACAAAAGCAGTGTAGGAGTTCCGGCGAATCGAGATGAATGTCTACTTGGAGAATTTTCCCTGCCGACTTTTGAGCGATCGCCTTTTGCATTGCACCCCACTCCACAAAATTTTGTCCGCTATGTCGAGTGCGATTGCGGTATTGGTAGTTACCCAACACCTGAAATCCAAATTCAATGCAGCCAGGATCTTCTTCTTGCACAATGGCAAGGTCATCACAAAATTCGTAGTCATGAATTAACAAGTCAATTCCATTGAGAAAAATCCATCTTTGATAACCAGTACCCAATTGCTCAGGGCATTTTTTCACAGTTTCAAAAGGCTCTAATTCCAGAAGGTGACTGTTATGCCACAGTTCATCGTATTCCCTTTCCAAGAGGGTAATTGTCACAGACGGCTCCTTTCGTGTCCGCAATAACAGATAAATTTATTTTTAGTTAAATGCAATTTATTCTTATTTATCAATAATAGTCAAGTTTTTGCTCAAAAATACAACGCATGCACTATCAACAAAATGAGCAGGGAAGTCATGTTTAATCTATGGGCAAATTATTCGGATCAATGCCCTGAGATTGCAAAAAAGCGATCAATTGTTCTTTTTGCTGACGTTCAATTTCAGCGCGTTGGCGTTTACTTTCAATCAGTTCTACCGCCCAAGGTAACACATTGCCTCCGTCATCCCACCGAGGAACATAAACCCAATCTGGTGCTTTAACAATGAATTGCCCATTGTACAATTGCACGCAGACCAAAATTCGATGCCATCAACATTTGAGGTTGGATAAAACCACTGATTTCTAAGCTTTCACGCAACGCACCAACCAAAATTGGTTGACCTGTATTCTCTACTGATTCGTCTTTCTTCTAGCTGAAAGTCGTCGGGCAAGCTTCGCAAGATACCATCGGTTGTAGCGCTTTGGTTTGCTTCAGTTGGCTTGCCATCAAGACTACCTATTATGGATTTGTTTTTATTTTATCTGCTTGTAATAGTTCTTGTATTCGATTAATCAAGACTTCAGCAGCAATTGGTCCGCGAATACGGGTAAGTTGATAGTCGATGAAATAAACTTTTTGATTTTGGACTGCGGGAAGCGATCGCAAAATTGAATTTTGACTCCATTGACGTTTAGCATTCTCTATCGTATTTTCTCCTGAAGGCAATACTAAAATTGCATCGGTGGCAATTTGCGGTAACACTTCCACCGAAAAGATACCGCTACTACGTTCTTCTTCAGGATTGACAACTTGAAAACCTAGATCTGTAAGTAAGCTACAGACAAAATCGTTGCGATCAAATAAGAAAGAACTAGAAATTTCGTTAGCAAAGCCCAATACAAGGATCTTCTGCTGCGCAACGATAGGCGCTAATTGCGCTTTGATTTGTGCAAGCCACTGATTATGATTGGTAAGTGTTTGCTGTGCTTGTGCTTCGCGTCCTAAAGCTTGACCAACTTGCAAAATAACTTGTTGCCAGCGATCGCCTTGTACCTCATACAGTAGTGTAGGGGCAATTTTAGAATATAGTTCGTAGTTAATTTCAAGGTAATTTTCACCCAAAATCAAGTCAGGTTTGAGTTGCAGCAGTGTTTCTATGGAAGGATTATTGCGATCGCCTAAATTAACAGGCTGAGTTGTGACGCGCTTGCCTAAATACGGAATTTGTGTACTAGGGCGAGTGAAGATGCGATCGCGTAACGGATTGACTTCTGCATACGCCGCAGGTTGTATTCCCAGTGATAATAAAATATCAAGTAGTGGCGGACTCAGTACCGCAATCGTTTCAGGTTGACCGCAGATTTCAGTTTCACCTATGTCGTGCTTGATAATTTGGCAGTTTTCTGATAAAGAAGAGTTAGAAAAATCAATTTGTTGAATTGTGCCACAAGCCGTTACTAGCAAGCAGGTGAGAATACTCAATGCGATCAGTTTTCGTCGGCTGTAATGTGCGATCGCTCCTAACACTCAAACCTCAATTTCAACTAAATTTTTGACAATGCGATGTGGTAGTTTTTCGACTTCACCGTCACAATCTCCGCTTATGTAAAGCGCCCGACCTTCATCTTCTATGACTTCAGCTTGATAGCATTGTATTGAATCATCTGGCTTAACAACAGTGAATTCAACTCGACTAAAGACGGCATCTGCACTTTCTTCAACAATACGATAGGCAATTTTGTAGTTAAACCAATCCCAACCGTGTTGTAACATCAATTCGCGTTCCATCACCTGGGATGCGATCAGGTACTCAGAACCGGCAAGGATTCCCCAACCGCGATAGACGTTTTTCAACGCTTGAATATCACCCTGACGAGTCAAAATTGACAGAAAAGTTGCTGGCGTCAGTCTTCCATAACAACGCCCATCAGGAAAATCAAGGATTGTAGGCGCGAAGCGATGTCCGCCAAAGTGACTTGATTGCCAAACTCGGACATTTTCTAAACCTAAATCGCGTACAATTGCCAAAGCTTGCCGATAAAAAGGATAGCCATACTTCCCACAGCAGCGATCGTGACTACCATGCGTACAAACTAAAATATCTCGTGTTGGTGTCGCATTAGCACCGAGTGTCGAATCGCTCAAGTAATCTGGTATTGCTTGCACCAGTGCATAAATATCCGAAAATTGTGCTTCTTGTTTGCAATAACTGTTAGAAATTCCTGGTGTTTGGCGAAAGATAATTAAGTGTGGACTTTGTTGGGGTGCTTCACCATAAATTAACACTATCCTGATAGATACTTCAGCGTTATCGAGTTTATCTACCAAAGAAATTAGAGTTGCAGGTGCGGCTTTAGACTCAAACTCATTTGTACTCCAAGGCGGCGGACATTCAATCATCACAAAGATTTCATCAAAACTTGCCCATCCAATTGGATCTTCCCCTGCTTGACGTGACGCCTCAGCACAAAAGTAACGATTCATAAACAAGTTGGCGGTCAATAAACGTAACTAAAAGCTTGGTAACTGGTAACTGGTCATTGGTAATTGGAAATAATATTCATCTAGAATTACCCATTACCCATTCCCTAACTTCAAAATGTCACCAATCAATCGAATAGTTAACACTAATCGTACGACCTCGTGCAGCAACGTTTCCAGGTTCAAAGTATCCACCATTAACCTGATTCAAGAAAGGCGCGTATTGTCGATTGAGGAGATTTTCAACGCTAAATGATAGTCTACCTCCAAGTAATGGGATACTGCTAATCAAGTCAAGGGTTGTGTAACCTGTCACAGGAACCGGATCAACACCATCATCGAAAGCCGCACTGCGATCGCCAACATACAGCAATTGCAATCGATTGCGCCAGCCAAAATCAGTTTCGTGTTGTACGTAAGCCGTTAATTTCGGTGGAAAAACCGTAAATCCATCAATTGCTAAGTAATCGCCATCTTCATTTTCAAATTCACCTCGAAGTAACGTTACACTTCCACCTAATGCCAAATTATTGATAGGTTGCCAATCTACAGTTCCTTCCAACCCGATAAACCGTTGCGGTTGACGCGCAATGCGAGTACCCAAGGGAGATTCTTCAAATCCGATACCGAGTTCTGACTCGTTGTAGAAACCCGCAAGCGAAGCTTGGATATTTGCCCAATTTCCCCGCACTCCAATTTCATAACTATTCACCAGTTGCGGACTAATGACATCAAAATCATCCGTAACTGAGGTGAAATCTTCGGGTGGATCGCGCAAAATCGTTCCAAAAGTTGGTGCGGAAAAGCCTTGTGCAAAGCTTGCAAATACGCTGAGATTCTCAGTTAAGTTGTACGTCGCGCCAATGTTAAATAAAATATCGTCAAAACTAACATCTCCACCAGCAATCGCCCGATCTGGAGTCAACCCAAACCCAACCGTTGTGTAATCATCCACACTTAGGGCAAAGCGTTCGTAACGTATTCCACCACTAAGACGCAAAGCGTCGGTTAAATTCCACTGGGCTTGGGCAAATAAGCCAAGGTTACTAAAATTATGCGGAGGCATATAGCTTCGCGTGCCAATTGCTTGAAACACTCGACGGTTTGTCGCATCATACACTTCAGGATCGAAGAACGTAATTACCTGCGAGATATCTTCATCGAGGTAATCTGCGCCCCACAACACGCTCAATGTTGAAGAAACAGGTGTTTCTACCTGGAGTCTACCGCCAAATAACTCGCGCTCAATTGTACTTTGAAAAATTCCAGGATCGACAAAATCAAACGGTCGTAAGTCTTCAGGTGTAAATGACACGGGACCATTGCGGTAAAATGCTTGTGCTTGGACTCGACTACCTAAAAGATTTGCGTGCGTATAGTTTACGTTAAAAACAGTCGTGTGATTACCTGCTTCATTACCACCAATAACTTCAATGCCTGGAACTTCAAGCGCACGGGCATACTGAATTCCTGGAATATCTTCGATGCTAGGATCGCTAATGATGCGGAAGTTTTCGTTGGCTTCAAAATAGCTAGCACTAAACTGTAAGCGTTGATCTTCGCTGAAATCAAAGCCGATTTTACCAAGGACACTTAATGTGTCAGCATCAGAATCTTGGGCAAATTGCGGAATGCGATCGCCACGCGCATCAAAAAAGCCACCAGTATACGATCGCGAGAAATCAAAAACAAAATCCACAACGCCTTCATCGCCCGCAAGCCCGTATTTAAAGAAGTTACCAAAACTGTCGCCTAATAAAAATGAATTTCCCCCACCCGCAGCAGCATTCACGCCAACTTCTACAGTACTTAGAATCTCTCCTTCAGGAGGTCGGCGGGTAATAATATTAATCACGCCTCCGGTACCACCATCACCATAAGTTGCACTTGGTCCGCGTACAACTTCCACACGTTCAATCGAATCAGGATCGATACTTCTAAAATCTCGCGGTTGGTTTGTTAAGTTTGAACGCAGCGGTACGCCATCAATTAAAACTTGAACTTGTCTGCCTCGAAGTGTTTGATTTGTATTGTTATTACTTTGCGTTGTCGGTGCTAAACCAGGAACGAGATTACCCAGAATATCTTGCAGGTTTCTTGATTGCGATACTGTTACCTGTTGTTCGATTTGTTCGCGCTCTACCACTGTAACTGAACGCGGGACATTCTCGACAGCTTCTTCAGTGCGTGTTGCTGTGACTACAATCTGAATCGCTTCCTCGTCGTCAGTTATCGCTGCGTTTGTACTAGGCGTTACAGTGAGTATCAATTCTTGCGCAGATGCACTAACTTGTGCTGTCGGTGGTGCGTTGACTCCCTCAATGGCAACTCGAATTTGATTATTTGGCAAATTTGTTACCGATAACGATGCAATTTCTGCTGTTGGATTGACAAATTGAGGTTCTTGTGGTTCTGGTAGGTTCAGTACTGCATTCGGAATATCTGCAATTAAAGTATTACCAACAACCGACGTCGTAGGTTGCGACAATTGCCCTGCGGTTTCCAGAACTATTTCTAAAGCTGTATCTGTCTCAAAGACACTCACACCGGTGACTTGTATAGGAACATTTTGAGCGATGTCAGAATTTTGTGATTTCCTCGTTGTTACAATCCATTGTGTAAGCGTTTTACTCGGTATCTCGTCTTTTGCCGCAACAGGCGGAAGCGCGATCGCCCACACCGTTCCTAATAGCATCAACCCAAGCAATCGCTGGTGCCTCATATTACTCACACCCACCCTCAATATCACTAGCCCTGCAAACACCTCATTGCAAATTCTTTGCAAGAAAGCTAAAGCAAACTATAGAGTGATTTGGGCGATCGCGTCTGCTACGCGACGGAATTTTTTAGTCACTAGCCGGAACATTTATGCGAGTAAATAGGTAAAAATATATCTTCCCCAGTTACCGATGACCGATTACCTGTTACCGAACATACCTGCTTCTTCGCACCCAAGTAGCTACACTTGCAACTCAAAACCAGGCAAAATATCTTCTCCAGAAAGAATCACTGGCATTTGAACGACTTCTACAGCTTGGGAAGGTCGATAAATTTCTACTTGGCTATCCTGAGGATTAATTATCCAACCCAAACGCAGACCATTTTCGATGTACTCTTGCATTTTCGCTTGAATCGGTTGCAGTCGATCCGTTTCGGAACGCAGTTCGATTGCAAAATCAGGGACGAGTGGCGGAAATTTTTTACGCTGTTCAGGCGTCAAAGCTTCCCATCGTTCTAATTTTACCCAAGCTGCATCAGGAGAACGTTTAGCACCGTTGGGCAGAATGAAAATTGTTGATGAACTAAAAACTTTACCTAATTTAGTTTGACGATTCCAGATTTCTAAATCAGCGATTAGCCCAGCTTCTCGATTTCCACTTTCGCCTCCCACAGGTGGCACAATAATTAATTCTCCTGCTGCACTCATTTCTAAGTTTAAATCGCGATTGGCAAGACACAGTTGATAGAATTGCTCATCGCTCAAGTGTGCAATTGGTTCTAGATTGAGGACAACACTATTCATTGAATCTGTCCTTACGACTTCTAATATGATTATCTGCGATCGCGCGATCGCATCTCCTAAGCAAGGAACATTTCTAGTCACAAGCCGGAACATCACGCCGCAAAGAACTAGGATTTATTCCAAACTCGCGACGAAATGCAGCAGCAAAATAACCAGGATGTGAATAACCAACCGCACACGCTACTTCGGCAATACTCATTTTATTTTCTAATAAAAATTGCCGTGCTTGAATCATCCGGTGTTTTCGGAGATAACCAAATGCAGTTGTGCCAAATACCTGCCGAAATCCGCGTTTGAATGTACAGTCGTTCATTCCAACCAATCGCGCTAAATCAATTAATGAAGGTGGATTTTCAACGTTATTTAGTAATACATCTCTAGCGTGATAAAGGCGATCAATATCACAAGATTTTAACTTAACAGGTTGGTTGCGATCGCTATGCTTTAGTATATGGGCTGACTGCAATGCAATCAGTTCCAATGCTTTGGCTTGCAAATAAATTTGCTCAATTTCTCCTTGATACGGACAATTGAGAATTTGTTGTAGCACCAAATGCACTTCAGGAGTGAGAGTACCTAAATCTGTATAAAATTCATCATCTGGATTTTCGAGTTGCTGTCTTAACTCTAGTGGAATCAACTCCATCTGCTTTGGACTGAATGCATAACTATCTTTAGGTGCAGTCAAATGCAGATCGATCTTAAGAGTTTGTCCTGGCAACCATTCTACTATTGCTGTCCGAGAAGTTGTTTGCTCAAACTGTAAAAAACTACCTGGGTAGCTGAAACAACTCGTTTGGTGATGCGGTTTACCAGACAAGTTAAAACCAAATTCAAGTTCAACTGTTGAGTAGGCGTGGACGATCTCTTCTAGTAAAGGTTCTTGAAGTTGATAATCTCGAATGAGTAAATGTAACCCATGACCAAGATTAATTGATCGCTTACAAGCCGAACTAATAGACTGAGAACACTTCACACTCAGTTTGTATCTGCTTGGGTCAGAAGTTTTTAAATCTCGATCTGAGAGAATGAGAGGCATGATTTGATTGCATTCCTGAAGTGTTATTGCGCTTAATAAGATATATTCTCATTAATTATCTTCTATAACAACGCAGTTTTGATTTCAGGCATAGAGGATAGCAGTTATCACTTAAACCAACAACACAACTCCCTACTCTCCACTACTCACCTGAAAGTTTAGGATAGGGTAAAAAAAACAGCGTCAGAAATCGCGGTTATATCTCAGCCCCAGGTGGTTACTTCAACTCAGATCGCCACAGACTTAATTTTTCCAGACGAGAATTTGTGGAGTAATGAACCACCCTTGGAAAGCGATCGCTATCGCGAACAAATAGATTTACCAATTCTCCTAATTAAATGGTGGTGGATCAGGATTGACAACCTGTAAACTAAGTAGCATCACCACTGCTTACTTATTCACCAACTTTATACTGGAATAACAACGCTTTCCAATCCTTGGGCAGCAGCCGGATATTGAGGATTCATTGCTTCTAAAGTATCGGCGATCGCTCTAGCAATGACTAAATTACGATACCATTTTTTATTCGATGGCACGACGTACCAAGGTGCATAAGCCGTCGAACAGTTATTAATCGCATCTTCGTAAGCTTGTTGATACTTATCCCACAACTTGCGCTCATTGACATCATTAATCGAAAACTTCCAGCGCTTATTCGGATCTTCCAAGCGGCTTTCTAATCTCCGGCGTTGTTCGTCTTTGGAAATATGTAAGAAGAATTTAATGACAACAATATTATCCAACGTTAGCATTTGCTCGAACTCGTTAATAACGCGATAGCGCTGACGCCATACTTGTTCAGAAACTAAATCTTTCACCCGCACAATCAAAACATCTTCGTAGTGCGATCGGTTAAAAATAGTAATCATTCCTCGACGCGGTGCGCGGCGGTGATAGCGCCACAAAAAGTCGTGACTTAGTTCTTCGTCGGTAGGCTTCTTAAACGACCAAACTTGACAACCTTGCGGATTGATACCTTGAAAAACATGCTTGATTGTGCCATCTTTTCCTCCTGTATCCATTGCCTGCAACACAATCAAAACGCTGCGTTCATTTTCAGCGTACAAGCGTTCTTGTAAAAGTGCCAGCCGCTTCCTTTGAATTTCTAGTTCCTTGACAACGTCTTTCTTTTTTCTGTAGTGTTCGCAAGCATTGGGATTAATCTCAGCAAGTCTGATGCTTTCATCTGGGCTAATTCGATATCGAGGATAATCTGGTGATGGTGGTGGTTCCTTAACCACAAGTGTTTCCGGTGAAACGACATCTGCAACACTATTTGTTTTTTGATCCGCAGCTTGAATTGTTTCTTGTTCTTCAGCTTCAGTCACATCTGTCTGAGTAAAATTATTTGTGCGATCGCTATCTGGATTCATACGCTTTCGTAGCCTGATTGTAATCTAAACTACTTTTCTTGATATTAGATCAGCTACACACATCCGCGTTTCTATCACAAGATAGACGATATCGTTGGAGCAAGAAGTGCAACCGTCAAGCTACCCTTGTCTAATCACTTTTATTTCTTGAATTATGTTTTGGAGCCAACTAAGACTTAAAATATTACCATTGTGTGCATTACTGTATTGCACAGTTTTGGTGAGTTGCACAACACTCGCAGCTACTCCAGTTGTAGATAGCAGTCAGAATTATCAGTATCACACCATACATAGCCCTGACGGTATTGGTAAATTTTACCAAGGGCGTGAAATTGCCAAAGTGATGGGACATACAGAAGTACTATGGCTAGAACGTCCAAGTAGAGAAACAGAAGAACAACCACAAAAGGTGTTAAACGCGCTTGATCTGCAATCCACAGATGTTGTAGCAGATATTGGTGCAGGGACAGGTTACTTTAGCTTTCGGATGGCTCAAAAGTTACCTGATGGAAAAGTATTGGCAGTGGATATTCAACCTGAAATGTTGGATATTATTGAATTCCTGAAAAAAGATACAGGAATTACTAACGTCGAGGCAATCTTAGGTAATATTACTAACCCTAACCTACCGGAAAATAGCATTGATTTAGCTCTAATGGTAGATGCATATCACGAATTTTCTTATCCATATGAAGTTATGCAAGGTATTACAAAAGCTCTCAAACCTGGAGGAAGAGTCGTATTAGTTGAATACCGTAGAGAAAATCCTTTGATCCCAATTAAGGGATTACACAAAATGACTCAAAATCAAGTAAAAAAGGAAATGAAATTTGTAGGATTGCAATGGCAAAAAACTCAAAATATCCTGCCATCACAACATATCATGATTTTTACAAAACCTTTAGCTACTGCTAACCAACATAGTAACAAATAGCAAACAATTACTAATTACTCACCAATTACCATGAAAGCTAGATGGATAATTCTTGCCGTTTCAGTAGCAATTTTTTTTGGAGGAAATCTCCTGACTTCACTGCGCGATCCGTGGTTTCAAAACTTAACTCGCCCTGGATGGCTAACTTTTGAATCATTGATTCCTTTGATTTGGGCAGTTGTTTGGATTTGTGGCACAATTTCGGCAATTTTAGTCTGGGAGAAATCTCGTCGCACAAGACGCGATCGCCCGTGGTTATTCATGGGCTTATATATTGCGATCGCCCTCCTCACAACTCTCTACAGCCCTGTTGTCGTTGAATTACGCAGTCTTTTTGGCGGACTGATTTTTGGTGGATTAGCAACGATATTAGCTTATGTTGTAGCGATTTCTGTCCGTAAGATATCAACAGCAGCATCTTGGTTACTTCTACCATATATGCTTTGGGGACCAATCGGTACATATCTCACTTGGGTGCTGATTCAGCTTAACCCTGGTGTAGGAGGAATATAGTAGCTATTTGGTTTGCGAACAATTAACTTGAGATGCCACAAACATTTAATGAAAAATTTATTACTAAATGTAACAATAGATATAGAAGCTTAACACATAGGTACTTCCATGAAAGACAAAAATTATTCCTTCAAAGGCAGCCCTAATGCTGGAGTAGTGTTATCAATATTGGCAGTTGTTGGTGCGATCGCCGTATTCTTAGTAGGATTTAGCGGCTAATTGTATTGATCAGGGATCAGGGGTCAGAAAATTCCTTGAATAGTGTTGTCCTTCCATTTTGGGTTCTATTTTTGGATTTTCCTTGAAAGACACCTCAGTACAGCTATGAATCGCAAATTATGGGGTGAAAATATTGGAGTCGTGACTTTTAATGTGCGCGGGATAAGACTTGTTGTAGTGCTTGGCACATGGCTTGTCTTTGTTCAGTATCGTAACCCCAGCGATTGAGAAAGTCTTGATAGTGACCTTCTCCAGTTGTAGCAGTATCTAACAAATCCTGAGCGTGTTGGTATACAGCAGTAAGATTAACCAATTGAATTAGTTTTTGCGTACGCTGTTGAACTCGTAACGAACCTTGTACCATTTCCTCAGCTTGATTGCGACGGTGATACAATGCTTGAGCTGCCGACATCGCAACGTTCTTCACTAATAATTCTGCGACAGTTTCAGGATGCGATCGCAAAGCTTCCACAACCGAATTTGTTAGGCGATCGTCTATAAGTAAATCAGTCGTTAAATAAGTCACAAAAAAGCCTCTAGCACCGTTTTGCGTTCTCACCAAATCAGATACAACGGCTTTGACTTCCGATTCTTGCAACTGCCCAGATCCAACTTGATCCAGCAATAATTGAGTTAAATCAATCGCTTCTTTAAAAGAAACCTTCGTTGGAACATCTAAAGCTTCATTATTCATTTACAATACAAAACCTCATCAAGTGCTTTTGTAATTCTAGTAATTTTAATTCTGTGTAACCTTTGCGACCTAGCCTTCGGCTACGCCTATGTGGTTCGTTAATCTTGATAACAAACGGCATAGGAATTTAATCTTTCACTGATTAACTACTTGTACCGCCTCAATCGCTGCTTCAAGCGCGATCGCCACATGAGTCCAATGCGTACCGCCCTGACAAAAGACAATATATGGTTCTCGTAAGGGACCATCTGCCGAGAATTCTGATGTACTGCCATCAATAAACGTCCCACCCGCCATGACGAGTTGACTATCATAACCATGCATTGCTGCGGGAACAGGATCGAGATAAGAACCTACAGGTGAATTCTGCTGAATTGCCCGACAAAATGCAATTAACTTTTGTGGCGAACCTAACTTAATTGCTTGAATCACATCGCGTCGGGAGGCAAATGGTGCCGGATTTACCGGATACCCTAACTGATCGAAGACATACGCTGTTAAGTGATTACCTTTTATCGCCTCTCCTACCATTTGTGGGGCGAGGAACAATCCTTGAAACAGTAAACGATTTTGATCAAACGTTGCACCCCCAGCACTTCCAATTCCTGGCGCAGTTAAGCGACAAGCTGCCGCTTCTACCAATTCTGCTTTTCCAGCAACATAACCGCCAGCAGTGACAATTGTCCCCCCAGGATTTTTTATCAACGAACCAGCGATTAAATCCGCACCAACCGCTGTTGGTTCGCGATCTTCGATAAATTCACCATAGCAGTTATCGACAAAACATACTGTTTTAGGATTTTGCTGTTTCACAATGCGGACAATTTTTTCAATTTCGGCGATCGCCAAACTCGCACGCCAAGAATAACCACAAGATCGCTGAATGAGCACCAAACGGGTATCATTTTTAATGGCGTTTTCTAAAGCGTGCCAATCGACAGTTCCTTCGTCGGTTAGAGATAATTCGCGGTAGCGAATGCCAAACTCAATAAGGGAACCTTGACCAGGAGAACGTAATCCAATCACTTCTTCTAACGTGTCATACGGGGAACCTACAACTGCTAACATTTCGTCACCAGGACGGAGGACACCATATAACGCACATGCGATCGCATGAGTCCCTGAAACAAATTGCACCCGTACTGCTGCAGCTTCGGCTTGTACAACTTCTGCAAAAACACGATCTAAAACATCACGTCCTAAGTCGTCATGACCATAACCACTAACAGAAGTAAAATGGTGTGTTCCCACACGCTGATTGCGAAATGCCCTCAACACGCGTTGTAAATTTTGCTTGACTGCAGCGTCAATTCCAGAAAAAATCGGAGATAGTGCCTGTTCGGCTGCTTGTAGCTGTTCAGAGCTATTCATCAACACCTCATAATTCATTTTCTACGCGGTGTTTATTATTGCCGAGATTGAGCTGATTTATACGAGATAATTGCATGACCATTGCCACCTCTACTAAACCTCCTCTAAATTGGGCGTTTATTCTCTTTATCGCCTTTGTTCACATTGGTGCTGCGTTTGCCCTACTGCCTAGCAATTTTAGTTGGAGTGCTGTAGGTTTAGCTTTATTACTCCACTGGATAACAGGCGGACTAGGAATTACCTTAGGATTCCATCGCTTAGTCACCCACCGCAGTTTTCAAACCCCCAAGTGGTTAGAGTATTTCTTTGTTTTCTGCGGTACACTTGCCTGCCAAGGAGGGGTATTAGACTGGGTAGGACTACATCGGCTACATCACTTGTACTCGGATCAACAACCAGATCCCCATGATTCCAACCAAGGTTTCTGGTGGAGTCACATGGGTTGGATGTTATTCCATGCACCTATGCAATCTGAAGTTCCCCGCTACATTAAAGACATCGGAGATGACCCAGTGTATCAATTCTTCGATAAGTATTTTATTCCTATCCAGTTCACTTTAGGACTTTTACTGTACTTTATCGGCGGTTGGTCTTTCGTTGTTTGGGGAATTTTTGTCCGCCTTGTTTTAGTTTGGCACTGCACCTGGTTTGTTAATAGCGCTAGCCATATTTTTGGTTACAGTACTTATGAATCAAACGATAACTCAAAAAATTGCTGGTGGGTCGCTTTAGTTACCTACGGCGAAGGTTGGCACAACAATCATCATGCATTTCAATACTCTGCCCGTCACGGCTTACAGTGGTGGGAAATTGATATGACTTGGATGACGATTCAATTACTGCAAACCTTAGGTCTTGCAACTAAAGTTAAGCTTGCTGCTAAAGAATCATTGAACTAGAGTTCAGTCGGAGGACGCTGGCGCAGACGTTCAGTTCAAAGCCAAGCTAAGTTGAGACAGGCGATCGCTGTTTGATTTCCAGCCCCAAGATTCATTCGTGAAAAACTGGAAAAATCGTTTGAATACGTCGCAGCTATTAGAGTGGAACTCCTCATTAATTGCATTCATTGCATTCATTGAGTTTCCTTGAACTACAGTTCTGCGCCCACGTCCCCCTTAATCTCCAGTACATCCCCTGACTTCTTTTGATCCCCGTACTGTTAATTTTCTTATCTCATCGAAGATTGCCGATCCCTTAACGATAGATTAAGAAAAAGGGATTTGGAGAATAATTTTATGGCAACCCGTAATAGAGTATGGCAACAGATGACAGAGCATTCAGCCAGTTGGGGTTCTTTACTACTGCTGATCTGTGGATTGGGGATCACAATATTTATGATGGTGATGTACTCTCACCAACCACTACCTTAGGAAACCTAAATTAGAATTTTCCGTTTCCTTGAACAATGTGTTTCACTGTTGTTAACGTTTCCAAGCTAATAAACCCTCGTCTTTGTCCTCGCTGATTGGACATACCCAAAAATACAGTATCGCCTTGGGCTGGATTCCGCGAAAAGCGTGGAGAAGCATTGATATATGTTGAAGCGCTATTCACTCCTAAGGCAAAGTGGCGGCTTTCCTGGTAAGATTCGGTGACAATACAATCAGCATGACCGCTGCTATGTCGATTAATCCACGCGATCGCTTCTTCTAAATGATCGACCACTTTGAATGCGACTGTTCGATCTAAATAAGGGCCTGTCCACTCAGATTCAGCAGCAAGCTGTAATTCGGGAAATGCTGCTACTAATTCTGTGTCCCCTTTAATCTGAAAGCCCTTTTCTTGTAAATTACTCCAGAGGCTTACTAAAGACGAAGGCTTACTTGCGCGGTGAATAAGTACCTTCTCGATGGCATTGACAGGATCGGGTTCGCTTTGATGACTGTCTAAAATAATCGTGCGTGCCATATCAAGACTTCCTGAACCTGACCAGTAAAGATAACAATTTCCCATTGCTGAGCGCAATACTGGTGCTGTTGCTACTTTGGCAACTTGTTGTACTAAGCTAGGGCGTCCATAAGGAATGACTAAGTTTAAGTACCGATCCTGTGTCACTAAATCTCGAACAATACCACCACGATCTACTGGTAATAAATTTAAGCATCCTGGCGATATGCCGGCTTCTTCAAGGGCTAGCTGTAAAGCATTTACGATTGCTATATTAGAATTACTTGCTTCGCTACCGCCTTTCAAAATTAAGCTATTACCCGTTTTAATACATAATCCTGCCGCGATCGCAGCTAACTCAGGAAATGCTTCATAGATGAGTGCAATGACTCCTAATGGCATTAGCTGGCAATACGTTTGCGAGTCTGGTAATTGATAATCAGCATTTCTTACCCGCCGAATTGGATCGGATAGTGCAGCAAGCCTTTCTAAAATTTCCACTGTAGCTTGTAAGCGCTTTGGTGTCAGTTTTAGCCAATCCAAGATAAGATCGGGAACTGCCATTTCGCGGCTAGCTTCCAAATCTAGAGTATTTGCTTCTAGTATGTCGTTAAATGAATGCTCTAGCGCTTTTGCCATTGCCAGCACAGCACTACTTCGTTCGGTTCCCTTAGTGACGCCCAGCCTTAGGGAAGCTTGATAAGCATGATTGGCGACCGCAACTGCATCAGGGGTGTCAAAAGCATCAACTGTCATTTAATTAACGTCTATAAGTAAGCCATACCATTAATGCTGGTAATACAGCTAATAGTACTGCTACCATTGCCCAAAGGAGAATATTTGTGTTTGTATTATCGGATCTTAGTGCCAAAGGCAACCACACAATCAGTAATACTAAAATAATTCCCAATGCTATGGGTAGATACGTTTGTCCAAGACGCGGCTGGGCAACAACCCAACGACCTCCCATCCAACGCCATGAACGTTTGTACGGATAGGTTGTAGAAAGTTGTTCTAACAAATAACCTTTGTCTTCTACAACAAATAACTGCTGACAGCGATCGCAACCAAATGCTTCTGTTAGCATAATCGGTACTAGATGACCGCGTCTACGACACGGGCATGGATAGTTTGAACTAAGATCGATTTTTTTTCCCTTTTGAGCTTGCACGACAACTAGTAAAGGCAAAAAGTAGCTATCTCACGAGTGTATCTAAATCCGATCCTATATGACCAACTGTATCTTGATGCTTTTTGGTTTCTTATTCTACTTTTTACAGTATTTCCTAAAACTTATGCACTACTTCACTCCTACGATCTATCCTAGGAGCTTTTACTCTTTCCTTACCCAACTTTGTTGTTTATTTTTCTTAAGCGGGTAACGCGATTCGAACGCGCGACATTCACCTTGGCAAGGTGACGCTCTACCACTGAGCTATACCCGCAAAATTTGTGTAATTCTTATCATCTCAAATTGACCGTAATTTGTCAAGCTTCGTTTAGAGCTATTAGCTAAATACTAATTGCTGTCGGTAGCTTCTAACCCATTGCTTCTGGAGCCACTGAAACATCTGGGGCTTGAGCGCTTCTGAGAGCTACCGGTAGTTGAGGATCTCGATACGGTTCTGCTTTTAACCTGGAATGCAGTTGACGCATTAAATTACCCATCTCTAGAGCATTCATAGCGTAATCCCAACCTTTATTACTTTTAACACCTGCTCTTTCTAATGCTTGTTGCATTGTATCAGCCGTTAAAATGCCAAAAACAACTGGTACTCCTGTTTGAAATCCAGCTGCTGCAATTCCTTTAGCTACTTCACTAGCAACATAATCAAAATGAGGTGTTTGTCCTCTGATTACCGCACCCAGACAAATAATGGCATCGTAGCGCCGAGATTGAGCAAGTTGGTTTGCTACTATAGGGACTTCAAAGCTTCCTGGAACCCAAATATAATCGACTTGGTTGCCATGAGGATTAACATCAACACCATGACGTTTCAAGCAATCCTGACATCCTTCTAGTAATTTTCCTGTAATTAAATCATTGAATCGTCCAATCACGATTGCTAAGTGGAGTGGTTCTGTTTGCGCAAAAGTCCCCTCAAAAACTGTCATAACTATAATTTCGGTAAAAATCTCGTGTGCTTAATGTCTTGCAGAAAGTAAGTGCGATCGCAGCAGGGAAGCTGAATCACTAAAATCTGCTGTTATTTACCTCAGATCGTTTTATGACGACCTTACTTGACAACTTAGGGGCAATTGCTAACTGCCCCTGAGTACTAGTGTATCTTGATGTCTCTAGTGAAATCGTTTCACACTGTTTATATTAGTCAAGGAAAAATGCTTTAAACAACTAGAAAGTTCAAAGCCCCAACTAAAAAAACTAAACCAATCCAAGCAATCGAACCTACCCAAAGCAGCCGTTTGGATTCACCCCAGTATTGAGGCGTAGCGTAAGCAACTGGAACGCCAATCAGCATAGCGAATGACATGATAACCAAAGCAACTAAAGCTATTTGAAATAAAATTGAGAACATAGGTGCTTCTCCCAAGACAGCAACAAGGTGGACAAATGTGTTGAGCGTAAAACTGACTATTTTCTGATTATTCCTTATTTGTACGCTATCAGAAATGCGAGCTTTTTAGGTAAAAAATTAAAGTAAGGGACTAGAAACGAGTGAAAGAGTAGTTAGCGGGGCTTTGGCGCTTTGAATAGTTTTAAGTTGTGAATGTAGAAGGAAAGAGTCACTAGTAGCTAGTTTGGAAAGTGCTCATAGTTGGGAAGGCAATTATTTTGAGTTTTCTTAACTCACAACTCAGCACTCTTTACGAGTAACTCTCTTAAGCTCATAACTCAACATTCATAACTCCCCATCTCCCCTGCTCTAAAAAACTACACAATAGAGAGATGGACTTAATTTTGTGTCATACAACAGCAGATTTTGATGCACTCGGTGCAGCAGTAGGAGTGTCTAGGTTGTTTCCTGGGGCAAAAATTGTTTTAACTGGTGGTAGCCATCCGGCGGTGCGCGATTTTTTAGCGCTACATCGCGATGAATATCCGTTAATTGAGCGTCGTGCAGTTCATCCCGAACAAATTCGTTCTTTAGTGATAGTAGATACACAAAAGCGCGATCGCCTGGGTAAAGCAGCCGAGTGGTTAAATCTACCACACTTAGAAGCAATTCGCGTCTACGATCATCACATAGGTGTCTCAACAGATATTCCAGCAACTCAAACTCAAATTGCGGCTGTTGGTTCAGCAACAACATTAGTTGTTGAAGAGTTGCAACAACACAATATCAGTCTGAATTCTGTTGAAGCAACAGTGATGGCTTTAGGCATTCATGTTGATACCGGATCGCTCACCTTTGCTCAAGCAACCGCACGCGATGCGATCGCATTATCGTGGTTAATGCAGCAAGGAGCTAATTTACGCGTCATTCGCGATTATATCGATCCAGGATTGTCTGCCCAACTGCAAGAATTACTGACAACTGCCTTGGCTGAGCTTCAAACTGAAACCGTTAGCGGCTACACTCTGGCTTGGGTGATGTTAGAGACAAAAGGTTATGTAACTGGCTTGTCTAGCCTTGCTTCGCAGCTAATGGAAATTACCGAAAGCGATGCCTTAATTTTAGCAGCGCAGCATTTCATAGAACCTGACGAACGAGTGACGATTATCGGGCGATCGCGAATTCCTGGAACGAATCTCAGTGAAATTTTTCAAGAATTCGGAGGTGGTGGACATTCGCAAGCAGCATCAATTTCGCTACGGAGTGTTGATACCAGAAAAACCTTAGCAGCCATCTTAAACAAACTCAAACAACAAACTCCTCAACCACCAATTGCCAGAGATTTGATGTCTTCGCCCGTGCGGACAATTCGCCCTGAAACAACAATTGGTGAGGCACAGCGCATTCTACTGCGCTATGGTCATTCTGGGTTATGTGTTGCAGATCCTGAAGGTCAACTTGTCGGTATCGTTTCTCGACGGGATCTTGATATTGCGCTGCATCATGGCTTTAGTCATGCACCCGTTAAGGGATACATGAAAACTAATGTTAAAACAATTACTCCAGCAACAACATTGCCTGAAATCGAGTCGCTCATGGTGACTTACGATATCGGACGTCTTCCAGTTCTAGACAATGGCGAGTTAATAGGAATTGTCACGCGCACCGATGTATTACGCGAAATTCATCAGGAGGAAGTCAACTGGAATCACGTTGATCGAGATACTTTACCTAATTATCGACAAGGTGCATATCAACTATTGCGCGATCGCTTAGCACCTCAACTGTGGGAATTACTTACCAAAGCAGCAACACACGCACAACAACGCGGTTGGCACTTGTATCTTGTTGGCGGTGCAGTACGCGACTTACTGCTAACACACTTTCGACAAAGTAACTGCAGTTCGCCAGAAAGCACTTTTAATAGCTCATCACTCCTTACCGATATTGATTTAGTAGTAGATGGTTACGTTGCCAATAACGGTATTAGTGCAGGCGTCCAACTTGCACAAGAACTACAGCAAATTTACCCAAATACTC
This sequence comes from Gloeocapsopsis crepidinum LEGE 06123, assembly GCF_015207655.1. GTDB lineage: Bacteria > Cyanobacteriota > Cyanobacteriia > Cyanobacteriales > Chroococcidiopsidaceae > Gloeocapsopsis > Gloeocapsopsis crepidinum. Next base: position 82,249 of record NZ_JADEWN010000001.1, on the reverse strand, counting down.
GCCTAGAAGTTCACGGTGCGTTTCAAACTGCAGCACTTTTATGGCATAAAGACTCAACGTTTGATTCTCTGTGGGTAGATATTGCCACAGCCAGAACTGAGTTTTATCCTTACCCAGCAGCTAATCCCGAAGTTGAAGCCAGTTCAATTCGCCAAGATTTATATCGACGGGATTTTACAATCAACGCCTTGGCAGTCAGACTGACATCACCACGCGCTGGAGAGTTGCTAGATTTCTTTGGTGGTTTTCTCGATCTTCAAGCTCAGCAAATTCGTGTTTTACACGCCAACAGTTTTATTGAAGATCCCACACGGATTTATCGGGCGGTACGGTTCGCGGTACGGCTAGATTTTACAATTGAGCCGGAAACCGAAAGTTATATTCGCTACTGCATCGCAAGTGGTATCTACAGCCGCGTCCAAGGAGATAAACTCCCTGGCTTATCTACCCGTCTTAAAGGTGAACTGAAATATATTCTCGAAGCACCGTACTGGAAGCGTGCGTTAAAGCTACTTTCAGATTTAGGCGCTCTCAAATGTATTCACCCTACATTAGAACCAGATCGCGAATTGTGGCGACAACTTCGCTTGCTAGAACGCTGTTTACAACAACGAGATCGGCAACAAAATTTGCATCATTGGTTATTGCGGCTTGAAGCGATCGCTGCTTACCTATCACCTGAATACCGCGTTCAAGTAGCCACAAATCTACAACTGCCTGATGACAGCATCAAGCGTTTAGGATTGCTAGACCAGGCACAAACAGAGGTTGAAAAACTTTTGCCTTCCTATCAGCAACCAAGTCAAGTAGTACAGTTACTACGCCGTTACGATGTGCCAACGCTGATTTTAATTGCTATCCGCACTCACCGTGATGTTAGGCGTCTAATTTGGCAGTATTTTACTCACTGGAGCATGATTGAGCCACCACTCAACGGCAACGATCTAAAGACTTTAGGCTACAAACCTGGACCTCAATATCGCATCATATTAGAGGAGTTACTAGCAGCAACTCTCGATGGTGTTATTAAGCACAGTACAAATTCTGAAGATCGCCGTAATTGGGCGATCGCTTTTGTCAAAAACCGCTATCCTCAGTAAATTACTTCAACAAAAATCTCAAGCTCCCGACACTAGCCGCAGCAGTAGAGCAGACAGGCAAGTTATAATTTTTGCGGATGTGTGTAAAAAAATATTTATGAGTAATCCTTTGGTACAAGCTTTTTTTGTGGGTAGAGCTGTTGCTGAAATATTCAACGAACAGTTAGAAAATACCCTAACAGACACGTTGAGCGAGTTGGGTAAACTTGATGCTGAACTGAGAGAACGGATGCGCCAGTTTTCTGAGGAAGTCATGGAACGGGCTAACCGAGAAATGGAAGTTACTACTAGAGGTAGAACTTCAACGACAATTTTTACACCAGATACACAGCCTGTAGACACACAGGCAATGATTGACGATCTCCGTGCAGAAATTGCTTTATTACGTACAGAAATACAGCGTTATCGCAGTAGCTCTGGTACAAATAACTAAACATCAGGGTAGATGTGTAACTGACAATTTTCTACTACTGATAATAAATAGTTATTCTGACCAAATCTTTACAAAACAAACTTAGGAACGTTGAGTGTCTGTTCTTCCTGCTGACTCCGTGAAAACTCTACGGTACACTAATGACTTGGAAACGGGCTACAGAGAAAAGTCTTACCGTTGGAATCGGGAAAATTACTCTAGCAAACGCCGTTTTGTAGACATCTGGCTGTTTGTGATTCGATTGCTTACTGGTTTTTGGTACAACAACAAGTCATGGAGCTACTCAGGTGGAGTTACTGAAGCTAAGCGCAGTGCAAGACGCAAACGACAAGCTATCTGGATTCGTAATAAATTGTTGGATTTAGGACCAACTTTTATTAAAGTAGGACAGCTGTTTTCGACGCGTGCAGATTTATTTCCTAGTGAATACGTTGAGGAACTTGCCAAGTTACAAGATAAAGTCCCTGCTTTTGGCTACGCGCAGGTAGAGACAATTATTGAGCAAGAACTGGGCAAGAAAATCCCTGAACTATTTAAAAGCTTTGAACCAATTCCTATTGCAGCAGCTAGCTTAGGTCAAGTGCATAAAGCACAATTGCATTCAGGCGAAATTGTCGTAGCCAAAGTACAACGACCTGGATTGCGTAAGCTATTTGAAATCGATTTAAAAATTCTCCGAGGAATTACGCAGTATTTCCAAAACCATCCTAAGTGGGGACGCGGTCGCGATTGGATTGGAATTTATGAAGAGTGCTGCCGTATTTTGTGGGAAGAAATTGAATACATCAACGAAGGACGAAACGCGGATACTTTTCGTCGCAATTTTCGAGCTTACGATTGGGTGAAAGTTCCCAGAGTTTACTGGCGCTATACATCTTCCAGAGTACTGACTTTGGAATATGTTCCAGGAATTAAAATTAGTCATTATGAAGCACTAGAAGCTGCGGGAATCGATAGAAAATTAATTGCACGTCAAGGTGCAGAGGCTTACTTACAACAGCTACTTAATGATGGTTTCTTTCATGCCGATCCCCATCCAGGTAACATTGCTGTTAGTCCAGAGGGATCGTTAATATTTTATGACTTTGGCATGATGGGGCAGATCAAAACTGGCATCCGAGAACAACTCATGAAGACGTTGTTTGGTATTGCTCAGAAAGATGCTCAACAAGTCGTAGATTCTTTAGTAGCATTAGGAGCGTTGGCACCCACCGATGATATGGGACCAGTACGGCGCTCAGTTCAGTATATGCTCGATCACTTTATGGATAAGCCATTTGAGAATCAATCAGTGGCAGCAATTAGTGACGATTTGTACGAAATCGCCTACGATCAGCCCTTTCGCTTTCCAGCAACGTTTACCTTTGTGATGCGAGCATTTTCAACTTTAGAAGGTGTTGGTAAGGGCTTAGATCCAGAGTTTAATTTTATGGAAGTTGCTAAACCTTTTGCGATGGATCTTATGACTAACGGCAATGGTGTTGATGGTAATAGCTTTTTAAATGAACTAAGTCGCCAAGCAGCACAGGTAGGTAGCACTGCCTTTGGTCTGCCACGACGTTTAGAAGATACACTAGAAAAGCTAGAGCGAGGTGATATTCGCGTGCGCGTTCGTTCGATTGAAACTGAGCGGCTACTACGTCGTCAAAGTAACCTGCAATTAGGAACAAACTACGCAATAATTATCAGTGCTTTTACTCTATCCGCTACGTTATTATTCGTCAATCATTATATATGGTTGGCAATAATTGCGGCAGCAATCGCTGTAGCTGTAGGGGTAGCGCTTGTGCGACTGCTCATCCGCCTTGACCGATACGACCGCATGTATTAATTTTTTAGGCAACTATGAAACTGCGCTTCACGGGTCTTAGCAATCCAGGGTTGGTACGCTTCTCGAATCAGGATGCTTATTACATTGATCCGGAAGGGCGATTTTTTATTGTCGCTGATGGTATGGGCGGTCATACAGGTGGTGAAGAAGCGAGTCGAATTGCTACTCAAATCATTCGAGATTATCTCCTGCAGCATTGGCAGAGCGATCTGGAAACTAAAGTTTTATTAGAAAATGCTTTCAAGCAAGCTAATCTAGCAATTGTCCGCGAACAAAAGCTGCAGCCACAATGTAGTGATATGGGAACAACCGCAGTCACTATAGTTTTTCGAGAACAACAGCCTGCGATCGCACATGTTGGTGACTCACGCTTATACCTGTTTCGAGAAGCGGCATTACAACAAGTAACCACAGATCACACCTGGATCAACATGGCTTTACACCAAGGTGATATCTCTAAACAAGAAGCCCGCAATCATCCTTGGAGACATATTCTTTCACGCTGCTTGGGTCGAGAAGAGCTAGATCTAATTGATATTCAAACAATTAACGTCCGACTAGGCGATCGCCTGCTACTCTGCTCTGATGGACTCACAGAAGAACTCTCTGACGAACACATTGCTTTTCAACTTCAATCTCATCCTGCTATAGAAAAAGCGTCTGCAGCCTTGCTAGAAGCTGCTTTAGCAAGCGGTGGAAAAGACAATATCACTGTAGTACTGATAGCCCTAGAGTAGAAAGTTTTGATCGCGATTGTGGTAATCCTAGCTCAGACTATTTATTAAGCTAGATACACTACTAATACTTCTGTATTTAAATTAGTATAAGTGGTCTACTCCCAACTAATCATGCTTGCAATTGCTAAAAGCAAATTGTTTTAATTTTGTAGTAGGCGATCGCAGTAAATATAGTCTAATTCGAATCATTAAAGATTAACAAATGATTTAAAGTATTAATGTTTGCTAGAACCTTAACTTTAATATTGCTATTTAATAAGTATTAATATAACTAGCTTAACGTATTTTGCGTTGAAAACATCTTAACAAAGACTGTAACACGAATAAATACAACAAAATTATGATTATGCAGATTAGAAATGCGTTTTTTCCTAAAAAATAAGCTTAAAGCTACTTTCAGTCTATAGCAATTTTATTTTGTGTTAAAATTATAATTTTATTGCGAGCATAAAAACTGTTTATCAATTTTTTTATAGAAAAATAATAGAGTTTTCAAAGCAGGATAAAAGCTCTATCTTATTCACCTTAAAATCCATTTTTGTTAGCAACATACCTCCTTATTATTTTTCTTGTTTCTCTTCAGCAAGACCACTGAGCTTTAAAACAAAATTCACAATACAAAGAAGCAATAATAAAACAGTTATTCCAACAAAAAAGAGATAGTTAAGTTAATATATCGAATACATTAACCTATAATGCTTTATTTAAAGTGGGTAGTGCAAGACAGAAGTAAGCTTTGTTCGAGCTATTGTATCTAGACTTAAAAAATAACTAAATTCCTAAAAGTGAGTACCTGTAATGATTTGATGTGTACTCGCTGAATTTTGAAGCAGACTTGTTTCAATAGCTACAAAATTTTGATATGACTCTATCACGATGCAAGGTCATTCGACCTTGAGAAATGAATACTCTTAAGCCAGCTAAGTAAGATATGAAACCTCCTAGATAGCTATTATGTGGATATTTAATTGATCTTATGCTGAAAATACGCACATTATACTACCAATATAATATTAAAACTCTCATTAAATTTAATCCGACTTGCACATGATTTTTGCAAAACTTTGTTCTGATCTATTCTGCTAGCCAAATCGAGTTAAAACCGATAAAGTTATCAGGTAACGTCGTTTAACATACTACTCGCAGATTTTCAATAGGGAAAATTATGTTTTTAATTGCAAATCATGAATAAATAATCCACATAGTACAAGATTGAGATTATTTTTGTAATTTTAGATAACAAATAGTAAACTTTAGCCACCTGCAACTATTGAAGTGACGTTAACAGATCAAATGTTGTTTATTCTTCAAGCACAGCCTATCTGAATCATTGCTAAACGTCTACGTTTGATCATGTGCCTGCAATTTAATTGAGTGTCAGGCAGGATGAAGTGTTACCAGCTTGTATAAGAAAAAATATGTTTGAATATGGATTCACAAAGTTACCTGTACCAACTCAGCACAAGCTAGACGAATGTTAATTGTCTCGTCGTCAATCTGACTTAATTCGAGGACATCCAATAGTAGCGCAATTCCAGCAGTGTTCTTTGTCTAAGTGAGAAGTGAACCAGTATATCGTTGAATCGCTACAAAATTCTGCAGTAGAAGTTGTGTATCTCAACTCACAAAAGGAATAGTTATTCTATAGGTTGTTTACAAAGCACGAAAATCTTAACTAGGCTGCTTTTACTTAGATTAAGACTTTGCAAAACAATCGTGCAGCCTAAATTTCACCTAATAACTTGATTGGTCAACTACCAAAGGTCAAGTTGCATTGCGCTCGATTAAACATAAACAGTATTTGCAAGCGATATTAGGCACATTAGTTTTTTATAACCTTTTTTGAAATAAACTACTTGAATAGCATATGGCACGGCGATCGCTACAAGCATCTGTAACAGGTATAGAAAAAGCGAAGAGAGCTTTTAAACGCACAGGATGGACGCAAGAAGATTTAGCGTGTGAGGTAGGCATTGAAACTCGTCAACCAATTTGGAAGTTTTTTACAGGTAAACCGATTGAGCGACGGGTCTTTCTAGAAATTTGCTTTCGTCTAGATCTAGATTGGCAAGAGGTTGCCATTCTGCCAAGTGATAATACATCGGTAGTCGAAGAGGAACAACATCAATCGCATATTGATACTTTGTTACAAACAGTGCGATCGCGTCGTTACGACAAGATTCACACTCAGTGTGGTGTTATACGTTTATTAGATACTGCTCAACCAATTGAGCTAAACGATGTCTATGTCAGCGCTGATGTATTAGACAAAACTAACGAAAGATGGTTAGATGCATCACAGTTACATTGCCTTCATGTTGAAAAATTGAATCGCTATAGTTGCAGTCAAGCGTACCAGAAACGAATTTCAGCAATGCAGGCAGTTGCAACCTCTTCTAAGCTGATGATTTTGGGTAAACCTGGCTCTGGAAAGACTGTACTATTGCGGCAGATTGCGATCAAATGCAATCAGGGTGAATTACTAGCAAATCGATTTCCTATCTTTATCCGGCTGCAAAACTTTGCCGAAGATGCTAACGAAATTCAAAACTATAATTTATTGGACTATATTAGCCAAGAGTTAGGTAAAATTGATGTTTCAGCTCAACAAGTTGAAACTTTGCTCGATAGTGGTAAAGCTTTAATTTTGTTGGATGGGTTAGATGAAGTTCCAGAGGAAGACAAAGCAGAGGTTCAAAAACAAATTCGCAAGTTGTCTGAGAAGTACGACAAAAATCATTTCATAATCACATGTCGGATTGCTGCCCAGCAGTACTGGTTTGAGGAATTTACTGATGTTGAAATGGCTGATTTTAGCTTTTCACAAATTGAAGCCTTTACTCAGAAGTGGTTTGTCAACACCAACAACAGCTTTAGACAAGAAGAATCTATAGCAACTCAGTTCATACAGAAACTTCTGCTACCAGAAAATCAGCCAATTCGCGAACTTGCTAAAACACCGCTTTTACTTCACTTGATCTGCTCCATGTTTCAAGCTGGGTTAGACTTCTCAGCTAAACGCTCTAAAGTATACAAACAAGCATTAGACGTTTTGTTAGTTCGCTGGGATGAAGTGAGGGGGGTTAAACGAGATAGCAGTTTCTATTATCACCTACCTTTGCTGCACAAGATCAAACTGTTGAGTCAGATCGCTATCATCACCTTTGAACAAGGACATTACTTTTTTACGCAATGTAATCTCTTACGCTACATCAAAGACTATCTGCGCACCTTACCAAATATTCCAGATGATCTTGAAGAATTACAACTGATGAGCGAGGCAGTGTTAAGGTCACTGTTAGCACAGCATGGAATACTAGTAGAGCAAGCACAGGGAATTTACTCTTTTTCCCATCTCACATTTCAAGAGTATTTAACAGCAAGAAACATTGTTGCTAGCTTTGAACCAGAACAACTCAATCAGAACCTCATAAAGTTGACTATCCACATGAGCAAGCCTCGCTGGCGCGAAGTTTTTCTACTGATAGTGGAAATGCTGGAAAATACAGACGCTTTGATGCAATCAATGCAGCGATATAGTGAGGAACTAATGGCATCTGATGAAAAATTGCATCAGTTTCTGGTTTGGGTTCACCAAAAGTCTCTTTCAGTTGAAGCACCTTACAAACCTGCAGCGATTCGTGCTTTCTATCTGACATTGGATCTTTGCAGCAAACTTTCCTTAGCCCGTGATTTATCTCTTGCACTTGCTATTGATACAAAACTTGCTAGTAATCTCGCTCCTGAGTTAGCTTTGGATTTAGCTGCGATCCGTACACTTTCCCTAATTTTAGCTCTACCCGACGATCCTTCTTGCGAACAAATCCTTGCCCTAAATTCTGCCCTTCCCCATGATTTAGCGCTTATTTGTCACTCTAAATTGCAACTTCTACTACAAGAACTTAAAAATCAAATATCTACATTCAACCAAGATGACGACAAACTAAAAGAATGGTGGAATGCTCATGGTCAAACTTGGGTTAATCAATTAAAGTCCCAAATAATTTGGTATCGCAATGTTGGTTATCAGTGGCAATTTAATGAACAACAAAAACAAGTACTTCAGCAATACTATGCTATCCAACATTTACTACTACATTGCTTAAAGAGTAGTGGTGAAGTTAGTTCTACTGTGCGACAACAGATTGAAAAAACTTTGTTGTTGCCTTCAAGCGAGAGTAGAAAATTGTTAGAAAGTACCAAATCAAAGTACTTAAAATTGGGGCTTGTTTGAGCAACTCTAGCTATACTGTTATTTTTTAAAGTTTATGGAAGAAGTTATTTGGACTGTACTGTAAAAAAATAGATGTATCCTTTGCAATATTAGCTGCGTAGTTTCCTAACTACCAATAGTTTTATATAGCTGTATAAAATATTTTGCATAATCACCTAGAATTAACTCCTTTTTTAATGAAGTGACGGTCTTGTTCTACTACCTTATTTAAGGGGTTGCTTTGCCGTAAGTATAAAACTTTTAGTCACAATTTCTTCTTTTTTTGCTTTATCAACAGCGGTAGGATAAACAGCATTCTTATTTACATTAATAACTCTTAGTGGCTGAGTGTGAGTTGCTTGGCAAGCTCTGCCGAGTGAACTTTTGGCTACTCCTTTACCTCTTTTGGCACTCAACATAAAGACGATCGTGTTGCCAGCAACATCTCACCTTCGTATATGTTTCATTAACTCGCCATGAATCTTTTATAGAGCGCAGAGTGAGGTGTTCTACCATTTTTTGCAACACATCCCAAGCGAAAGCGCCTCTGAAACTAATCGGTACTTAAGGACTACTAAAGTCAAACAAAAAAACAAACAAATGACACAAATTGTACATCAAGTCATTCACGTTCTTAAACGCGATCGCAAATAGGCTGTTTGCATACTTGTAAATAGATACCTTAACACCGATAACAAGCTCTTTATTCAAGTAATTAGCAGAATCGACGCTTTATATTCATGCGTAAACCTGTTTTAACTATTTTTTATCAGTTTAATCCTTGGCACTCCACTATTGGTGGGATTCAGACAGTCATTACTAATTTTATCAAGTATGCGCCAGATGAATTTGAGGTTCGGCTCGTCGGAACTAGTAACGATACAACCCAACCTAATGGAAAGTGGCAAGCAGCCGAGCTTGCTGGTAGAGAGCTACAGTTTATGCCTCTTTTCACTCTACAAAATGACAATTTCAGACACCTATTTCCCACAACATTGAAATATACAGCAGCCCTTCTAGGTCGTTGTTTTGCTTCTGACTTTATGCACTTTCATCGTCTTGAACCAAGTTTAGCAGCATTGCATTGGTCAGGAAATAAAACTCTGTTTATTCATAATGATATTCAAAAACAAATGCAGTCTCAAGAAGATGCAAATGCAATCCTTTGGAGACGATTTCCGCAAGCGTATTACCAGCTTGAAAGTTTTTTAGTCAAGCAATTTAACCAAATTCTCTCTTGTAACTCTGAATCTGTAGAACTTTATCAACAGCGATATCCAACCATTGCCGATCGCGTTGCTTTCATCAAAAATACAGTAGATAGCCAAATATTCTGTCCATTATCTTTAGAAGAACAACAAGAAAAAAAAGTTGCCCTAACTCAAAAGTTAGAACTACCAGCAAATACCCAATTTATTCTATTTGCTGGTCGCTTGCATCCTCAAAAAGATCCTCTTCTCCTAGTCAGAGCTATATCTGCTCTGACTGACTTGAATGTACATCTACTGATTGCCGGTGATGGAGAATTGGCTGCCGATGTACGCCATGAGATTGAGCAACTTGGGTTGTCTAGAAGAGTAACAATGTTGGGTTCAGTTGTCCAAAACGAACTGACAAAGTTACATCAGCTTGCTAATGTCTTTGTTTTAAGCAGTGCTTACGAAGGTTTACCTTTGGTTGTGCTTGAGGCACTTGCCTGTGGTAAGCCAGTCGTGACAACTGACTGTGGCGAAATTTCCAAACTACTTCCTGCCAGTTGTGGAGTTATTTGTCAAGAACGTACTCCGGTTGCAGTGGCAGATGCCCTACGCCAAGTTCTGCGACATGCAGAAAATTATCCCATCGAGGCTTGTGTTCGAGCTGCCGATCCTTACAGTGCTAGTGCTGTAGTAGGTGCTGTTTACAGAGATATGTGGCACCACTGGGAGCAGCAAAAGCTCGGTTCTAATGTCCAAAACTGTTTTACAAGTTTCACATAAATCTTTAATAATGAAAATTGCTGTAATTGGTGCGAAAGGTCTACCAGCTAAGCAGGGTGGTATTGAGCATCATTGCCAAGAACTCTACTCTCGTATAGTCAAGCAAAGCCACTCTGTGGACTTATTCGCCCGCTCCTCATACTCTGAATCATTGCACCATTATGATGTTCAAGGTATTCGGGTATTTCCTATACCTTCTGTAAAGTTCAAAGGAGTAGATGCTTTACTTTGTTCTGCAATTGCAGGAGTTGCTTCTAGCAAAATGGACTACGATATCGTTCACTTTCATGCCTTGGGTCCGAGTTTGTTTAGCTGGCTACCAAAATTCACTTCTGCAAAAGTTGTTGTTACCTGTCATGGATTAGACTGGCAACGAGCCAAGTGGAGTAAAGCTTCTTCCCAGCTACTACAGCTTGGAGAGAAAACTGCTGTAAGGTTTGCCGATCGCCTAGTTGTTGTCTCAGAAGATCTGCGTTCTTACTTTACGCAAACTTATGGTAAAGAAACAACTTATATCCCCAATGCTCCGGCAAAATTTCCCGACTCAGATCCTGATTTCTCTTATGGCACATCGCTAGGTTTAGAGCAAAAGCGCTACATTCTATTTCTTGGCAGACTAGTCCCTGAAAAACGCCCCGATCTACTGATTAAAGCTTTTCAAGCTCTTAAACCATTGGAATGGAAACTCGTTCTTGCTGGCGGTGTTAGCGATACAAATCAATTCGTCTCAAAGTTAGTTGAGATAGTAGCCAAGAGTACAGATATCGTGTTCACAGGCGAACTTCATGGCAGCCGTCTGGCAGAAATTGTTCGCGGGGCAGGGTTATTTGTACTTCCTTCTGAGCTGGAGGGGCTACCTTTGGCAATGCTAGAAGCAATGCAAGAAGGAGTCCCAGTGCTAGCTAGCGATATTCCACCCCATCAGCAACTCTTAGCTGAGGGGCGGGGAATGCTCTTCCAGTCAGGAAATTTAGAATCCTTTATTCATAGTTTGAACTGGGCAATTCATAATTCTCAGAACTTGAAGCTAATGGTCAAAAATGCACAAAGCTATATCCAGGCAAAATATAACTGGAATTACATTACCACTGAAACTTTGAGGTTATACGCAAGCCTTTATGCTTCGTCTAACAAACTTGAGCCACAACTTAAAGTTCAAACGGATTAATTAATGCTTTTATCTTAAAGTCCAAACATAACCCCAAGAAACATACTAACGAAATAAATCATGTTAAAAAAAATACATATGCATTAAGGATAATGACTCTGATAAAGGTTTAGTTAATGTGACTGATTTCAAACCTATGGTTGTAGATTTTATAGAGCAGGCGCGATGTTAAAATCAACTTGTTTTAATGGATTAATTATACAGCTAGATTTTATTGCGATTAACTCAGTACATTTTTTCTAAGTTTGGTATAAAAAATACAATTTTTATTAGTGATGCAAGAGAGTATATCTTCCTTAAAATCAGTCTTTAAGCAGCATCGCTGGCCTGCTATAGTCACTTTTATCTCTGTTATTTGCGGTTCGCTCGTCTACCTTGTTGTCACACCACCTAAGTATGAAACGTCAGTGCGAGTCATGCTAAACGACAAGCAGTTAAGCGTTTCTGACATTGGTCGCGATCTCACTCAACTTTCTGAAATAGGGCAATCTAATCCAATTGCAACTCAAGCAGAATTAGCTCGCTCAGAACGAGTTTTAGTGCAAGCCGTAACCCAAGTCTCCCTGAAGGGAGTAAATGATGTTCCTAAAGCTGAAACACTCAAAGAAGACTTGCAAGTCACCACTATTCCCGCTACTAATATTTTGCGAATAAGCTATAAAAGTCAAAATCCTGTATTGACTTCTAGCGTGCTTAATGCGGTTGCAGGGGCAATGGTAAAGGAAAATGCCGAAGTAATTCGCTCTCAAGCTCGCTCAGCACGAGAATTTTTGGAAACTGAATTGCCTAAAAAGCGATCGCAACTTGCCTCTGCTGAAGCAGCGATCGCACAATACAAACAATCACAAGGTATTGTCTCTATCTCTGATTCTGAAGGTAATGATAGCGCTCAAACACAAAATTTAGTCACAAGTCTTGCAGATTTAGATCGACAAGAACTAGCCTTATATACTCAACTGCAAGATGCAATGGTGCGTAACAACTCGCTGCGGCAGACAACAGACGCTGACACGCGCGAAAACGCCTACGCAATGGTACGCGCTGGTCAAGATGAAGAACTCAAGCAATTACGTGCTAAGTTGGCAGATTTGGAATCGCAAGTAGCGATCGCTCGTAAGCGGTTTACGGACAACAATCCAACCCTAATTAAGCTAATCGAACAGCGGGATGCTACCCGCACCCTCTACACTCAAAACCTGTCTAAGCTGTCGCCTCAGAACAATTCAATTAACAGTTCTGCCGATATAGCATCTGATCCGGTTAGCCAGGAGCTGGCGACAAAAGTTATCTTGAGTGAGATTGAAAAGGCAGGACTTGAAGCTAAACTAGCTCAAGTGCGCGATGCCAAAGCACAGTTGCAGGCTCGCGTTAATCAACTTCCAGCTAAAGAGCAAGCACTAAATGCCTTATCTCGTCAGCGCCTAGACATTGCCGCCTCTGTCGATTTGTTGCAAAAAAAATTAGAAGAAGCGCGGATTGCTGAGGTTCAACTAGCTAGTAATATCAGTATAATCGACACGGCTTCACCACCCGTAAACCCTAACTGGCCTAATAAACCAGTTGTGCTGATCGTAGCTACGCTAGCTGGTATGTTTCTGTCAGTTGGCGTTGTAGTGCTGCTAGATTTTTTAGATGGCACACTACGTAATGCTACTGAAGTTGGCAAGCTGGTAAAGCTACCCATCATTGGGGTGTTACCTGTGCTACCCGACTCTTCGCTAAATGGGGAGAACTCCGAATTTCTAAATAATTCAGGATTAGTTGAGCCTTATCGTAAACTCCTCTGGACAATACAATTTCGCAGCGATAAACACCTACAGGTCTTCGTTGTTAGTAGCCCCCAGCCTGGAGAGGGAAAGTCTATTGTTGCCTCGCATCTAGCTGCCGTAGCAGCAATGTCGTCTCGTCGAACTTTACTTATTGATACAAATTTACACTGTCCTACACAGCAAAAACTATTTAATTTAGTTGTTCGATCAGGGTTGACAGATGCGATCGATGGTCGTGTTACCCTGGCTAAAGCAGTACAGCAGACAAGTATCAAGAATCTCTGGGTGTTAGGGTGTGGTGAACCACACGCTAATCCCTCACGGTTTTCAGATTCAGCCCGAATGCAGACTTTATTAGCTGAAGCTGCTGCCCAATATGACTTAGTTATTATAGATACTCCATCAGTGACAAGCTCTGTTGATGCGATCGCTTTAAGTCACAATAGCGACGGTTTACTCCTGGTTACACGTTCAAACTTCACGCAAAAAGACACGCTGGTGCAAGTAGTTTCCGACTTAACTAATAATCAAGTACCTATTTTAGGAATTACTGTAAATGGAATAAATTCACAGACAGAAAAGCACTATCGCTATCCGGTCAAAGATGACCAGCCCCTAGAACACCAAAATTACGAGCGAAGAGTATTAGAAAATGTTGATCAGTGATCTCAAGCTGCCTTCCTCACGTTTAGCCTTCTGGGTTAGTATCGGAGGTGTGGTAGTAGGTATAGTTGCAGGATTTCTCGCAGGCGCTCAACCGCTTTACTTGGGTTCAGCTATAGGTGCAATAGTAGCAATTATCTACTTTTTTGCAGACTTCGAGCGAGCAGTACTAGGCTTGCTGATTCTACGCAGTTCTCTGGATATTTTTTCTGCTCAGCAGGTTCCAGCTGCATTTGCCATTGGAGTTAATGCTTTAACTTTGCTCTATATAACTGTACAGTTGCTAACACACCGGACTGTACAGACTGATCGCTTTTGGTGGTTTTTTGCTGGCTGGGTAGCGCTACAAGGTTTATGGGTTATCCTCCTGCCTTTGGGTGGATTAGGGCTAGATAGTTCCCATTTGCTAGTTAGCGTTCGTGAGTGGTTACGTTTATTTTCATGGTTAATGGTTTACCTTTTGGTAATGCAGCTTAGAGAGCGAGTTCATCCAGAGAAGGTTATTACGTGTTTGTTTCTAGGTCTTGTTTTGCCTCTTGCAGTAGCGTTGCTGCAAATAATTTTGCCTGTTTCGCTGCTTCCTCCCATGCTTATATATGGAGGAAGCGAATCTGCCTCACTTCCTTTTGAAGTAGGCTCTCGCCTGAGTGGAACCCTGGGGCACCCAAATGGCTTTGCTACGTTTCTATTACTGTTTGTTGGGTTGACCCATTGGAAGCTCGATCAATCAAATCGTCGCTTGCCCTGGATTCTCTTGCTAGGCACTCTCGTCTTTTTCATCGTCATGACCAAAGCATTATTTATATTAGTTATGCTTAGTGTATTTCTTTTGGTGTTGATTGCTCCCAAGTTAAGCATAGTTAATCTACTTGGAGCCACAATACTGTTAATGTTTGCCATAGGACTATTTGCTAGCAGTGATTTTGGACGAGAACGCCTCAGCTCAATTACTAACACACTACTCTTTAATCCAGACATCGACGTATCAAAATCGATTTTACTATCACAGTTTGATAACAACAGTTTCAACTGGAGGATTGCGCAGTGGACATTCTTACTAAAAGCTTGGCAAAACTCTTCCCTTTTTGGTTATGGACTGCATTCTAGCCCTTTCTTAACAAGACTAACTAACTATGCCCATAATGATTATATTAGGGCTTTAGCTGAAACAGGAATTGTAGGTTTCATCATTTTTTTGCTCTTTCTATCAGTTCAGTTCTCACGGCTGCTTCAGCTATTCCGGTCTGTAGATCATAGAAGTCCACAGCGCAATCTTTGTTGGGTCTTAATAGCTATTTTTATAGCAACAATTATAGGAATGTTGACTGAGAATATTTGGAGTCATACTACTCTTTTCTTTTACTGGTGGACTTGTTTTGCGATTATTTCTTGGGACTGGAGTAAACCATCAATAAATAAACATGCATCTTATTTGTAGTTTCTGTAATTTATAAATAAATTTTAGGTACTTCATAAAAATATAAGTCTTCAAATATGGCAGAACGATTTATGAAAAATAAAAATAATTGTTGTTGAATAATCAAGCTTTGATATTTTCAAAAACAAAATTAACTTATGGATAAAAAATAAGCATGATAAAATTTATAAGTTGGTAAGGCTAAATAAATATTTATCATCTTAATGAAACACTTATTATCTATCATAAAAGACACTTTTTTATCTTTTATTACTTTAATCTCTAAGCTTTCACTTTTTATATATAATTCAAATTTCAATTTTTATAACGATTTGTTACTTCAACCTTGAAAAATGATGAAAACACAAAAAATTTTGGTTACTGGTGATAGAGAAATGATTCTCCGCCATAATTTCTTATTTGAAGCTATGGGTTCTTATTATCAAGCTGTAGACTATCTACCAGTTGATAGCAAGTTTAATATGAAAGCACTCAAAAACTTTGTTAAGAGTATTCAGTCCAGGCTTCCCTTAATTCCACTTAAACCAGCAAGCTCACTACGCAAAAATTCTCGCACGTATATTGAACAATCCTGTTATGTAGAACAGCGAATTAGAAAATTAAACTATAGTCCTGATTTAGTATTTCAACTTTATGGAATGTTTAGTCCTTTTTGGCAAAAACTCGACATTCCATATACATATTACCTTGACTATACTATGGCTTTAGCTAAGCAAAATTGGTCTCCTTGGGCACCATTTAAGTTAGACAAAGAATATGTTTCTTGGACAAACTGCGAACGTAAAGCTTATCAAAATGCAAAACACCTTTTTACTTATAGTAATTGCGTTAAGTCTTCTTTAATTGAATACTATGGTATCAACTCAGAAAATATAACAGTTGTAACTCCCTCGGGTCAATTTCAAAAACCTTATCAGGGAGAAAAAACTTTTGGTAGTAAGCAAATTCTATTTAACGGTTCTCATTTTGAAAGAAAAGGCGGCGACATACTACTCAATGCTTTTCGTAAAGTTAAACAAGCTATTCCTGAAGCTAAATTGATTATCATTGGGAACAAGTTACCGATTAAAGAAGACGGCGTTTCGAGTCTAGGACATCTATCATGGCCTTTAGAAATGGAAAAGCTATTTTTAGAGACAGATTTAGTAGTTTCCCCTGCTCGCTGCGAACCCTTAGGTCAATTTTTAATCGAGGCAATGAATTATGGAATTCCCTGTGTAGTTACGGATCAGGATGGAATGCCAGAAATTATCAAACATCAGGTAAATGGTATAGTCCTAGAGCCACAAAATCTCGATATGCTTGCTAGCAAAATTATTGATCTACTAAGCAATTGTGGCACTTTGGAAAAAATGTCAAAAGCTGCCAGAACCAGAGTAGAAGAACAGCTTAACTGGCAGATAATTGCTTCTAAAATATCACAAGTAATAGAAAGTCTTTAAGTTAAGTCACGAGCTGCTCCTTGACTACTACAGTTGTTATTCAAATTCTTAATTCCTATTATCCAGAATAATTATGCCAAAAGTATCAGTTATTATTCCTGCATATAATGCAATGACTTTTCTTCCAGAAACATTAGATAGTGTTTTTAGTCAAACATTCATAGATTTTGAAGTTATTGTAGTTAACGACGGAAGTTCGGATAACATTAAGCAGTGGGCTAGTGAGATAACCGATCTGCGCTTTAAATTAGTCTCCCAAGAAAATCAAGGTTTATCTGGAGCCCGAAACACAGGAATTGCCCTCACTCAAGGAGAATATGTAGCATTTTTAGATGCAGATGACCTCTGGGAGCCAACTAAGCTTGAAAAACAAGTAAAATCTCTGGATGAAAATCCTGAAGCTAGTTTAGTATATACTTGGACGACATTGATTAATGCTAAAGGTAAGCCACTTGGAAAAATTCTCGCTAATTATATAGAAGGTGATGTTTGGCAAGAATTGACAAAGCATAACATTGTCGAATGCGGTAGCGTCGCTATGGTACGTCGCCACTGCTTTGAAACCGTGGGAAATTTTGACCGAAATCTCGGTTCTTATGTTGAAGATTGGGACATGTGGCTGCGTATAGCTGCTCGCTATCCCTTTAAGGTAATTAAGGAACCTTTAGTATATTATCGCGACCACTCAAACAATGTCTCTAAAAACTGGCAAGGAATGGAACAAAGCTATTGCCTTGTTATTGAAAAAAATTTGGCTGGTGTTTCCTCTGAGTTACAACATCTAAGAAAACAAAGTTATGGTTTTGTTTATCTCTGTTTAGCTTGGAAGCCGTTACAAAGTGCTCTTAAAGATTATCGTGAAGCCATATATTTTAGACAGCAAGCTCTTAAGTACTATCCTCAGTTACGCTTCACTAAAGAATATATCCGTTTGAGTATGGCAATCGCGTTAATGCGATTGCTCAAATCCAATAATTATGAAAAAACGCGATCGCTATTCTACTCACTCCGCCGATACATCTCATCTAGCTAAATATTTTTAAAATTATGAAACAGTAGAAAAATATCCAAAAAACTACTAAAAACAACGAAGATTTAAAGGACAAGTTGCTTTAATTAGACAATAACTTAAAGCTAATCATTGCAATCATGTACTTTTACAATCTAATTCCCATCTTTTTTCTCAGAATAAATTGCATATTTTTTCATCCAAGAGTATTTTCTAAATTAGAATGCTGAGTTTTTTCAGAAAAATTGACAATAAGAACTTGCAAAATGCCAAAAGTTACCATAATTATTCCTGCTTACAATGCAATGCCATATCTGCAGTCAACCCTGGAAAGTGTTTTCAAACAGACTTTTCAAGATTTTGAAATTATTGTTGTCAATGATGGCAGCTTAGATGAAACAGAGAAATATGTTTCTTCCCTAGCCGATCCTCGCTTAAAATTAATCAACCAAGTCAATCAGGGTGTAGCACCTGCTCGCAATACGGGAATCACCCACGCACAAGGAAAGTATCTTGCTTTCCTAGATGCTGACGATCTTTGGGAGACAACTAAATTAGAAACACAGGTTTGCTGTTTAGAAGCTTACTCTGAAGTAGGCTTAGTTTATACTTGGACAGCATTAGCAGACCGAGACGGAAAACCAACTGGTCGTCTTGTTACCTCTAATGCAGAAGGAGATGTCTGGCAGCAGCTAATCAAATTTAACTTTATTGGCTGTGGCAGTACACCTTTAATCCGTAAGTCTTGTTTTAAGACAGTTGGTTTATTCGATTCTGAGTTGACTCCTGCGGAAGATTGGGACATGTGGTTAAAAATTGCTGCAAATTATTCTTTTGCTGTCATCAAAGAACCGCTGGTTCGCTACAGAGCAAACTCCAGTAGCTTGTCAAAATCTTATCTATCAATGTGGAAATCTTCCTGTAAGGTGATTGAGAAAGCTTTTCAATCTGTTCCAAAGGATTTGCTCTACATAAAAAAACAAGCTTACAATTCTTTGTATTTTTATTTAAGTTGGTTGGCAACTAAGAATGGAGACTGCCAGCAGGCACTTTACTTTCAAAAGGAAGCTATTGCCTGCGCCCCTCAAAGACAATATTCTGTTGAATATCTCCGCCTGAATTTATCGATTAGACTGCTGCAATGGCTTGGTTCTTACGGATATCAAAAATTGCTAGAGCAGCTTTATTCTCTCCGCCAATCTGTCTTAAATATTAGCCGACCTTTCTTGATTCGTTAGAACTACCAGGATTCATCTTGCCAAAAGTTTATTTGACTAATAAGTCTAGGATGATATCTCTTAAATTAAAACAGCGATTTACAGGGCAGTTCACACGCAACATCGGTTGGCTTGGAATAGCTGAATTGGTAAATCGTATATTTCGCCTTGGTACAACAGTTACACTTGCTCGCTTGTTCGACCCCCATGATTATGGTCTAGTAGCTATCATTTACACTGTTCACAGCTTTGCAGATGTCTTTAGTCTCAGAGCTGGAATTGGGGCTAAGATTATTCAAGCTGAGGAACCACAACTAGAATCAATATGCCAAACTGCTTATTGGCTTAACTGGCTGTTTTGCATAGCACTAGTTATAGTTCAGTGTCTTTTAGCTTATCCAGTTGCATTATTTTATGAGGAGCGCCAATTAATTTTTCCCATTTGTGTTCTTAGTTTGATGTATTTGATGTTTCCTATATTCATGGTGCAGTCTGCCCTGGTTCAACGGGAAAATCGACTCAAAATTATTGCTATATGTACTGCTACTCAGTCAATTATTAGTAATCTTATTATCGTCTGTCTTGCTTTGTTAGGTTGTGGAGTATGGGCAGTTGTCTGGGCAATGGTTTTATCTACACCAGTATGGATTTTCATTACATACCGCAATCATTCTTGGCGACCTTCAAAAGCTTTTACAATTGAGCAGTGGCGCGATATTACCAGTTTTGGTAGCAGTATGCTGGGCATCGAATTACTTGATAAAATCAGACTAAATTTAGACTACCTGATCGTTGGACGCTTTTTAAGTATTGAAGCTCTTGGTATATACTTTTTTGCCTTTAGTGCTGGATTAGGCATAAGCCAGAATGTTGTTAATGCTATTATTTCAGCATTATTTCCTTATTTGTGTGAAGTTAGAGATAACTTGAAGAAGCTTAGAGAACGCTGTTTTAGTAGCTTTAAAACCATAGCAATGATTATTGTGCCTTTAGTACTACTGCAGTCTAGCTTAGCACCACTGTATGTACCAATTGTATTTGGCTCCAAATGGAACTCAGCTATTCCAATTTTAATGATTATTTGTCTATCGGCAATTCCTCTAGCATTTACTTTGGCAACTTACCAACTACTAAATTCAGTAGGAAAAATTAAACTTACATTGCAGTGGAATATCATCTACACCATAGTTTTTGCCTCTACCTTATTACTGGCTGTAAGAGGGGGAGTATTATCGGTAGCAATAACGGTATTAGTTTGTCAAATACTAACTTTGCTGTTTAGTACCTGGGCAACTCAAAATACTTTTAAAGCCTTGGATTAATTACAATTTTGACAATTTAAATTAAAAAATACTGGCATCAAATCCTCTCAAACAGTTACATAGGAAATTTAGCAGCAAAACTAGCTATTTCGACAATCTACCCGAGAATCTGGATATATAGATTAGGGCATTGCATCTTCATGAGATAATTTTAAAAAGTATAGTTTCATAATTTTGAAATATGTTAAATAAAACTATATGGCTACTTTGGTTACAAGGATGGGAGAATGTGCCTTGGTTAGTTGAACAAGTTGCAGAATCATGGGAGATAAATAATCCGCAATGGAATATTAAACACGTTACATTAGACAACATTCATAAATATGTTAATGATATAGACTACATATATGATAAAAGTAAAAACATAAGTCCTCAACATAAAGCTGATATTATTCGGCTAAGCTTATTAAAAAATTATGGTGGCGTTTGGGCTGATGCCACTATGCTATGCATGCAACCATTAAGTACATGGGTAGAAGAAGCCGTAAAGCCTGCAGGCTTATGGATGTATCACGGTCATGGTGCTGGAATGAGTGGCAAAAACGGACCAGCTATTTGGTTAATTATATCTGAAAAAAATTCTTTAATGATAAGTAAATGGAAAAGTGCATGCGATGAATATTGGAGAAATAGAACTGAAGCCGATAGTTATTTTTGGTTTGATGGACTATTTAGAAAATTATTTGAATCTGATGTTGAATTTAAGAACAAATGGAAACTTGCACCTCACTTGTATAGTGAGTTAAAAGGTCAAGCTCACTCATTGGCTCGTCACAATAGAATGATGATGATAACAAATAATCAAGATGTAAAAATGATTTTGCAAGAAAAACCTCCATACGCCCTTAAACTATGGTGGAAAGATTGGCAAAGTAATTTTCCTGATGTAAATAGCCCTGAATGTAAAAACTCAAACGGATATTATGCTATAAAGATGTCCAAAAGAAATTTTATATTCAAACACGAAATGGCTTGTAAATGCTCTATCATTTTTCAGGTAAGAATTTTTATATTAGATATGAACTATTTCTTGAGGCAGCAACTCATTATGCTAATAAAAATGTATGTGAAAAAGCTTTACCTCAAAACCCAACTTGTGTATAGTGTCCTTACGAATTTAAATTAGAGAGTATGATTTAAAGTAAGAGTATGCTAACTGTGATTAATCGCGCGTTTAAAGTTGGTTCTCTAAAGCATTAATATCTCAAGTGCTAGAGACTTGCATAGGGCTAAGCAGTTATGTATTTATTTTTCTCGCTCGAAAGCCTTTTTATCAAAAGTTTAAGCTTCAAAAATTCTAATCTAAATGCGTGTCAAATTATGAGTATTTAGCAAACAATATTTGAAGTATAAAAGTAATTTTGATAGTCTGAGATTGGCAGTGAGGAAAATATTGAAGGCAATCTGCATATAACCTTCGATTCTGCTAGAAGTCTATACTCAAGGCTTAATTTTAAAAATCATTATCAGAAAAATTTATCTATTTTTTACTCAAGCTTATCAGCTGTAAAGTTATATTTTTAAGGTAGGGATATAGGCAAAGCCTACCCTTTAATACTCGTCCTAGTCATCTTACGCGCTTCAGTTTCCAATTGGCGGTGCCATACGAACTCGTGGCGTACCACCACCGCCGACACTGTTCGGTCCGTTGTTCTCAACAATATGAAGCGCTCTGAATAGCTTCATAAGGTCGTTGTAAAAAATACCGCTTGTGCCACCAAAGTCATAGCTGTAGGTAGCACGGAACTCTTCCAAGACTCCGTTTTCTACTGATAAGTAGTGTGCGTCCCCAGCAGAATCATCGACAACGTAACCCCCATAATTTTGCAGTGCGTGGAAAAGTTTTCGTCCAGCTGGTGTTTGAAGACCAAGGCTCGCTTTTGTCACATTTGGTGGGATCGCTAGCAGTGTCCCCATCACAAGTTTAGGATTAGTACCTTTGTAGTGTTCAGCCGCGTAGCCATCGGCACGATCTGCAGGCCAGCGATATCCTGGATTAGATGAGGAATAGTGTAAGTATTTGTTTGCCCAAAGGTTTATTTTCAATGCATGACGAATAGGTTTAGTACCCGTGAGTTCGCCTAGACGAATTGAGCCACCGATACTTGAAAGACCAGATCCTCCGCGACCTCCACGTAACCCATCTCCGTATATACTGACGTCCTCAGTGCGCCATCCGTACACATTTCCTCCCGCAGTACAACGTGTAAGTGGGTTGAGCTGTACGAGCGTTTTCCCATCAGGCAAGAGGAAAGCAGCAGGATTGTTAGGCGTACTGTATTTGCCAGCATCTGGAACAATTAGATTATCAGGAACCGGTAGCTTTCCTTGAGAAATAGTGCCTGTGCAGCGTCCAGATCCCCAAGCACCAGGGACATAGACTGACCTTAAGGGATCGTTTGCTTGGATCTTGTAAAAGTACTCCACATCCGCCACCGCCCATTCTGCCTTTTGAATGTTTGCTGGCACGTAGCGTGCGTTTGAGCCAATAGGCATGTTCCAAGGAGATGTGGATGCAAAAGGCCACAACCACTTATCTCGTGTAGGACGTAGTTTATTCGTAGCAAGGATGGTATTATCACTAGTACCGCTATTGCGGTTAAAGTTAGCAGTTTTATTAGCAGCTATTGTTGAATAATTTCCAACACCAATACCAACCGCCATACTCAGAACAAGTGCAGTTTTGCTAGGCAGTAGAAGCTTCTTTATTCCTGTCCAACAAATAATGTACATAATTTCTGAAATTGCCTGAAATCAACTAGGGTATGTTCACAAAAACTAGCTTTTGTGAACTAGTGATTAAATTATATTTTCGTTGTCACTTGAAGTACTTCAGTATAATTCAGTAAATTCTGCACAGGTGAATTTTAGTTGAGTGATTTTACGGTAGTGTTGCTATGACCTGGCTGTGGGTAGTGCTAAATAAGTAATGATCCATTAATGATTGGTCTTGCAAATCTACTTTTGTGAGTTTTTGTAATGTACTGAGATCACAACTTATACCTATTCATATACACGATCGCAAACAGGTCATTTGCATACTTAACTAAAGTAGGCGAAGTTAAAGAAAAATGAATAAAGCTAAAAAACAGTTATGAAGACTGAAAAAAATTAAGTATTTTCACAGTGATAGCCCCGAGAGAAGTGAGCAAGTTGCCAAGTCTCTTATAGGTAAGCATCTGCAACATCATTGGCGAAATTTCATCAGAATGTGTGGCTTCCTTGTACCTAACAGAGGTTAAGAATTACTACCAGCTATAAGCTCTCAAGAGATACGTAAAAGCAAATTTTATAATATAACAAGCTCAATACTTTCAGTTAGCAAAGATATCTGAGTTGCTAATCACCATTTGTATATAGTGAAACAGATTAATTTCCTTCCAACTTATATGGAAGGTTATTCTCAATGAAAGAGGCACAGACAATTAGGCAACTACTACCGCTACTCAAGCCTTATCCTTGGGTAATTCCACTAATTATCATCTT
Source organism: Gloeocapsopsis crepidinum LEGE 06123 (assembly GCF_015207655.1). Taxonomy (GTDB): domain Bacteria; phylum Cyanobacteriota; class Cyanobacteriia; order Cyanobacteriales; family Chroococcidiopsidaceae; genus Gloeocapsopsis; species Gloeocapsopsis crepidinum. Next base: position 58,442 of record NZ_JADEWN010000001.1, on the reverse strand, counting down.
AGGGTTATTGTCTTCTCTGTCGGAAGGATTGGGAATTAGTTTATTTATCCCTTTTCTTCAAAGTTTGGAGCAAACAACTTCTCAATCAGTCAGCAGCAATTTATTATTAAATTTTCTCAATCAATTATTTATTTACGTTCCATCCAATCATCGTCTTTTAATTATTCCCTTATGCATATTCGGTAGTGTTCTTCTCAAGAATTGCCTTTCCTACAGCAATGCGATTCTCTTTTCTTGGCTCTACTCACACATCAGTTATCGATTACGCTCCAGTGTTTTTAAGCAACTACTGAACGTAAGTTATGGCTTTTTAGACTCTCATCAATCAGGTAAACTGCTGAACACACTAGCTACCGAAACCTGGCGAGCCTGTGATGCCCTGTCAGTCTTGGTTGACCTCATTATTAGTGCTTGTACAGTCTTTGTTTTTGTCATGCTGTTACTGCTTGTCTCTTGGCAACTAACGTTGTTGGTTGCAGTAGCCTTGATATTAATTTCGTTCAGTATTCAGCAAGTGTCACGCCAAGCAAAGCAGCTGGGGAAACAGGCAGTACAAGCGAATGATCATCTTGCCAACCGAATGCTTGAAGGGTTTTATGGTATGAGGCTCATTCGGGCTTTTGGTCAAGAATCTTACGAGCAGAAGCGTTTTGACCAAGCATCAGCGCAGGTGCGTAATACTTCTATGAAGCTCGATCAGCTCTACGCGACTATAGAACCGCTGTCTGAAGTTCTCTCTGCTGCTCTACTGTTGTGCATTCTAGTCATCGCGCTTCTTCAAGACCGAGCTACCCTACCAACTTTATTAACTTTTATCTTTATTCTTTACCGTCTGCAACCCAAGGTGAAGCAGTTAGATAGTGCCCGAGTTAATCTGAATGCTTTGATACCTTCTGTAGAGGATGTCATGTCCTTTCTAGACTGTTCAGATAAACCATATATTCGCTCTGGTCGAACTTCCTTCAAAGGTCTGAAGCAAGCCATTTATTTTGAATCTGTTTCCTTTCGCTACAACCCCCTGGATAAACCTGCATTGCGTAACGTTTCCATCCAAATTCCACGAGCTAAAACTACTGCCTTAGTGGGTTCTTCAGGTGCGGGTAAATCCACACTGATTAACCTAATCTGCCGTTTTTATGACATTACGGAGGGAGAGATTTATGTAGATGATTGCCCGTTGCGTCAGCTTCATCTTGCTGACTGGCGTAGTCGCATTGCTATTGTCAGTCAGGATATCCATATTTTCAATACAACTGTGCGGGAGAACATCACTTATGGTCGATTAGAGGCGACAGAAGACGAAATTATAGCAGCAGCTAGACAAGCCCATGCCCAGGAATTTATCAGCAATCTACCTCAAGGTTACGATACTCAAGTAGGCGATCAGGGGATTCGCCTTTCAGGCGGACAGCGACAGCGTATTGCCTTAGCACGTGCCATTTTACGCAATCCAGAAATTCTGATTCTGGATGAAGCTACTAATGCGCTTGATAGTGTCTCGGAGCACCTCATCCAGAAGGCAATCAACACCTTTAGTCAAGATCGTACAGTAATTGCGATCGCTCATCGCTTATCGACGATAGAACAAGCCGATCAGATTGTGGTGATCGAGGAGGGACGAGTCGTCGAACAAGGTAGCTTACAGCATTTGTTAAAACTCAATGGCATGTTTGCCAAACTCTACCACCTGCAATACCGCAGTGTACTGACTTAAGACCAAGTGTGTCTCTTATGCCCTATACCATTACTGAAATCGAAGTTACACAACCTCTACCTATCATCTGTGTTCCTGAGAGCGATACAGGTATTGCTTTGATCCTGCGGCGCAAAGATAGACTAATTGGCTTTTTGATGAAAGCACTACCAGCAAAAAGTGTGCTCACCCCTGAAGAATTAGCTCAATTAATCAGCCGAGAAGTCGGAACAAAACTACTTCAGGAAAGTATCCGAGAAGAACTAGTTTCTCCTGCGACTGCGACTCATTTGCCCTCACTAACGGTTGCTATCTGTACTAAGGATCGTCCTAAAAACCTGGCTCGCTGCTTAAAATCTTTGCTGAACTTAAAACAGCCTGTATCAAGAGCTTCTTATTGCTTTGAAATATTAGTTATTGATAATGCTCCTACCAATGAACAAACCCAAGAATTGGTTGCCTCACTGCCAAGCGTGCGCTACGTTCGAGAACCTAAACCTGGTTTAGACTTTGCTCGCAATCGGGCTTTACACGAAGCAACTGGCGAAATTTTAGCCTTTGTTGATGATGATGTAACGGTAGACCGGAGATGGCTGGATGGACTGATGGAAGCATGGGTAGAAAATCCAGATGCAGCGGCTTTCACAGGACAAGTTTTAGCTTCCGAATTGACCACAAAAGCGCAGATTCTAGCAGAACAAAATGGAGGCTTTCGTAATGGTTTTGAGAAAATCCGTTATGGACAAACCTTACCTGACTATTATATGTACCCTTGCGGAGCTGGAATGTTCGGAAATGGATGTAACATGGCATTTCGCCGAGAGGTTTTACAGAAATTAGGTGGCTTTGATGAGGCTCTTGATACAGGAGCTTCTCTTCCAGGCGGCGGTGACTTGGATATTTTTTATCGAGTAATTCGGGCAGGCTACCCACTGGTATATGAACCACAATATTTAGTGTTTCACCAACATCGTCAGGAATATAAAAAACTGCGTCACCAATATTGTCAAAGTTGGGGTATGGGCTTTATGGCTTTTGTAGTCAAGTCTTATCAAAGCGATCCATCCCAACGCTCCAAGCTGCGCCGTATCGTTGGCTGGTGGTTCAAGGATCAGTTGCGCCGCCTGCTGAAAAGTTTGATAGGTCGTTATATCTTGCCCCCAGACATAGTTGTAGCAGAACTGTGGGGGGGTGTTGTTGGGCTTTTGGGAGAATATTCCCGCTCCTTAGCACGTATTGAACAAATTCGGAGGCAATGCTCATGAGCACTTTATATCCTCTGGGAGATTCTACAGCTCATGTTGAACGTTAGTAGCAGGGAAATCAAATGAACAGCAAGCCTTTAGTCTCTGCGATCGTGATTTTCTTAAACGCTGAGAAGTTCATTCAAGAAGCCATAGAGAGCGTATTCGCTCAGACCTATGACCACTGGGAACTGTTACTAGTAGATGATGGCTCAACTGACGGTAGTACTGCCATTGCCCAGCACTATGCAACACAACACCCAAAGGAAGTGCGCTATTTAGAGCACGATGATCATCAAAATCGTGGCATGAGTGCGACGCGTAACTTGGGTATCCGCAATGCCAGAGGTAAATATATTGCCTTCTTGGATGCTGATGACCTGTGGTTGCCTCACAAATTGGAACGGCAAGTAGCAATCCTAGACTCACAGCCTGAGGCTGCTATGGTTTATGGTTCTACTCAATATTGGTACAGCTGGACAGAGAAACCTGAGGATATTCGACGCGACTTTGTGCCAGATCTGGGTGTCCAACCCGACACTTTATTTAAACCACCAACACTGCTAACTGCCTGCTATCCCTTAGGAAAAGCTAGTGCCCCTTGCCCCTCGGATCTTTTACTACGCCGTGAGGTGGTGGAACGGATAGGGGGGTTTGAAGAAGACTTTCGGGGTATATACCAGATGTACGAAGATCAAGCCTTTTTGACGAAGGTGTACCTCAAAGAATCTGTATTTGTGGCAAATGAGTGTTGGGACAGGTATCGACTGCACCCTGATTCTTGCAGTTCTATAGTGACGAAGGCAGGACAATACCATTCTGTCCGGCTAGTTTTTTTGAATTGGCTAGCAAAGTATTTGTCCGCGCAAGGAGTTAAGGATAACGAGATCTGGCAGATGCTACGAAAAGCACTGTGGTCCCATCAACATCCGCGCTTGTACCGGCTATTGGAACTTGCTCAGCATCTTAGAAAGCATATGAAAGAAGTTGTTGAAACTGATCAGGCGGCACAAATGAAAGGACTCTTGAAGTCAATAGGGCGGCGAACATTGCCGATCTATATCCGCCGTTGGTTACGGGCTCAACAGCAGAGCCACAAATATTATCCCCCAGTAAGGTTAGTACGCTTTGGTAACTTGCGAAGGATAACACCAATCAGTCGAGAGTTTGGTTTTGACCGAGGTCTTCCGGTTGACCGCTACTACATTGAGAACTTTCTTGCCAGCCATGCCAATGATATTCAAGGGCGTGTACTAGAGATCGGAGATAACTTTTATACTCGCAAGTTTGGTGGCGATCGCGTTACTAAAAGTGATGTACTACACGTGGCAGAAACCAACACAGACGCTACCATCTTCGGCGATCTCACCTGTGCTGACCATATTCCCTCAAATACCTTCGACTGCTGTATCCTAACGCAAACGCTCCACCTCATTTACGATGTGCCAGCAGCACTCAAGACGCTTTACCGCATTCTGAAGCCAGGTGGAGTTGCGCTAGTAACATTTCCAGGTATCAGCCAAATCAGCAACGACGAGTGGGGTGATTCTTGGTATTGGAGTTTCACCAGCCTGTCAGCACAGCGGTTGTTCGAGGAGGTTTTTCCAATAGCAGTCAACGTTGAAACTTATGGAAATGTGCTGGCGGCGACTGCGTTTCTGCAAGGGCTAGCAACAGAGGAACTGCACCAGGAAGAACTAGATTACCGCGATCGCAATTATCAGGTCATCATCACAGTCAGAGCGCTAAAACCTGAGGTGGCGTCGTGAGGATACGCGGACTCAGTAAATTGCGGCGGATTGCTAGACGACTTAAAAACAGATTCGAGCCAGAGGGACTCATCCTGCTTTATCACCGCGTGGCTGAAGTGGACTCGGACCCTTGGTCGCTGTGTGTAACTCCACAGCACTTTGCCGAACACCTTGAAGTTTTGCAAAAATATGGTTGCCCGATGCCGCTGCAGCAATTAACTCAGAATCTTCAGGATGGAAAGCTTGCACACCGCTCAGTAAGCATTACCTTTGACGATGGTTATGCTGATAATCTCCACAATGCCAAACCGCTGCTAGAGCGCTACGACATCCCTGCAACAGTTTTCTTGACTAGTGGCTATATGGGGAACGAGCGTGAATTTTGGTGGGACGAACTAGAACGGCTACTTTTGCAACCTGGGACATTACCGGAAATGCTTTGTCTGAACATTAACGGCAATACCTACCAATGGAAGTTAGGCGAAGCAGCTAATTATACCGAGGAGGCATATCAGCGCCATTGTTACTGGCAGTTTGAACACAAAGATACTCCCAGTCAGCGCCATGATCTCTATCGCTCAGTGTATCAACTGCTGTGCTTTTTACGCGCAGGCGATCGCCAAAAAGTACTAGACGATCTCCTTGTATGGTCTGGTACCGAGCCAGAGAACCGCCCAACTCACCGCTGTCTTTCATTAGCGGAAGCGATCGCTTTAGAACAAGGGGAACTGATCGAAGTCGGCTCTCATACGGTGACACACCCGTTTCTCTCTACACTTCCGTTGGCTTTACAACAAGATGAAATTCTGCAAAGCAAAGCCCAGCTAGAAGAAAACCTAGGTCATGCAGTGAGTAGCTTTGCATATCCTCATGGCAACTATACGGCAGAGACAGCTACCCTTGTTCGCCAAGCCGGATTTACCTGTGCCTGCTCCACAGATGCTGAGACTGTCTGGTCACACACCAACTGCTTCCAGCTTCCTCGTATTGTAATTGAGGACTGGGATGGGGAAGAGTTTGCCCGTCGATTGAAGGAGTCGTTTTATGACTGAATGGCTTATATGTGTAGCTGAACACAACTTTAGTAGGAAGGAAAGGCAATGAGTAGCAAGCCACTGGTTTCTGGTATCATCATCTTCTTGAACGCTGAGAAGTTCATCCAAGAAGCCATAGAGAGCGTGTTTGCTCAGACCTACAATCGCTGGGAATTGTTGCTTGTAGACGACGGTTCAACTGACGCTAGCACTGCCATTGCCCAACGCTATGCAACACAATATCCTGAGAAAGTGCGTTATCTAGAACACGACGGTCATCAAAATCGCGGCATGAGTGCTTCGCGCAACCTGGGTATTAGCAACGCCAAAGGCGAGTATATTGCCTTTTTGGATGCAGATGACATTTGGTTGCCGCCTAAATTAGAGCGACAAGTGGCAATTTTAAACTCACAGCCTGAAGCTGCAATGGTTTATGGGTCTACTCAAATGTGGTATAGCTGGACAGGGAAACCTAAAGATGTTCGACGCGATCGCGGACGAAAACTTGGTGTTCAGCCTGATACTTTGGTGCAGCCACCGCAACTGCTTGCTCTGTTCTTACAAGGAGAAGACGCTGAAACACCTGCTACTTGTGGCGTCCTAATCCGAAGGAAGACAATAGAAGACATAGGAGGATTTGTCGAGACTTTTCGAGGCATGCATGAGGATCAAGCCTTCTTTGCCAAGCTGTGTCTCAAAGTACCTGTATTTGTCGAAAGTGGCTGTTGGGACAGGTATCGACAGCATCCAGACTCCAGTTGCTATGTAGCAGTAAAAACAGGGGAATTTCATTTTTCCCAGATGAATTCTGCTCAACTGACTTTCTTGAATTGGTTAGAGAAGTATTTGTCTGAACAAGGAGTTAAAGACACCAAAGTTTGGGAATCTCTACAACAGGCGCTATGGCCTTATCGGCAGCCAATTTTATACCGCTTGTATCAGATGAAGATCTTTTATCTTTTGTACTGGGTGAAAACGCTATTAAAGCTGATAGCGCCTGCTCCTGTTCATCTCTGGCTAAAGGCTAATACTAAGAGGGCTAATAGCAAAGTTGTGAATATTGTCCGTCAATCGAGCTGGTGAGCGTCAGATGGCATAGGATGAGAAGATTTTGAAAAACGACAGTTATTTACACTCAAGCCGCTCATTCAAACTTTAAAGTTATGCATTTTATCGTCACCGGAGGAGCAGGTTTTATTGGCTCTTATGTTACGGAACAGCTTTTATTAGAAGGTCACACTGTAACAGTAGTCGATAACCTGGCTACAGGTAACTTACAAAACCTACCTAAACATCCCTGTTTAAAATTCCTGCAAAAAGATATATTTATGTGTCAGCCGGAAGATTTTGCTGAGAGCATTGATGGAATTGCTCATTTAGCAGCTATTCCATCTGTAACAGAATCTTGGCTAAGACCACTAGAGGCTCATCATCATAATCTTTCTACAATGGTTGCAGTGATTCGACTGTGTCAAGATCTAAATATCCCCAGGTTAGTCTTTGCTAGCTCTGCAGCTGTATATGGAAAACAAAGTTATTTGCCTATTTCAGAGCATCAAGACACTTGTCCTATTTCTCCTTATGGTTTACAAAAATTAGCTTGTGAGCAATATGCGAGTTTGTTCGCCCAGGAACTAGGTTTTTCATTTGTGGCATTACGAATGTTTAATGTATTTGGTCTGGGACAATTACCTAGTCAATACTCTGGTGTAATCTCGGTTTTTGTTTCAGCAATGCAGCAAGGTCTACCGATCGCAATTTATGGAGATGGAACTCAGACACGAGACTTCATCTACGTCAAAGATGTAGCGATCGCCTTTGCCAAAGCCTTAACTATTCCACTTGCCCCAGGTTCCTACGTAACTTGTAATTTAGGCACAGGAAAAGCAACTTCTCTTATTCAACTTGTTGATATTCTCAAAGCTTGTTTTCCTCAATGGAAAGCAGAAGCTAGATTTTCATTTTCCCGTTCTGGAGATATTCAGCATTCGCAAGCAGATATATCAAAAGCAAAGTTACTTCTAGGTTTTAGTCCTCAGTGGTCGGTGCAGTCTAGCGTAAACCTTTTCCTTAATTCATTGTGTTCTATTTAGAAGTAGCTAATAGACTGAGCGAAATTAGAGGTAAGTTAATTGTGAATACATTTGCTCCCTGGAAGATTCTGCACCTTGAGCTGAGTGAAGGCATTCCTGCACTACTTGCATCAGACTATCAGGGGCTATATATAGTGTTTTGGTGGCATGGCATCCCCCTTGGTCATCTGGAAATTCAAGCCACTCAGTTACCGATGCCCGCTACGCAATTGACAAACCTGGTACTGCAAACTATTACCCCAGCAGTCGGCGATCGCCTTTTTGAGCAAGGTTTTAAAGTACACTTGCCTGAACTGTTTAATAAAAATTCAATTCCGCCAAACTTTGATGCACTTGTGGAATTACAGCAGCCTCTGGCTCAGCTTTGTGAATGTTTGTTACTGCCTACAAGTCAATCTGTTTGTGTGGTCATCTGTACGCGGGATCGACCAGAACAATTAGCACGATGTCTGCATTCGTTACAAAATTTGTCCCAGTACCCACAGGAAATCCTAGTTGTAGACAATGCCCCGAGTTCAGATACTACACGTCAGCTCGTTGCCCAGATGCCCCATATCCGATATGTGCTAGAACCCAACCCTGGTTTAGACATAGCACGTAATACAGGTATTCGTCACACGACAAGCGATATTATTGCTTTTACTGATGATGACGTGACAGTTCATCCTGACTGGCTTGCTCAACTGCAGCAAAGCTTTGATGACCCCAAGGTGATGGCTGTTACCGGAATGGTTCTACCAGCAGAACTAGAAACAGAAGCACAATTCATCTTTGAAAAATACTGGAGCTTTCATCGAGGGTACCGTGCCCTGACTTTTGATACCCACTTTTTTGAGCAGCACAAGCATTGGGGTGTTCCTGTTTGGCGTATAGGAGCTGGTGCCAATATGGCGTTCCGACGTACGGCTTTTGAACTAGTGGGGAATTTTGACGAACGTTTAGACGCAGGAGCTGCTGGGTGTAATGGAGATTCTGAATTATGGTACCGAGTGCTTGCCGAAGGCTGGGCGTGTCGCTATGAGCCAACAGCTGTCGTTTACCACTATCATCGCAAAGATATAGATGACTTGAAACAGCAGATATACTCTTATTTGCGAGGAGATGCGGCAGCGCGGTTGATTCAGTTTTCTAAGTATCGGCACTGGGGTAATCTGCGTCACTTGTTTTTCACTCTACCGAAGTACTATGTAAAGCTGTTTTTACGTGGGCTATTAAAAGGTTTTGAATCCAGACACAGCACACTATTAGTAGAGGTTTTAGGTTGTTTGTCTGGAGTGAATTTTTACTTGCATACGGTTAAGCCTTCGTTCTCTAAAAAGCAATAGCATCTAACTTACTCGGCTCGATTAATGTTATGAGTACGAGGGATAAAGTAGAGACTGCTCGCAAAACTCGTGTTCAACAAAAATAATAAGAAGTTATACAACTGATATCTTAAATCAAACATTTTCTTGAACATAATCGTAGACATTTCCTCTAGATAATTAATAATGATACTCTAAATATTCGTTTGATGAGTTTAAGTCGAAGACTCGTTATTATTGTAAATAAACTAAAAGATAACTTTTGTTTATGAGAATTAGTATATTTACATAAATTTACTAATTCAGGATGTATTCAAATCAAATAAAGGATTATCAATATAAATGCGATCGCACTATTTTTATAGCAATAATCAATATACTTAGGACATTATAGAAACTTAGAACTATTGAGCCAACTAGCTTTTAATTCCGATCTCTGACTCCTGAACTCTGCTACATAAGGAAATAAACAGGGCAAACTTAGTGTAATTTATAGATATTTTTAAGTGAAACTCATTACTTTTAGAGAATTAAATATAAATATGCCAATAGTAAAGCTATTATTACAGATTCAACGCATGAGGATAGCTCAATAATCTATCATTTTTGTACATTTTAGCAAGCAATAATAATTAAATACCTGGTTTATGACTTTGTAGAAACATGTGATACTCTAAGGTAGAAGAATGATAAAGATAGTTCCATTGATATCACGTATTTCAAATCCAAAGATTGGGAATATTAGTCAAGAAAAACATACGCAAACTGAAACGCAAGAATCAATAAATCTTCCTTTAAAGGAACACAAGAATTGTGTAGTAAGGTCAGTTATACATCCCTCTACTATTAGTCGTACTAAACGTTTAATTGATATCTTCGGGGCTATATTTGGATTACTAATTACTGCCTTGGTCACGATTCCAGTGGGAATTGCAATGCAATTAGATAACCCTGGTCCTATCTTCTACAGCCAGATGCGCTGTGGGTTAAATGGTCGTCTTTTCCGCATTTGGAAATTTCGCTCTATGGTGGTTGGGGCTGAGAAACTACAACATTTAGTCAAAAATGAAGCTCAAGGACAAATTTTTAAGAATTCAAACGATCCCCGTGTTACTCGTGTAGGTAGCTTTCTGCGCCGCACTAGTCTGGACGAATTGCCGCAGTTTTGGAACGTTTTACTGGGGCAAATGAGCTTAGTTGGTACTCGACCACCAACAAAGGATGAAGTCAAGCATTACGCACCTCACCACTGGCAAAGGCTGTGGGTTAAACCAGGAATAACAGGTGAATGGCAGGTAAATGGACGTTCTAGTATCAAAGATTTTGAAGCGATCGTGCTAATGGATTTGGATTACCAACGTAAATGGTCTGTTACTTACGACTTGTATCTACTCTTCAAAACGCTATATATTGTTTTAACTAAACGTGGTGCTTACTAAGTAGTAGTTAGTTATTCTCCCCATAGTTAACTAGAAAAATAGGTATTAAAAGGCTTTTGCCTGGAGTATTTACGTTAAATTGATAACTAATTTATACAATTTCTCCAAATGAACATTCAAGTAAAATTAGAAACCATGCAAATTCAAATTGAACATACTAATAGTAATAGTAGCTGTTGTGAAAATTATCAGCTTTGCTACTTATGTCAGCAGCATTTCGAGAGAAAAGAAGCAAGTGTAATTCTTTGTGACGATCAGGGAAATAACTGTGGTGAAGCTTGTACGCATTGTATTGCTAAGGGTTATAGTTGGATGCACAATCAGTTTCAACAGCTAAACTACCAAATTAATCTATCTGTGAATAGAGAATCTAATGAACTTATTAAAGTTTAAACAAATATTGATCGGAATTTTTAATTTTGTAGAACACAAAAAGATAAGCAAAGATGCCAATCTTCATAAATTGAATTTGACCAACAAAGCATAAAAAATAGCTCACGAGCAAGGTAGAGATGAGAATATTAGTTACGGGCGGTGCGGGCTTAATTGGCTCTCATTTAATAGATCGATTGATGACACAGGGGCATGAAGTCATTTGTTTAGATAATTTTTATACGGGACATAAACGTAACATTCTTAAGTGGATGGAGTATCCAAATTTTGAACTGCTACGACACGATGTCACTGAACCTTTACGATTAGAAGTTGAGCAAATCTATCATCTCGCTTGTCCTACAGCACGGGTGCATTACCAATTTAATTCAGTCAAAACAGTTAAAACTAATGTGATCGGGACGTTAAATATGCTAGGGCTTGCCAAGCGGGTGAAAGCTAGATTTCTTTTAGCCTCTACTGGCGAGGTTTATGGCGATCCACAAATTCATCCTCAAAGTGAGGACTATAGAGGAAACGTCGATCCGATCGGAATTCGCTCCTGCTATGACGAAGGTAAGCGAGTTGCTGAAACTCTTGCTTTCGACTACTATCGGCAAAATGATGTAAAAATTCGTGTCGCCCGCATCTTTAATACTTATGGTCCGCGTATGTTAGAAAATGATGGTAGAGCCATAAGTAACTTAATCGTTCAGGCTCTTCGAAATCAGCCTTTGGTAGTATATGGTGACGGTTATCAAACTCGAAGTTTTTGCTATGTTTCTGATCTAGTAGAAGGATTGATGCGGCTGATGAATAGTGAATACATTGGTCCAGTCAACTTGGGTAGCCCAAATAAGTGTACTATTCTAGAGCTAGCTCAAAATGTGCAAAAGCTAGTCAATCCTAACGTCAAGATTGAGTTTGCACCACCACTGTTAGACGATCCGCGCCATCGCTGTCCAGACATTACACGCGCCAAAGCCTGGCTTAATTGGGAACCGGCAATTTCTCTACAACAAGGTTTAAAGCTGACAATGGAAAATTTCTGTTCTCGCTTGGACATTGAGCAAACTCAGCAATCTACAACACAAACAGCGGAACTAGAGAAGCAATTTTAATAGTAATGCGATTAATACACTTCTGTTTAGTTAACCTTGGTTTTTTGTAAGTATTGGAAATTGACTCAATTCTGAAGAGATTGTTGCAAATTTGAGAATACTAGATTCGCTTTTATAGTGAGTTACTTCTTTAATGTACTCTAAAACCATATTGGGCTGAGTAAAACGCAATGAGTTGTTTTCTATGAACGATCGCATTTGTAGAGATTGCAAAGCTTCTAACACTACTCTTGTAGATAATCCAGGCAAGTTGTTTTCATCTAGTTTCAGTAAAGAGGTGTTTTCTTGATAACTTGTTAACCACAGCATCACTTGCTTTTCACGGTTCGATAGACGATTAAATTGCTGTTCTAACAGATCCCATATCTCTCCAAAAACAATTCGACCTTGAGACAAAAACTTAGATATATCTTGTTTATATAGAGATTGAATTGATACAGCTACAATTTTTAAAGCAAGTGGATTACCTGAATAGCGAGTCACTAAACCTTGTGCTTCTTCATTAGTGAATACTAGACCTTTCGTTCTTAAAATTTCATAGGCTGGTTCTGATGACAAACCACTTAATTGCAGCGATCGCACAGGTAACTGATCGCCTTCTTTGACTGTTAAACCGATGGGCATCTCTCTTGTCGTCAACAACAAGCAGCTTTGATGACTTTCGTCGGCCACTTGCCGTAGTAATTGACCATATCCTTCGTAAGTACCGCGATAACGCCCAGCTTTTCCACCACTTTGTAAAACAGATTCGTAGTTATCTAAGATCAACAAACAACGATGCTGTCTTAAATACTTCATTAAACATGAGATTAAGTCGTCTGTTGTCTGCGGCAATTCTCCTATTTGTCGTTGTGATAAAAATAAAATAATTTCTGTTAATAATTCTCTAATTGGTTGAGCATTACGCACGTTGCGCCAGATGAAATACTCAAACTTATATTGCATCTGTTCTGCATAGAATGCAGCTAATAACGTTTTCCCAATTCCTGGCATTCCATAAAGCGAGATTACGCGACAGCGATCGCTAATCATCCACTGTTCCAAATGAGATAATTCAGTCGTACGACCAAAAAATGTAGAAACATCAATTTTCTCTTGCCAATCTTGCCTTTGGCTTACTGTACTTAATTGTACAGAGGGTAAATTACAAGCACTTGTTGGAGATGTCTGAGTTTCATTCTTGGGAGATAATGCAGTTATTTGATATTGTTTAATAGCTCGTTGAAAATTAGTTTTTGTAATTTTTTGACCAAAAGCTCTTGAAAGTGATTGCCACAGTTTATGACCAACATCCCTAATATAGCCTAGTTGATATCCAGATTTTCTAGCAATTTCTTGATAAGAACATCCTTCCCAACATTGACGAAAGACAATTTCTTGTACTTTACTTAAACCACCCTGTTGAGTGACGCTTTCCACTATTTCTATTGCTTCTTCTACTGATATTTTCATTTTTATTCAAAAGTATTTAACTAATTTCTCAGGTCATTTTTAGTGTTTTTTTCTAAAGTTTACAAAACTTAATGCTGAGCTTAACTTATTGATGAAAAAACAAATTACTTTATTTTTAGGTAGCGGTCATTATGTATGTAAAATCTAAAATAAGCTATAAGTATATTCCGTTTCTCAGAATCTGAAAAAAGGACTAAATGTTAATTCAATTAGCTTTATCCATTGACTCAATTGATTCTACAGAACCTCCTTACAATAAATTTTTTAGGCAATTTGGTATTTCTTGACTCAAGCGAACTCATAAATCTTATTAATTGAATCCTAAGCTAGTAACTCACAGTCTTTTTATTTAACTACAAATAGTGACATAAAAATAAAAATATCTTATATTTCTCCTATCTATATAAGAATCTCTTATTTCTAAGATAAAAATAACTTGTCTAATAGCCGTTGACAATTTATGTAACATTTACCTCTATTATATAGACTGTCAAAAAACTTAAGCTTACTTAATTAAATTCATACTTTTAAATTCTATCTTTAATGAGCTTTATATCTTGTCTTTACCATGTATGTGAGTAGGTTGTCAAATATGTTACTCTAAAGATTACATAATAGCATTTGAAGAATGCTGTATTACAAAATACCAAAGTAGGATAACTGTAAACATTCAAATATTTATAACTTTTAATAACTACTGAATCAGCAACATATACTGAAATACTAATATTTTGTACAAAATTGTATTTGATTAATATAGTCAATAAGCATCAGAGCCATAGACACTGTGATGAGTTGCTTATCCTTGTCTGTAAGCCTTACTACTCCAAAAATAGAGTATTTTAGACAACCAAAGCTTTAGGCAAAAACAAGATATAATTCCTGATTAAACAATCACTAGATTAGTTAAAGATATCTAAGTTGAACGTGCTGTAAGTAGTACTTAAGACATACAAAGCAAGCTTGAGCTTATGGCAGATTTGTTAACTTGCTAGTTAAGCGCAGCACATTAACCAAATGAAGTAGCCTTCTTTTGTTTAGCTCTTATAGTGACTTCTAGTTAGCCAGTCGAATGACTTTAAGCAGTCTGTACTGATTGAGTTTTAATCAAGATGAACGAATACAAATTTTATCATTGAGGTACGAATTTTTAGTAACTTTTTTCTGATGTTTATCTAATTTTGGCTGAAAAGAAGAATATTAGCTTTTATTATACATGTTTGCGATCGCCCGCAAATATGCTCAGCTGTTTTTTAGTCAAGTCAAGCTTCAGTATCAACATACCTATATCATGAGTGGGCTATTAGCGGTATTCCATGCCAAAACAGAATTGCGCACAACGTTAGTTGAAACGAAAGCATTAGATTCAAATCAGTCGGTTAAAGATTTCTAGCGTGTCAGTTATACGATGCATAAAGATAGTGCAAAAATATAAGCGCAAGTGAAGATTGGCTGCAGCTTATATACATGTAGTAGGGGAAATGGCAAAAATTCAGATTAAAGATAGACTACAACTAGGTTTAGCAGTATTAACCGCAAAAACAGTGACGTTTGCAGTGCGATCGCTTAAACTCGGCGCAGCCAGTGTCTTACCAGGTGAAATTGCACGCCGCTTACAGCCCCAATTACTACAGCTACTCAGCCGCCAAGTCAAACACGGTGTGATTCTCATTGCAGGGACAAACGGCAAAACAACAACATCTTTGCTGTTACGCACTATGCTAGAACGTCAAGGCAAGCGGATTGCACACAATGCAACTGGTGCAAACCTAGAGAATGGCTTAATGACAACACTACTTGCTAACACTGACTTGGTAGGCAAACTCGATGTCGATTACGCAATTTTAGAAGTCGATGAAAATGTTGTTCCTAAAGTTGTCGCCGCAATTGAACCAAGGATCATTCTGTGTTTAAACTTATTTCGCGACCAACTCGATCGCTATGGCGAAGTAGACAGTATTAGCCAACGCTGGGGAAAAGCGATCGCAACTTTACCACCCGATACCGTAGTTATTCCTAATGCCGACGATCCCACCCTTTCTTACATGGGTCAACAATTACCTCAAAAAGTCTTATTTTTTGGTTTAAACGAACCTGAACACTACCTAGAAGAAATTCCCCACGCAGTAGACTCTATCTACTGTCCTAGTTGCGGACATTCGCTTGATTACCAAGGTGTTTATCTATCTCATTTAGGAGATTTTTGCTGTCCTAGTTGCGGTTTCCATAAAGCACCAGTAGCAATCAACAGTCAAGAATACCCTCAGATTTTAATTGGATTGTACAACAAGTACAACACTTTAGCTGCAGTTTTAGCTGCGCAACAACTTGGTGTTGATGAAGCAACAATCCGCGACACAATTAGTAATTTTCAGGCAGCATTCGGACGTGCAGAAGAGTTACACATCAATGGCAAACACGTACGTATTCTCTTATCCAAAAATCCTGTGGGAATGAACGAGACAATCCGCGCAGTTAATCAAGTAAGGCAACAATCTTCACAACTTGCACCAGTCTTGTTTGTATTAAACGATCGCATTCCTGATGGTACTGATGTCTCTTGGATCTGGGATGTCGATACTGAAAAACTGGTCGATCAAGGTGGAACATTCATTGTCAGTGGCGATCGCGTTTATGATATGGCACTACGGTTACGCTACTCTCAGCAAGAAGATTTGCAACTTATTGTTAAGGAAAACTTGCGCGATGCGATCGCCACTGCTTTAGAACACACACCAGCCGATCAAACACTCCACATTCTTCCCACTTACTCAGCAATGTTAGAAGTGCGCGAAGTTCTCACAGGACGGAAGATTCTTTAAATCTTGGTAATTGCTAACTGGTAATTGTCAAACTGATGACCGCGTTCCCCATTACCCATTACCATCCCACAGTCTTGACTTTTATGAAAGTAACAAAAATCGAACTAACAATCGGCTGGTTATATCCTACCTTGATGAGTACTTACGGCGATCGCGGAAATGTAATTTGTCTGCGAAAACGCTGTGAGTGGCGCGGGTATACAGTAAAAGTATTACCTCTCGATCAAAACGCGACAGCAGTAGACTTTCAAAGCGTAGATATGATTGTCGGTGGTGGTGCGCAAGATCGACAACAAGAAATTGTGATGCGCGATTTACGCGGTACTAAAGCTGAAACCTTGCGAGAAAAAATTGATAACGGGACTCCTGGTGTATTTACTTGCGGTGCGCCACAATTACTCGGACACTACTACGAACCTGCATTAGGACAACGAATTGAAGGATTAGGTTTACTAGATTTTGTCTCAATTCATCCAGGAACAAACGCCCGCCGTTGTATTGGCAATCTTGTTGTTGAAGTGAGTGCAAAACGATTGGCACAAGAACTTGCAGCAATGATTGGTTCTCCTGCATACTTGATTGGGTTTGAAAATCATGGCGGACGCACCAAGTTAGGAAAAGTCGAAGCTTTGGGAAAAGTTGTTCAAGGGTTGGGCAACAATGGTGAAGATGGTACAGAAGGGGCATTTTACCAAAATGCGATCGCTACTTATTCGCATGGTCCTTTGCTACCCAAAAATCCGTTTGTTGCCGATTGGCTCATTCAAACTGCACTTAGACAAAAGTATCAATCACCAATATCACTTTCACCTCTCAATGATGCTTTGGCACAACAAGCACGAGATGCTATGTTTCAACGCTTACGTGTAAAAACACCAGTGATCGCCCAAAACTAAATAAAACTTTCAGTAACAAAATATTTCGTTTCTGGGAAAGCAGAAAGCCAGAGGAGTTAAATTTGAAGAGTATTCTCCTTACTACGCCAGTGTTTTTCGTTTTCTGTACTTAGGATGACAATATGAAAAGTGTCACTCTTGTTCATATTTCTCCTATAGGAAATCTTAGACTTAGTTGTGTGAGGAGTGAACTGGATTGAAAAGGCTCTTGGGATCGAAACTCGGAAAGTTCCCAAGAGCTTACTCTTTGTTATAGTTTTGTCCTAAGTCGTCTCTACAGGTAATCCTGCTGCTTTCCAAGCAATCCAAGAGCCAGGAATGTTAGTCACGTTTTCAAATCCATGCTTTTTGAGCAGACTAGCAGCGATCGCAGCGCGAAAACCGCTACCACAGTACGTAACTATATGCTTAGACCTGTCTAGCTCGTGCAAATGTTCCTCAAGATGCGCTACAAACATATGTTTTGCTCCTGGAACCGCACCTTTTTGATATTCATCATCACCGCGCACGTCTAGCACAAGGACATCAGGATCTTCTTTGTGTTGATGCAACTCTTGTACCGTCCATTCACCAACACGATCTAAAGGTAAACCGGCATTTTGCCAGGATGTCATGCCATCATGCAGATATCCACCTAAATGATCGTATCCTAGACGGAATAGTTGTTCTGTTGCTAGTTTGACATCGCGTTCGCTTTCAACAACCAACAACACTGTTTGCTCAGGATCGATCATCCAACCTACCCAGTTAGGAAACTCTGGACGCAGTGCGATATTAATTGCACCAGGAATATGTCCGCCCCCAAATGCTAGAATTGAACGCGTATCAATCGCTACTGTGTTCGGTTGTTGCATTGCCTGTTGAAACTCTCGGGGTGTTAGCGGTTGCAACGTAGGTACGCATCCTATCACTTTGGCACCCTTAGCATTGACCTTCTTCAGACGAGCATAGTGACGTGGTGGTTCTGGCATATCCTGCATCAACCACTCAACAAATTCTGTCTTGCTACGTTCTTGTAATGCCGGATTATAAATACGCTCGTTGCCAATTGTACTATGGCGGCGATCGCCAATTGACTTACCACAAGCTGAACCTGCACCATGACAAGGATACACTTCGATGCGATCGCCCAAAGGCACGAGTTTATCCAACAAAGAGTTGTACAATTGTTGAGCTAGTTGCTTTTCTGTTCCAGCACCAAGTAGATCAGGACGCCCCACATCAAGATTGAATAATGTGTCTCCTGTAAACACAGCAAACGGTTCTTTACCTTGCTTTGAGTCGTAGATGAGTAAGGAAATATGCTCTGGTGTATGTCCTGGTGTGTGTAAAACTTTTAAAGTGACACTTCCTAATTTAATTTCATCACCTTCTTGCAACTGATGCAATTCAAACTGATAATCAGCAGTTTTTCCACCGTGAATTGTTGCTTGTGTACGTGCTTGTAATTCACCTGCCCCTGAAACAAAATCAGCATGAATGTGTGTTTCTACAATATCAGCGATCCTGACTCCAATTTCTCGCGCTTTCTGTAGATAAATATCAACATCCCGCCGTGGATCGATGACTGCTGCGACTCCAGCTTTATCATCACCGATAATATACGATAAATGCGCTAGACCTTCTACGTTAATTTGTTCTAGTATTAATGCCATTGTCCGTTCTCCTGCTTCCTATTCTGAGCGTTGGAAGTATGTCGTTACGTACTCTTCAAAAAACTTTTTCATCGCTGGATTAGCGTTGCAGTCAAACCCCATTTGTTGACCTCGCTGCATTGCCTCCTTTGCACTCATTCCTTCGCGAGTGGCAACGTACATTAATGCCATTGCACCAGAACGCAAACCACTTTTACAATGAGCTAGTACAGGTTTTGGTGATTGCTCAATTTGCTGTAGCACGCGATCGGCTAATTCTTGATTCAAATTGTCAGGTTTGACGGGAATGTTGACATACTGTAGTCCCGCGGCTTCTGCATACTGCTGTTCTTCTGACAACACTCCCTCTTCATTAGGCGATCGCAAATTCAATACGGTACGATATCCTACTTGTGCTGCTTGCTGCAAATCTTCTGATGTTAATTGATTTGTTGCTACTGCAATTTCATCATTAATTTTTTTGACGTTTTGCATTTTTATTTATTCCACTAACTCATTAATTTACTATATTACTAATTGTTTATATAAAAATATCTGGCTATGGGTGGATGATTTCAGATCTTCTGGTCAAGATGGACAATAAAATGCCTGTTTCACAGTAATTTAATACTTGTGTTAGGAGCTTGATATGTCAGATTGTGGTTGTCAGATAAAAGCAGATGCGGCACAGCGTTAAGCACTCCGCTTGCTGCTTGCCATCAATGGCATGATGTTTGTCGTTGAATTGATTGCGGGGCTGAACGATGTTGTTGCCAACTTTGGTGTTATTTTGGCAGGATTCCTGGTCAGTTTGTCAAATTTGCCGCTTCCAGACTTAATCATCGGTAGCATAATTGCAATCATTGTCTTGTATGGAAGCATTAATGTTATTCGTGATGCTCGCTTAGAGCAAGCAAAACGCTAAAGTTTAGGGGCAATGAAATTTATGACTAAATAGCTATATAATAAAAAATGAAAGCTAATTCATGTTATGTTCACAATATATTAGTCAATGTATATGACACTGCACTCTAATAACGGCTCTCTAACAGCATCTGAAATGACACAGTTATCGCCAGCGGCATTAGGGCTGATTGCCGAATTTTTCAAGGTTCTGTCAGAAGTCAGTCGTTTACAAATTGTCTGTTCGCTCAAATCAGGAGCTAAGAATGTGAGCGAAATTATTGAGGCTACCGAACTCGGACAGGCAAACGTCTCAAAGCACTTAAGAATTCTTACACAGGCGGGTATTGTCTCCCGCGAACAGCGCGGTGTGTGCGTCTACTACGAAATTGCAAATCCGATTCTATTTGAGCTGTGCGAGATGGTTTGTGACTCTCTATCTATTCAAATAACCCAGCAAAGCGAACAGCTAGAGCAACTAGGAAAGTTACGTCGCGCTTGATGATGAAATCATAAGACTTTCTAGGTAAATACTTAGCGATTAGCTCACAGTATTGCAATTTCTTAATTGTTATTCTACTATATAGTTATATTAACAATTTATTAATTAACTAATTAATAGTTTATTCATGTGAAAAATTAGGAGCAAGTGTATATGCTATTTCGTCAACTATTCGATCAAAACACCGGAACATATACTTATCTCATTGCAGATGCCAAAACAAAAGACGCAGTACTTGTCGATCCAGTCGTGGAACAAGTCGAACGCGATCGCAAACTTATTAACGAGTTAGGTTTAACACTCCGCTACTGCTTAGAAACACACATCCATGCCGATCACATCACTGGTACAGCAAAACTACGCGAACTCACAGGATGTCACGGAGTTGTACCAGAAAAAGCCAATGCAGCTTGTGCTAACCGCTTCATTCGAGATGGCGAAACATTGCAAATTGGCGATGTACAAATTAAAGCGATCGCAACTCCTGGACATACCGATAGCCACATAGCATACCTTGTCAACAACACGCATTTATTAACAGGTGATGCTTTATTTATTCGTGGCTGTGGACGTACCGATTTTCAGAGTGGTGATGCAGGAACATTATACGACTCTGTCACTCAGCGCCTGTTTACACTTCCAGACGACACTTTAGTCTATCCTGGGCACGATTATCGAGGACACACAGTATCCACAATCAGGGAAGAAAAGCAGTGGAATCCGCGCTTTGTAGGACGTACGCGCGATAACTTTATCGAATTCATGGACAATCTCAACTTGCCCAATCCCCAAAAAATAATGGAAGCAGTTCCAGCAAACGAACGTTGTGGCAACGTTGCTGTTGCTGTGTAGCAATTTACTCAATACCACACACTCAGATTACTATGACTGCAACTAAAGAGAAACTAAGCGATCGCTTGCAAACAGTTGATGCCAAAACATTAAAACACTGGATCGATGAAGGTACTGTCGATCTAATTGACGTACGCGAACCATCGGAATACGCAAGCGAACATATTCCTAGTGCTAAACTCGTTTCCTTATCTAAATTTGACCCTAGTGAAATCTCAAACACTCACAAAAAACTAATCATACATTGTCAATCAGGTAATCGTTCGGCGCAAGCAGCTCAAAAGTTACTTGCAAATGGATTTGAGCAAGTCACCCATCTTCAAGGTGGAATCTCGGCATGGAAACAAGCTGGCTACCCAACAGAAGTGAATAAAAATGCTCCCATTAGTCTGATGCGACAAGTTCAAATTGTTGCAGGATCTCTAGTTTTACTTGGCACTTTACTGAGTGTGTTTATTTCTCCCTGGTTCCTGATTCTCAGTGGATTTGTCGGTGCAGGATTAACATTTGCAGGAATAACAGGAAACTGCGGCTTAGCAATGCTTCTTGCCAAACTTCCCTACAACCAAACAGGGATTAATTAAATGCTGTGGATAATTGGGCACATTCTTGCTGTAAGTATTGGGTTAAGTTTGGGCTTAATTGGCGGTGGTGGCTCAGTGCTAGCGGCTCCAGCCTTAATCTATATCATGGGTGTACCAACAAAAACAGCCCTGGCGATGACTCTCGTTATTGTGGGTGTTGCCAGTCTCATTGGTGTCATTCCCCACTGGATGCAGAAAAACGTTAATTTCCAAACTGTTACTTTTTTTGCACCTCCAGCAATGCTAGGAGCATATCTTGGTGCGCGGATTGCGGCTTTTCCTTTTGTGACTTCCACAATTCAGTTAGTGGCATTTGCACTGATGATGCTCATTGCATCAATCTCGATGATCCGTAAAGACGCACGAACAGCCAAGCCTCAACTCAATGCAACTTCTCAGCACAAATTTCGTGGGTTAGCGATCGCACTCGAAGGACTCGGTGTTGGTATCATTACCGGATTTGTTGGTATTGGTGGCGGGTTTCTCGTGATTCCTGCTTTAGTTCTACTCGGCAAAACATCGATGAAAGAAGCCGTTGGTACATCGCTTGTCATCCTGGCACTAAAATCAGTTACAGGATTTATCGGCTATTTAGATCAAGTTACAATCAACTGGAATTTACTTTTTTCTTTCACTATCGCTGCTAGTGCCGGAATCCTGATTGGAGCATACCTCACTCGATTTGTACCAGCAAAAAATCTAGAAAAAGGCTTTGGTTACTTTGTGCTTGCTGTAGCAATATTCATCTTGATTCAACGCTAAACAAGTTGGAATTAGCACAAGAGGCGATCGCTGCGACCCATCCTTTATAGTCATAATATTTATCACTACAGGGAATAAAATTTGAGTAAGTAGTTTATTGCACGCGATCGCCTACTGTATATTTACTGATTTACGGGTAAAATAAGCACCAGAGTTCTAATATTTCTCAGCGAAATTGCGCTTGAAGATCTGGCTCTAATAGCGGTAATTTGCTTTTGTAACATTTATGCATTTTAGTCAGTCAAGCAACCTATTTTGACGCTAAAGTGTCTAATTTATCACTCATAAAAATCAATCTCCGTTTGCTCTCAGCATTACAACACACCAAGATGAAGACACGTCATCAATTGTGCAATGCCAGCTTATTTGCTCAACTTACTAACCTATCACTCATCATATCCTTTGCTGCCATCGTGTTAGGAGGTTGGTTCACAACAGCTAACAAGGTCGCACTAGCATCTCAGGATTTAATATCTCAAGCCGTAGATCGCCTGCCGCCGCCACCACAGACGCCAGATGGGGCACGACAATCACCAGCGTCGATTTTTGTTCCTCGTGAATTCGATTTTCAAGCACCATCATCGAATACACCACCTAGAGTTAATACTCCTAGCAGTGACAATTTAAGTTACTTAGTTTATGTTGATGATGCAAGTTCCCCAACTTTAGAACAAGTCAAACAACTTGAACCACAAGCCTTTGTACGACAATACAATGGACGAGCAGTCGTGCAAGCTGGAGCATTCGAGCAAAATTCCAATGCTGAGCAACGCGCCCAAGAACTAAAATCGGCTGGTGTCGTTGCACGAATTGCCAATCTTAACACAGGTACCGACACAGCTTTTACTGGAGATTCTCGCACTTATTATGTTGTGATTCCAGATAGACGAGAAAGTTTACCAGCGATCGCAGATCAAATCAGGCAATTGCAGCAAAATGTTGTCATTGATGTCAGTCAGCGAACACAACCGCGTGGACCTCATGTGCGAGTAGGACCATTTTCAAATCGTTCTTTAGCAGAACAGTGGAATCAATTTTTCCTCAACTCTGGCTTAAGCAATGCACGAGTCTACTATGGACGTTAATTATTAATAAAGCGATTAGCAATTAGCTGTTAGCTATTAGCACTAACCAGAAAGTGGAAAGCCAGCAGCGAGAATCCAACCGAAGAATAAAGCACTCGCAAGTGCTGAAATCCACGCTTCTTTGACGAGTGCAACTACTAACGAGAGAACAGCAATTAAAGGTGGAAATAAAGGCAATAGTAGAAACATAAAGCCTAATTGAGGCAGAAAGTTCAACGTCAACAAAAAGCCACTAATTAAAATGACGCTCTGAGCAAACCACCAACCAAATCGCTCTTTGCTTTTAGTTCCTTGTTGGGCAATACCAGATGCTAAAAACCAGGGTAGACAAGCAACAGCTAAAGGCAACCAAATTTGCAGTCGAGCTGGAATTAGCCACCATTGCAACCAAACGACTTGTGCCATTGCACCAAATGCTATCCATAATAGAGCAAATAAGATTAATCCCCATTTTGCAGCCTTTAATGTAGGACGTGGCAGACGAGCTAGCAACGCCAACCAAGTGATTCCTGCAACGAAAAACCACAATCCAACGGCTCCGCCTACCTGCACTCCTCCTAGACCCGCAAGTTCCACCCCAACTTGATTTAACAGTGTTAAACTGCCCGCAGTAATTAAAGGTGCAAGAAATAACCCACTCCAGCATCTTAATGAAGAAACTTTTTTGAAGTGAGGTTGATGTGGTACAACACTAGGAATCACTGCTGTTAGTAATAATAACCACCCAAGTAGATGCAAGCCGTACCAAGCCATGCGACGATCAACATAATTGCTAGTACTAGACTGGTTGAAGGTAGTATTGAGCCAACGTAAAGCCGCTTGATGGCTGACGTCGTTAAATAAAATCGTGATGTGTTCTGCATTAGGAACAATTACCAATTCGCGAGCAGTACTTGTAGCAAAGTTATCATTAGAACCTCCGCTTGCAGCTAGTAATCGTTCAGCATTCGCAATAAATCGACCTTCCCAACTACCTGCTTGAAGTTGTAAGTTACGCGGTGCTTGAGATGTGACAGATGCACCTGTTGGCGAAACGGCGATCGCAGCATCAAATAAATCAACCTGCTCAATTCCCGCATTCATCACGATGCCACTTCCCATAGAATGACCTAGTAAAGCTAGGCGAGTGGAATCAACTTCCGGTTGCTCTAGTAAAGCATTTAGTGCCACATTGAGGTTTTGTTGTAATTCAAATCGTTGCAATCGATTTGAGTTTGCGCCATGTCCGTCAAAATCCCATAGCATCGTAGCATAACCAGCACGAGCCAAAACGTGCGCGTAGCCTAGCATGAGTTGCTTAGAACCTGCATACCCGTGTGCAATCAAAACTCCAGGAACAGCTGCTTGTTGGGGTGCAAGATACAACAGCGGAATACCCTCACGTTCAAACGAGCGCACAACCAATCCATTTCGGGCTGCAATGATTCCCCACCACGATAGTCCAATCAGCAAGATAGATAGCAGTAACAACAACCGCCGCCAGCGTGTCAACTGAGTTCTCCGATTTGAGGTTTATTTGATACTACGCTTTTCCTCACTTGCGATGCGTCGGTAACAGAAAATTATTTTTAAATCTATCTCAAAGCATAGTTTTGCAAAAGAACTTTCGCCTTAAATACAGAGTAGGTTGAGAAGGTGAAGGCGTGAATGATTTAAGCACAGAGTGTAATTCTGTTGATGAAGTGTTTGTCTTTCCAGCTTCATTTGCCCAACAGCGATTGTGGTTCATCGACCAATTAATTCCAAGGGCTTCTCTTTATACAATTCCACTAGTCTTTCGACTCACAGGTTTGTTGCATCACTCAGCACTAGAACAAAGTGTTCAAGCGATCGCTTGTCGTCACGAAACGCTGCGGACAACTTTTGATGTTATCGATGGGCAATTAGTACAGATTATTGCTCCAAGTTTGATGCAGGTACCGTTTACCTCGATTAACCTCCAAGCATTACCAGCCTTAACCCGCGAACAAGTCGCCTTAGAGCAAATTCAGCAAGAAATTCAGCAGCCTTTTAACTTAAAGCAGGGACCACTATTTCGAGTACAGTTATGGCAATTGAATCGTACCGAACATCTGCTGCTGATTTTACTACACCACATCATTTTTGATGAATGGTCAAGCGGTATTTTAATTCGAGAGTTAGGTAAACTCTATTCTGCGTTTGTGAACAATCAACCTGCTGCACTGCCAGAGTTACCCATTCAATATGCTGATTTTGCCCATTGGCAGCGTGAGTGGTTGCAAGGAGAAGTGTTAAATACTCAATTAAACTACTGGAAACAGCAGTTAAAAGATGTACCAACTTTAAATTTACCTTCTGCTCCTCGTCCTTTAATCCCAAGTTATCAAGGTGCAAGTCAATTATTAGAGTTACCACAGCAGTTACTTGATGCCTTAGAACAGTTAAGTCAGCAAGCAGGTGTCACGCTATTTATGACCTTGCTAGCAGCGTTTCAAACTTTACTGTATCGCTACACCGCACAAACTGATATTGCCATTGGTTCGCCGATCGCCAATCGTCATCGCAGTGAGTTAGAAGGAATCATCGGGTTTCTGGTAAATAGTCTTGTTTTACGGACAAATCTAGCTGGCGTCTCCTTTCGCGAGTTATTAAATCGGGTGCGGGATGTCACACTAGCCGCTTATGCACATCAAGATTTACCGTTTGAAAAGCTTGTAGAAGAACTGCAACCTGTGCGCAGTCTGAGCCAAAATCCGTTATTTCAAGTCGTCTTTGCGCTGCAAAACACCCCTATGGAGCAACTAGAGTTACCAGGATTAACTCTTAGTGCTGTTGAGTTTGAGGTTAAAACAACGCGCTTTGATTTAGAAGTATATATGTGGAAATGTACGGGTAATTTTAGAAATTTATGGGGCAAAGGATGGCAACAAACTGACGGATTACGCGGTGTCGTTATCTATAATACTGATTTATTTGATGAAGCTGCGATCGCATCTCTACGAAGTCATTTTCAGACACTGCTTACAGCAATTGTGACGAATCCAGATACGCCTTTATCGGCATTGCCACTGTTAACAAGTCAAGAGCAGCAAGTGTTAATGAGTGGAAATGGTACTTACACTAATTATCCCACAGCTTGTATTCATCAATTATTTGAAGCACAGGTTAGTCAACAACCACAAGCGATCGCCATCCGCGCACAAAACCAATTTACCTATCAACAATTAAATCAAGGTAGTAATCAACTCGCACGTTATTTACAGAAATTGGGCAAATCAGAACGTGTAGGCATTTGTCTAGAACAAGCTACAGAAACCGTTGCTGCAATGCTAGCAGTTCTCAAAGCAGGCGGTGCTTATGTTCCTCTCGACGTTACTTATCCTTCCGAACGACTGCGCTTTTTGGTAGAAGATGCCCAAGTTACATTAGTAATAACACATAAAAAAGAAGTATTTTTAAATACACCTAATGTCAAAATAATTGATTTAGCCCAAGAATGGACAGCGATCGCACAAGAATCAGAGGAAAATCTGGATACTCCTTGCAACGTAGATCAGCTAGCTTATGTTATTTATACTTCCGGCTCAACAGGAACCCCCAAAGGAGTTATGGTAGCTCACCGTGCGGTTAATCGGTTAGTTTGCCAAACTGACTACATAGAAATTGCACCAGGCGATCGCGTTGCCAAAGTCGCCAATGTTGCTTTTGATGCGGCTACTTTTGAGATTTGGGGTGCACTACTCAATGGTGCTGAGTTAGTAGACATTGAACGGGAAACAACGCTGTCACCTACAGATTTTAAAACTGCGCTTCAGCAACAGCACGTCAATGTCATGTTTTTGACAACAGCATTATTCAATCAAACTGTGGCTGAAGTTCCTGATGCGTTTCAATCGTTGAAATATCTCTTATTTGGTGGCGAAGCAGCAAATCCCGATCGCATCCGTACAGTACTACAACATGGTAAACCTCAGCATCTTATTCATGTTTATGGACCTACAGAAAATACAACATTTTCTACTTGGTATGAAGTGCAAGAAGTACCAGAAAATGCAATAACAATTCCCATTGGACAGGCAATTGCAAATACTCAAGTTTATGTGTTAGATGCTAACCTCAACCCAGTTCCTGCAGGAATCAGTGGGGAAATTTATCTTGGTGGAGATGGGTTAGCACAAGGATATCTCAATCGTCCAGATTTGACTGCAGATCAGTTTATTTTTCATCCATTTGATCGAGATAGAAATCTTCGTCTTTATAAAACTGGCGATCGCGCTTGTCGTTGTGCAGATGGCAATATTGAATTTTTGGGTCGCATTGATAATCAAATCAAAGTTCGCGGATTTCGGGTAGAGTTGGGTGAGATTGAAACAGTTTTAGCGCAGCATCCGAGTGTGCAAACGGCTGTGGTAAATGTGCGCGAAATTGCCGGAGATCGTCAATTAATTGCTTACTTTGTTCCCCAACCAACGGTAGTAGTTAGCGATCGCGAATTGCGATCTTTTTTAAAAACGCAACTACCTCAATATATGATTCCTGCGGTGTTTGTCCCATTAAAGACACTACCTTTGACAATTAACGGCAAAATTGATCGCCAAGCATTACCATTACCCACAATTACACCAGACACAATATTAGTGACTCCTAGTACCTCGGTAGAAAAATCTTTAGTAGATCTGTGGTGTCAACTACTGGGACGCAAACAGGTAGGAATTCACGATAATTTCTTTGAATTAGGCGGACATTCGCTGCTAGCAACACAACTAATCTCGCGTGTCCGCGATCACTTTCAAGTCGAAATTCCACTGCGGAGTTTGTTTGAAACTCCCACAATTGCCCAACTTGCACAGAAAATTGATGCAGTTTCGATGCAAGCGCAGGCGACTTCTGATCATCTCAAGCAGCGACGCGAGGAAATAGAGTTATGACGACAACTGTTGAATTTTTAGCATATTTAAAAAGTTTAGATGTGCAAGTATCAGTAGAAGGCGATCGCCTGCGTTGTCATGCACCTGAAGGAACTCTCACGCCCGAACTGCGACAACAGTTAGTTGAGCGCAAAGCCGAAATTTTAGCACTGCATCAGCAATCGTTACACTCGACTGTTATTCAACCTGTTGCCTGTGCGACAACGTATCCCTTATCATTTGCCCAACAGCGATTGTGGTTTTTGTATCAGCTAGCACCCGATAATCCTTTTTATAACGTACCTGCGGCAATTCGGTTGCAAGGAACACTCAATCAAGAGGCATTAGAGCGCTCATTTAATGAAATTATCCGGCGTCATGCAGCACTGCGTACCACATTTAAAACTGTTGATGGACAACCTGTTCAAGTTATTGCTGCCCAAGTCAAGCTGACGTTACCTGTAGTGGATTTACAATTTGTACCGCAAGAGGAACGCGATCGCCTAATCCAAAAGTTAGCAACTGCTGAAGCACAACGCCCATTTAATCTCAGTAGCGATCTGCTTTTACGAGTCACGTTGCTGCAATTTCATGCCAACGAGTTCATTTTGCTGTTAACGATGCATCATATCGTTGCAGATGGTTGGTCATTGGGGATACTTGTACGCGAACTTGCTTGCTTTTATAGTGCTTTTGTGCAAGAAGAAACGCCAACATTACCTGCATTACCAATTCAATATGCAGACTTTGCCTGCTGGCAACGTAATGAGTTACAAGAATTAGAACAACTGACTTACTGGCGATCGCAATTGCAGAATTTACCAGTGCTGGAATTACCGAGCGATCGCCCTCGTCCTTTAGTACAGACTTACCGAGGTGCAACCTATCGTTTACAGTACTCTCCTGCTCTCACTCAAGCGTTAGAAAACTTGAGCCAGCAAGCAGGCGTGTCGCTGTTTATGCTGCTGCTAGCCGCCTTTCAAACGTTACTCTACCGCTATACAGGGCAAGAAGATATTGTTGTGGGTTCTCCCATTGCGAATCGATATCGCAGTGAACTTGAAGACTTAATTGGCTTTTTTGTCAATAGTCTAGTGTTGCGTGCAAACTTATCCGGTAATCCTACATTTCGCGAATTACTCCAGCGAGTTCGAGATGTTGCTCTTGCAGCGTACATACATCAAGACTTGCCATTTGAAAAACTTGTTGAAGAATTAGATCCCCAGCGAGATCTCAGCCGCAATCCACTTTTTCAAGTGGCATTTGCGCTGCAAAATGCCCCCATGCAGCCTTTAGAATTACCAGGAGTCACCCTAGAACCTGTTGCCATAGAACCAGGAACGACGCGGTTTGATTTAGAAGTTCATTTGTGGGAACCAAATCACGGACTACGCAGCCTGTGGCGATCGCAAGAAGGCTTAAGTGGCTTTATATCTTACAGTACAGATTTATTCGATCGACATACAATCGGTCGCTTGATAGAACATTTTCAAACTCTACTAGAAGGCATCATTGTCAATCCAGATGCTCGTTTGTTAGAACTTCCCCTCGTCACCTCTGGAGAACAGCAGCAGTTTTGTGAATGGAACAATACTGCATCAGAAGAACCCATTCAAGAATGCTTTCATCAGATATTTGAGGCACAAGCACAGCTATTTCCTAAAGCGATCGCACTCGTTGGAGAACATGAAACACTTACCTATCAACAGTTAAATCAACGTGCCGATCAACTAGCACAAACATTGCAGCAAATTATTCAGCCGAATGACTTAGTAGGGTTGTGTGTCGAGCGATCGCCAGAAATGGTCATTGGTATTTTAGGAATTCTCAAAGCGGGTGGTGCTTACGTACCGCTCGATCCTCAGTATCCACAGCACCGCCTGCAATTTATTCTTGAAGATACGCAAGTTTCAATTGTACTAACCCAATCGTGGTTGAGTGAGATACCAGCAACACCAGTACAATTATACCTGGATCAACTACCAGAACTCAATCAGAAAACACCACATCAAGTTGTAGGGCGTGACAATCTTGCTTATGTCATTTACACCTCTGGTTCCACAGGGACACCCAAAGGTGTCTTAATTACGCATCGTAGTTTATGTCATGTTGTTGCAGCACAACGTCAAATTTTTCAAGCCTCACGCCCTCGCGTTTTACAATTTAGCTCTCTCAGTTTTGATGCTTCTGTTTTTGAGATAGCATTAGCATTCGGATCGGGAGGTACGCTTTATATTCCACCCAAGTCTGCGCAGTTACCAGGAACAGCACTCATCCAATTTCTTCAAGACAATGCCATTACTCATGCACTGCTGACTCCAGGAGTGTTAAATGTTCTGCCATCTGCGGAACTTCCTGCACTGCAAACGCTAATTACAGGCGGTGAAGCTTGTTCGCCTCAGATAGTAGATCGCTGGGCAGTAAATCGTCAATTTTTCAATGCGTATGGACCAACAGAAACAACAATCTGGGCAACCGTGGGAGAATTATTTCCAGGACAGCCCATTACAATCGGTCGTCCAGTATTTAACACTCAAGTTTATATTCTAGATGCTGCTTTAAATCAAGTTCCTATCGGTGTACCTGGTGAAATATATATTGGTGGTGCAGGAGTTGCGCACAGCTATCTCAATCGCCCAGAATTAACAACTCAAAAGTTTATTGCCAATCCTTTTGATGATGAATGCCGCAATCCTCGTCTTTATCAAACAGGCGATCGCGCCCGCTATCATACTGATGGCACAATTGAGTTTTTAGGGCGGATTGATAACCAGATTAAAATTCGCGGTTTTCGTGTCGAGTTGGGTGAAATTGAAGCAACACTACAGCGAAATCCTGCTATACAAGATGCTGTCACAACTGTATTTCAAGCAGCAGCGAACGATTTACGCTTAATTGCCTATTTTAGCCTCAAGCATCAGCAAGTACGGGAATCTCTGCAAATGCAGCAGGTGCAACGCTGGCAAACGCTGTATAACCAAACGTATCAATCTACCAATGCCAGCGACTGTGATTTTACTGGTTGGAATAGTAGCTACACTAAACAGCCCATCCCAGTTGAACAAATGCAAGAATGGGTAAGCGATCGCGTTAAGCAAATTCTGGCACTTCATCCCCAAAAAGTTTTAGAAATCGGTTGTGGAACAGGATTATTGTTGTTTCCAATTGCCCCTCATTGTCAAAGTTATTGGGCAACAGACTTTTCAAACTCCTTAGCAGCTATTCAAAATCAGTTAGGCAATCTAACTCAAGTTAAACTACTCCATCAAACAGCAACAGATTTTACCGGAATTCCTGCTGCAACATTTGATGTTGTGATTCTCAATTCGGTAGTGCAGTATTTTCCTAGTCTAGATTATCTCATACAGGTACTAGAAAAATCCATTGAGGCATTAGCACCAAAAGGTGTGCTGTTTATTGGTGATGTCCGCAGTTTGCCGTTACTGACTGCCTTTCATACTTGGATGCAAGCTTCACAAGTCGATCCAGGATTAGAACAAAAGCAACTCCGACAACAAGTTGAGCGATCGCACTTTGAGGAACCTGAATTAGCGATTGATCCCCAGTTTTTTAATGCTTTACGCGATCGCTTTCCTCGAATTCAGCGCGTGCAAATTTACCTAACGCGAGGTCATAGCCATAATGAAATGACACAATTTCGCTACAACGTGTTGTTACATATGGATGAGGCAGCTACTGTGGCTTCAACAACGTGGAGGAACTGGAAACAACAGCCACTCACAATCACTGACGTGCAAAATCATTTACGAGAGACTGACCCAAAAGTCTTTGGCATTGCTAACGTTACCAACTCTCGAGTACATACCGCAGTTCAAACTGCCAGCTGGCTATTTCATCAATCTGTGCCAAAAACACTGGGGCGAATGCGTGAATTACACTCTACTGAACTAGCAATTGATCCCCAAGATTGGTGGAACTTAGAATCTGTATTACCCTACCGCGTAGAAATTAGTTGGTCTACGCAAACACAAACAGGTGACTATGATGTCGTCTTGATTCGGCATGGGGTGGGAGAAGTTGATTTACCTCTTGTTCAGCAATCAGCACCACCAACCTGGAGTGATTATGCTAATAATCCGCTACAAGCTCAATTTGCGCGTCAACTCATTCCTCAACTCCGCGACTATTTAGGGCAAACTCTACCTGAATACATGATCCCTTCTGTATTTATTCCAGTAGAGTCATTCAGTCTGACTTCTACAGGTAAAATTGATCGCCGTGCGTTGCCAGACGTGACTTCAACATCAAGGACAACAATTGCATCGCGATCGCCTACAGAATATAAGCTTGCTGAAATTTGGCAAGAATTACATCTTAAATCCACAAGTATTCACGACAACTTTTTTGAATCAGGCGGACATTCTTTACTCGCAACACAACTTGTCTCCCGCGTGCGCGATGTTTTTGGAACTGAAGTGCCCTTGCGTAGCGTGTTTGAATCGCCAACGATTGCACAACTAGCTGTAGTGATAGAAGAATTACAGGATACCATCACTCAACAACCCGCATTAGTTCAACTCGATCGAGCATCATACCGCCGATTGCGATCGTCATTAACAAGTGACAACTCAGCCCAAATCCAAACTCAAACTCCATCACCGCAGCAGGTTACAGAAGTTTGGTCGCCATTAGTCCTCCTCACAAAGGGAAATAACAAGCAACCCTTTTTCTGCGTTCATCCTATCTTTGGTATTGTCTTTCCTTACTTGGAGTTAGCACATTATTTAGGAGGCAATCGCAGTTTCTATGGGCTGCAACCTTTAGGATTAGATGGCAAACACACTCCCTTTCAACAAATTGAAGCGATGGCAAGGTATTACATCCAAGCCATTCAAACTGTTCAACCGCATGGTCCCTATTTTCTCGGTGGTTGGTCTTTTGGGGGACTTGTTGCTTTTGAGATGGCGCAACAACTAACGCAGTTAGGACACGAAGTCGCACTTTTGGCAATTCTAGATACTCCAGCACCGATTCCTGCCAACCAACCATCTCTTAGTCACAGCCTAAAGCTTCTCCTCAAAACAGCAATTTGGTCTACACTGCCGTTTTTACTAGATTATAGTGCGATTGTCACAAACCTAACTCGCCGCCGACGCCACAATTGGTTTTCTCGCTGGCAATGGTTAGCGATCGCCAATTTGATTCCTGAAGAGTCACAATTACGGTTAGTTGATGAATCTGCGATCGCGCCAATGTTGCGGATTTATTATGCTAATAGCCAAGCAGCATATCGGTATGCACCACAAAACTACCCTAAGCGCATTACGCTATTTAAAACTGATGATTCCTCTCACCAAAAAGATTTGACACTAGGTTGGAGTCAACTAGCTAAAGTTATCCAAGTTCATCAAGTACCAGGAAATCATCTCTCTATGCTGAAGCAGCCTCACGTTCAAACCCTAGCACAACAGTTGCAACAATACCTTTGATAAGACGATCCCATGCGATGTATGGCAGGGGTCAGAGTTAAAAGATAGTTAAAGCAGCGGAGGTTTCAACTATCCCTCTTCTGTCACTTTCCGAAATCAACAAGTACTAGATAAACTTTTTCATCCAGAAGAATAAAAGAATTTGAATTGATTCATTGCACTAATTAAGTGATTAAATCCAAGCAATAAATTAGAATTGGGAAAAATATCTACCCCAGGATAAATCAACCAAAATAGTAAGAGTGGTTGGACAATTAATCGAAAATTATTTAGAACATTCTTCCATCCGCTTTCATGATTCCATTGTTGATGATTAGAAAAATCTCCCCAATAATTTTTTTGTACCTCAGTTTCAATTTGCTCGGATTCATCTAAAGCTAAAAAAGCTGGAGAATTTAAACTAATCATTGTATAATCACAAAAAATAATCTCCCACCACTTCTCAATCTGCTCGAAATTAGTAAAACAATAATCTGTCCAGCCTAATTCTTGCTTGCACTGCCGAAAACCATATTCTACCCA
Source organism: Gloeocapsopsis crepidinum LEGE 06123 (assembly GCF_015207655.1). Classification (GTDB taxonomy): domain Bacteria; phylum Cyanobacteriota; class Cyanobacteriia; order Cyanobacteriales; family Chroococcidiopsidaceae; genus Gloeocapsopsis; species Gloeocapsopsis crepidinum. Next base: position 24,059 of record NZ_JADEWN010000001.1, on the reverse strand, counting down.
TGTCCTTAATCCGTATAGGTCGCCTAAAGTTTTCTTCAAATCCCCTTAAAGATTCGTCAGAATGAATGAAGTAAAATTTTCTGGCATTGTTTCTGGGTCAGTAGTTATTTCCCAGTAAGTTACGGCTCTTCTTTTCCCATAAACTATTTCTCGAATATATCTTTAAATCAGTCTTTATGCTCGGCACAATATTCATCTATGATGGCAATTGTGGGATGGGCATAAGAAAGCCAAATGCTTTAGAATTTGTAACTCTACATCCATTGACCTGTCTACTTTATAGAGTTTTATCTTTCAATTCCTTTATTCATTGTCTTCGGAAAATGACACAAGAGGAGTATTCGTTTTTTCAAACTGTTGAGGAGAAATAAAATTCCTGCTTGTGTGCTTCGATGCAGCCGCTAAAAATAATACTCAATTTGATTCTCATGGCTAATGAGAGCCACACAGGACTAGATGCACTCGCATTAAACTCCTTATTCACCTGAGCGTGGCTTGAATAGTTCCGGCGGACGCTAGGTTTAGTCATTTTACTTACTCAGTGCGATCGCTTCCAGAATATCTTAGTCTTAGTACCTTTAATAAGGAACTATTTCTATGCTTCCTTCGTACTTGATGCTTCATATCCAAACGGGAAACTTTACTTATCCACCATTGTTTTTGCAGAGCAACGGCTCGTTTGTATTCTGCGTTAAATCCATTGAGAATTTAGTGCAGGCTTTTGGGTCGCTGAAGTTGATCAATCAGCAGGAGCATCACTAGATTTGGGAACCTCCGACTCTTCTGAAATAGGATCTTCTGGATTTTCACTGTCCGAAGGAGTAGTATCGTCAACTTCTACCTCTTGTGCCAGTTTTTGTGTGCTATCAGAGGGAACTTCTTCTTTTTGGTTTGTCATAAAATCCTCCCATTTTCGTTGGGACTAGTACCCATTTTAAAAAGTTTTATAAAAAATTGTGGTAACTATCTGAAACCTTATGGATAAGCAATGGTTAATGTAAAAAGGTCAAACAATGAATTGAAGGAAGCCCTGACGCCAGTTGCTTCCATGTTAAACCAGCATCCTCTGACACAAAGAGTTGACCATCGCTCGTGCCAAAAGCAGCCTTATCCTTTAATGCAGTAAGGCTAGCCGTATCTATGTTGTTTGAGAACCATTGTGGCAAACCTTGTTCGCACTTCTCAAACGTCCCTGGTTGGTCAAGCGATCGCCGATAAATTGCTGCCTTAGCACCAGATGGACCGACCGATGTACTCATCAAAATCGTCTTGCCGCAAACTGCTACAGCACGAGAGTAGGTGGCGTGCAGGTTGGCTTGGTCAAAGCTCCACGAATCTCCTCCATATATGCTAGTAGCTAGTCCCTTTGCCGTAGCTGCTAGCACAAAACTAGGACGATCTGGAACAGTGAGCACTTGATGAACATCCGAGTGCAGATCGATAGTTGGCTGCCACGAGCGTCCGCGATCCTTGGAACGCAAGATACCGCCGACGTGTACGTTTGCGTAAAGTTCGCCTGAGTGCCCTACTGCAAGAGAGCGAACTGATGGCGGACCCCCCCAAGGCGTATACCACTTGACTCTTCCTGAAACTAAGTCAAAGCTATTGATGAATTCAATACTCCCATGTGCAACCCATAGGAGATGAGCATCTGATGTACCCGCAAGAACTTTTCCGTTGAGTGGCTCGATGCAATTCAGTTGCAAATCTTGGATAGTTGAGGTTACTAATTGCCACTCGCCCCGATCGTCGCGATGCCATACTGATTTACGATCAACCACTACCCACACTCCATTGCGACTTGGGGCAATAGCAGTGATGTTGCGATCCTCTAGTTCAGTCCTCTGCTCGGATTTCGAGAACAATAACAAACCATCGTTTGTTCCTACTATTAATAGCTCATCATAACTAGCGTCAATTCTAGACAATTCTATTGTTTGCTGAACAAATCCAGTCATATCCAGACTTCCTTTCTCTATTGCTCAAGTTTTTTCAAACAAGAGAGAGTTAGAGGGTTGATTTTTTAAATGTGTCTCTTTAGTTTCTATTATAAGAGCTAAACCGTTAAGTTAACTTCTAAATGGTTGTATTGCAGAGTGTGCAGTTGCTTTATAAAGTGATTGTTACTTTTGTACAAATATTTTTATTCTTTAGATTTGTCAGTTAACTTTAGTTATTCATGCTATTGAGCCAAATTTCCTCAAATAACGCTGAGGGTAGCGATTATTGAGACTAAAAGTAATTTAATTTAGGTATAGTGTAAAGCTATTTAAGTACTATTTTCTTTAATTACTGTTACGAGTAACGCTATTAGGCAAAACTTGTAAAAAACTATTAAAAACAATTGATAAGTTGCATAAAAGATAAGCGTAATTCTGAATTAAGATTGATGAGAGCAAAACTATAGCTTTGTGAGAGAAGGAGGATAAGACTTAAGTAGAGCGAACGCAAAAGATATTTTTGCACCGTCAGTAACGCAGATGCCGCGATACAGCATCAACACGCTCGATATCTCGAAAGCTGAAGGAAAACGCATTATATAACCAGATGCAGTAGCTGATGATTTCTGGTGGGAAGCGGTGGCGGTGGTACAACTTAGATTTTGCAGTCATGGTAGAAATTTATCTCATCGACTGCAATTCCTGCCAACTCCGATTAATTTGACAATACCCGTTGATTAGTTCCCAAGGAGCAAGTAGAGAGCTTTTAAGGCAGTGCTTGTTATTGAAGTATCAACCACTAATGGGTAATGCTTTATTTTCTGAGTACGAACAAGTTACGGGTAGAGATGAGATTTTACGCTTGTGTTCTTTATCAATTGAGGAGATAGAAACACTTTTAGCTTCATTCATGAGTGTTTGCGAGTGGATGCGTATTTACTACTTGTGGCGACCTAATTTAATCGATGAAGCAGATAATCACTTGATTGAGCTAGCCATCGCTGGTAATACCAGTATCATTGTTACTCATAATACTAAAGACTTTAAGCAAGCACAACTTTCTTTTCCCGAATTGTTGATTCTCAAACCTGAAGAGGTGATTAATCTTAATTAGGAGATAGCATATGGCTACATTAACAATTCGCTTACCTGATGACAAACACGAGAGATTGAAAGAATTGGCAAGAAGAAGAAATATTAGCATTAATAAGCTGATTGAAGAACTCTCAACGATCGCTTTAGCTGAATTTGATGCCGAAACCCGATTTCGAGCTATGGTAGCAAAAGGAAGTATATCAGCAGTAGCATTACTCGACCGACTTGATTCTCAGTTAACCGAGCAATGAGGCGAATCAGAACTTTCACTACTAGCTTTTATGACCCTGACCTCTGATAGATAATTAATCACTTAAGCCTGGAATAGGTATTTAGGATAAGGGCGATAATTCATCCAAGAAGTTCAATGTCTGCTTTCATCATTGCTGCTTGTGAGTCACGAAAGATCTGCAAACCGAGTTTTTTACACAAATGCTGCATTGCCAGATTGTCGGGGAGAATGTCAGCAGTCATGCGGTTGAGTTTTTCATCTTGACCTATTTGTAATAATTGTTGCAGTAATTGAGTTCCTAATCCTTGATTTTGGTAGCGATCGCTCACGACCAAAGCAAACTCGGCTTCATTCGACTGGTGTAATTTACTTAATCGTCCCACTCCGATAATTTGACACTTTTTAGTTTGGGGATCTTCGTACTCGGCTACTAAAGCAATTTCGCGATCGTAATCGATAAAGCAAATCCGCGTTAGTCGTTCGTGGGAAGTACGATAACTCAACTTTGTCACATGAGCATAGCGTAAGTAAACGCTTTCTTCGGAAAGTGAGTGATGAAACTGAATCATCAACGGTTCATCTTCTGGACGAATCGGGCGGATTGTGACGTTTGTGCCATCTTTTAGCTGCCAAGATGAAATATATTGCATTGGATAAGGACGAATTGCCAGTTTCGGTAGTTCGTCTTCTATGATTGTTGGTTCGTGGAGGACAACCCGCGCATCGAGGGCGATTAAACCATTATCTTGTCCTGGCTTCGCTAACAACGGATTAATATCAATTTCTTTGATCCACCGTTGTTCAATAACGAGTTGACTGAATCTGACTAAAAGTTGCTCTAAGCTAGCTAAATCGACTGCTGGACGCCCGCGTACTCCTTGAAGTGCCTGATAAATTTGCGTTTGTTCCATCATCCGCCGTGCTAGGGTGCTATTGAGCGGTGGTAATGCTAGCGCCCGATCTTGAAAGATTTCTACGAGTTGCCCACCAGTACCGAATAGTAAAACTGGACCAAACTGCGGATCGATGCTGCTACCAATAATCAATTCGTAACCATCGAGTGAGATCATTGGTTGAACAGTAGCACCCATAAAATGGTTAGCACCGACTTTTTCACGCACGGCTGACTCGATCGCTTGATAAGCAGTCCGTACCGCGTCGGCATCTTGTAAGTTTAACTGCACGCCACCGACATCAGTTTTGTGCGTAATTGTTTCACTAAACAACTTGAGAACCACAGGATAAGCGATCGCCTCAGCAAGACTCACAGCTTCTTCAACGTTGGTCGCAACATAAGTTTCTACACTCGGGATACCATAAGCAGCAAGCAGTTGCTTCGATTCCCATTCTGTTAGAATCGTCCGATTTTGCTGACGCACTTTCCAAATAATTTCCTCAGCACCAGCACGGTGTACAATTCCTGAATCGCCTATAAGTAAGGTTGGAGTTTCATATAACCCCCGCAAGTTGTAGCTGTACTGCCACATATAATTAAATACACGCGCAGCAGTATCAGGAAAAGCAAAAGTCGAAATATGGGCGCAGTTGAGAATTCTTTCGCCAGTCGCCACATCTGCACCGCCCATCCAGCTAGCAAGGATCGGCATTCCAATTTTAGATGCGATCGGTTGCTGATTCTTTTCGATGTGGGACTTTAATCGCTCGGCGGTTTGCGTCGGATCGGTCATTGATTGGGGTGTTAAGATGACCAATAATCCTTCACTATTAGGGTCTTGTGCCGCAATTTCTAAGGCTTTGGCATAGCGATCGGGGTCAGCATCGCCTAAGATATCAATTGGATTATGATGACTCCATTGAGGTGGAAGTATTCGATCGAGTGTTGCAATTGTCTCTGGTGCTAATTCTGCAAGTTCGCCACCTTGGGCAATTAAAGCATCGGTGGCAATCACGCCAGGACCGCCAGCATTCGTGAGAATTGTCAGTCTTTTTCCTTTGGGACGCGGCTGTTTGGCAAGCACTTCTGCCATATTGAATAAGTCGTCGATACTGTTAACGCGCAAGACACCACAACGCCGGAAAGCGGCATCAAGAACTTCGTCACTACTACTTAACGCGCCCGTGTGCGAGGCTGCTGCTTGGGCTGCTGCGGTTGTTCGACCTGCTTTGATGACGATAATAGGCTTAGTTAGTGCGACTTCGCGCGCTGCTGAGAGGAAAGAACGCGCATCGCCAATCGATTCCATATAAATCACAATACTTTTGGTATGCGGATCGTCACCAAAGTAATCGATTAAGTCACCCCAATTCACATCCAGCATCGAACCAATAGAAATAAAGGCACTAAATCCAACATTTTCGCGACGACTCCAATCAAGAATTGAGGTACATAAAGCACCACTTTGGCTAATGAATCCCACACTACCAGGAAGCGCTGTGTGTGGGGCAAAGGTGGCATTTAATCCGGTTATGGGACTCATAACACCCAAGCAATTAGGACCAATAATACGCATACCTGATGATGCTTGCGCTGCTAAAATTTGTTGTTCGAGTTCAATTCCTTTTGCACCTATTTCTTTAAAACCAGCGGAGATGATAATTGCACCTTTAACCTTCGCTGCCGCACATTCGCACATCACCCCAGGGACAGTTGCAGCAGGAGTGACAACAACAGCAAGATCGACAGGTTCAGGGACGGTGGCGATATTGGGATAAGCTTTAATTCCAAGAATGCTGGGTCGTTTGGGATTAACTGGGAATACTGTTCCTCCGAAGGGATTGCTAATTAAGTTCCATAAAACTGTTCGTCCGACGCTATCAGGTTTTTCCGTCGCACCGATGAGGGCAACAGTTTTTGGTGCAAAAATGGTATTAAGAGGATGGCGAGTACACTGCCTAAGATCCGCACCAGCTTCGATGGTGGATAGGATGGATTTTTGCATAACAGTTTTTTGGGGTTAGGAAGATCTTGGGGTTTCCGCCACACGCTTAACTATGAGAGACGAACCACATTCCCCGAAGGGGTTGCCGTTAGCCGAAGGCACTAGGCTAGGACGCAAAGGACACGAAGGAAGAGAGTTTTAGAGAAGGTTCTTTTCTTGTATTGGTTTCATTTGTAATGGCTGACGCTTAATTCTGTTTCTGGGTGATATAAAGCAGCATCGACTCGACATCCTCGATAGGCTAAAATGTAGAGTTCTTTTAAATCGCGGATGAGGGGATAGCGGGGATTTGCACCTGTACATTGATCGTCGAAGGCGCGATCTGCTAATTCTTCGAGATGTGAGTAGAATTCTTGCTCATCTTCTGGTAGTGCTTCTTTAATCGTAGCGGGAATGTCTAAGGAGCGTTTTAAGTCTTCTATTGCTTCGACTAATTTTTCTACTTTTTCATCGAGTGTATTGCCATCAAGTCGCAAATGATCGGCAATTTGCGCGTACCGTTCTTTCGCATTAGGATATTTATATTGGGGAAATATAGCTTGCTTAAAGGGTACGTCAGTGGCGTTGTAACGAATGACGTGCGAAATCATGAGTGCGTTTGCCAAACCATGCGGTACGTGGAACGTTGAACCAAGTTTATGTGCCATTGAGTGACAAATTCCTAAGAAGGCATTGGCAAAAGCAAGTCCGGCGATTGTTGCGGCGTAGTGGACTTTTTCACGCGCTTCGGGATCGTTTGCGCCATTTTTGTAAGAACGTGGTAGGTATTTAAATAAGAGTGCGATCGCTTCTAATGCTAATCCTTCGGTGAATTCTGTTGCTAGAACCGAAACATAAGCTTCAAGTGCATGAGTTAAAGCGTCAATTCCTCCATAAGCTGTGAGTTTTTTCGGCATTGTTAACACTAATTCTGGATCGACAATTGCCATATTTGGTGTGAGTGCATAGTCTGCTAATGGATATTTAATTCCTACTGAGTCATCGGTGACAACTGCAAATGGCGTGACCTCTGATCCCGTACCTGAAGTTGTAGGAATCGCAACCATAATCGCTTTTTTACCTAACTCTGGCAGTTCATAAACGCGCTTGCGGATATCCATAAACCGCATCGCCAAACCTTCAAATTCAATTTCTGGTTGTTCGTACATCAACCACATCACCTTAGCCGCATCCATTGGCGAACCACCGCCAGCAGCAATAATCACATCTGGTTGATAGTTTCGCAGTAGTGATAAACCTTTGTTGACATTTGATAGTGTGGGGTCAGTTTCAACTTCGTAGAACATCGAATAATCTACCCCAATTTCATCAAGAACGTCAGTAATTTTCTTCGTTATTCCTAAGTCAAATAATGGTTTGTCAGTAATAATAAAAGCACGTTTCTTACTTTGTAGTTCACGTAATGCGATGGGCAAGCAACCATACTTGAAATAAATCTTTGGTGGAACGCGAAACCACAGCATATTTTCGCGTCTCTCTGATACGGTTTTAATGTTTAATAGATGGTGTACTCCGACGTTTCCTGATACTGAATTATCTCCCCAAGAACCACATCCTAAAGTCAGTGAAGGATCAAGTTTGAAATTGTACAAGTCACCGATCGCACCTTGTGAAGAAGGTGTGTTAATCAGAACACGAGCAGTTTCTACCATTGACTCAAAGTAGTCAATATGCTCTTTATTTGCTGGATTGGTGTAAAGAACTGAAGTATGTCCGCGTCCGCCAAAGTCAATTAATTGAACAGCTTTATCTACTGCTTTTTGAAAACTTTCAGCACGGTACATTGCTAAAATTGGCGATAATTTTTCGTACGCGAATGGTTCTTTTTTACTAATCTCTTTTACTTCACCAATTAACACTTTAGCTTCAGCTATTTCTAAATCAGAAATTTGAGCTATTCTTTCGACTGATTGCCCGACAATTTCAGGATTAAGACGACCATCGATAATGACTTTACTACCTAGTTTTTCTTTATCTTCTGATGTGAGAAAATATGCTCCGCGATCGCGAAATTCTTGTTTAATACTTTCATAAACTTCATCAACAACAATCACAGATTGTTCAGAAGCACAAATCATTCCGTTATCGAAAGTTTTACTAATCAAAATCGAACTAACTGCTGTTTTAATGTCCGCAGTTTCATCAATCACCGCCGGAGTATTACCCGCACCCACACCTAATGAAGGATGTCCTGATGAATAGGCAGCTTTCACCATTCCTGGACCACCTGTCGCCAGAATCAGCTTAATATCTGGATGCTGCATTAAAGCTTGAGAAAGCGGTACAGTTGGTTCATCAATCCAACCGATAATATCCGCAGGTGCACCAGCAGCAGTAGCGGCGTCTAAAATAATTTGGGCGGCTTCAATCGTACATTTCTTAGCGCGGGGATGCGGAGAAAAGATAATTGCATTGCGTGTTTTTAGCGCTAGCAAAGCTTTAAAAATGACTGTTGATGTAGGATTTGTTGTTGGTACAATTCCCGCTAGAATCCCTACAGGTTCAGCAATCTTTTGAATACCAAAAGTTTGATCTTCTTCGATAATGCCACAAGTCCGTTCGTGCTTATATTTGTTGTAGATATATTCTGAAGCAAAATGATTTTTGATTACCTTATCTTCAACAATCCCCATCCCTGTTTCAGCTACTGCCATTTTAGCTAAAGAAATTCGCTCTGCATTGGCAGCAAGCGCAGCTTTTTTAAATATAGTGTCAACTTGTTCTTGAGTAAAATGTGCGTATTCTAACTGTGCTACTTTTACTCTTTGAATGAGTTTTTCCAATTCTTGAATATTTGTAATCATTATACTCTTCCTCATTCTTCAGTTGACTTTAAGACCGTAGCTTTTGAAAATGTCGATTGTTTTTTGTACTAACTCTGGTGATGGTGGTGGTGTATCTTTAAGTTGGTAATCATAGCCCAATTGTTCCCATTTATATTCTCCCATTTTGTGGAAGGGGAGAACTTCTATTTTTTCTACGTTACTTAAGCTAGAGACAAAATGAGCCAATTCTGTAACGTTATGATGAGCATCACTTAGGTTAGGAACTAAGACAAAGCGAACCCAAGTAGGTTTATGAATTTCACTTAGATAGCGAGCTAATTTTAAAGTAGGTTCTAGAGAAACACTCGTTAACTTCCGATAAATTTCGGGATCGAAAGACTTAATATCTAATAAAACTAAGTCTACAAAATTTAGGACATCTTTTACAGTATCCAAATCAACAAAACCAGAAGTATCTAGTGCAGTATGCAGATCAATTTCTTGGCAGCGTTGACAAATTTCTTTAACAAATTGAGGCTGCATTAATGGTTCGCCGCCACTAATAGTGACACCCCCACCAGAAAAGCGAATATAGGAAGTATATTTTTGAATTTCGGCAATCAGTTCATCCACACTTACTTGCTTACCATCTGTCAGATTTCGGCAATCTGGATTGTGGCAATAAAGACAGCGCAGCGGGCAACCTTGGGTGAAAATGACAAAGCGGATACCAGGTCCATCTGTTGTACCGCAGCTTTCGATGGAATGAATTTTGCCGATGGTAGTCATAAGAGTACCTTGTGTTTAAAGGTGGAGAGATTTCGCCCCCTAAATCTCCAATGCTGAGGGACTTTGAAGTATTAGTAAGTGTTTTGGGTACTCTAATCAGGGGCTATAACAAACTTTTAACGATGAAATCTAAGCCCATTAGAGGCACTACTCCTGGTGTTATTGCTGCGGCAAGACGACTGCGACAGAACCTTACACCTGTGGAAAAGATTTTATAGGAAGCCTTAAGAAACCGACAACTCAATGGCTTGAGATTTCGTTGTTAACATGCTGTTGATTCATTTGTTGTTGATTTCTACTGCACTGAGTGTCGATTAGTTGAACTTGATGGTGAAATTCACGACCAACGTGTTGACTATGATCCCGCCTGTACTGCAAAACTTCAGCAATTTAGCTTACGAGTAATAAGATTTCGCAATCAAGAATTCATAACCAACTTAGATAAAGTTCTCCGAGGTTGAGGAACCACTGCGTTGCGGGGGTGGCGCTATCGCGGACTTCGTCGCCCCCGTTGAGTGCAACTGGCGTGCAAGTGGCGTAGATTTGGCGGGCGAGGGCGAAAACTCAAAGGCAATCATGGAATGTTCGCTTGATAACATCTAACTGCTGTTCGCGAGTTAACTTAATAAAATTAACCGCATAACCAGATACCCTAATTGTTAATTGCGGATATGTCTCTGGATGATCCATTGCTTTTAACAAGGTTTCTCGTTGCAGGACGTTGATGTTAACATGATGACCGCTATCGTGAAAGTAACCATCCAACATTCCGACTAAGTTGTTAACTTGAGCTTCAGAAGTTTTTCCTAACGCCTGCGGCACAATTGAGAAGGTATAGGAAATTCCATCTTGCGCGTGTTCGTAGGGAAGTTTGGCAACCGAAGCGAGGCTAGCGATCGCACCTTTGGTATCTCTGCCATGCATTGGGTTCGCACCTGGTGCAAATGGTTCTCCCGCTTTGCGTCCATCGGGGGTACTTCCCGTTTTCTTGCCATACACAACATTCGAGGTAATCGTCAAAATTGATTGCGTCGGTACAGCATCGCGGTAAGTTTTACACGCCCGCAGTTTATTCATGAACGTTGTGACTAAATCTGTGGCAATTTGATCGACGCAATCGTCGTTGTTGCCAAACTTAGGATAATCGCCTGCAATTTCGTAATCAACGGCTAAACCACTTTCATTGCGCAATACTTTGACTTCGGCATATTTAATTGCAGACAGTGCATCGGCGACGACGGATAACCCTGCGACTCCACACGCCATTGTCCGATAAACATCGCGATCGTGTAGCGCCATCTCTAGGCGTTCGTAGCAATATTTATCGTGCATATAGTGAATGACGTTTAAAGTGTTGATGTATAGCTTTGCTAACCAGTCCATCATCTGGTTAAACTTCGCCATCACTTCGTCATAATCTAAGTAATCAGCGGTTATTGGCTCGAATTGGGGGGCAATTTGTTCGCCAGATTTTTCGTCTTTACCGCCATTAATGGCGTATAGTAACGCTTTGGCAAGATTCGCCCGCGCCCCAAAAAACTGCATCTGTTTGCCGACACGCATCGCGCTGACACAGCAAGCGATCGCATAATCGTCGCCGTAGTACGGACGCATCAAATCGTCGTTTTCGTACTGAATTGAGCTAGTATCTACAGAAACTTTGGCACAGAAGCGCTTGAAGTTCGCGGGGAGTTTTTCTGACCACAAAACGGTTAAATTTGGTTCAGGTGCTGCTTCTAAGTTGTATAGTGTGTGTAGAAAGCGGAAACTTGTTTTTGTGACTAAAGTTCTGCCATCTTCACCCATACCTGCGATCGCTTCTGTCACCCAAGTTGGATCGCCGGAAAATAGTTCGTTGTAATCAGGAGTTCGTAAGAAACGCACCATCCGCAATTTCATCACGAAATGGTCAATCAGTTCTTGCAGTTGCGTTTCGGTCGCCGTACCATTTTGCAAGTCACGTTCACAATAGATGTCTAAAAACGTCGAAACTCGCCCCAAAGACATCGCCGCGCCGTTTTGTTCTTTGACTGCACCGAGATACGCAAAATATAGCCACTGTACTGCTTCTTGTGCATTAGCTGCTGGTTGACTGATATCAAATCCGTAGCTAGCTGCCATTTCTTTGAGTTCAAACAAGGCGCGAATTTGCTCAGAAATTTCCTCACGCCGTCTGATGATACACGCATCTATGCAATCAACGTCTAAAGATTCGAGTTGTTGCTTTTTGTCAGTAATTAAGAAATCAACTCCGTAAAGTGGAACTCGCCGATAGTCACCAATAATCCGACCGCGACCATAAGAATCGGGTAAACCTGTAATAATACCAGAGTGTCGTGCTAAGCGCATAGCTTTGGTATATGCGTCGAAGACACCATCATTATGGCTTTTGCGATACTTCTTGAAGATTTCTTCGGTTTGCGGATCGAGCTTATAACCATAAGCTTCGAGTGATGCTTTGACTGTTCTGATGCCGCCAAAAGGCATAATTGCCCGTTTCAAAGGTTTATCGGTTTGCAAACCAACAATTTGTTCTAAATCGCGATCAATGTATCCAGGGCTGTGCGAAGTGATGCTGGATACGACTTTGGTATCTGTATCTAAAATTCCCTGTTTCCTCTCTTCACGCATCAGCGCTTTCACATTATCCCATAGCGCTTGAGTTCGATTTGTGGAAGCTGCTAAAAAAGATTCGTCACCTTCATAGGGTTTGTAGTTTTTTTGGATGAAATTACGCACATTAATTTCTTCCATCCATTCACCTGGTATAAAACCTTGCCATTGCGTCATAGACTTAACCATCCTTAATTTACTATTAGTAAATCAGTCTTGTCTTCGGTTAACTCTCTACTCGTTTAATCACCTCTATATTATTATTGTTTTTTGTAAAAAATGGATATCTTGATAATTTGTAAATATAAGTTTACATATTTTTGTAAAACAAGTTATTTGTTTGTTTTCCGCTTAATTTTATAACTCCTTTATCAATTTTTCTAATAAAGTCAGTAGCAAAATTTTAATGTAGATGCTAAAAAATAAAGCCAAGCTGGATATAGATTATAGTTATCTTAGATAAGTGATAGCTACTGCGATCGCACAATACTTAATTTGACATTAATTTATATGTAAACTAATAATAAATCGGAATTTGAATAAATAAATCTCTTAATTCACCTTTTAAATATATTGCTTGAGCAAAAAAATCAATTGATTAGAAAACTGTAAAGGATTGATTAAAAAATGAACTCAAAAAGAGCTTTTAGTCATGACTATCAGCGCCACCAAAGTAAAGTATGTTAAAATTAAATTGAGATTAATTCTTATTTTTATGCTAACAACCAGCTAACATAAATTGATATTTTTCCTGCGCCTGCGCATCGCTGTTTATCTATAACCTACGATCGCTCAACTGAAACGCAGGTTGTTGCACTTGCAAATCTGCATCTTCACAAGCATCTATATCAATTTTGACGGGCTTAACTCGCCAAATTTCTTCACAGTATTCCTTGATTGTGCGATCTGATGAAAATTTTCCTGTGCGTGCAGTATTGAGAATAGACATTCGTATCCAACTGTCGCGATCGCGGTAAGCTTGACTGACTTGTTCTTGACAGTCGATGTAAGATTGGTAATCTGCCATCAGCAGATATTCGTCGTGATGTAGCAGCGAGTTGACAATTGGTCTAAATAAATTAATATCTTCAGGCGAAAAGTAGCCGTGTGCGATGTATTGCAGGACTTCCTGAAGTTCGCGATTCGTTTTGTAGTAGTGTTGCGGGTGATATCCTGATGTTTTGAGTGTAGAAACCTCTTCAGCAGTTAAACCAAAGAGAAAGAAATTGTCTGCGCCGACTTCTTGACGAATTTCGACATTCGCACCGTCAAGAGTACCAATCGTCAGTGCGCCATTCATTGCAAACTTCATATTACCCGTACCAGAAGCTTCTTTCCCTGCTGTCGAGATTTGTTCGGAAAGATCAGCAGCGGCGTAAACTCGTTGACCAAGCGATACGCTGTAATTCGTTAAAAAGATAACTTTCAAACGACCTCGAACATCGGGATCGTGGTTGACGACATCGGCGACGGAATTAATCAATTTAATAATTAGCTTTGCCATGTAATAACCAGGCGCTGCTTTGCCGCCAAAGATGAAAGTACGCGGAAGAATCTCGATTTGTGGATGGCGTTTGATGTGGTTGTATAGCGTGATGATGTGCAATACGTTTAATAACTGCCGCTTGTATTCGTGCATCCGTTTAACTTGAATATCAAACAGCGAGTTGATATTGACTTCGATGCCGTGATGCTGTTGAATATAGTTAGTTAAATCTTGCTTGTTGGCAAGTTTAATTTCCCACCAGCGATCGCGAAAATTGGCATCATTGACAAACGCCTCGAGTTGCTGGAGATCTTCGAGATTTCTAATCCAGTTTTTGCCAATCTTTTCGGTAATCAAATTCGCTAGCCGAGGATTCCCTAGCAACAGCCAACGACGCGGCGTGACACCATTCGTTTTGTTACTAAACTTTTCAGGAAATAGTTCGTAGAAATCCCGTAATAGTTCGTTTTTCAGTAATTCGGTATGCAACGCAGCAACACCGTTAATCGCGTGACTCCCCACACATGCTAGATGCGCCATGCGGACTTGCTTTTCGTGCCCTTCTTCGATTAGCGATAACCGTGCGATGCGATCAAATTCACCAGGATAACGAGTATAGACGTAATTGAGAAAGCGGTAGTTAATTTCATAGATGATTTCGAGATGTCGCGGTAAGATGCGACTAAACAGACTCACAGACCAACGCTCTAGAGCTTCTGGCAACAAAGTATGATTGGTGTAGGCAAAAGCATTTTGCGTGATATGCCATGCTTGCTCCCAAGTCATCTGATGTTCGTCAATCAACAAGCGCATCAATTCAGCAATTGCGATCGCTGGGTGAGTGTCGTTAAGTTGCAGTGCGGATTTTTCGTGTAAGTTATCTAAACTATCGTGCGTGCGTAGGTGCAAGCGGATGATATCTTGCAGCGAACAAGACACAAAGAAATACTGCTGTTCTAGGCGCAGTTCGCGTCCTTGGATTGTATTGTCGTTAGGGTAGAGAACCTTAGAGATATTTTCCGAGAACATCTTATTAGCGACTGCGCCGAAATAATCTCCTGCATCAAACGCTTGAAAGTTGAACTCTTCACTCGCCTCGGCTTTCCACAGACGTAAGGTATTAACCGTATTAGTGTCGTAGCCAGGAACAGGCGTATCGTAGGGAATTCCTAAGACAGTTTGCTTTTCAATCCACCGCACGCGATAGTGACCGTGTTCATCGGTATAGTGTTCGGTATGACCGCCGAGTTTGACGGCAACTCGATAATCAGGGCGTGGAATTTCCCAAGGATTACCGAAACTCAGCCATTTATCAGGAATTTCCCGTTGCCAACCATTTTGAATTGCTTGCTCAAAAATGCCAAACTCGTAGCGAATGCCATAACCAACTGCGGGAATTTCTAACGTTGCTAAGGAATCGAGAAAACAAGCCGCTAACCGCCCTAAGCCACCATTTCCTAAACCTGGTTCGCGTTCGCGTTCTAATAAATCATCCAACTCAAGCCCAGATTCATGTAAAATCTGGCGGACTTGTTTGTAAAGACCTAAGTTAATTAAGCTATTACCCAAATGGCGACCCATCAAGAATTCTGCCGAGAGGTAATAGACACTTTTAGCATCTTGTTGAACATAAGTTTTTGCAGTTTGAATGCGGCGTTGAGTCAGGCGATCGCGGATACCATGCGCAACAGCCATGTAGTAATCGTGGAGTGTAGCAAAGTATTCATCTTTACCTTGGACGTGATACAGATTTTTTACAAAAGCCAGTTTAAGTGCTTCTATACTCAAATCGGTGCTTTCATTTTTGAGTTGAATATCTTCGCTTGCCAATCTGCGGTAGTCATGCTCGAACGATTCACTCATAGCTATAGCATTAATTGTTTGTTTACTTGAAGCGTTGCAAAAAGAAACTCCATATATCCCCCACAAGTGGGGGACTTTCAGTAATTGGTTTAGGGGGGCTTAAGCGCGTGTTGCTGTTCCTTCGGCACCCTCTTGTGAAGGATTAGTATCACTACTACCACTGCGTTGCGGTGGTGCTTGATCTCCATCAGAACCGTAGTACCGCCATTTCCAGTCGCGAATTTCTGGCATATCTTCACCGTACTTGTTGATGTAATGCTTGTGATCAATCAATTTGTCGGAGAGCATTTGTTTAACATAAGCAGCGGTGTATCCTAGTTTGGACACGCGGTCAATCACATCGATTGCGAGGTGGAAGCGATCAAGATCGTTAAGAACAACCATGTCAAACGGTGTGGTAGTAGTTCCTTCTTCTTTGTAACCGCGGACGTGCAAGTTTTTGTGATTCGTGCGGCGATAAGTTAAGCGGTGAATTAACCAGGGGTAGCCATGAAAGGCAAAGATAATCGGTTTATCGGTGGTGAAGATACTGTCGAAGTCTTTATCGCTTAAACCATGAGGATGTTCTGTCTGAGGCTGCAATGTCATTAAATCGACGATGTTGACGACGCGCACTTTGAGATCGGGGAAGTTTTCCCGTAAAAGATCAACTGCCGCTAAAGTTTCTAGTGTGGGAACATCGCCTGCACAAGCCATCACGACATCAGGTTCGCTACCGCGATCGTTACTTGCCCATTCCCAGATGCCGATTCCTTTGGTGCAATGCGCGATCGCTGCATCCATATCGAGGTACTGCAATGCTGGTTGTTTACCTGCAACAATGACGTTGACATAGTGGCGACTTCTCAAGCAGTGGTCGGTGACTGAGAGTAAAGTATTAGCATCAGGGGGTAGATAAACGCGGATTGCTTCTGCTTTTTTGTTCATGACATGGTCGAGAAAACCAGGATCTTGGTGCGAAAAGCCATTGTGATCTTGTCGCCAAACATGCGAAGTTAGCAAGTAATTGAGCGAGGCGATCGGTCTACGCCAGGGAATATGACGGGTTGTCTTCAACCATTTGGCGTGTTGGTTGAACATCGAATCGATAATGTGAATAAACGCCTCGTAGCAGGAGAATAAGCCGTGACGACCTGTGAGGAGATATCCTTCTAACCATCCTTGACAAGTGTGTTCGCTCAAAATTTCCATCACGCGACCATCTGGTGAGAGTTGGTCATCTTCTGGCAAGATTTCGGCTACCCAAGTTCTATCTGTCACCTCGAACACATTATTGAGTCTGTTTGATGCGGTTTCATCAGGACCAAAAAGACGGAAGTTGCGGCTTTCTAGGTTGCGCTTGATCGCGTCACGGAGAAAGGTTCCCATCACACGGGTAGCTTCTGCTTCAACTGTTGCTGGTTGATCTACTTCAACCGCATAGTCGCGAAAATCAGGCATTTTCAAATCTTTGAGCACAATTCCACCATTAGCGTGGGGATTATCGCCCATGCGTCGTTGTCCTTGCGGCGCAAGTTCTGCTAATTCAGGGATGAACTTACCATTCTCGTCGAAGAGTTCTTCGGGTTTGTAACTCTTCATCCACTCTTCTAGCAGTTTGACGTGTTCTGGGTTACTAGCCATATTTGCCAAAGGAACTTGATGCGATCGCCAGTAATCTTCAGTTTTCTTACCGTCAACTTCCTTGGGTCCTGTCCAACCTTTGGGCGATCGCAGAATAATCATCGGCCACTGAGGACGTTTTGTGAATCCATTGCTGCGCGCCTCATTTTGAATTTCTTTAATCTCTGCGATCGCTATATCTAAAGTTGCTGCCATTAACTGGTGCATCGTTTCTGGGTCTGACCCTTCCACAAAATACGGTTTGTAGCCGTAACCGATAAATAAGCTTTGTAACTCTTCGTGCGAAAGCCGCGCTAATACTGTCGGATTTGCAATTTTGTAACCATTGAGATGCAAAATCGGCAACACTGCACCATCGTAGACGGGATTGAGAAACTTATTACTGTGCCAACTTGCGGCTAAAGGTCCTGTTTCAGCTTCGCCATCGCCAACAACGCAAGCCACAAGCAAATCAGGGTTATCAAACGCTGCGCCGTAAGCGTGCGAAACCGCATACCCTAACTCACCGCCTTCATGAATTGAACCTGGAGTTTCTGGCGCCACGTGGCTAGGAATACCGCCAGGAAAGGAAAACTGTTTGAAGAGTTTCTGCATCCCCTCCGCATCTTGCGAAATATTCGGGTAGTATTCGCTGTATGTCCCCTCTAAATAAGTATTCGCAACTAATCCAGGACCACCATGACCAGGACCTGCAATGTAGATGGTGTTGAGGTCGTACTTTTTAATGACGCGATTGAGGTGGACATAGATAAAATTTAATCCTGGTGTTGTTCCCCAATGTCCTAGTAGTCTCGGCTTGACGTGTTCTATTTTTAGCGGTTCTCTTAGCAGTGGATTATCGAGTAAATAGATTTGTCCTACTGAAAGATAATTTGCTGCACGCCAGTACGCATTCATCTTGCCTAGTTCCTCGCCAGACAAAGAACCTGCTTGGGGTGCAGAAGCGATCGCTTGAACCATACTCATATACCTTCCTTGTCAGTTTTAGAAATCTACATCAATTCCTTTTTGCTTCATGCTTGATCAAGACACTAAGCTTAGGAAACTTATTTATTTTAATGTCGATATAATAATTGGGAAGCAGAGAACAAAATATGTTTCTTTCTCATCTACTGAAATACTATTGAATCAACAAAAATTTGCTGGTTTTCCACTTTTGAAGTAACAAATCACATTGCTTAAACTGAGAAGCAATTTTAAATATGTTAAT
The DNA here is from genome assembly GCF_015207655.1 of Gloeocapsopsis crepidinum LEGE 06123. Classification (GTDB taxonomy): domain Bacteria; phylum Cyanobacteriota; class Cyanobacteriia; order Cyanobacteriales; family Chroococcidiopsidaceae; genus Gloeocapsopsis; species Gloeocapsopsis crepidinum. Next base: position 5,543 of record NZ_JADEWN010000001.1, on the reverse strand, counting down.
CACAATGCTTACTATAGGGAATATTTCTAAAATTAGAACTATTTTTTAAAAACTCTCTTCTAAACTTGATAAGTAATAACTTATTACAGATTGCTACTCTTTTTATTTTCTAGTGTTTTTTTTATTTGTTAATGTCATCTAGAATTCTGAATTAAGTTAGAGTTTATCCAATACGGTAATAACTTTGTATATCAATAGAAAATTCATTAGGAGAACGTTTAGTTTTAAAGTTTGACAGATTTATGAATGAGCTATTGACCTGATTGCAGAATTCTAGTACTTGTAGAAAAATACTGCTAATTTATTTATGCGGCATCTACTTTATGCTTCGTTCTTAAGATTTTCATTTGTTAATTAAGCTTTTAGCTCTTGATTCATAGTTTACTGTGTATCTATTATTTTGACATACAGTAAATTTTAAAAAAGTAATTATGATGACTAAAGCTTATAAAATGCATATTTTTCAACTTGCTTGTATCATTAACTACTTCAAGTTAAGGCTTTGTTTCTTTGTTAACCTCTCTTCCAGGGAAGCTCATTTTCAATAAACAACGTTAGTTTTTAAGATTTTTTTAATATTTGCTGCTTTTGAAGCGAGCAATTGTATAGCACTTTACTTTGTTTGACGCTTACAAATAAGTTTATACTTATAATAACGATAAGATTTATCTATAAGTCCTTTCCATTTTTTTGAAAAAGATAAGGTAAATTTTTATAAAAAGTGTATTTGGAAGGTAGATATTAAATAAGCAACTAATGAAAGACTAAGTTATTGACAACTATCAATAGTAGTAATTGCCCAAGTCTAATTTCTTGATAAGTAAAAATGAGCCATAAATCATAATTCTCTACTCTCCTGTGTACCTCTGCTTCCTTGTCTGTAACAACTTCAAAACAAAACAGTATTACTTGTCCTGCGTAGCAATCCAGCATAACTATAACCAAAAGGTGCGATGCAGTTCGCTTCAGCTTTTACATCGCAATACCAAAACAGGTGGTTATTCCCAAACGCGATCGCTTCTCGATTTTCCTGAAGACTGTTCACAAAACACTCCTTTACGATTGAGTCAGGACGTATAGCAGTGTAAACAGAACAATCCAGATAATATCTACAAAGTGCCAGTAGATTTCTGCTATTGCAATGCCTGTGTGTTTAGTTGCAGAATAATGACCCGAACCGTCGCGATCGCCACAACACACCTAAGATTAACCCGTGAAAGCCTGTTATCAAGTAAAAATAATTAGCAAATACGTTAGTTGTTCACCTGTATTCCAGCGTTAGATATTCATATTGATCTCCAAGGAAAATAACACTCATTAAAGCAGTAATGGCATACCACAACTGCATTCCAACGACTACTGTTCTCACACTTATGCGGATTGCTTACGGCGATCGCAAACTGAGTCAAGTTTCTTGACAACCAGATCGCCAATGTCTACTCAGAATTTTTGAAAGTGACTTGAAGTTCTCAACCGCTATGGACTCAAACCTGTATTCGATCCAGTAACATATCTAGCAGAAATTCAACCTTTGTGAGCTACGCTAGTTAATATTCCAAAAGATGTAGAAGCAGCGTTGGAATTTTGGATCGATGATTGTAGTAATGGCACTCGCTTAACTGATGTGGCTCCACGCGGTAAGTGGAATCGATTAATAAATGTCCGTATTGTATATTTTGAGTTGCCGCCAGAGTGGGAACAACAACTTGCGAAGTCGAAAAAAGAAGCCACGTACTCATCGCAAAACAAAATCAAAAACACAGGTATCACTCTCTACTGAATACATCTTAGAAGCAAAGAGAATTGGCACAGCTAACGGGTAAAAACCAAAGTTGGGTTTGCGGGATCAAAAATGAATTGTTTCTAAGCTAATTTAGAAGATCAAATGCTATTGCGAAAAGCATTAAGAATGAATTAGAGAATAGTTGACGATTGCACTCTAAAATAAGAGACTTAGCAATGAGTTCATCTTCGTAGACTTTCTTTATTTAGCAGCGAATTCATACAGAAGACATCATAAATAATTAGTGGGTTCGACTGAATATTGATAGCTTAACCAGAAGCGCTATTAAGATGTTTATTGGGTTTAATTTACTGCTCAACTTCAATATCTGAATCAATAGGCGTTTGCATTTTTTATAATATTGCAAGTATGTGCTATTTTTCGTGTATTAGTATCTTTAAACTTTAGATTGCTCGTTCAAAACCAAAATTGCTGGCAACGAAGACGGATCTTTATTTTTTGAGAACGCTTACGCTTAAAACGTGATGGAGGAGGAAGCGGTTGATTTTTAGCGTTAGTTAATAACCAACAATAAGTTAACCAACATCCATAAGTCAGAAAATAAACTGTAGGTTCCATAATTATTTGTAATAGCGTTGTTCAATCCAGACTCGCATTTCTGCTTCTGAGGCAAGGCTAATTTTACTGTCTGAGACTGGATCGTACGCTTGCCAATAAGAGCGACCATAACGATCTTTTTTTTGCCAAACTTGTAGGCGATCGCGACTCGTTAAAGCTTGAAGCAAACGTAACAAAAGAATTCTAAATAGACTTTTAATATCCTGCTTTCTTTGTAGATGGATATGTGTAAAACTAGAAGTCTTCATTGATTTATATAATTAGTTCAGCTCTTATCTTTAGTTTTCTTATACTTTTTTCTTAAAAGGAAGGTACAAATTGAAATATTTTAAATAGTACAGTTTTATTCAAAATCAACTGTTCTAGATGAATAAAGTAGAAGTGTACCAAGACATTTATTGAAGAATCATTTATGATGACAAAACATCATCGGTTTGTCATTCTTCAAGAAGAACGGAACCGTAAGAATCCCTTTAGAACGGCATTCATCCAAAGCAGTTTATTTACAAATCCGCGATCGCATTCGTCATTTAATTGAAACTGGAGCTTTACAAACCGGCGACAAACTTCCCTCAATTCGTGCTTTAGCCGAAAATACAGGAGTTAATAAATTAACAGTTCTCGAAGCCTACAACGTTCTTGTAGCTGACGGGTTAATTGCAGCGCGCCAAGGTTCAGGGTATTTTGTCAATTCCCCAGTCCATCGCAAAACTGTAGAACCCTCGTCCCTAGTGACCCCGGCAATCTGATGTTGAATGGTGGTCATAGCGCTAAAAGGATAAGTGTTTTTTATAAAATGCTTCCGCTAATCTGAGTCAATCTTTCTCAACAGAGGGTAGTGGATTCGCCGATTTTTGGCATAAAATTAAAGATATGGTTCAAAGTAAAACCATAGATTCTTGTCTTGAATTGTCGCAACAGAATGCATCAAGAGGTAACCCGCATGACCCAGAAAGCTAGCAAGCTCGTCATCGTCACGGAAAAGTTGCTGCTGAAACAGATCGTCAAGATCATCGACGAAGCCGGGGCTACCGGTTATACGGTGATGGAGGCTGGCGGTAAAGGCAGTCGCAACACGCGCTCGTCGGGACAACCCACCGTTTCCGACACCTACTCGAATATAAAGATCGAGGTGCTCACCGCCAAGCGGGATATTGCCCTGAAGATTTCGGATGAGGTCGCAGCGAAGTTTTTCGACGATTATTCGGGCATCGCCTATCTCTGTGACGCGGAGGTACTACACGCGCACACGTTCTGACTCAAAACCCCAGCAATTCTCATTTTGGCAAGAAGCTGTTCAAGCACTGGGAATCTTGGTATTGTAATGACATCTGAGACACCCAAGAGAGCCAGAGCCGTTGAAGGAACAGGGTTTGTTTGACAGGTATCGTCAAATTAAATCGCTTGAAAAACAAGCAGCTACAATCAGCTGGAAAAAAAGCTCTTTTGGCTCTAAATAGACACACCAATCCCAGTCATCTTTTGCCAAGAGCGCATTCGCTCTACCATTACGTGTTTAGTTATGAAGGCAGGCAAGCGATGTCTCTTCGGTTGCGTATGCTGATAAATCAATTCTGAAGCTGCCAAAAACTGCTGTGCTTGACTGATAGACTTGAAGCGCCGCATCTTCTTCTCTCTCAGTCGTGTCAATTGATGCGAGTTTTCCGCCCGATTGTTCAGACCCTTGTGCTGCCGATGCTCTAGGGATGGCAAAATCTCTTTTTTCGCAGCAGCATAGCTTTTGAGCTTATCCGTTACTATCACCCTTGGGGCAAACCCTTGCTTTTTCAGAAGCTTTTTCAGAAACTTCTTGGCTGCTGCCTTGTTCCGACTTTTCTGCATCAAGATGTCTAGCAAGTTACCGTCTTCATCTACTGCTCGCCACAACCACAACACTTCTCCTTTGATCTTCACGCGCATCTCGTCTAGATGCCACTTACTCCCTAAGCTGGGGCGACGGCGACGAATTTGATTAGCAAAGGTCATACTGAACTTACGACACCAATAGCGGATAGCTTCATAGGTGACACAGATACCGCGATACAGCATCATCTTTTCAATGTCGCGGTAGCTGAGCGAGAAACAGTTGTACAGCCAGACACAGTAGCTAATAATCTCGGCAGGAAAGCGATGGCGGTGGTATGAGGGGAGATTTGCAGTCATGAGAAGAGAAAATTATCTCACTCACTGCCATCTCTGTTACCCTACTGCTTGCATCAAGTTAATTTGACAATACCAGTAGATGCATACAACCAAAGTGTTCCTATATATAATCAAGTTTTAAATACTTATCGTGCTGAATCAACTAAGTATGAATCTGCTTTAACTACTTATAATTCTAAGGTCAACCAATATAATTCATTAGCAAACACAACCGGAAACCGAGTTTATTTAATACCAAAAGGAGTAAAAAGATAAAGTAATTATGTCAACACTTTTTAACTCAGTATAGATTAATAGTAGACTACAAAATTTAAAAACTATATAAAAGTCTGAGTTACGGGCGATCTGTATTATTGTGCGATCGCCTTGTTTTTCATTTTTGATTTGCAGGCTCGCTTTACTTAATCAGCTTTGAGTTGAGGAGGGCGGCGATACTGCGTTGCTTGTTCAAATGCGTATGCATAGTTAAGCAACTTTGCTTCTGACCATTCTGGACCTAATAGTTCAATCCCAATAGGAACTCCAATTGGTGCAGATTCGGTAGGATGAGAAAATCCACCTGGAAATGTCATTGATGGAAAACCAGTGCTATTTGAGAGAACGCCGTTACGTTCGACCTGATCTTCCCCAACAGGAACTATCAGTCGCTTCTGGTGAGGATAGAGAATTGCATCTAGATGTTGCTTGAGCAATCAGATTTATAAAGGAAGGAATAGTTAGAATGCTTAAGAAAACAGTAGGGAGCAACCACCTCAATACGTTTACCTGAGTTTCTTTGCTCATCTCCTCACCCGTAAATGATACGAGAAAGCATAAACTACCAAGATTTAGCAGGGTTGTTGTTAAATTTACCTTCTCTGTACTTCAATCATCAAACTTTAACAGAAGCTTAGAGGATGTCTGAAAAGTCAAAGACTATACCAATCGTCTCAACATAAGACGAATCATCGCAACTTGAATCATCGCCTCAGAAGTGGCAGGTAAAACCTCATAATCTTTGCTCAGTCTCCGACACCAG
>NZ_JADEWN010000019.1 GCF_015207655.1 Gloeocapsopsis crepidinum LEGE 06123 | reverse complement strand
ATATGGAGTTTATGCTAATCTAACATTTCCATTAAGTTTCAAAGTATTTAAACCGAAGGGGACGCTAAAATCAGGGGATAAATATAAAACAAAAATAGAGTTAGCGACAGAAATTATTACAGAATTAATTGATGAGGGATTTAACATTGAATTGGTACTTGCTGATAGTTTGTATGGTGAGGCGAGTGCGTTCCTGTCGCCTTGCGTCGGAAAGCAACTCGCCGGTGAAAGTAGCGAATTCATTAAAAAACTCAATGAATATGAATTAGCTTATGTTGTAGCCATTAGAAGTAATCATGGAGTCTGGCTGCCAGCCTATCAGAGCGTTAGAGCGTCGGAGTGGTGCTTCTTTGAGAGAACATTTAGTAGTCAAAAATCAGAGAGTAGATATATTCGAGAAATAGTTTATGGTAAAAGACGAGACATAACATACTGGGAAATAACTACTGATCCAGAAACAATGCCGGAAAATTCTACTTCGTTTGTTATGACGAATCTTCAAGGGAATCTCAAGAAAACTTTAGGCGACCTATACGGATTAAGGACATGGGTAGAATATGGTTTTCGGCAGTGCAAGCAAGAATTAGGCTGGACAGATTATTGTTTTACTAATTTCGAGCAGATTGAGAAGTGGTGGGAGATTATTTTTTGTGTTTATACAATGATTAGTTTAAATTCTCCAGCTTTTTTAGCTTTAGATGAATCCGAGCAAAATGAAACTGAGGTACAAAAAAATTATTGGGGAGATTTTTCTAATCATCAACAATGGAATCATGAAAGCGGATGGAAGAATGTTCTAAATAATTTGCGATTAATTGTCCAACCACTCTTACTGTTTTGGTTGATTTATCCTGGGGTAGATATTTTTCCCAATTCCAATTTATTGCTTGGATTTAATCACTTAATTAGTGCAATGAATCAATTCAAATTCTTTTATTCTTCTGGATGAAAGGGTTTATCTAGTACTTGTTGATTTCGGAAAGTGACAGAAGAGGGGTAAGGTAGCTTCCTCATGCTTACACTAGCAACTTGGCACTCTATCAGGTGGGGGTAAAGTTGCTCAAATAAATAATTTCCTAAAGTAAAAAACTCTATAAACTCAAAAACTACTTGCCTAGCATCAAATTTCCATATCGGTCCGTGCAGCCAAGCATAACGCGCCGCACCAGGAATTTTCCAAACGTCTTGATCCTGAATGTAAAAACGCCTTTTGATTTTGTGAGTAGAACTGTTATATAAGATCTCCCCCATGTTTTGTTGACAAACAATGACAATGCAGCAATGGTTGTTAGCTGTGTAAGTACCTGCAACAAAGCCACGAAACAAATCCCAAGCAGGTCTAGATATAATGTTTCCTTGTCGGTCAGTTGTGAACTTACAGGAGGGGAAAAGCGGAGCATTAGCTAACTTGAGCAGCCGTTGCAGTTCGCTTAAGCGAGGGCTTTTTTTCGGCAGATACTTCTTAACTCTGCCATTGTTGAGTAACGGTTTGAGTGCTGCGATATATTGGCGTTCTAAATGGTCTAATTCTGCAATTGGAGCTAAAACATAACTGATAGCGATCTTATCCAATCCCTTCCTAGCAAACTGCTTGTAGCGATGGTGTCCGCTTCCCGCCCAACGACTCTGTAAGTTTGTTGCCTTACCAACATAAAGTAAGTAATTACGTTCGTCAGTGACAAAATAGATACCAGAAATGCTGGGAAGCAAGGCGCGTTGGCGCAATGTGCATCTTCCTCCTAAAAGTTTTGATGCAATGATATCTTCAAAACTACTTACCACTGTCTACATATAGTATTAAATGATACTAATATCATACCCTTTAAACTGTATTGCATTCATTACTGATTGAGTGAACGCAACCACCATATTGTCTAGTTTCGCCAGACAATTTTAACACCTGAAAGTCTTCTCACATTGCAACGCCCTTACTATTGTCTAGACAATAGTCTAGACAATAGCTACTATATAAGTAGGGAAGCTATTAAAGGTAGCCAAAAGATGACAACAACTATTAACTACGACCAACGGCTAAACCCACTCGATATTCGTCAAGGGCTAGCTATTTCTCAAGAGCGCATGAGTACTCTATTGAAAGTCAGTACCAAAACAGTAACTCGTTGGGAAAAAGGAGAACGACGACCTAGCGACCAAGATACGCTATCAAGGTTAGCCAAACTCAAAGAAATTAAAGAGTTAGGACTAATGATTTACACCCCAGAGGGACTTAAAGAATTCCTCAATACGCCACTACCAGTATTTAATGGACGCTGCGCTTTAGAACTCCTTCAACTGGGCGAATACGAAACTATCATTAGTGCTTTGGCTGCTGACTTCGAGGGAACGGGCTTTTAATATTATGCCCCTTCAAACTTATATATCGCCGTGGAGTGGATATGCTGTCCGGCACATACCCGATAACCCAGGCAAGACTTATGATATATACGATTTTAGATATTGCGGTCGGAGCAATGAAAATCGCTGGAACGTTGCTGGAGAACCAACACTGTATTTAGCGAAAGAAAAAGATGTTGCTTTGGCTGAATATGCGCGTCATTTCAAGGTTAATCGGACTCGAAGTTTAGCAAATCAAACTTATCGCCGTCAGGTATTTCGGTTTCGGGTCGAGTTGGAATGCGTTCTCGATTTAACGAATCCCGAAGTTTGGAGTGCGCTTTCTTTAGAGAAAGCACCAGACTGTTTTAAGGACAAAACAATCGCTCGTTCAACTGCAAATTTTATTCGCAATACGACATCGACTCAAGCGATCGTCGTTCCTTCAATTGCCTTTCTCGATAACTTGGAGCAGTGGTGTTTGGTTGTATTTTTGGAAAAATTACTGCCTGAAACACGCAATTTTTTACCATCTGTGGAAGCCGATGGCTTCTTCCAAATTGCCTAAACTTGTTCGCGAGTTGAAGTTTTAAGTAGCTGCTCGAATAAAGGATCGCCAAAATTCATAAATCGCACTGAGGGCTTGGCATCAAAAACATCTGGATGAAAGGTGACAGTGTATTCCTTACCTTCAAAAGTCAACTGCCAAGTCCGCTCAATATATGGTTCAAAAATAATACCACGAAACTTTAACAAAGCAGAATTAACAAACAGTTGCTCAATTTGCTCCACTGTAAAAGGTGTTAAAGGAATAGGTTTGCAGATCTCTGCCAAGTCTGCGGCTACATCAATGGCAACCATATCTTCTATTACCAGCCCTGTAGCTGGCGCGGTTAATACCCGCTCAAACTCAGATAACAACACATCTTCTTCCTGGGGGTCAGCACTCATCGCGGCTTGCTCGATAAAAGTGGGAACTTGTGTCAAAATCGGTTGCAAGTTACCGACAACAGCAGTAAAAGCATTGATGCGATCGCGTAACTTCCTATAAACTTTCGCTTCTACCGTCCCGTCGTAGTAAAAGTTATGAATTGTGACTGTAGGATAGACTTGTCCAATGCGGTCAATTCGCCCAATCCGCTGTTCTACCCGCATTGGATTCCAAGGTAAGTCATAGTTGAATAACACGCCGCAGGTTTGTAAGTTTAACCCTTCGCTTGCCGACTCGGTACAAAGCAATACTTTAATTTCCCCGTCTCGAAATCGGCGCTTGATGTCTTCTTTAGCAACAACCTGCCACATACCATCGACGTACAATTCGCCGCCTCGACCAGAATAACAAGCAACAAAGCTACCGTACAGTTGTTGCAAAGTAGAGCGCAGGTAGTCCATCGTATCCGTATACTGCGTAAACACAATTGCACTCTCGCGAACGGTTAACTCCTGGCGCAGCGTCGTCATAAAATGCGAGAGCTTAGTATCTTCTCCTGTATTTTCAAAGGAGCAAAGTAACTCTTCAAGATATTGGATTTCTTGCGGGTCTATTGGTTCTAAATAGGCTTCTAGTCCAGCAATAACAGCATCGTCTGCGTCTTCTACGTCTGTTAAATCGTCGCTCGTAATACTGCTACCTTGTTGCGAAAGTAGGGTATTTAACCTGCGTTGCAAAGATTCGCGTACAGCATAAAAAGAACTCGTCAAGCGCTTGCGATAAAGTGTCATCAAAAAGCCTAAAGCTTTGCGATTCTGCGCTTGTGCTAGTTGGTAGAAGTGGCGGACGTAATCGCTAACTGCGACATAAAGTGGAACTTCTCGGTTTGATTCGAGGGCGATCGCATTATCTTGGACTTGCCTTTGGGGAACGTCATTTTTGAGCAAGCCCAATTTGTAATACTGTCGCAAGGTGTCGCGGGTGTGGCGAAACATCAAATCTTTAAGCGGTGTATTAACACTCAAGTACTGCCGCGAGATATCGATAAATTGCTGATCTTCTACAATCTGGCGATTAACTGCTTTTTTTCCCTGCTGCCACATATCCTGCACTCGATAATACAACAAGCGATTTCGTTGTTCTAAATGCTTCTGCAACCTCGGACAAGGTTGTTGGGTCAGTCCTGCTCGTTGCGCTGCTGTCGTCTGCAATCGACTATGCTGCCAAATCCAGTTGAAATAACTCACCACTAACCGTGTCGTCCCCTTCGTCTGTTCCCACATTTTGCCAAACTTATTCTGTCTACGATGCCATCTTCCCATTTGTTGTCGAATCGTACCATTGGTTCTCTCCAACCGTTGTGTTCTGTCTTTACCGATGTAGTGTTCAATTTCGGGTGGCAAGACTCGTTCATAACCTCCCCAGTCATCACTATTGAACTGTTTACAAGCGGTTTTCCCTTCGCTACTGACCACTAATGCCTCAATCAATTCGTCGGTGTGCTTTCCCACTCTGGCTGCCAAAATCAGTCCACTCGAATCGGCTAAACTAACAGCAATCCAGCAGTCCCCGACCTCTAGTTCCTGTCTGATGCACTGCTTCTGTTTTTTGAAACAAATGACCACAACTCATCCGCACTCACCTCCTCGGTTTGTACCGCTTGAACTGCGGCGTTATGCACCAACTGCGCTTGCATACTGGCAGCACGAACAATGCTGACCACGGTGTTGTAGGCAAGTCCACTCGTCCGGCTGATTCCTCTGAGACTACTGCCTTCACTGTGCGCTTGCAGCACCTGCCGGATTTGCTCTGGAGTGACGTGGCGATGGTAATACAAGGTGTCAAACCGCTCATTGAACGTTTGCTTGCATTGCACGCAGAAATACCGTTGGCTCCCGTTTGGAGCTTTACCGTGTTTATCAGTGTTAGGATGACCGCACAGACGACATTCCATAGGTTCGGCTTCGCAATAGACACCCTTCTACTTTAACTGTCCCACTATACTTTGACGCACTACCGAGTATTTCAAAGCGCTGCCAATCTGTGGCAATCTGGGCAAACAGATTCCAAACACCATCATGTCCATCGCCCAAGCAAGAGAATATTTTTGCTAATGGCTGACGATTAACCCACTGTACCAATGTACAGTTGTCACAAAAAAAGGCAGCAACTGCCAGTTGGTGCAGGGCAACTGCTTTATAATCTTTCCAGACACAGGCTTGTCCCATAGGTGTACGTAAGCGCACCTTGCCACCATCAAGGCTGACCTCTTCTACCGACTGACTCTTTTGTAATAGCGGGAATTTGTGTCGATGTACCAAACGCTGTTGAGTGTTGTGCGAAACTTTGATCCCCGTAAGTATCTCAATATCTTGCTCAGCACGGGCATAAGACTCATTTGCACTCAGCAACAAGCAGCATTTTTCCAATTGTGGGCTGATTTGAGCATAAGGTAAAAGGTAATAAGTTCAACCTCACTGCTTGTTTTTCTGTGACTCTAAGTTTTCCGATGCAGCTAATGATCTGTCGGCTTCTACCTGCTGCTGTTCCTGTCGTTTTGCGGATAAAAAAACACCAATTTGAGGACTGACGTGTTCCAGTACCTGTTGGCGCACCGCTTGTTCAATTCCTTCAAGGGTTTTGAGTTTTTCCGGTTCAGTGTTTTGATAAAGAATAGCCGCAACCGCTTCTAAGTAGGCTTGTAACTTTTGGGAGTCTTCGGGAGTCATGCGCAAATACTCTTGTTCCGGTTTAGTTAATTATCTCAACTTTCGTTTGCTACTCTTTTAAGTATTCTTGCTTATTGCAAAACTGAGATGCTCCCATATCATGTCCCATTTTGCACGTATCTCGGCTTTCCCCTTGACGATTTATTCAAGTATTTAGTTGAAAAAAGCTAGTCTTTGGGAGTTATGAGTTTTGAGTTTTAAATTAAAAATTGCATTCTCTAGTTCCTAAATTCTTGATAACCGTTGAACAATTCCTCTCCAACATAATATTACCCTGTGCGTACCTTTACCATTATCTGGCTTGGTCAAATTGTCTCAACTATCGGCACTTATATGACCGAGTTTGCCCTGATAATTTGGGCTTGGGAACTGACAGGTTCAGCGACAGCTTTGGCACTTGTCGGCTTTTTTCGCAATTACTGCGCATTCCGATTACTCTGTTTGCAGGTATTATTATCGATTGCTTTAATCGTAAGCGGTTGATGATCTTAGGAGATGCAGTTGCTGCAGTTTCTACTATAGCTATCTTGCTACTGTACCTTACTGATAACTTACAAATATGGCATCTTTACTTAACAAGTGCGGTTAATGGTAGTTTTGGGCAAATTCAGCAGCTTGCCTACTCAACCTCAATTGCAATGATTGTGCCACAACAGCACTATACTCGCGCTAGTAGCATGGGTTCGATGGTACACTATGGTTCTGCGATCTTTGCTCCAGCGTTGGCTGGTAGTCTTTATCCTGTAATTGGACTGCTAGGTATTCTGTTAATTGACTTAACAACTTTTACCGTAGCGATCGCCACCTTGGTTGCTGTTAATATCCCCCAGCCATCGCGTCCTGATACCGATCAGCAAGTTTTAGAGACTCTGACTTTTGGAGTGCGCTATATCTGGAATCACCGAGGTTTACGTGCTTTATTAGTGACAACTGCACTATTTTGGTTTGCGCATGACCTTGGAGGAGCCATTTACGACCCAATGATTCTCGCACGTACCGATGGTAGTGCTCAAGTTTTAGGCAGTGTTGCGGCATCTGCTGGGGTTGGAGGCGTCACAGGTGCAGTTATTATCAGTGTTTGGGGTGGTCCTAAGCGGCGTATTGATGGCATGCTGCTAGGATTTATTGGTGCAGGATTGAGTAAAACTGTCTTTGGCTTAGGACGTACAACGTTCGTATGGATTCCTGCACAATTTTGCTCCTCGTTAAATTTCCCACTGCTGAGTAGTGCTGAAACGGCACTTTGGATGGCAAACGTGGCTCCAGAGATGCAAGGGCGGGTATTTGCTGCGAATGCTTTAATTTTACAAATTGTGTCGGCGATCGCGATTTTTATTGCTGGTTCTTTAGCCGATCGAGTATTTGAACCCGCTATGTCACCTGGAGGGATAGCAACTATCCTAGGTGGTATCTTTAGCAGTGGTTCTGGGGCTGGGATGGCAGTTTTGTATGTTATCACTGCCATCAATTTATTACTAGTCGGCTGTGGCGGCTTCGCCTACCGAGAATTACAAGAATTAGAACCTATCAAACCAAATCGCGATAACCATACTATATAGATCGAAATTAGGTATTTCTTTATTCTCCAGTAATCGAAAGATTATCAACCCAAATTCTTGGACAAACTCCTGCTGGTGTCAATTCTGGTTCTTTCTCAACAAAAATGATTGATTGTAACAGTTCCAGAAAATCTCCTGCTACCGTTGCAGATTCAATACTTGTTTTTTTACCATTATTGACAATCCAACCGTCAAACGGAAGTGAAAATGAACCTTGTAACGCTTTGACTCCTGCATGAAGCGCTTGCACGTCATCAATAAAAATGATGTTTTCCGCACTATCTAAACTATATTCTTGTTGTGCAGATTCTCCAGGAAATATGTGATAAAAGTGCGAGCTAACGCTAACTTTTGCACCGATATTCGCATGACCTGTAGGTTGTGTATTAAACCTTTTCGCTGTACCTGCACTATGGATAAAATTGCTTAAAACTCCATTAGCAATTAAGGGAATTCGTCGCGTTGGTGTTCCTTCACCATCAAAAGTTTCTGCGGCAATATTCTCAGGATGCAACGCATCATCGCAAACTGAAAGTAGAGGCGAAGCAATTTGTTTACCTAAAGATTCTGGTGTCGAAAGACTTTGCTTATCTAAAATATTTTGGGCGTTAAAAAGGTTGGAAAAAGCACCTAATAAACTTAAAAAAGCTTCGGGAGAGAAAACAACACGATACTTCCCTGATTTAACTTTTTCGTAATCCAAATGGCTAATTGTTTTTTCTGCTGCTTCTTGTATGCAACCTGGCAAATCAATTTGTTCTAAACTACGATTAATCCGAAAAGCGCCAGCACTACGAGGTTTTTTGCCTTCTTGTTCAGTCTTGCTGTAAAGATAAATCGATGTATAGGAACGCGCTTCATTGCGCATTGCACCTTCACTATTGAGGTAGAAGCGGCTGAGATCTCTTTGCGATAAACCGTTGTATGGTACGCCTTTGATTGCCGGATGCGCTTGTAAAAGTTCTTTTTCAGCTTCAATCAGTGTATCAATGAGTTGTGAAACTGGTGCTTGGGGGGCTGTTGCTTCGGTATCGGCTTTCAGTTCAGCGGTAGCTTCAGGGCTGAAGTCAGGGACATTTTCTTTTACCCCAAAGAAACTTGCTTCATAAGCTGTTTTTAAAGCCAAGTCAATACCATTAGAATCGACATCAGTAGTGCTGGTTACTCCTACTGTATTATCTTTATTCCAAACGCGTACAATGACGCTGGAACGATTCGAGGCTTTGACTTGTTTTGGTTCGCCGCTATCAACTTGAACGCTAGTTTCATCAACAGATGAGCCGTAAATATCAAATTTTTCTATTCCAAGGCGTTCTGCACTCGCTTGCGTATATCCTGCAAGTTCATCAATATTTGGCATAACTAATCTATCTTCCACCGACGGTGATTGAATCAACTTTGATATGAGGTTGACCTACGGTAACGTAAACACTACCGCTAACTGAACCGCAGAATCCTGCTGCAAGTCCTAAATCTTGCGAACACATCGAAATCTTGTTCATGATTTCTTTCGCATCACCAATTAAAGTAGCGCCTTTGAGGGGTTTAGTAATTTTACCGTTTTCAATCAGGTAAGCTTCATCAACAGCGAAGTTGAATTGTCCTGTAGGTCCGACGCTACCACCACCCATTTTTTTGCAGTAGATACCTTTATCGATTGAGGCGAATAAGTCGTCGTTGGTGTAGTTTCCAGGTGCAATATAGGTGTTACGCATCCTTGACGCTGCTGCATATGTATAGTTTTGACGGCGTCCGCTACCTGTTCTGGGGTGTCCGGTACGCATTGAACCTGTGCGATCGCTAATAAAATTCTTCAAAATGCCGTTCTCGATCAACAATGTTCTTTGGGCTGGCATTCCTTCATCGTCCATATCAATCGTCCCAAAAGCATCTTGAGAAAGTCCTTCATCCCAAGCTGTTAGGCTTTCATGCGCAATTTTCTCACCTTTCTTATCCGCAAATGGAGTCGTTTTGCGCTCAATTTGGGTAGTTTCTAGCAAGTGTCCGCAAGCTTCATGGAAGATCACGCCCCCAAACTCATTTGCCATGATAATTGGGTAATTACCAGATTCCACATAGTCTGCGTAGAGCATTTTTCCAGCAGAGTCAGCGACTTCTTCAGCATCTGTTTGATAGTTCCAACTTCTTAAAAAGTCTGCTTCGCTAGTGCTACCGACGCGCTTGCTAATTGAGGAACGATTTGTCCCATCTGCACACAACAAGTTATAACCTACAGATTGTGTCAAGCGAATATCCCTAGCAAAAGTTCCATCACTCGCTGCAACTAAAACTTCTTGCCAATCGCGGAAATATACTGCACGTCTTGATTGTACGTGAGTTGCTTTTTGTTTAAGGTGCGCATTAGCGTCGAGGAGAATTTCGCCCATTTCGCGCATTGAACTGCATCCTGCTAGCCAAGACTCTTTATCTTTTTTAATGGCGTAATCGCGTAAGAGTTCCAGGTTAATTTCTGGAACATAACCGTTAGGTGCTGGAAGTTGTAACCCTAAAATCGATAATCCTTTTTCCAGGGCGGCTTTGAGTCCTGTAAATGATAAATCGTTGGTACTAACATAGCAATCGGCTTTGCCACGAAAAACTCGGACGCCTGCACCTGTCGATAGTCGTGGAGAAATACTAGTGATTGTGTCGTCTTCAGCTAAACAGTTGATATAGTTGACTCGCTCTAAGAAGAATTCAACAAAATCAGCCCCTGCTGCACGTCCTAAACCTAAAAGAGTTGATAATGGCGCTTCCCAGGTTTCATCGAAGCGATCGCGTGTTGAGCTATATTGCAGGTTTGGTAATTCCCTAGTTAGCAGTAACGTACTGGGATGCATGGAGAGCGTCATCGGTGCAGCGTCCTTCAGTGGGTTGATTGACTACTCTCAAGTCTAGCAAATTCTTTTTTTATTCTAATTGAGCTGGGTGGTAGAGCTTTTTGAATATTTGTGACTTATAGTTAAGTGTGTGAAAATAACATCTTAAAAGTTTTGAGTTTTGGGTTTTGAATTGAAGAATCTTATTTTTTTATACTTACAATACTTGTTATATAAGTTTAATGATGAATTCGACATTCTCGTTGTGTGACTTTATGCCGATAGCGAAATATTTGATCGAGTTGCATCATGACTGACCAACTAGCAAAGAAGTCTGATAAAAATCCACCAGGTAAGCTAAAATCTATATCATCGGTAAGCAGAGTTTTATGATCTTCTGCTGTAAACTGATGGCGATGTCTCCAATATTCAAATATTCCTTCGCGCTGTTCGTCTGTAAAGAAATGGTATTTATCATATTCAGTGTGGACAGCTAACCATTTTAGGGGGATTAGACCAACAAAAATTCTCACTTCAGATAATGCTCCTACCTCCAATCCTCCTGCACGATGGATAACTTGAATATGTTGCCAAGGTGGAGTTAAAAGGTTGAGTATATCAGGACGCTCGTGAAAATTCCACACAACTTCTACAGGTGCATCAATTAGCGAAGAATATTTAAATTTAACCATTAACAATTACTTTTGCTTGAAAAATTTTCAATTTTATTACTATTAACAATTACCCACTTTGTTCAGCAGAATAATACAAGGAAGTATGATACAAAACTTGTTCTTGATGCGTTTGTAAGATACAATCCGATAATGGATAAGCTACACAAGTAATAGTGTAACCTGCTGCAATTTCTGCAGCTTGCAAAAATCTCTGTTCACTTTGATCGACTTCTCCGCTAATAATTTTGGCAACGCAGGCGGAACAGTTTCCTTGACGACACCCCGCAGGTAAACGAATTCCTGCTTCTTCTGCTATATCAAGAATGTATTGATCTTCAGAAACTAAAATTGTGCGATCAAGTGCTATGTCAGGATTCACTAATCGAACCTGATAGACCATTACTGAAAGATTACGAGTAAATGAATTGTGGTTAATATACCATATTCCCCATTACCACTGCGCAAAATTAAGAATAATGAGATTAACTCACTCCTCACCCCTCACCCCTTTTACTAGCTACTTGTGGAGGTGTGTAGTTACCGCCTAGTCCTTCTACAATAGTGCGAGTATTGGCAATAAGCTTGTTTTGGTAGGTATCAGCATCGGTTCCTGGTTCTCCTAAGCCATCGGCAAAAAGCTTACGATCTGAAACTTGAACATTGGCTTCTCTAGCGATAGTTTGAATTAACCTCGGATTGAGCGTTGCTTCAGCAAAAATCGTTGGTACACTTGATTGTCGAATATCTTTTACTAGTTCGCTCACTCTAGCAGCAGTGGGTGCTTCTTCAGTACTAATTCCTTTTAGCGCTCCTTGAATGGGGATACCATATGCCTGTGAGTAGTAATTCATCGCATCGTGGGTAGTTACTAACTTGCGTTGCTGGGGTGGAATTGTGGCAATTTGTGATTTAATCCAAGCATCAATTTGAGTTAGTTCGCTAGTAATCTGTTGAGTGTTGCGGTTGTAAAGAGATGTATGATTTGGTGCTATTTTCTCTAGGTTATCGCGAATAGTTTCTATCATAGCGATACCATTTTGAGCGCTATGCCATACATGAGGATCTGGTGCATTTTCCTCTGCTGTACTACCGTCGTCATGAGAATGCTCATGAGCGTGTCCGTGACTATGAGGTTCTGCCATAATGGGCTGTGAAACTGCGACTTCGTGTACTGCAATTGGTGCAGGATTACTAGTAGCTTCAACTAATTTGATTAAAGCTGGTTCAAAATCGTAACCACCGTATAGAATTAAATCTGCTTGTTCGATCGCTTTACGGTCTTCAGGTGTAGGTTGATACAAATGAGGGTCTTCTCCTGGTGCAACCATGCATGTTAAATCAACAGTCTCAGCGGCAACTTGTTGTGTCATGTCACACAGTACACTGGTAGTTGCAATCACTGAGGGGCGATCGCCTACTGGTTGTGTTGTATCTTGTATTGTCGAAGTTGGAGTTGGATTACAGCCGATTAACCCCAAAGTAATGGTTAGGACAATTTGCTTATAGTGCTTGTGTAACATTTTCAATTTATTTTTTGATTATCATTATCATTCTAGAAAAGTCATGTTAGAGGTTCAGCACTTAGGTGTCAACTACCAAGGAATTTCTGCTGTTGAGGATGTCAGTTTTTGCTTACAACCAGGGCAAATTGTTGGCGTGATTGGTCCAAATGGGGCGGGAAAAAGTACGCTAGTCAAGGGCATTTTAGGTTTAGTACCAACAGCGAGTGGTAGAGTAAGGTATAGGGCGCGATCGCTTAAACAGCAATTACACTCAGTTGCCTACGTGCCACAGAGATCGGCGATTGATTGGGACTATCCGATTACTGTAGAGCGTGTTGTCTTAATGGGGCGCACAATGCACACAGGTTGGTTGCGCGAACATAGCCGTCGCGCAAGAGAAATTGCAGCAGCAGCAATGGAACGTGTAGGAATCTATCATTTACGGCGGCGTTCGATTGGGGAACTTTCAGGAGGACAGCAACAGCGCGTATTTTTAGCCCGCACTCTAGCCCAAGAGGCTGAGTTGTTCTTTTTTGACGAACCTTTTGTAGGGATTGACAAAAAAACAGAATCGATTATGTTTGAGGTTTTTGAAGAATTGAAACTTCAAGGAAAAATTTTATTACTGATTACGCATGATTTGGGAGGTGCATTAACGCAGTGCGATCGCCTCTTGCTATTGAATCGTAAAATTATTGCTCATGGGTCGCTCAAAGAAGTTTTTACAAGTGAAAATATTCAGCGTGCTTATGGAGATAGTGTACTAATTTTGAACCAACAAATTATATGAATTGGTTAATTGAACCTTTAACTTTTGAATTTATGCGTCATGCGATCGCCACAGCAGTTTTGCTAGGAATTTTGTGTGCGGTTGTAGGAACATATTTAATTGTGCAGCGGATGGGGTTATTAGGAGATGTCATTGCTCATGCGGTATTACCAGGACTTGCGATCGCTTTTTTCTTTGGTGTAGATATTTATCTCGGTGCATTTGTTTCTGGAACGCTCAGTACCTTTGTTGTAACTTGGATTGAATCTCAATCTCGCATTAAAGTTGATGTCGCGATGGCATTAGTTTTCTCCGGATTTTTAGCATTAGGAATTACATTAATTACTGTATTACGGAGTAAACTTGACTTACATCAATTTCTATTTGGTGATATTTTAGGTGTAACAACTATAGATATTTGGCAAACTTTAATTACTACTATCTTTGTTTTAGTTTTAGTCAAGCTTTTTTATAAAGAATTATTATTTTATACTTTTGATCCTTTAGGAGCGCAAGCAATAGGTTTGCCTGTAAAATTCATTTATTTTGGGCTAAATGCTGCAATTACCTTAACTATTATTGCGAGCATGCAGGCTGTAGGAGTTATACTTGTTGTTTCTCTATTAGTTGGTCCAGGAATCACAGCTTATATGCTTGTCAAAGAACTTCATCAAATGATGGTAGTAGGTGCAGTTTTTGGCATTATTAGTAGTATAAGTGGTATGTATCTTAGTTATTACTTGAATATCCCTTCAGGTGCAGCTATAGTTCTAGTTGTCTCAGGATTGTTTCTGCTTGCTTTGTTGTTTAGCCCTCATCAAGGTATTTTAGCGCACCGCTCTTAGCAAGTTCTAGCCACAGATAGACACTTTAGCCTTAGGTGATTGGTACAACCGATTTGTAGAAAACTAATACATTTTTTGTGCGATCGCCGTTCCCAATATATTATCGAAAGATTTACAATAGTTACCGTAATTTCTACAGCATGGGAAAGCAACAAATATACTACCTTTAAATTGTGGGCTTATCTGACATACTCATATGGCTGTGATAATGACAAGCTTCGACAAAGCAACACCGATGAATAGTTACCAAGTCTGGTTTGCTAGGGGTGCAGCGTTAGCTAACTCAGGTCACTACTTAGAAGCGCTAGCAAATATTAACAAAGCTGTAGCAATTCGAGATGACGATCCTAGCAGTTGGGTGTTGAGAGGGGTTGTATTGGTACATTTAGAAAGGTACTCAGAAGCCCTTATCAGTTGTGAGAAAGCCCTAGAACTCGATTTTGAGCATCAAGAAGCATGGTTAATTCGCGGCGCAGCCCTGCATTATTTAGGGCGCTATCAACAGTCATACGTGAGTTATAACAAGGCACTAGGAATCAATCGTCAATCATGGTGGCAAAAAATTACTCAGGTGTGGAACAAGCTGCTTGGTATCCAAGATGCTGAAAGAATAAAAAATGTAGCTTAAACGTATTTAGTATCTATGTTGATTTTTCTTCTCGGTAAGCCAAGATAGCCCACAATAGCTACCTTGGCAATGAATAACAGTAAGACTTGTTATCCTAATTAAACTCAAGCTACTTCTGAGAAAACTTATCGCGAGACAAACCTACTTCAGCAGCAGAACGATTCAGCATTGACTGTTGTAACTGCTCTTCTTGCTGGCGTTGCTCAATCATCAATTCTCTCGCTTCTTCTGCGGTGTGACTACCAGGTGGTGTATCAACTTCCGCCTCAGAACGGCTCAACATTGATTGCTGCAAATGCTCTTCTTGCTGGCGCTGTTGTGCCATTGCCTCACGAGCTTCCTGTTCAATATGATCGGTATTCATACTGAAACTCCCTCCGTTGACTTCACCTTAAGTTTAAAAAATTTGGGGAAGCTTGGAGCAAAATATAGGTTTTTGTTAATTAAACAGCAATCCAGATGCCTACTGGTTGGTCGTAAAATGTTTTGCAGGGTACTGGCAAAGATGATTTTGACGAGCCATTGGAGGAATTTGAGAAATATGCTCCATGAAACTTCTATTGATAAGCTAGTGATTGCTCAAATAAAGCACTCAAATTTTTAGAATTGTTTGAGTATGCAGAAAAATGCCTAGGTTAACCTGTTGTTTGCTAAGTTGGTATTAGCTCTACAAGCTTGTTGCTGACAGCAGTTCTCATGCTCGAAACTACATCGTTATGGAAGAGGTTAATCGTATTGTCATCGATCCTAACATCTGTCTTGGACAACCTACTATTCGTGGTATGCGAATCACAGTAGCCTTCGTTCTGAAACTTCTAGCAAGTATGTCGATTCAGCAGATTGTTGAGGCGTACCCTGAACTTGAGCCTGAAGACATTCAACAAGCTCTTAACTATGCTGCATGGGTAGTCTCAGACCAATTTATTAGTGTTCGTTCTGCATGAATGAACTGAGATTTATAGCAGACATTCATATTTACTCCATTAACAGTCGCAGCGTTGCAAAAACAGGGCTACGATATTATACGTGTCACTGAAGTACTGCCTACAACTGCAACCGATACAGAGATTTTAGAACTCGCACGAGTAGAGAATCGGATTGTGCTTACGCAAGATTTAGATTTTTCTGCATTAGTTGCTTTAGGTGGTTATGTTCAACCTAGTTTGATTACTCTCCGGCTGTCTTCTGCACATCCTGATTTAGGATCGCAGAGGTTACTAGAAGTTTTGCCGCAGTTAGAGCAAGTACTTGTTGAGGGAGTAGCTATTACGATAGAAGATAATGGTATGCGGTATCGAAAGTTGCCTATTCGGTGAAATTTTTTGATCTTAAAATAACATCATTCTCTACTCTCTTTCAAAAGACAAGTCTATACCAATGCATTAACTTTATCGGTTGCTTCCCACGGTAAATGTATATCCATTCTGCCGACATGACCGTAAGCAGCAAGTTTTGTATAAAATCCACCTGGAGTGAGTGCAGGGAGATAACGTAATTTAAAGTTCCGCACGATCGCTGCTAAGCGAAAATCAAAATGCTGTTCTAGAAGTGTTGTCAATTCAGTGTCAGAAATTTTGCCTGTACCAAAGGTTTCAACCTGGATGCTGACTGGGCGAGCTAGTCCGATAGAATAACTGAGTTGTACTTCACACTCATCTGCCAAATTTGCCGCGACGATATTTTTTGCTGCATACCGTGCCATATATGCACCTATGCGATCAATGCGGATCGGATCTTTACCACTTAAAGCTGCACCGCTATGCTTAGAGTATTCACCGTAGGTATCAATTGCATTCTTTCTCCCTGTTAATCCAGCATGGACATAAGGACCACCTGTAATAAATAAACCTTCAGGGTTAATAAAAATTCTCGTTGCAGCATCGGGACGAATATCTTCATCAGCAAATACCGCATCAATGACTGTTTGACGGATGTCATCTTGTAGTTGTGCTAAATCAGGTTGAGTGGTGTCTTGACTTGCAACAATGGTGATACTGTGAATGCGATAAGGTTTGCGATCGCGATACTCAACTCCTACTTGGGTTTTACCATCAGGCGCAAGATAGGGAAGAATGTTTTTGTGATTGACAGTACTTAATTGCTTCGCTAGTTTGTGCGCTAGCCAAATGGGTAATGGCATCAACGCCGGAGTTTGTTTGCAAGCAAAGCCAAAAACTGTGACTTGATTTTTGACCGGAATTTGCTCAATGTCTGCATCAGTTAACTGATCGTCAAAATGATACAGGTGATCGCAGGGCAATTCTTTGAGGCTAGTTAATATACTACACGTTTTGGCATTAAACGCGGGTTGATCGTAACCCACCTGTTCAATCACTTGGCGGGCAATGTTAGTAAAATCAACATTTGTGTTTGGTTCAAACCTCGCCGCAATAAAGACAATTGCAGTAGAAACCGCACACTCGGTAATCACTCGCGCATAAGGATCTTGCTGCAAAAAGCGATCGACAATGGCATCACTAATGCGATCGCAAAGTTTATCAGGATGTCCCTCAGTGACAGATTCTGAGGTGAACATAAAGTCCTGTTTCATAGCTGTGTACCGTGAAATTGCTTCGTACTTTCATTGACAACCAACGGAAACAACGCACTGCCAGCGATGACAATTAAATCCCATCCATCTAACGGTGCAAGCTTTAATAAATCGCGCAATCCAGGGGCTAAAACAACGAACTGTAAAGTCATTGACCCAGCTAACGCTAGATTTAAATACTGATTAGCGGGGATATTCTCAATAATGCTACGTTCAGTGCGGCAACTCAGAGCGTGCAAGAGTTGCCCTAGTGTTAAGCTCATAAAGGCGATCGTACTTGCCCGCAATCCGATACCATATCGAGTAACTCCGTAGGCGTAAGCTGCTAAAGTACTGCCAGATAATATCGTTGATTCAAACAAAATTCTTTGAAAATCGGATGCTTTGATAATTGACTCATCTGGACTACGCGGCGGTGTTTGTAAAACATCAGGTTCCGCAGGTTCTAACGCTAAAGCCAGTGCGGGAAAGATATCTGTGACTAAATTGAGCCATAGTAATTGTAGTGCATTTAAAGGTTGACCAAAACCTCCTGCTGTGGCGATCGCCATCACTATAATTTCGCTCAGGTTTGTAGCGAGCAAAAAATGGACAGCTTTGCGGATATTGTTGTAAATTGTCCGTCCTTGACTGACTGCAACAATCATTGTTGCGAGATTGTTGTCTTCTAAAATAATATCTGCAACTTCTCGCGCAGCATCGGTTCCCGTTCCCATCGCAACACCGACATTGGCAGATTTTAAGGCGGGTGCATCGTTAATTCCATCACCTGTCATTGCCACAACTTTACCCACTGCTTGTAGCGCTTGGACGATTTGCAGTTTATTTACAGGGCTAATTCGCGCAAAGATATCGACTTTATCGCACAAAGCTTGCAGTGCCTCGCGGTCAACGTTAACTAAATCCTGCGCATCTAAAATTTGGATTTGATCGTTGCGACTTAACTGTAATTCTTTCCCAATTGCATAAGCTGTAGGAGTTTGATCGCCAGTAATCATGACTGTATCAATCCCCGCTTGATGAAATTGCCCAATCAAATTTTTGACACCATGACGTACCGGATCTGCCATACCGATTAAGCCTAACCAAACCAACTCAGTACTTTCATATCCGTAAGCAACGCCTAGTACTCTTAAAGCTTTACCTGCCATCCGATCGTTTTCTAGTGCGATCGCCAGTCGTTCGGCGGCGGTAAGCGGGACTCTTGCGCCATCATTTAGCCGCCAATGGCACAAATCAAGAACTTCTCCAGGACTTCCTTTAACCGCAAAGTGTTGCTGATGCTGATGTTGCGTACTCACGGATGACAGGGCGTCGAGGGAACCTCGACGCAACATCCTCATATAGTTGCGATTTTCTGCACGCGGCTTAGTGTCTACTAAGGGATATTGTTCGCGGAGTGCTAAAACATCAATACCAGCGGCGATCGCCATGTAAACTAAAGCATTCTCGGTTGCTGAACCTGTAACAACATATTCGCCGTGGCAATCGCGTGTCACAACACTTTCATTACACAAAACTGCAACTTGAATAAGTTTGAGAGTGCAAGCATCTGCTATTATGTTGAGATCTCCGTCTACGAGGGACAATTTTGTGTCGGTATGAATCTCGACAACAGACATTTGATTTTTGGTAATTGTGCCAGTTTTATCGAGGCAAATTTTTTGTACTGCACCCAGGGCTTCAACTGCATTAAGACTTCGTACGAGGACTTTATGCTTGCGCATATCTTGGATACCCAGCGCCAAAATTGTCGTTGCAATCGTGGGTAAACCTTCAGGAACAGCTGCAACAGCAAGTGATATTGATGTTTTGAGCATTTGTAGCAAACCGTATCCTCGCAGCCATCCCGCAGCAAATACGAGGGTGCAAACTCCACTCGCAAGCATTACAAGTTGCGAACCAACTTCATCAAGTTGTCGCGCTAAGGGTGTTGTTTGTACCGGAGTTTGACTGATCATGGCTTGAATTTTACCGATTTCGGTAAACTTACCTGTCGCTACAACAACTCCTAAACCTTGTCCCCCAAGCACTAACGTTCCTTTGTAAGCCATGTTGATGCGATCGCCCAAAGAAATATCAGCAGCAATCAGTGATGCAGTGCTTTTACTCACGGGTAAGCTTTCGCCTGTCAGTGCAGATTCATCGATACTCAGATTTTCTGTTGCTATTAACCTTGCATCAGCGGCGACATAGTTTCCTGCTTTAAGAACTAAAATATCTCCTGGAACAATTTCTGCGGTGTTAATTTCAACAATTTGGCGATCGCGTAAGACAGAAGTTAACGGGCGATCGCGGCTTTTGAGCGAATGAATAATTTTTTCTGACTGACTTTCGGTAATATAACCAATTGCTGCATTAATACCAACAACACCCATAATAACCGCAGCATCTGCAAGTCCTCCAGTCGCCACTGATAACCCTGCTGCAATACACAATAAGCCAACGGGTAATGACTGAAATTGCTCAAGTAAAATCCTAAGTTCTGAGCGGGTTGCTGTTTCTGGTAATGTGTTTGTCCCGTACTTCTGTAAGTTTTTATGAGCAACTACTTGCGTTAATCCGGTGTCTGATGTTTGCAACTCTGCCAAAACAGTATCGATGTCGAGTGCATACCAATCATCACTTTTTTGTTGCAAATTGCTATTTAATTTTTGATGATTTACAGCAATTTTTGGGCTGTAATTTTGTTCAATTTCTGCAACTAATTCTTTAACTCGATCAGTACTAAGATTTAACTCAAAAAGAACTAAAATATTTCCTGTTAAAATGTTTGCACTAGTACTAATGATGCCTAATTGCTGGGATAAATGAAATTCTAAATGCTCTTTGAGTTCTTTACAGCGATAAAGCTTTTCAACGCGATATCTTGCTCTTCCTGGAACTACGTTATGTATTGCTTGAATCACCTAAATTGCCTCTTAGCCTCTTATTCAAGCGATCGCGATGTTGGTGTTTCGTTGAGTTTGATAAAACTATCAAAAGCATACCAAGCTAGAACGTACCAAGGAATTTCTTCAATTTGTAGCCCTTTTGTGAGTAGTTGACGCAAGGCGATCGCGCCTAATCCTAGTGGTAGTAATAATTGTAAATCAGCCATATTATTAGTAGCTTGTCGTACTTGAGTATTTATATCTTTAAATGCATCAATAATGTACTCAGTAGCTCGTGAATTGTGCGTGTTTCCTATCAAGGTTGAACTCGTCTCACCTTCACGTCGGGCAATTAATTCTGCCTTTGCTTCTGCAACTAAATCTGCGATTGTTTCTTCTGTTTGTGCTGTTGCTTCTTGGACTTTCTCTGATAAAATGATTCCCTCTTTAAGAATTGCTTTAGTTACTGGATGATTTAATGTTGCCGCAGCAGGAAAAACAATCGGCGCAAGGATCGCGGCTGTTAATCCAGTAATCATGTCTGAAACTTCAAAATGTAACTCATTTGATGTCATTCATTCACTCCTCATTGTCAATTATCCAAACCAGTTAGAAGGTATAGAACCCGAATTTACTTCGGAGGGAATATGGTGATAGACATATTCAGCATATTTATCAACAAGATAATGAATTCCCTCATGGATGTAAGCTTCTCTTTCTTGTTTTTGATCTGGTTTTTGGTACATCTTTTTAAGATCAGTATGCTGCCGTTTTTCATCATCAACAACGACATACTTACTAAAAACCCTACTCAAAACATAAGCAATTAATTCTTGACGGAAGTCAGGATTAGAAAAAGCTTGCTGGTATGGATGATGAGGATATTGATTGAGTGCTAGCTCAATTTCTTCTAAGAGAATTGGCAAAGTTAAATTCACAATTGTTTTAGTCATCGGCTGTATTTCTTTGATTTATTGAATAGTTATCCTATTGATTTTTCTATGTGCCCTATTCTACAAGAAACTACTGATGCACCTATGCGTGCATTGCGGTTCGTTGCAAAAAGATGACACAACTCAAATAAGGTTGCTATAAATTTTTTATTGTGTTCTGCTGCTCATTATCTTAATCCTTAAATTTTTCCTCCCTCTGTGCTTAGCATAAAGAAGCGATTATTGTGCTAACACTTTGAACTTATAAAAATAATTTGAGGAACTTGTGAGCAAGCAATAATTTTGTTGAAATCAGCCCAAAATCCAGCTAATAAGTCAACTTATATAAAATAATATGAACTTATGTGTTTTAAGCTTTAGCTAATATTGGACGTTTCTACCACAACTATGAATTTCTAATAGAAGTATAAAACTTACTTCGCTAAACTCTCCTGAGTTTACGGCAATCAGGGAAACTGCTTAATCAGCACAAAGGCTTTCTTGACAAGCAATTTCCCTCTTCTCGCTCTCCTATTTTCTACTCCCAACACCAAGTTTTACGAAAAATTTAGGAGAACTATTTGTTACATTCAACACTAAAATTTGAAAAGAAGCACTGCCAACTTACTTATTAAGCAACTGCTGAGTTATTAGTTATGTTGTTAGCTTGAGAACTCTTATTTTCAAAAGTTGAATCAGATTGAGATAAATATTGAACCCAATTTGATATCACATCCTCTACTACTCCTTTATGTTCAGAATTGCTGTCACTTGTTAGCAGCACTTTCAGTGTTGTTGTGTAAACGTTATCAAAGATTTCGTATCCATATCCAATAACTTTACCTATGTGACCTGTATTTTGATGAAAAACATAGTCTCCAATACTAAACATACGATGCCGATCTCCTGATGCCAATACAGATGATACTTTAATTATTAATAGTTCCAAAAGACACAACTTCATCCTTGTAGCGTGTCTTAGCTATTCACTAGATAGATTTGTATGTGTCTATAAGTTGTACTCATAAATACAAAAAATGAAGATTGAGAGCAACTTCATTCAGAATCTAAGTCTGAAGATAGGGTATTTCTGCAATCACAGATGGCTAAGTTGAGGTGTATCGACTCATCAGTGGTATATGAGTGAAGTACGAGAACTCGTTCTACCAACAGACAATAGTGAAGTACCTCAGTTAGAAACTGGTTCACTTCTATTTATTGGTACGGCGACAGTTTTGCTACGTTATGCTGGATTTACGATTCTCACCGATCCTAACTTCTTACACCAAGGCGATCTCGTACATCTAGGCTATGGATGCTAAACAAGGAGTCCAGGCAATTCAAATTATTGCGCCGCAGCTAAGTATACCAATTCATTACAACGATTACACTGTGTTTAAGTCGCCAGTTGAAGACTTTATGCAAGCAGTAGAAAATGCAGGATTGAGCGATCGCGTGCAGTATCTCAGCCACGGCGAAACTTACAACTTTAATCTGTGAATACTCTCACTGCGATGTAGAACCAAGATCGATGCACTCAAAAAACTGTTGCAATCTTACCACTCATGTCTTCTTCTTTTATCGTCAGCCGGTTCTCCTTCAAAGGGCTGAACTCCAGTGGATGGATAGCGATCGTCACTAGGGCTAAAAATTCTACTTACTCCTTCCCATAGATAACGAACGAATTGCACAGGAATTTGGAATACAGCTTGCAAAAAAGCTTTAATTTTGTTGCTGGCAAACATATTTCCTCCTATTTGACTTAAGAGATTAGCGAATGACTGCCTATTTATTAGTTTCAGTGTTGTAGATGATGCATAGGTTATGATTGAGGCAATTTAAGATAATCTGCGATAAGTTCTGCAAGATACTTCAACTTTCTTGCGAATGTAATTTCTGTCTTGTGTGTCTTTAGGTTGAATGTGCTATTTTTTGCTGCTTAGCATCTAACTATTGAGTCATTATTGCGAACACTTTAATGTTATGAAAACAATTTGAGGAACTTGTGAGCAGATAAAAGAGTATCTAGTCTGATTGGATTGAGTTTTTGGCTTAATTTAGTCTAAGTTACACCAACATTTAATATTGATAGGCAGCTAGTGCGATCGCCTGCGGTAAGATTCGATGTTCTTGAACTTGAATACGCGCATGAAGCGTCTCTAGGGTATCGTCGGGTAATATGGGCACGGCGGCTTGAAGCAAAATCTCACCACTGTCTACTTCAAGAGTGACAAAGTGTGCTGTACAGCCTGTGATTTTTACCTTTGCAGCTAGTGCTTGTTCAATTGCGCGGACACCTTTAAAGCTGGGTAATAAACTAGGGTGAATGTTAATTATTCGATTGGGGAAAGCATTGATCAGAAATGGAGTGACAATTCGCATCCAACCTGCCATAATTACCCATTCGACATCGTATTCGCGTAAAGTCTTGACAATTTGCGCATCTAAGTCTTCTCTAGATGGAAAATCGCGGTGATTTAATAATGTAGCTGGAATTCCTTGCTCTTGAGCGCGTTGTGCGGCTTTAGCTTCTGGGTTATTGTAAATGAGAACTTGGATGTGAGCATTAAGTTTACCTTGCGCGATCGCTTCGGCAACGGCTGCAAAATTACTTCCATTACCAGAGGCGAGAATTCCTAATTTCAGTGGGACTTCTATTGTTATGTCACTCAGCGATACTGAGGGAGAAACCAGACTCAGAGTAGAATCAAGGCTAAATTGATTTAAATTACTGGACATCGAATGCAGGGTAAGAAGATAGATACTCCTCGATATAGTAAATCGTGGTTGGACAATCAGGCGATCGCCGCGTGGGTTTTTCTCGCACCAGCAGCGATTATCTTGGGAATATTCTTGCTATACCCAATTGCTTACTTGTTTTATCTCAGCTTTACCACAGGTAGTTTTACCTCAGCAGGTATTCGCTGGGTTGGTTTGAGGAACTACTTGCGTTTACTTCTCACACCTGATTTTTGGCAAGTCTTGGGAAACACAGCCTACTTCACTATTGCCACAGTTATTCCTAGTTTAGTCATTCCTCTAGGGCTAGCCGCACTCCTAAACCGTGCTGTTATCCTACGAGATTTCTTCCGCAGTGCCTATTTTCTTCCCTCCATTACCTCTTTAGTTGCAGCAGGATTAGGATTTCGCTGGTTATTTCAAACGAATGGTCCTGTTAACGCTTTTTTAAGTTCTTTTGGAATTGAACCAATTCCTTGGCTAGGAAGTACGGTTTGGGCAATGCCAATTTTGATTTTACTCAGCATTTGGAAGCAATTAGGTTTCAATATGGTTGTCTTCTTGGCGGGATTACAGGCGATTCCACCGAGTCGCTACGAAGCTGCTGAAATTGACGGGGCTAATGCTTGGCAACAGTTTTGGCATATTACTTTACCAGGATTGCGACCAACTCTGATATTTGCAACGATTACAACTGTAATATTTACCTTACGAAGTTTTGAGCAAGTTTATGTCGTTACAGGGGGAGGTCCTTTAAATTCGACTAATTTATTGGTTTACTATATATATCAGGAAGCATTTGCCCAATTTGATTTTGGTTACGCAGCAGCAGCAGCTACGGTACTCTTAGCAGTCGCACTCGTTTTAGTTTATTTACAGATGCGGACTTGGAGTGAAGAGTCGGATTAAGTAATTGGTAACTGGTCATTTCCTTAACTTAAAAAGATGTGATTTTTGATTATGTTCACCTAAATATGTATATCTCATTGAGGCTGTTCTCGCTAGAATTAAAACGCCGGAATCGTTGAAAGTGAATGACTTATTTAGAAACCGCAGCGCAATTTTACAGTGAAGTTGCCCAAACACCCCAAGTTGGACTTTGTTGCGTTCAAAGCAGTCCTCTGCAATTTCCAGGACTCAATATTCCATTGCAAATGCAACAAATGAACTATGGCTGTGGGACCACTGTTCATCCAGCTGAACTTGTTAATCAACCAACAGTACTATATGTTGGTGTAGGTGGTGGTTTAGAAGCACTACAGTTTGCCTATTTCTCCCGTCGTCCTAGTGGTGTGATTGCGGTAGAACCTGTTGCAGCGATGCGTTCGGCTGCGAAGCAGAATCTAGAAATTGCTGCACAACAGAATCCTTGGTTCGATCCTAGCTTTGTTGAAATTAGAGAAGGTGATGCGTTTACCTTACCCGTTGCAGATACTTCAGTTGATATCGTTGCCCAAAATTGTTTATTCAATATTTTTGCATCAGACGACCTTTCTCAGGCACTTAAAGAAGCGTTTCGGGTGTTAAAATCTGGTGGAAGATTGCAAATGAGCGATCCAATCGCCACTCGCCCCATACCGACACATTTACAACAAGACGAGAGATTGCGAGCAATGTGCTTATCCGGCGCACTTACCTACGAACAGTATATTGACAAAATCGTTGATGCTGGCTTTGGTCAAGTAGAAATTCGAGCACGTCGTCCTTATCGATTACTAGATTGTGACACATATAATTTAGAAGCAGATTTGCTCTTAGAAAGTCTCGATTCAGTAGCTTTTAAAGTACCAATTCCACAAGATGGAGCGTGTATTTTTACAGGTAAAACTGCTATATATTGCGGCAAAGAAGAAATATTTGATGATGCTAATGGTCACATTTTACAACGTGGCGTACCAGCAGTTGTCTGTGATAAAACAGCCAGAAAACTTGGCTCTTTATTACAACAACAAGTTATGATTACTGACTCAACATGGCATTATGTTGGCGGTGGCTGTTGCTAATTATAAATAAACGAACTGAGTAGTTGAAAACACAGCTAAAACACATCTTTATAAGATTCTATAAGTCTTATTTTTAGCTAGTCCACAGAGGTGGAATTTGTTTATATAGCTGCGATTTTAATCGCCAAGCGATCAACACAATTATTTACCATGACAGAAACACTATCACTGACACCATTTCAATCAAAACTTTGTTCATCTTTTACTAAAAGCAAAGTTAAAGTACTACAAATTAATTTGGGAAGGCGTTGTAACTTAGCTTGTACGCATTGTCATGTCGAAGCAGGACCAAAACGTACTGAAGAACTTTCTCCTGAAGTTTGCGAACAATTAATTCAAGTTATCCAAACTTTTCCTGAGATTGAGATTGTCGATCTAACTGGTGGTGCACCAGAAATGAACTATGGGTTCAAACCATTAGTACAAGCTGCGAGAATTGCAAGGAAAGAAGTTATTGTACGTTCTAATCTGGTGATTTATTTTGAACCAGGCTTTGCGGATCTACCAGAGTTTTTTGCTCAAAATCAACTTCATGTTGTAGCATCACTGCCTTGCTATTTATCAGATAATGTTGATAAGATGCGTGGTTATGGTGTATTTGATGCGTCTATTCGGGCTTTACAATGGCTCAATCAACAAGGATATGGCAAAGAGCCAAATCTTATTTTAGATTTAGTATTTAATCCTCAATTACCTATAAGTGAAGAGAAATTTTCTCTACCTCCAGAGCAAGGTAAGCTAGAACAAACTTATAAAATGTTCTTGCAAGAACATTTTGGTATTGTATTTAATCACCTCTTTACGATCGCCAATTTACCCGTAGGTAGAAGTGCTGGATATTTACAACGTCAAAAACTATACGTTCCCTACTTAAAGTTTTTAGAAGATAATTTTAATGCAAATACTATAGAGCATTTAATGTGCCGCAATGAATTATCAGTAGATTATCTAGGAAATATTTATGATTGTGATTTTAATCAAATGATGAATCTACCTGCAAAAACTCGTAATGGCGAAGTACTAACTGTTACCACACTACTCGAAGCTGGAACTTTAGATTTAATTGATGAAATCCAAACAGCACCTTATTGCTATGGTTGTACTGCTGGTTCGGGTTCTAGTTGTGGTGGTGCTTTGGTTGAAGATTAGCTTGGCGACTTTAGTCGCAGCTATATAAACAAATTCCACCTCTGTGGACTAACTAAAAAAAGACTTATAAAAACATATAAAGATAGGTTTTGTGTTTATAGTTGACCTTACTTACAAATATTACAATTGTGTAGACGGACATGATTTAAAGTCTTGATTTAATTTGCTTATCTTTAATGAATCTTCCGAAAATCTGCATATACATTTGGTAGATAAGTTTGTCTTTATCCAAAAATGCGTTTCAAAGAGGATTTGTCATGATTTTACCATTGGATAAGCTAGGTGCTAGAGAAGTCGCTGGTGGGGTTGTAGATTTTGGGCTATTTCTTCCTTGGGTATCTGCAAATGATGGCTATCAGTTGTGGTTAAAAATTATTCACGAGAAAGATCAATTTCTCCAAGATATTCCTCCCCATGAGTTTGAATTAACACATTCATTAGATTCAGAATACGGTGATTATTGGTCAGTTAAAGTAGATATTAAAAGTGAAGCGTTTACCCAAAGGAAGCGTCCTAATTCAGCATGGGGAAGTGAAGGAACTTATGTTTATCGCTATTGCTTAAGACATCGCGATCGCACTGAAATTGATTGGATTATCGATCCTTTTGCTAGAGAATTTGGTGTTGGGAAACTATCTGCATTTACGTTAGGATATCGTCCTTATGAATGGAGTCAAGAAGAAAAAGACTGGAAAACACCTGTATTAAAGGATTTGGTTCTGTATGAACTGATGATTAATGAGTTTGGCGGTGATATTGATGGTGCGATCGCTCAACTTGATTATCTAGCAGATTTAGGTATTAACTGTATTGAAGTCATGCCAGTTTCTAATGTGGGGATGACTGTCGATTGGGGATTTTTACCTATTGGTTATTTTGGGGTAGATGAAAGATTTGGTAATCGCAAAGATTTACAACGGTTGATCGATGCTGCACATCAAAGAAAGATTGCGGTGATTTTAGATGCAGTCTATGGTCATACTAGTGATAGTTTTCCTTACAGCTATGTTTATCGCCAGTTAGGTTATCGCGAAAATCCTTTTATGGGAACTTTTGCTAAAGATTATTTTGGCGAAAGTACTGATTTCAATCGTCAATTTACTCAAGACTTCTTTTATACAGTTAATTATCACTGGATTGAGACATATCACGTAGATGGTTTTCGCTACGATTGCGTTCCTAACTATTGGGATGGTGCAACAGGTGTAGGTTATGCAAGTTTAACGTTCAATACTTATCAAACAATCAAAGATAAGCAAAGTGCTGGCGGATACTGGCAAAGATTTTTTAATAACGACAAGATTAATTTGATTCAGTGTGCAGAACAATTAGAAGGACCGCAAGAAATTTTAGCAAAAACTTATAGTAACTGTACTTGGCAAAATGAAACGCTGGGTGCGGTTAAAGGAGTTGCTTCAGGTAATCGTGATGAATTAACAAATTTGGGGTTTCGCTTTGGTTTGATTGATTATCCTCAAACAGTCACAACGAATGATGACACTCTCGAAAAAACAGTGCTGCAATATATTGAGAATCACGATCATCCTCGGTTTGTCTGCAATTTTGGAGTAATCAACCGCGATAATGAGTTGTTAAAGGAAGGCGATCGCAATCTGTGGTACAAAGTTCAACCGTATCTGATTGGAATGCTAACGGCGAGTGGTATTCCCATGTTATGGCAAGGACAAGAGTTTGGCGAAAATTACTATATCCCCGATCAAGGTTTTGGGCGTGTGATGTTGTTTCGTCCTGTTCGTTGGGATTACTTCTACGATCCTATCGGTAAAAGTGTCATTTCTTTGGTACGCAAGTTAGTCAAACTTCGTCGAGAGCGATCGCAGTTTCGCACAGGGGAACATTTCTTTTACAATCATTTTGATCGCTATCATGCTAAAAATGTCTTGCTGTTCTCGCGCTACGAACAAAATGCTTTTAGCTTAGTTGCATTGAATTTTGGAGACACTGCGCAAACTGTACCCTTTTGGTTTCCTATGGGTGGAAACTATCGTGAGGAACTACACGGCGAAA
This sequence comes from Gloeocapsopsis crepidinum LEGE 06123, assembly GCF_015207655.1. Classification (GTDB taxonomy): domain Bacteria; phylum Cyanobacteriota; class Cyanobacteriia; order Cyanobacteriales; family Chroococcidiopsidaceae; genus Gloeocapsopsis; species Gloeocapsopsis crepidinum. Next base: position 48,849 of record NZ_JADEWN010000019.1, on the reverse strand, counting down.
ACTTGAATGATGTTCCTCAACTTGAAGAGACTTGGATTACTATCCCTGGTAACTATGGGCGCATTTGGACTAAAGATGAAAATAGCTAACCAATGATACGTATGGCTAGCTATCTTGAGTTAATTTCTAGGAGATGCAGTAGTACTCATTAAAAAGGCTAATACTTCCATCTCCTCATCAAAGATTACAAAAATACATTAGCTGCAACCCAGTACAGCACTAGAAATGACACTACGCCTATCCACAAGTAAAGTCTATTATTCAAAAGTTTATTCATACTGCGATAAATAACTACAAAGCTATAGATGCAACCATTTGTATATTATTGTTTACTTTTAGCTTTGGACATCTATCATTAGGATGAACAGACATTGACAAAATTACTAAAGTGTGTAAGTAATATTGCTTAATAAGATACCCTTCGACTAAAGTCGGGGCTATGCAAACAAAGTGTGCTTTCGCACACTAAAATATAATAATTTTCGGTAAATCTACGTACTATCTAAATTTCGGTTAATACGCGAGGCGATCGCATTTAGGCAAAACGTTTAAATATTGAAAAGCGATCGCTCAACTACCTACTGTTAGGATTAACTAAAAGAATCTTCTGGCATATCTAAGCCTGTTGCTGCGGCTGCGTCTTGGGCGATAGATTCTGGTTCATCAGGAAAATGTTCTTTGAGCCATTGCGCAAAGTCTTGCGTCACGATTTCATGATAGCTTGCTTGATGCTTTTCTAACCAAACAGCGACATCCTCATGACCTGTCGTTTTTAGTGTATCAACGACACAAGAAAACTCTAGCGTGCGGCACTGACCACTATCGCGTATCTCTAATAAGGTTGGCATTAAGTTGTCAGGGTATTCGTTATTAATCGATGTCATTTTTATTTTCCCAGTAATTTTGGATATTACACTAAGATCCCTTTTGATTTTGAGAGCGAAATCGTCCTCGATCAAAACTACGTTGCTTGAGGTGCTTTGTCTGACGTCCACTGACGCGCTTACGCCACATCTTAAAACTCGATTCTTTCATTTCACGCCGCATCAAGGCAATTACTTGTTGTTCTGTTAGCCCAAATTGAAGAGTAATCGCTTCAAAAGGCGTACGATCTTCCCATGCCATTTCAATAATGCGGTCAATACTTTCAGAACTTAGATTAGGAATATCCATCATATAAATCAGTTTCTAAATTATGATTTTAGTTCTTATTGCCATAAACTAATACTGGTACTCGCTTATAAGCAGGTGTACCGGATCGCGTTTCAGTTGTTGCCTTAAAGATGACATTGACTTCTGGATAAAACATCAACGCGGCGCCCTCTCGGACTGCACCGTAAATGACTTCTATTTTGTCTAATTTACCAGCATCACCTTGTACAGTGACGCGATCGCCTTGTGCCAAATTTATTTTTTCAGCATCGATGCGGTTCATCAGAATGCAGTGACGTTGAGGCATTCCGCGATAGCGATCGCCAATTTTATAAACAACTGTGTTGTGTTGCGAGTAGCTACGTCCAGTCATTAAAGCGAGAACGAGACTATTAACAGCTTCAATACCAAAATCTTTGGCTTCAGGTAGGGTGAGATGAGGTAGAGGTGTTGCAAACATCTTTGCCTTTCCTGATGAGGTTTTAAAGTGAGGTTCGGTGACAATGCGCCCAGAAATGGTAAATTCTTCTTTGGTGTCATCGATAGTCCCAATTTTTTCATACCCTGGAATAGTTCTCGCGATCAGTTGCCTGACATAACGAGTATCTTGCATCTTGTGCCACTCAACAGGATAATCGCCTAGTAATCTATGTGCTAGTTCTGTTAAAAATTCTACTTCTGAAATCAGATCGGCATCTTTTAAATGCGTTTTACCTTCATCATTAAGCCTGACGAAGTTATTGCCTGATTCAACTGTGGTTTTGTGCGGGTTTTCAAAACGATTGAGGACAGGAATAATAATTGTGTTAGTTTTTGCTAGTCCGTGGAAGTGCCCAATGTTAGGTTTAGTCGCAAGATAAATAATCGTGTCGATGTTACCCAAAGCTTGTTTTGCTTGTGTCGAGTCAGGATTAGCACCATAGAGATTACCACCAACACAAATGAGACTGTCTACTTTGCCCGCTGCTCTTCGATCAGATCGCGAGTGTGATAACCTTTTGGTAAATTCAGCGATCGCCCCAGAAGTTGTTCTAACGCCTGCTTAATTTCTTCTTTGAGTTTAACCGTCACGCCCATAGAACCGAAGCCTTGCACATTAGAATGTCCGCGTATAGGTATCACACCGACTCCCATTTTGGCGATCTGACCGCTTATTAATGCAGTATTAGCAATGCTATAGACATTATCAACACCATTAGTGTGTTGCGTGATACCCATTGCCTAACCAAAGACAACGTTCTTTGATGGTACCGATAATCGTTGCTGCTGTTTCAATTTCTGCTTGCGAGACTCCACAGGTAGCTGTAATAGTTTCCCAAGAAAGCGATCACGCGTCTTCTACTACTGCTTCCCATCCTTCGGTGTGTGCTTGCAAAAATGCTTGGTCAATTTCGGCTGAGATTGCTTCGACACTTTTCATGCAACGTTGCAGCTTTTCGCCTACTTCGTTTGTAAAGCCCCCCTTTTGTCCGCCTGTACCCCAAGAACAAGACAAACAAGCACTATGATGAAACAGCGTTTGCCAAAGCTTAGGTCCTTCTGGCGACAGCGTATGTTTTGCCCAATACTCAATGACAGGTATCCCACCACCTATTTCAGGTGTATCCTCATTAGTTTCGTCAAACGGTGGTTTGGACTGCGGGTTGGTATCCATAGGGCAATGTAGCAAAAGACTTTACCTGTGACGTAGCGTAAATTAAACAATGCGAGAACTACTCAATAGATAGATTGTCCATACAGTTGTTTCTACCCTCACCTCACAAATTCCTCACGATGTTTTCCTAACTTGTAGGTACGCAGAGATGGTGACAAGAACTTTTGAGGACTCAAACCATCAAAGAGGCAAGGGAAATGTTAACTACAGTTTTTTTGAGTATCGGTGCATTAGGGGCGATCGCTTTTGTTGTTCTCGCGGTTTTGCAAACTAAACAAAAACAACAGCTAAACCAAATTTGGCGACAGCTAGAAACTCAACCAGAAGGTAAGTATTTTACCCAAGATATGATTGCAACCTTACCTGCACCTGTACAGCGCTACTTTTTACACGCTATAACTCCAGGAACGCCCCTTGCAACTTCTGTTCGTTTAAAAATGACTGGTAGCTTGAGAATGGGGCAAGATCAACCTTGGCTTCTGATGCGAGCTAAAGAAATTATTTCAGTAAAAGGCTTTATTTGGCAAGCAACAATTGGTCGCGGTTTGTTGCAATTTAAAGGAGCCGATTCCTATGCTAATGGTAGCGGTCGAGTGCAATTTTCGCTGTGGGAACTTTTACCCTTAGTCCATGCGAGTAACCATAACATCACTCGCTCTAGCATTGGGCGATTAGTCGCAGAATTCATCTGGCTACCTTCAGCCTTACTTCCCCAAAATGGCGTAAATTGGCAAGCAATTGACGAAAACACAATTCAAGCAAGTTTAAAAGTAGATGGCGAACTTGTCACGCTAACCTTTACAATTGACGCTGAAGGTAAGCTCAGAAAACTTTCCTTCCCACGCTGGAGCGATCTTGCAAAAGACACTGATTGGACATACATCCCTATGGGTGGCGAATTTCCAGCAGAACGCAACTTCGGCGGATATACCATTCCTTCACAAGTCATTCTAGGTTATTGGTTTGGGACAGACCAATATTATGAATCTTTCCACGGCACACTTGAACAAGTTGAGTTTTTAGGAATCTCTAAGACAGTTCCATCTCTAATAACTGCATAACTACCGAAGATCCCCACCCTTCAACTTTTTAAATTTCGTAATAGATTCAAAACCAAAATTATGCCTAACTTCTTTCAACTTACAAAACTACAGAGTAATCATAAATTGTTTTTGAAGTATCCCTTTCTATTTCCAGAACTTCTCTAATTTAAAGTCTCCAACTCACTAATTAAAGTCTCCCATATGAGGAATTTAGGAGGCAATTACATACTCACAAATTGGAACTTTACCTTATCAATTATTCCTTCTCTCCACAATAGTTCAAATCAGGAGCATCTATCATGAATCGAGTCAAAGATAAAGTTGTTATTGTCACAGGCGGTGCAGCCGGTATTGGAAAAGCAACGTGCATTTTACTAGCAAAAGAAGGCGCTAAAGTTGCAGTCACAGATATTTTAAACGACGAAGGTAAAACGCTTGCAGAAGACATCAAAAATAAAGCAGGTGAAGCAGCATATTGGCATCTTGATGTTTCTCAAGAAGCAGAAGTCGAAAAAGTTTTTACAGAGGTTCTACAAAAGTGGGGGAAAATTGATGTTTTAGTCAATAATGCTGGAATTTCTGGAGTCAACAAACCTACTCATGAAATTACAGAAAAAGAATGGAATTCTTTAATGGCAGTTAACGTCAATGGTGTTTTTTTATGCACCAAATATGCAATTCCCGCGATGATCAATGCAGGCGGCGGCAGTATTATCAATTTATCTTCAATTTACGGGCTTGTTGGTGCAGCAGATAGTCCACCGTATCATGCCTCAAAAGGTGCAGTGCGATTGATGAGTAAAAACGACGCCCTGTTATATGCCAAAAATCATATTCGCGTCAATTCAGTGCATCCTGGTTTTATTTGGACACCAATGGTAGAGTCATTTCTTCAGCAGCAAGGTGATGTTGAGTCTGCACGCCAAAAGTTAGATAGTTTGCATCCAATTGGTCATATGGGCGATCCAGATGATATTGCCTATGGTATTCTTTACCTAGCTTCTGACGAATCTAAGTTTGTCACAGGTGCAGAATTAGTCATTGATGGCGGTTACACCGCACAGTAACTCATTTATCTATAGAGTTGTTACTAATCAAAGCTTGGCTATCAGTTTTGAGGTAAGATAAAAAATTTGCAGTAATTTAGACACTTGACCGAAGGAGTTGCCCCTATGGCTCGGATGTATTATGACACTGATGCCAACTTAGATCTTTTAGCACAAAAAACAATTGCCATCATTGGCTATGGTTCTCAGGGTCATGCCCATGCCTTAAATTTGAAAGACAGTGGCATGAATGTCATCGTTGGGCTATATCCAGGTAGCAAGTCAGCAGCAAAAGCCGAAGCAGTAGGACTTAAAGTTCACGCAGTTGCTGATGCAGCAGCAGCAGCAGACTTTATTATGATTCTGCTACCAGATGAAGTGCAAAAAAGTGTCTATAAGAACGAAATTGAACCAAATTTAACAGAAGGCAAAGTCCTTGCTTTTGCACACGGGTTCAACATTCACTTTGGTCAAGTTGTACCACCCGCAGATGTTGATGTGGTGATGATAGCACCCAAAGGACCAGGACACTTAGTCCGGCGGACATACGAACAAGGACAAGGCGTACCGGCGTTATTTGCAGTGTATCAAGATGCCAGTGGTCAAGCACGCGATCGCGCAATGGCATACGCAAAAGGTATTGGTGGAACTCGTGGCGGTATTCTAGAAACAACCTTCCGCGAAGAAACTGAAACCGATTTGTTTGGCGAACAAGCTGTTCTCTGTGGCGGCTTAAGTGCGTTGATTAAAGCTGGATTTGAAACGCTAGTTGCAGCAGGATATCAACCTGAACTCGCGTATTTTGAATGTCTGCATGAAGTCAAGTTGATTGTAGACTTAGTTGTTGAAGGCGGCTTAGCTAAAATGCGTGATAGCATTTCTAATACTGCTGAATACGGTGACTATACTCGCGGATCGCGAATTGTTACTGAACAAACTAAAGCAGAAATGCGCAAAATTCTGCAAGAGATCCAAGCAGGTCAATTTGCCCGTGAATTTGTGCTAGAAAACCAAGCAGGTAAACCTGGATTTACCGCAATGCGTCGTCAAGAAGCTGAACACCCAATTGAAGAAGTCGGCAAAGATTTACGCGCTATGTTCAGTTGGATGAAGAAAGACTAGGCATTGTTACAGATAGAAACAGCAAAGTCTGTAATATATCTCTCTTATTAGTCCACGAATGTGGACTTTGTTTGTGAAGCCGCGACTTTAGTCGCTAGGCTTCTCTTTTTAAGATTAATAAATAACATCTTAATAACTAGTTATTCTCATGCGAGAACTTTACCCACTCGTTGCACCATACAACGAAGGAAATCTACAAGTTTCTGACTTGCATACAATTTACTATGAAGAGTCAGGCAATCCACAGGGTAAGCCCGTTGTTCTACTCCACGGCGGACCTGGTGGCGGGTGTCCGCCATTTTATCGCCAATATTTTCACCCCGAAAAGTGGCGAGTTGTCATGTTCGATCAGCGGGGTTGTGGTAGAAGTATACCTCATGCAGAACTCCGCGAAAATACAACGTGGGATTTAGTGAGTGATATTGAAAAATTACGCGAACACTTACAGATTGAACGTTGGGCTGTTTTTGGTGGTAGTTGGGGAAGTACTTTATCCTTAGCCTATAGTCAAACGCATCCCGATCGCTGTACAGAACTCATTCTCCGTGGTATTTTCTTATTGCGCCAAAAAGAGTTGCGCTGGTTTTATCAAGAAGGTGCTAGCTATATCTTCCCTGATGCCTGGGAAGAATACGTTAAACCAATTCCTGAAGCCGAACGCGACGATTTACTAGTTGCTTACTACAAACGCCTCACAAGTTCTGATGCTCAAACGCGGCTAAAAGCAGCCCGTGCTTGGTCAATTTGGGAAGCAAGCACAAGTAGACTTTATCCCGATCCCAATTTAATCCAAACGTTTGGTGAAAGTAATTTCGCAGACGCTTTTGCCCGAATTGAGTGCCATTATTTTATCAACAAAGGTTTTTTTGATACCGAAGACCAATTACTCCTTAATGTAAATCGAATTCGGCAAATTCCAGCGGTCATTGTTCAAGGACGCTATGATGTAGTATGCCCGATGATTTCAGCATGGGAATTACACCGTGCTTGGCAAGAAGCAGAATTTATAGTCGTTCCTGATGCTGGACATTCCATGAGCGAACCAGGAATTCGCACGGCTTTAATTGAAGCAACAGACAAATTTGTAGGACATTAGTTGACTAACATTGTAATCACCTTTACTTGCTTAAATTTGCAAAACGGATACTATAACTGAGGCAAATTTAAGTTGAGCAAGGAACTCAGTGTGAATATTTTTATTTTATGTACAGGGCGCTGTGGCTCTACTACTTTTATTCAAGCATGTCAACATATTTCAAACTATACGGCAGCTCATGAATCTAGAATTTCTCTTTTAGGAAACGAGCGGCTTAATTACCCAGAAAATCATATAGAAGCTGATAATCGGTTATCTTGGTTTTTGGGCAGATTAGATGAAAAGTTTGGCGATCGCGCTTTTTATGTTCATTTAATTAGAAATCAAAATGACACAGCAGAAAGTTTTAACAGCCGTTGGCAATACAAAAAAAGTATTATTCGTGGTTATGCACGCGATATATTAATGCGTGATGAGGAAAAAGAAAAAGAACAACTTAGTATTTGTAAAGACTACTGCGATACTATCAACACAAATATTAAATTATTTCTAAAAGATAAATCTAAACAGATGACCTTCAAGCTAGAAAATGCGACCAATGACTTTTGTGAGTTTTGGCAGAGAATCGGCGCACAAGGAGATTTGTCCGCAGCAATAGATGTATGGTCAACAAAATATAACAGCACTCAAATATCTGTAACTTCTGTTCAACATAAGAGTCAATCGCAAGGTAAGTTACGGACAGTCAAGAAAATAGTGAAAGACATAGTACGCAACTTTTAGAGTGTTGATTGTAAGCTCAGACATTAACTCCTAAAAAAATCTTCATTAGACGTTGAGTGCGATCGCACTCTTCAATTTCATCTAGAGCAATATATGAAATTAAAATAATTGAGTGCTATATGGTATTTTTTTAAACTCATTTTTAACAATGCATTATAGTTTATAGCAAATTAATTTCTCAAACAAAAAAAATAGCTATTTCCCATACGTAGAAAATTACGCTGTAAATTCTGGTTGTGTTGTTGCAATTCCATCAATCTGTGACAGTTAAAAAACTTATACTTAGTATTTCTTCTGCCTACCTTATTTGAGATAGGTATGACATAAAAGCGTAAATAAACGAGTAATAGTTTTAAAGCTGAGTCAACCTGTGATTGTCTGAGATAAACTGAGGCGAAAGTATAAAGAGTGCAGAGACTTTCTGTAGTGACAAATGCATACTGCTTCAGTACCTTATCGAGTACAGGGTGATTGATCGCAAATATCTTAAAAAACCTACTCAGGATTCATATAATTATCCTGAGTAAATAGTAGTGGCTTGGTTCTAAAGAGTTAAGAAGCTTTTTATTAAGCCGCTTTGATTTTGCTCATTTCCTTAGTCTGCAACCTTAAATCAAGAGGAATTCAAATGGCAAAATACAGATTTTATACTGCTGATGTATTTACTGATGTAATTTTTGGCGGAAACCAATTGGCAGTGTTTCCAGATGCACGAGGAATTCCTGATAGTTTAATGCAGAACATTGCTAGGGAATTTAATTTATCCGAGACAGCTTTTGTGTTTCCACCTGCACAGCCTGATCGCACTAAGCACTTAAGAATCTTCACGCCTGGTACTGAACTGCCTTTTGCAGGACACCCGACAATTGGTACAGCACACGTTTTAGCTGCGATTGGCGAGATTCTTTTAGAAGAAGAAACAACAGTTATTTTTGAGGAAGAAGTTGGTCCAGTCAATGTCGTAATTTATGCACAAAACGGTCAACCTGTCTCTGCTTATCTGACTGCTGCTCAATTACCTCAATTTGGTCCCAACCCTCCTGAACCGTCGATTATTGCAGCAATCCTTGGTTTACATGAAGACGATGTTCTTGTAGGTGAGTGGAGTTCAGCCGCTGTGTCGTGTGGTGTTCCCTTTTTATTTGTTCCAGTACGCGATCGCAACGCACTTTGTCAAGCATCCGTAAACCGCGAACATTGGAACAGCCACCTAAAATCTTTCTGGGCACCACATTTATATGTGTTCTGCTTCGATCCAGAACTTCAAGGCTCAGATTTACGAGCGCGGATGTTTGCACCTGCAATGGGTATTGAAGAAGATCCGGCGACAGGTGCAGCGGCATCTGCTTTAGCTGGATATCTTGGCGATCGCTATTCTAGCTCTCATGGCGTACTTCGGTGGATAGTCGAGCAAGGCTTTGAAATGAACCGTCCTAGCATGATAAATGTGCAAGCCCAGAAGGTAGATGGACACATAGTAGCAGTACAAGTTGGCGGTCAATCGGTCATGGTGAGTGAAGGAGTCATTGAGATACCAGAACGACTGCTGAACAAAAATTAACTGACTATCTAAAAATTACATTAAGCTAGGCAGAAGCACGAAATAATTACCTATAAACTTGATTGCATCGTCATCCTACATCAAATACGAGAGCTACAAATCTTTTCTTCTGTGCTCCTACTCTTTGTTTATATCAAGCTTAAAGTGAAACGGTATCACAGGGGTGCGCTACTTAGTACAACTACATTGTTTTAAGCAACTCAGGAGATATCATGGCGCATACACCGCAATTTCGCCGATTTATCCGTACCTTACAGCAAGCGCAACGAGAAAACCTGAAAGCTGAAGGAAAATTACCACTCACGAAACAGCAATCTCAATGGACGCGAAGACGCTTACTCAAGTTTGCAGCCCTTGCTTCAGGAACTGCACTCACTACTCATGCATTGCCTCATGCAGAAGCTTGGAGCCGCGATCGCCAGAACCCTAAAATCGCCATTATTGGGGGTGGAATTGCCGGATTAAATGCCGCCTATCAGCTAAAAAAGGCTGGCTTGACTGCTTCTGTATATGAAGCTAGACAGCGATTAGGAGGGCGCATACTATCTGTAACTGGTGTTGTGGGCGAAGTAGTCATTGATCCAGGCGCTCACTTCATCAATACAGATCATGCAGATATGCTGGAATTAGCAAAGGAATTTGGTCTGACACTCTTCAATCGAACTGAGGATGCAGAAAGATTTTCCTTTACTGAAACGGGCTACTATTTTGATGGTAGGCTGCGATCGCTCGCGGAAGTTGCAGACAAGTTGCGTCCACTTGCTCGACAAATTTCCCGTGATGCTGACTTATTAGACGAAGACTACGAGCAGTTTGCGCCAAAATTTGATCGGATATCTGTTGCTCAATATTTAGACACACACGCTGATAAGATTCCAGAGCGGTTTATCCGCACACTCATCGAAAATACAATCCGCACAGAGTACGGTGTCGAACCCAAAAATTCTTCAGCACTGCAACTGCTTTTTAACCTACCTACGGTAGATGGCAACAAAGTAGAGATTTTGGGCAATTCTGATGAAACCTTTGTTGTAGAGGGTGGTATCGGCAGGATTATCGACAATCTAGCACAGGCGCTATCTGGACAAATTTTCACCTGCATGGCTCTTACACAAATTCAGGCAAGGGGTAGAGGCTTTCGCTTGACATTTTCTAAAAATCATGAATTTGATGCAGATTATGTCATTATGGCAATTCCGTTTACGGTTTTGCGCGGCGTTAAAATTCAAGTTGATTTACCAAAACAACTGAGGCGTTTTATCAACGAAGTTGATCTTGGCTCAAATGAAAAGATCTATGCTGGATTTGACCAAAAAGTTTGGCGACAAGAAAAGGGATTTGTGAAGGAGGTTTGGACTGATCTCGGTTTTTCCTCAGCATGGGATGCAACGCAGCGACAGGTAGATAGAAAAGATGGAGCGCTGACTTTCTTTTTTGGTGGTAACGAAGTCACAGCAATGCAATCTGGTAGTACGCGATCGCAAGGCAAGAAGTTTGTCAGCCGATTTGAGGATGTCATTCCGAACGCTAGGAGGGCTACCAATGGAAAGTTTTTGCGCACTCAATGGACTCAAGATCCTTTTACTAGGGGAGCTTATACTAGTTTTAAGCCAGGACAACTAACAGACTTTGCTGACTTTTTCTATATTGAATCGGACGACCCCGAAGAACGGCAAGATGTTAATATCGAAAATTTAGTGTTTGCTGGCGAGCATTTGAGCGACGAATTTTATGGCTATATGAATGGCGCTGCTCAAACTGGACGACTCGCTGCTGAAGTTGTGTTCAGTATGGTTACAACAAGGAGATAACACCTTTCATAATGAGCGGTGCCAGAACGCACGCATGGCGTTGAAAAAAGCAGTATTATGAAATGCTAAGATAGTGGAAAATTAGGGGAATTAGCTCAGCTGGTAGAGCGCTGCGATCGCACCGCAGAGGTCAGGGATTCGAGTTCCCTATTCTCCATACGTTCTAGAGTTTCCGAGTATACCTTTGCCTGAGTCGGTAGACAAATGTAAACAATGGCAAGAGGTAAAGTTACCGTGGAAAGAATTAAAGACACCATCAGACTGAGGTTTAGAGTTGATGGTAAGCAGCACGCATTTTATCCAGGATTGGGTTATACCTCAGATAACCTCCTGCGTGCCGAACTACTAAAACGACAGATTGAAACAGATATCGATACAGGTGAATTTGACAAGACTCTTAAACGGTACAAGGTTGAGAAGGTTAAGGATAACAACAAAAGTCTGCTAACTGTCTTTGAGGCGTTTACAGCTTACAAAACCAAACGAGTGGAACGAGGGACACTCTACAAATACTGGGCACTAATCAATATCCTGAAGAACTCCAAGCTAGGCAATAAGTGTTATCTAAGCATTACCGAGGAAGATGCAGAGAAGTTCGTTTTAAGTCTCCTAGAGAATGCTGAGGCTATCACAGTAAAGGATAAGGTTTGCATCCTAGGAGCGTGCTACAAGTGGCTTAAAGCGCCTGCTAATCCTTGGATTGAGGCACAAAATCTTATCAAGGTAACACCAAAGCAACCTAGGGAAGCATTCAGTAAACACGAGGTAAACATGATTATCTCTGAGTTTGAAGACTGGTATCCGCACTATCTACCCTTCGTACAGTTCGCATTTCAAACAGGTGTTCGGTCAGGTGAGCAGGTCAACCTAACTTGGAGTAACATCTCCTCTGACTTTAAGACTTGCTGGATTCTTTCAACAAAAACCAATAGAGCTAGGCGAATACCAATACCTGAGAATCTTAGCGATGTCCTAAAAACATTGAAACCAGTCGATGCTAAACCCACAGACTTGGTGTTTAAAACGTTTGAGGGACACAAGGTCAATCTAAACAACTTCAACAATAGATATTGGAAGGTTGTCTTGGAAACGTGTTCCATTGAGTATCGTCCGTTCTACTGCACTCGCCATACTGCTGCTACAAGGTTCCTAGAATCTGGCGTTTCACCCGTAGCAGTTGCACAAATACTAGGGCACGATATCAAGGTTCTAATGAAGAACTACGCGAATTTGATTGACTGTCCTGAGTTACCAGCAATGTTTTAGCCTTAATTTGAGTTAGGCTCAAATCCATGCCAGGTAAGTCTTTCAGCGATTTGACATGCAGTTTTTCACTCAGGCTTTTATTAAATTTTGTGTAGTTTTTTAGTAACCAACTTGACGTTGCTGACAAGTTGTGTATTCTCCTGTAGTATATTTGTTATAAGTAAAGCTTATGACAAACAAACTAGGAGGTTACTATTAGCCATGCGAACCAAGCAACCCGTGAGTTTATACATTGACACTGAAATCTGTGAGTTGGTTGATGAACTTTCATGTGCGCAAGATAGAGCCAAATCAAGAATATTTAACGAAGCTTTGCGTAGAGGTTTTAAGCGCCACTTGGTTAACAAAGCTAAGCGTTTAGAAGCAACAACTAATGAATAAAAAATAGTGCCTTGAATTCTCTTCAGGGCACTACACAAAACTTGTACTAATTGGAGTTTAACAGAATGACTAAAGAAAGTTTTAGAGATTTTCTCAAGAAAAGAAAATACTACGATTCTCCTTTAGGAGATTTTGCAAAGGATGCATTATCAGATTCAGATTGGAAAGATGATTCCCTCGAAAGCTTTGAGGAAGTATTTAGTAAAAATACTAGAGCTTGTTACGAAGCTAGGGAGGCATTTGAAAAGCTGAAAAGAACGTACACAAACTAAAAACAAATAACCTCCTGAGTTACCAATTCAGGAGGTCTACCAAAAGATGAAAACTTATGTACTTACACAGTCTGTTCTACACAAAAAAGGAAGTTATCTCAATGGGAAGAGAAGTTTTATCAGGCTTGCCATTTCGTTCTGCTACCAACAAAACTGCTGACATTTCTACTACTACTACCCACATATCTAAGATATCAATGGAACCTCTTAAAAAACAACTGGTAGAACTACCTAATTTCTGGGCGCTCACTCCTATTAAAGAAGATAAAAGACCATATCTAGATAATTGGAATCATCACCCACAAACAAAGGAACAGATATTAGAAGAAATCGATAATCCACTATCACCAATAAAAGCCGTTGGAGTACTCTTAGGTGAGTATTCTGACGGCTTAGTTTGTGTTGACCATGATGGACAAAGTGCTACTGAGTTAATCAATAAGCTTGCTGGAACAGACCTGATTAGTGACGCACTACCACAGACTGTAACCGTAACATCTGGCAGACCTGGCAGGTATTCGTGTTTCTACCGAGTACCACAAGAATACTGGGGCAGCATTAGAACCAAGAAAGTAAAAACTGGTGTAGTCGATGAGCTAGGGAAAATTGAGCAAGTAGAGTTCCGGTGGAATGGATGTCAATCTGTCGTTATTGGCGAACATCCTGTGACAGGTTCATATTACTGGATTCACTCGTCGGCATTCACTGAAATAGCAGAGGCTCCACTGTGGGTTATAGAGCAGATGCTAATACCACAAAAAGCGGTCAATAGCGAAGCCAGGAAGCCACTTAAACCATATTCAGCTAGTAAAGACAGGCAACGTATCCTAGACGCACTTTACAGCCTTAAATCTGATAGAGCCGATGACTACGAAGAGTGGAAGAATATTGGCATGGCGCTTCACTCAACTGGCGATGATTCGTTGCTGTGGGAATGGGATAAGTGGAGCCAGCAATCGAGCAAGTATGAGGACGGAGAGTGTGTGAAGAAGTGGAATAGTTTTAATGGCTCAGGGATTAATATTGGAAGTTTATTTTATATGGCGCAACAAGACGGATTTGTAGAAGCAGTGAACCTTGATGATGATTCCGCTGCGTTTAGAAAAGACCTAGAGCGCATAGAGCAGGCAGAAGATTTTGAGGAGCAGGTTAGGCTAAAAGCTAAATTCTGTTCTACACACAGAGTAGGCAAGGCTGAACTACAGTCATTACTAGAACACAGAGCGGAAAAACGAGAAACAGAAAAAAATGGCTTAGAAATTGATATTGATGTTTTGCTCCAAGATGGTGGAGAGGATTACGTAGTACCAGGTTTAGTGCCTAAAGGTGCTGTGGTTATTCTTGCAGGTAAACCAAAATCAGGTAAGTCCATAGCAGGAATTGATTTGATGTACGCGATGGCGACAAAACGTCAGTGGCTCGGTTTTGATGTGGAACCAGGTAGAACTTTGTTTTTCAGTACAGAGCGTACAAAATGGAACGCTGTCCACCTATTGAAAAGATTTCACGGCGACAAGGAGTTAATTAAAAAATACGTAACCATCTTGCCTAAGTTTAGTGTCGATATTCTGAAGAAGTATTTAGCCACTGGTCTTTACAAGAATGTGGTTATAGATTCACTAACCTCAGTAAATGCAGGGAAGGCTATCTCAGAAAACGATAAAGCTTACGCTGACATATTCTACGCGATTGACCCGATTATCGAAAAAGCTAACGTGGGTTGTATGGTAATTCATCACCCAAATAAAAACCCTCAAGCTACAGGAGTTGACCAATTGAGAGGTAGCGGTGCTATCTCTGGTGCTATATGGGGTTTATTAATTCTCAAGCGCCCAATGACTAAAGACCCCAAGGATAAGCGTAAGTGGGTAGAGGATGAGTCAACCAATACACGGGAACTACAGCTAACAGGTTTACAAAGTGTTGAGGGCACTACGTATGAACTAGAACTGAACACAGAAGATAATTCCTTCACCAACTTGGGTGAACTACGTTTGTCTGAAGCAGAACGACGAGAACAGGCTGAAATGGCAAACCGTATTATCAAAGTCTTACAAGATAACTCCCACTGTGGTGGTTTACTCGGCGTAGAACTAAAAGAATTACTTGGAATTACCAGCGATAGCGAATACAAATATATGTCCAAGTTGTTGAATAAGTTACCAAATATTAAGAAAAATCGAACTGGAAAAGACGTAAGGTACTCCCTCCACTGTTTGAGAGTAGAGATTACGATTGATGGTACTCAAACCCATACAGAGAAAGACTTTCAATCAATCGTAGTAATAAATACTTACGATAATAAAACACCTAAAAATGGTACTGAGAATAGCAATGTGTCAGATGCTACATTGGAAAATCAAAACATAATTACGATTGTTCAAAACCCAGACAGAGAGGGAGTTTCAGCCCATCAATCGTACTGTGGTGAAAAAATAGAGGGGGGGAGTGTCCCAAGTGTTTTTGTAGCAGGCAAAACTTTTAGTGTAGGTGAGACAACTAAGATACAAACGGGAGATACAAAACTTAGTGGAAAGAGAGCAAGAATTATATCTTTCGCAAAAGAGGTTGATACCCCAGTGGTAGCTAGGGTAGAGTTAATGGAGAATCAAGAGTTAGTGTCTATACCCGCCGAACTTTTAACCAAAGTCTTTACTTGATATGCAAAACCCCATACTGCACAATGAACCGACACAGGTCAATCAGCAAGCCATAAGCAGGTTCTACAATGCCGTAAGTAAAGACTTCCACATGTCTACACTCCTTGGTGCAGTCATATACACCACGGGGTTACAGCTAAGGGACACAAAGACAGGTACGGAATTTTACTTTACCTGTCCCAACTCTCACACAGCCACAGAGTTAAAGACGCGGGTATTTGACCTATTTGCTTACCTAGATGAATTCTTCAACATCAGCAGGATTCTGATAAGCACAGTGGATGACCCTATTCGTTTTGCTCCGCCTGATTATTTTCAGAGTGATGGTTTCTGTATTCTTCCTGATAATCGTTTAATAGGTCTAGGTTACTGGGATAACCATCCAACTTGGTACTGTATTGCAACTCTAGACGAGGATGGTTTCATCAAGCGATAGCGCTACGCTTTATCAAGTGATAGCGCTACGCTTTATCAAGCAGTAATTTTGTATTCGGAAATTCCGAATAACTTTAGCTACTCGAAACCGTAACGAAGTGAGGTTGAAGGATGCACTAATGTTGCATTAGAGGACACTGTAGAAGCCTAAAAGGTGTCTCTAATCCTAAGTACGTGTGAAACTTATATGTCCCGCTAACGCAAAGCATATGCACTTTGTGCTGTAGACCTGGTGTAGGGATAGTGTTTTTTAATTTGTAGTGATGTAACCAAGTTATGTTGCCAATAATTTGTAACTTGCATGGAATATAGGAGTCCCAGCTAGCCATACCCCCCGTGTAAGCTGGGACGACAGAACTATAAGACTAATCTTTTTCTACAGAATTATGAGTGATACTTTATTCAAGTATTACTCATAGCTATAGAATGTATTGTTTACAATACTCCTGTAATTCTAAAGAATTAAAGATACATAGTTATTGATAATAAATCGTACTACCAGCGAATAGCTGAGTAGCTACAGAATACCAATGGAATACTAAGCATTTAATTATAATGGCGTAGCTATCCTAACAGGTGGATAAAATACACTAAAATCTCATAACTGTCACAATAGCTGTCACACTCACGCTATGAAGTAAAGCAAGCTTTGCTTTGCGTATTTACTGGTAATACAGCCTTTGTGCAATCGTGTAGCAATCAATGTTACACTATGTAATATAACAGGTGTATATACACTCATTGGGAATAGCAGGGCGATAACAGTGCCTACACCATTCAAGGAGAAGACAGAACACAGATATAGTTTCTGGATTAATGCACCACTGCGAGAAGCTGTATTGGTTGCAATGCAGTATTCAGGTCATGGAACTGTTGCAGCTTTAGTCCGTGACTTATTAAAAGATTACGTGCATCAATACGACATATCGCTTAGAGATATCAAGCAGTTTGGTAAGAGTAAAGTTCAAGAAGCTAGACAAGAAGCAACAATACTTACAGAACAGAATCGTAGTCTCAGGTCTGAGTTATCGCGTACTCGTCACGAACTTGAGAAGTTGCAGGCTAATTTAAACAATATGATTTCACAAGGAAGGATTGTATGACAACAGCTAATCCACAAGACTTTGGTTGGAACCAAGATGCTAGAGGTGTTTGGAGAAAGGATTTACCTGGTGAAACTATCAAGAGTGTTGCAGAACAATCAACACAGATACGCAGAGATAGCTATGAGTTGTTAGATGCCCAACGACAGAATGAGGCAGAGAAGAGTGCTAACTACGTAAAATCTTTACTTGAGAAACAGCAACGCATAGAACGAGAGAAAGCAGAGAAAGCAGCACGACTGGCTCAAGCCAAGTTGGATGAAATAACTGCTGACCCTGAGGTTACTCAAGGCAAACTCTCTAGGCGTTTCGTAGCACCTCGTAATGATGAAGAGAAGGCACAGCTTCGTACGCTAGAGCAGGAAGAAGTGGAGATGCTGAAACGATTCAAAGCACCACATGATAAGGCTGTGGAGCAGCGACGCTTAGATTACGAAAAGAATTATCTCAGGCAAAAGAACTACGGTGATGATGCAGCACGAGAGAATCTCTTGAGATTAATAGCTGGCTTTACTCCTGAACAACGTAAACAATATAAGCAGTTCATGAAGGAGACTGAATGATGCTGCGTATGTTGCTATCTGCATTAATTCCTAAGCTGGTATTCCCTAGGCTTGCGCATATGAGAACAATCGACAGTGATGGAACCAAAAGAATCATTGTATTTATCAACTTTGAGCCAGATACGGTTGAAGTCCTGTTGGCTGCCAATGAGGCAGTAATTCTTGATGATTACAAGGAAAAATTAATCGCAAGTATGGAGGATACATTTAATGACTAACAATCCTAGCTTTTGTACCAGTCTTGGTGCTGGATGGTGGATTATAGATAACCTCAAGGTACATGAATCGCAGATGACACCAGAGATGATTGCAACCTTCCAGCGTAACTGCGGTATCACGATAACACCACCAGTTAAAGCACCTATACCCGCTAGCGAAACCAAGAACTCCACATTCTGGAATGGACATAGCCGTAACTTCCTACAGGTAATGCAGGAGCGTTAAATGGGTAGTTCTCAGACCAAACATATCAAGAAGTTCGCCGAAGTATCGAAGTTACCACAACCAAAAAAACCACGCATTGTAGGAACCGATAGACCTGATACTACTCCAAGGGAAGAAGCACAGAAGCAACGCATAGAGCGTTATTCACCAGAGATGGAAGATTTTAGACAAAAGATTTATGAGGGATTAAGTAATGCCACGAGCAAAGAAAACGACAAAACAAACGACTGAGATACCTGACTCAGGGAATTATTTCTCAGGTGAGTACACAGTCGATAGTCATGAGAAGCCCAAGCGTACCACTATCGAAGATTACCCAGAGGAAGTTAGGCAATACTATGTGGTGTTAAATGGTAAGCCATATAATACAGCCCAACTACCGCCGCACTACAGAAACTATATGACTGGTATCAACCTGAAATCAGGTGTAAGCATTCAATCATTTAAAGAAGAAACTCCATCAGATAAAGGAATTGATAGCGATGGCACAGACTAAATTAGCCAAGGCATTCGCTGAAAAGCGTGAGGCTGAATTGAAAAAAAACGAAGGCAAGAGTGAGGAACTTCGGAACTTTAAAACCTATAGCTTCAAAGCTCACAAAACTGATATACAGAGAATCGAGAAGCTAGCCAATCATGAGGGTGTTCCCGCAGGGCATATTGTTTCACAAATACTTGAACAGTTATTCAGTGATTGTGAAGGCTTACCACTACCTGAACCACAGCCTAAAGAAGCTTGGTACAGCAAAACAGTTGAATATCCTTTGGTTAAAACTATCGTTAACGGTAAGTCACCAACGATTAAAGTAGTGTCCAAAGTGGACAGGAAGTATCTGCCATTGCCTGAAGTACCAGGTGAGATGAGAAATAAATCTGTACCAACGGCGCAGGATATGGAGAGTTTAGTGGTGTCGTTGCAAACCTCATTGCTGGTGAATCTGATTAATCTATCCAGTGCCTTCCAAATGAAGAGCCAGGACGTCCTAGACCAAGCGATTGATAGATTCTTCCTAAGGCGTGTCCACAACGCTGTGCGACAGCTTCCTGATAATCGCATGGCTGATATCCAAGCGAAGTGGGATAACGCAAGCCAGCTTAACGACCGGAAAAGACTTAACGGAACACTACCAACAGATGGAGGAGCGGCATAATGGCTGAGTTTGATTTGAGTTCACTTGCACCCGCATTACCTGATGCAATTCCTGCACCTTCAGATATTCCTGAGTTACCACCAGAGCACGAGTGGCACAATGACTTCCCTGACGCTAGGGTTACTTCAGGTACAGAACAGTTTGAGAAGGATTTTGTAGCAGCTAACGATGTACCAGAGCGAGATTTAGATTCTGAAATATCTGCTTATGAGTCTGCAATCCAACGGCAACAGAAGGAACTAACCGAACCTGACCAATCACTACAGATAGGTGGAGCTGTAGCTAATACTGTTTACACCTTGGCTGAGGATGAGGGTTTCCAAGCCTATCTGGAGTCCAGCGATTACTTAGATGAAGCGGATGGTATCGAGCTAGCGCCAGAGTTTGCCAGTGCTTTGGAACGTACATTTAGTATTGATGCAGATACAGCCAAGCACGCTATTGCATATTTTGGATTCGATGATAATGCAGTACAACTATTTGCTGATGTTTTACTCAACCGTAAGCCGAAGACTGAACAGGTATCAACTCCTATTCAAGGAATTGAGGAGCGGACGGAAGAACGTCAAGACTACCAAGAAGATGCGTTTACTCGCCAACTAAAAGAAGAGAACGAGTACCTGCGACAACAGCTAAAGACTCGTCCAGTAGAACGGGAAGAGATTGATGTTGAAGCACAAGCGGAATACTATGCCAAGGAATTCGACAACATTAAAAACAGTAATCCTCGCTGGAGTAAACTTGATGCTGGTACTTGGGATTATTATCTTAGTAGCATGATTGATGTTTATAACCAGTTACCACCTGCTAAGCAGAAACACTATGATTCTGTAGAAGGTAGCAAGAAGATTCTGAATTATCTTGAGAAGAAATGGGATGAGAAACGTGGTAGCAGCAAGTCTTCTAGTAAACCTAATAACAATATTAAGACTCGTTTTAAACAATCAGAGATAGACCGTATGAGCCAGGCTGAATATGAGAAATATGCAGACCAAATTTATTATGCGTATTCTAGAAATCTTGTTGACTTGAATCGCTAGGCTGCGTATGTTCCTAAGCACAAAGTTGTCGAGGCACAAAAAATATCCACTGGGATGCAACATCAGTGGAAGGACAAGCACAAACTTATGTTATTCATGACTCTATTCTAACATTTGTAAACGTTATGTTTGTACAATTACTATTAGGAACTAAGGTAATTATTATGAGTTCAACACCCGCTCAAAAACTAAACAAATTCTTGAATGCTAATACTTATGAAGCAGGTAAAACCAAGAAACGAAAGACAGTCATTCCTGGTAATATAGGCGGAGTACCAAACCCTCAACCAGCTAGTAACCCACACGCTGTAATTAGTGCCCCAAATAGCACTAAACTAGGTAGACGGTTAAACATCACAGGTGAGAACGTAGCATCTAGCGTTACCAAGCGCAGAGACTTAGAACAGATTCAGCGCAGACTCCTGGTTACAACTGAAAACGTAAGGCTCCGTAGGGCAGGAAGATGACTCAGAAGAGAGCTTGCGCGAAATCCTGTTAAGTCTAGAATCAAGAATCTAGACAAAGATGGTTAAAGGTAATGATGAACCTATCCCACTAACTTGGGAAACCAGATGTAGGATGTGGCAAGGAAAAGGAAAGCATCAAAATATACCTTCAGGCGTTCCCATCGAACAACGAGTTTTCTATACTTGCGTTGAAACCAGGAGAAACGCTCCTGCTGGTAGCGGGGTACAACTTCTTTAATTGGCTTGCCCTTAAGCTTCCTACTACTACGCTGCCTAATGGATAAAGTCGAGCTTAGATGCGCTTACCTAGAGCTATCAGATAGTACATATACATCTTTCATCATTTCCTCTTTGGTGATAACAATAACCTACACATGATTCATTATGACAACTCAATACACCTCCGCTTGCCATCAAATAACAGCCACCAGAAGAAGATACTTTCCTTCCTGTTTGAGCCTCAACTTCAGCCTGAATTTGTTCAAGTTCTTCTCTAGAGGGAGCTGGTAATGCTTCATAAACTATTTCACCATTAATTTCTCTTTTACGAAATCCGTGGGCAATAACTTTCATGTTATTTAACTCCAAAAAGTGACAAAAATACCAATGCCTTGAGACTACAAATTGTCTAAAGGATTGTTTTTCGATTCAAGAAACTCGTTATAGCAATCTTAAATAGGTTGTGGTGCTAGCCATACATAAATGCTTTCTTAAAGGTAAAGCGTTATTGATAGGTGGCAAGCTCAAATAGGTCTATAGGTTATTATTGTGTACTTTGTATAATTATCTGGACATACTCCAGCAGATGTAAATGACTTCATATTATCAAAAGAGGTCGAGTGCTGCACATTTCCACAATATGATGTAGAAGATGCATCTGACCACCAATAAAACCTTCCATTACTAAGATAAAATGGATTTTCACTGTTTCCGTAGTAGGTATTGAGTAAAAATTTAGCTTCATCTCCTTTTGCATGATTTATTACAGTTTCTTCTTGTTGCTCAGGCGTAAAGGTTATATCCTCTACAGGATTTTCAACGAGTTTTTCCTTCTTGATAACTTCTTGAGAAGAACTCTTTGTAGTGTGGCAAGTGCTGTAAAACATAAGTCTCCTTGCTATATATAGAATCATTAACTATATCTAGAATGACTAATTTTTATGTTGTTAGTAAAAACTTTAAAAAATGTTTTCAAAAATTGATTTTTCTTAATTTATAGGAGGTATCCGGTTCTTCAACTGTGAATCTTATTTATAAGTAAGGTTTCTAACTTTTCTCCTGCAGGAGTTACGCAGTTGAGAAAATAAACTCTCTCCCTGTATAGGTTCTTGAAATGTGAGTGTATCTCCCACATTTTTTTGGGCTTTTCATCTTCCGCTTCCAGACTACATTCTAAGGTTTGTCCACAGTCGTGGACATTGTGTCCTTCATCTGTCACATCAAGCTAAATAACTTTACAAAGTAGTTGTAATTTTGAAGTGTTAATCAAGAAATCAAGAAGTTGAATAATTGTAAGTGTCCCGCACACACAATGAGGTAGAAGTAGAAGTGTTTATCTTTTAGATTATGCAACACCTTATTGAAGCTGTAGAACAAGCACTAGAACAACAGAACTGGTATGCAGCTTTAGCACTCGCTCTTACACTTCCAGATATCTGTGGATGGTTGGAACAACCTCAGAGAAAAACTGGAGAACGTTATAAAGAATGGTTCAAGAAGTATATGCCGGAATATTACTCTGAGTCTTTAAACTTCCCTTTAGATTCATTAACCAACAATGTAGAAGCCACACACATTAATAAACCTTTTCTTACTGCTGAGGATTTTTATGCTCTGCGGTGTGCATACCTGCATTCTGGCTCAGATGATATTAGTAGTCAAGCTCGTACGGTATTAGATAAGTTTTGTTTTGTAGCACCGAGAAAACATGGAGGCGCTCATTGCAATAAGGTGATTAAAGACAAGCACCATACTTTACAGCTACAAGTAGACATATTTTGTGGAGAAATCTGTCATGGTGTCAAGTTATGGGAGAAGAAAGCAATAATAAAAGATGGTGTTCGAGAGAGACTTACAAAGGAACTAATGAAAATTTATCCCCTAGGAGTATTCTAAATTAGTATTCCACCATCCCACTCGATAGCTACATGAGATAAGTCCATGTTGTACCCAAGAACTCGCCCTATAAGATAGCTTAGATAAGATAACCAATCACTCCATATAGGGCGGTAGAATCGCAGTGTGAATATTCTATTGTTCATTCTCTTCTGGTAAGGTGAAACCTGCTTTAATCGCGTCTTGCATGACTAAATGCAGTAAGTAGTCACAGTCTGTTTTATAACCAAGCTGTATTCTTCTCGTTCTAATTATTTCTTTGATTTCTGGAGTAGTAGAAATTTCTACTCTTCCTCTAACTTGGTCTTCCTTCTGGCGCTTGTATTTGTTCTCCTTCTTAGTATCTGTTTTGGTGGAGACTACTTGTTCATAGTCTCTCACCACTACCAATTCTGTAATTGCGTCTGCTTCTCTTACAGTTTCCCCAGATTTTTCACTTGAAGAATCCTTATTTTCCGAGGGTTCCGGTGTAGTGCAAAACGGTTGCACTACCCGACGCTCTTGATTTTCTTCCTTATACCGAACGTCTAAATGAGGTAAACCCTTTGCTTTTTCGTAGTACTCAATGTAGTTGTCGGCAGTCTGACGTGTAAAGGGTAAAGTTTCAACAAACTTCATCCATCCCCGTTTCTCTTTTTTACTTCGTAAGAATTGCCCCATATCCATCTTGTACGTATGAGCCATTCCCTCAAACAGCATTGCCATGTCATGAGTTCGTTTTATCCACTCAGGACTACCGTAGTCTAAGTCTTGTACGACAGCACTGGATGATGGAGGTAACTGCTTAGGTTTTTTAATCTCATTAGGTTCAAACTCACCTGAACCGTCATCAACTCCAGCGTACTTAGCTTTGACTTTCCACGCTTCTCCTACAAGTTCAGTTTTCACTTTCATTTTCTACTACTCCTAGAATTTGTTTTGCTCTCTCTACTCCTCTTTCAGTTAATGCATACCTGACAGTAGCTCTAGCTGATTTTGTCGGCTTATTCTTAGTGATATATTCTTCACCTATTCTGTTTATAACTCTGAGGTTACTTTGGCAACACTTCTCTTTTTGGTTGCCTGTCACTAACGCTTGAGCTTTCTTTATGTCAGTAGCTGATGCCCAGTTTATACCTAAATCAAACATCAGCAAGTATAAGCTCTTAAACATTAGCTCTTGTGCGGGAACCGCTTTTACACTAGGTGAAAATATTCCCTTTGTTTCTTTCCTTGCATCTTCTACTCTAACTTTTGCAGACTCATATGTAGGCGCTCTTTCTATTGACGAGTCAACTAATCTCTGTAAGTTAGCTAGTTGTAAAGATATAGAAGAGATTTGCTCGGATATACTTACCAACTCACTTGCTTTCATCGTAATTCTCCGTGTTGTTATCTTCTTGTACTATTTCAGCCAATACCTGAATGATGTCCTTTAAGCTTTTCACTGCTTCAAGGTCATTCTCTGCCTTAATCTCAATCTCGTGATTCCCTATCTGAAACTTGTACCTGTATTTAGGCATAAAAAAAGCGCCTCCAAGCGCTGTGTGTACTATTTGTTGTTGTGTCACTCAAATGCAGACTTATGTAGCATTACTGTTACTGACTCGCCTACTCCAGGTATGTCATAGGAACAGTAGTAATAACCTTGGTTTAGGTTATTACTGTCTACATCAACTTCAGAACCTTTAAGGATATGAACGTCACTATCTGCTAAGCAAAATAGATAGCTTTACAAGGTAATTGATGAACACTAACAAGTGAGCATCTTCATGAGTAAATTGAGCAAATTCTTTCTGCTTTTACCTATTGCCTACGTATTACTGAGTTCGGCTTTTGGTATACAATCTCCGAAACTTGCCGAACTTCGGGATAACTACCCGTTGTTATTAGAAACTATTGGTATTACTGCGATTAAATCAAAAGAAGAAGATGAATAATCTATAACTTATTAAGGCTATGGAACTTAAAACCATATCCTTAATCTTTTGCTTCTTCTAGATAAAGTAATTCTCCTATCTCAACTCCGAAGTAATCGCATAGTTTTTCAATTGTTGCGTTATCTATACGATTGAACTTATTTAGATAAATCAAATTAATGGTTGTAGGTGAGAGATTCGTTTCTCTTGCCAATCTCCTTTGACTAAGCGGAGGATATTGCCCATCAATTAACTTAGCCAGATTTGATTTAACTCTCCTCACTACACGCTAGACCTCAACCATATTAGTCATTACAGCCTAATAATAACATACTTGATACAGCTAGCTGTAAAGAAACGCTACAACTTCTTGTTACTGTATTAGTTAGCTGTTAGATTAGGTTCATCAGAGGAGGAAAGAACGCTACAGATAACCCCTCCCAAAGGATTAAAAAATGGACGCTACACAAGTACAAGCATTGCTAACACTCAGCTTCAACACAATTTGTATAGCCTACACCACACTGGTGGTTGCAAACTTCGTATGTGGATTGTGTGAAGAGTGGATGAAACTAAGCACAACTAAAACAGCTCTTGAT
Source organism: Gloeocapsopsis crepidinum LEGE 06123 (assembly GCF_015207655.1). GTDB lineage: Bacteria > Cyanobacteriota > Cyanobacteriia > Cyanobacteriales > Chroococcidiopsidaceae > Gloeocapsopsis > Gloeocapsopsis crepidinum. The sequence continues at coordinate 23,247 of NZ_JADEWN010000019.1, read as the reverse complement.
AGTTATGAAGGAGAGGTTAAAGATGAAATACCTAAAACAGTTACTGCTATTGATAGCAAGGCTGACGAGGTTCCTACAGTAGAAATACTTAATAAAGAGCTAGGTGTTTTAAAAATAAGAGAACTAAAGAAATTAGCTAGCCAAGCCCATATCAAAGGCTACGGTTCGATGACCAAACAACAACTAATACAAGCACTCGCATAAGAAATAAGGGAGCTGCAATTCCTCCCATCTACAAAACTTGAAAGAACAAAACAATGAAAAGAGATACAAGTGCGGCTGATAAAAGGACAAAGAAATTTGCTGTAGTACTTGGAGTACTATTCTTGCTAGCGTTGTGCGGTCAAATGGCTTCAGAAAACGATAGCAATACTACGGTACAAGAGCAGGAACCACAAGTAGAAGTTACTGAAGAACCTACACCTGTAGAGCCAGAAACAGCTACAGCTCCAACGGAACCAGTATCAACTATACGGGTAATGAAAGAAGAGAACCGTGATAAGTTCTATGCCTCAGCCAATATTCTTACTGACTCAAGTGATGTTTCATTTGATTACTACGTTAGTCACTTCGGCGATGGCTATGAGATGATTCACAACCTAGGCAATACAGCTTGTAAAGAAATGGTTGATAATCCAAGCTCTACACCAAAATACGTATCGGAAACAATGCAATCAACCTTCATAAGCAAGCTCCCAGCTCATGACTCTAATGACCAAATGATAAATGATGTCAAGGTTTTAATTGATTCAACTGTTTGGGCTGCTGCAGCTCACCTATGCCCACTTCAGGAGTAAAAAATAATCGTTGATGAGTTCAAAACTCACTGTAGCAGCCGTATTAATTGCGGTTGTTCTTTTTATCTACGTAACAACCAAGGAGCAAACAAATGAAACTACTAACTGCAGGCTTGTTAACACTTACAGCTCTAATCGTTAATAGCAGTCCTATAATGGCAGCACCTACACCTGCCGAGGAAGCCCTGATGCATTACCACCAAATACAAAGCACTTCTAGCAGCAATCAGAATTCATGCGAGGATGATTTACTTGAGAGAATCGAGCAGAAACGCAAAGAATGGATTATTCAGGGAGCTGAGCAACAGACGCGAGAATACATTCAGGAACTGGAGTATAAACTGAGTCAAACTTGAAGCAAAGGTAAGGCAACTTCAAGCTGATAATGCTTACCTGGAGAGGCTGCAAAATGAGGCTGAATTAGCTGCAGAGAAGCTAATGAGGTTTTCGTTCGTTTCGATAACCAATACTTCGTACTATGCCAGCCTGATATACAACCCATAAGCTTGTATCAGTTCATTCAACAGACAACACAACCAAAGGCTAGTATTGTGTTGGTGATGCTTGTTTAGTGGAAGAGTAGCACTCACAATCTGGTATACTCAGGCGTGTACAAAATACGGGTATACATGGAAGTTTGAAGCTGTGGGATAACCATAATACGTGGTGTGTGTTCATCGCACCGCAGAGGTCAGGGATTCGAGTTCCCTATTCTCCATACATCTCAGGCATATTAATACTCATGTATACTCATTTAGTCAGGTTTATGCAGTTGGATTGAGCTTTGAGGCAGCAGATGTAACTGAAAAACCGACCAAGGAGTAGTATCTTAATTTTACCACACCTACAGTATCTCAACGCTTGATCTTGCGGTGAGTTGGGAAGAAGCGATCGCTTTTATCGTTAAAGGTCAGTTTGCGGTGCCCATGTCATTGGATGAAATTTATTGAAGATTGAAAGAAAAGTTAGTAGTTTAATAAAAATATGGTGATGTTAACCTTGCCGAAGGTATTTAGAGAATATATAAACAAGGACTTTCATTTTTGTTTGCAAAAACATGAATTAGTAAGTGGATTTGTTATGTTAGCACACCAAACAATTAAATATTTTTACTTTATTATCAAACCTCGATATAAGTCAGTTTTATTACTGTTCTTTCTTATAAATAATCAAGCTAATTTGAAATTAATTTAATTGGATATGAAATTTTGATTAAAGCAAAACTCAGTAAATAAATATGATAAATTAAATACAAAACATACTCTCCCATAAAAAAACTATCATGAGTAGGACAATCAACTTTCAAACTATCTCTTGGTTTTGGGATCTCTATAATAGAAATCTCCTTGAGCTTGATCCACCTTATCAAAGACGTAGTGTTTGGAATCAAGACTATAAAGATTTTTTTGTCGATACTGTACTTAATGGTTATCCTGCACCTGCAATATTTATATACCAAGAAATTACTCCTTCAGGAGTATCCAAGGTTAGTATAGTTGATGGAAAACAAAGATTATCTACTTTATTTGAATTTGCAAGCAATGAGTTTCCTGTGTATGAGAAAGCTACAATTGAAAGATTTCGCGGCAAATATTTTAAAGATTTAGATACCGAAGTTAGACAAGATTTTTGGAAATATCAATTTGCTATAGAATACATACCCTCATCTGACGAAAAAATAATTAGTAATATATTTGATCGTATTAATCGTAATGTCATTAAATCAACCCCTCAGGAGCTGCGTCATGCAAAGTTCAACGGAGATTTTATTACCACTGTAGAAGAATTAACTAGCTGGATGTTTGATTATCTCGGCGGAAGTTTTCCAATGATTGATCGAAAATCTAAAAAGCAAATGAAAGATGTTGAGATGGTAGCCCAACTTTTACTTTTTTTAGAAGAAGGTGTTAGAGCTTATAGTCTAGAATATCTTGATAAAGCATTTAGTGACCGAGATATTAATTGGGAATTAAAATTTTTGAAATTGACTGGAAAAGATTACGTTTGGCAGCACAGATTAAAGCAAACGTTGAACAACTAGATACGCTTATTCTAGCTTTTGAACAAACCTCTCTCATTATTCAAGAGAATAGTTATTCTGATATAAAAATAAAACGTCAGTTAGCCTGCAAAATTAATAAGCTATTTGAAAAAGGTAAAATTCCTGATGAGTTACAGCCAAAAGACATGAACCGTTTTTGTGATAATTTATATAGTCTTGTTACTCATGCAAAAAAAGAAAACAATATTGGAGAAATTATTAAAAAAACCAAAACAGAAATTAACTCAAGTTCATATAATAAAATTCCACGTAGTGTTTCATTATTTCAATACTTATTTGCTATTTTAACACGCGATAAATTTATTGAGATTCCTATAGAAAACTACTACTGCCATGTAACAAAAGAATTAATTAGTTTATATCCTGATATACAGATAGATAATAATTCTATTTTTCTCTATAGTGAAGAGGATTAATTCATCAATTTTTTATTTTTGCTGAAATCAAGTTTTAATATTAGAATCTAAATCCTAAATTGCCACTCAATCTGGTAATATGGTACTTGGGCAGGACAAAATACGCACAAATCAATCGGCTGCTGAAGCTTCTAACTACTATTTGTTTAGAGGCAAATTAAAACAAAACTTCTTACAGGATAAGTATATTACCACATTTTGCGAACTAGACACAGAATTTATTAACTAGGTTGTGGTAACAAAAACTAGGACAAAAATAATAAAACTTTTACGCCATAAGAGTTTTAAATACCTGCTAAGTTGATGTTTAATTTATTTAAATTGTCAAATAATTTAGAACAAAGAATATACTGAAGCGACAAGTTAATAGCAGATTGTACTATCAGACATCACTGCATGTTGAAAATTAGCCCGACTCAAGTTTGCTCCTGTAAAGTTAACTTGATTTAGAATAGCACCAGTAAAATTAGCCCGACTCAAGTTAGCACCAGTAAAATTAGCCCGACTCAAATCAGCACCAGCAAAATTAGCTTTACTGAGATTCGTCCATCGCAAGTCAGCCTTGAAAAGATTTGCCCTGCTAAGGTTAGCGCCGAACATATAAGCACCGTTGAGATGAGCTTCACTGAGATTAATTTGCTCAAGATGAGCTAAATGCAAGTATGAACCAATCAACTCAGCTTCATAAAGATTCGCATGACTCAAGTTCGCATGGCTCAAATTAGCTGCCATTAAGTTAGCATAACTGAGATTAGCGCGTCTTAAGTCTGCCGCACTTAAATCTGCCTCTTTTAAGTTAGCCCATCGCAACTCAGTTGCAATTAAGTTGGCGTGACTTAGATCTACTCGTCTTAAGTCTGCGCCTTTGAGATCGGCTCCAATAAGATTGGCATAGCTCAAATTGGCTCCAGTTAGCTGAGCTTCTGTTAACTGAGCATCGACAAGTTCGACTTGTTGCAGATTAGCATCGATGAGTTCAGATTTGTTGAGATTAGCTGCGCTTAAGTTAGCTTTAGTGAGGTTAGCTGCAATCAGCTTAGTCTTGCTGAGATCGGCTCTGCGGAGGTTGACTGCGATTAAATTGGCACCTCTAAAGTTTGCTTCACTTAAATCAGCTTCGCTAAGGTCTGGTTTTATTTGGATGTTTTTCTTTCTCCACTCAAGCCACTTTACTGCACCCTGCTGTAGTAATGCAAGATGCTCGATATTCGCCATCCAAATTCTCCTTCAGTCAATCAAGCAGCACCAACTTTCAACTTTAACAAACACAAGGCTATTCCTTACGCCCACTTGCAGGGTTTTCACGTCCAACTACGTTTTCAATTGCTGCTAATGCAGCACTCGAACCTGCTAAAATGTCTCTTTCTTCTCCACCTAAATAGAGACGTCCAAAGCTACCAACAGCCTGAATTTCTAAGATATTAATCAAAGCCGCTTTCTCAGCTTCATTTGCTGCTAAAGCAGCGTAAGCAGCTGGTTGAACTTCTAGTACATACAGCGTTTGTCCTGCCAAAATCATTTGTCCTCTGCGGGTACGATTGATTAATTGCGTATGATGGGGATCAATGTTGCGGATAATTTGGCTAGACATAATGTAAGGTTTGAGCCGCTCTCGCTCGCGGACACCTAATGCATCTAAAATAGCTTTACCTGCCGTTCGTGTATCGCCTTGTTTGCTCGAATGAACTTCGAGAAGCCCGTAAAGTCGTTCGACAACTTGCACTCCTGGACGTACAGAGGTAGCTTTTAAAGCAATGTCCATAATTCGGTTAATTTCAATACCTGGCGAAATTTCAATCCAAAGTGAGGCGTCACCTGGCAAGGGCAAAAACCCTAAAGCTACTGTCCCCATATAAGCTGCGTGCTGAGGCTGCAACCTGTCTAGAAATACATAACTGCGTAATTCTATACCCAAGATTTAAATCTCCGTCATTTTAGAATTTTGCGATCGCAACATCTGAGTTTACACTTTGTGCTTCTGAAATCGTGAAACGCTAGCTTGATGCAGTTAGATACTTACACAATATGCGACACTCATACAAAAAAAGGCTCAAGCAACTTGCCTAAGCCTCTTAAATATTAAATTTGGTTTTCACAACTAATGCAGTCTGCGCTATTTTTCGGGAACGCCAAAGGTGAACCCAGCAGTGCTGCGCTATTGCACTAGTTTGCTATGTTTAGTAGCGAGCCGAAAAACTATTGTTTCTGCGGTTTCCGCCCCCGCCATTAAATGAGCCTCTGTCTTCTCTGGGCTTTGCTTTGTTAACTCTCAAAGTCCGACCCATCCATTCTGCACCATCTAGCGCATCAATTGCTAAGTCTTCTTCTGCATCTGTATCCATTTCTACGAAACCAAAGCCACGCACCCGACCTGTTTCACGGTCAGTGGGTAGCTGAACGCGCTTTACAGAACCATATTCTGCAAAAACTGCACTGAGGTCTTCTTGTGAAACCTCGTAGGATAAGTTACCTACATAAACTGACATACTTTATCTCCTAAATCAGAAAGGTGTAGAGATCTAGATTTCGGAGAGAAGCCTGTCAAAACTAAAAGGAAAAAGCCCATCAATTCTAAAAACAAACGCTGCAACCGAATTTTACTCTCATGTCTTTCTACAATAGCATATTATTTCTGTCTTTTACTACATGCAAAGCAGAAACAAATGTAAAAACTGCACAAACTAAACAACATATTTATATAGTTATTTAATGTTTAAAAAATCCTGCGATCGTACTTCCAAATATTAAAGATCAAAATTGCCTCTAACACCAAACATCTTAAAGCCAATTATGGATTTACTTGATAGCAAAACGGTATCGCTTCCTGATAGACTCCAACTTGCATTTGATCTTTAATGTGGTCAGCAAGCCGGATCGCTAGCGCCACAATAGTCAGTGTCGGATTAGAAAGACCACTTGTCGGGAAAACAGAGCTACCGGTGACATATAAATTGCTAATTCCGTGAACTTGACAATCTGCGTTGACGACACCAAGTTTGGGGTTAGTACTCATGCGGGTTGTACCGATGTGATGGTAGGAACCGCGCAGCGATTGCCAATATTTATCTTCATGCAGTACGATTTCAAGCTGACGCGAATCAGAACGCGCAATCGCTTCATCAAGAATCTGCTGCGAGCGTTCGAGGAGCGATCGCCAGGAAGCATCATCTGCCAGTTCAATTTGCATGCTCCCAAGCCGAGTCTGTGCTAGTTCTTCTTTAATTAACTGCTGCGATCGGTAAATTGTATACTTGTCGATCGAACTCAAACGCCAGTCTAGTTGAATTCGAGGAATTCCTAACTTGTCACGTTCACAGCTAAGCATAACGCGACTATCAGGATTAGGAGCTTGCTCTGATATCAGGTGAGTTTCAAAAAATTGCTGGGGAAATGGCGGATGTTTAATCTGTTTTACCCAAATTCGCGCAATGACCTCATCTAGATTAGCAATAAGTTTGCTCAAGTCACCAACAACAGCAGATAAGCGATCGTCAAGCCCCTTTTTCTGCCAATCTCGACTCTTAAGGCGTTGCAAAGCTTTCAGCCATTCTGGAACAATCGGCACGAGTCTAATCGCAAAATTGAGAATTTGTTCGCGTTCTTGAACTGTTTTAGAAAGAGCTAAGGCTGTAAATAAACGAGTTTGGGCAACTTGAATCTTTTGCTGCGGACCTGTGGGATATAAAGCATTTGGCTTTGTCAATAAAACTTTACCTGATCTAATATAAGGATGCTCCATAAAAAATCTCCCCACAAGGTCATACTGATTTCCTAATCCGTTGTTGCAAACGCTGTTTGAGGCTAGCAAAAGGCGGGGATTCTCGATTCCACCACACGCGAGAATAAAGATTTTTGCTGATACCCACAATTTGTGACCTGCTAAATTAGCAACACGTAGCCGCGTTACAGCTTTAGCAGTATCGTTGGTTTCAATGTCTACAACATTTGCATGAAGGTAGATGTTAATGTTCGCTGCCTGCTCAAATTCTGCTTTGTAAACTTCACCGAAGCGCAACCGTTCCCGCGACATGACTTGAAAAATATAAGTAACAACTCGCTCTTGTGATAGTGGCAGATTAAAACGATGCTGGCGTCTTAAATCGTTTTCCCAATCAGCAAACTCGTAATCAAAACGTTCCAACCCACAAACTTTTTGCGATCGCTCGTAGTACGGGTTTAACTCTGCCTTAGTGAAAGGCCAGCTACTATAAGGCATCCATGAGCGGTATTCAAAATCAATGTCGTCAAGTGGTCGGCAAGTACCGCCCCAAAGATTAGTAGAACCACCAAAATATCGAGCGCGTGACTCACTTAGAGGAAAGTAGGGAACACCTACATTTGCACCCTGATAAAGTGATTGCGCAACTTCATCAAAGTCTAATCCTCCACTTTCTAGCAAGCAAATTTTGTATGGTTGACCGCGCAATTCTCGCGCTAGTGTAATGCCAGCAGCACCAGCACCAACAATACAAACATCACTCTCAATCAGAGTATCTTCCGGTAACATCAATGTATCAATTAACATAATTGTTTTTACTCAATGAATTACAAATGTCCTCCGACTTCCTTCGGGGCTACCTAAACAAAGTTTTAAGTTTTGAGTTTTGGCAAGCGAAGAAAGGTGCCGGAGGCAATTATTTTGAGTTTTGTAGTTTTGAGTTCTAAAGAGTAGTGACTAGTGGCTAGTGAAAGAGTTTTGAATTCTAAAGATTTTCTCACTCGTAACTCAACATTCATAACTCTCTTAAACTCATAACTCAACACTCATCACTCATAACTCTCTTAAACTCAACACTCGACACTCATAAATGATGGACTTTGTTTGTCTAACTGCGCATAGCGATCGCCCGCGCTGGCACACCTACTGCGATCGCGCCATCAGGTACATCATTGGTGACAACAGCACCAGCACCAACTACAGCACCCTTGCCAATTCTGACTCCGTCTAAGACAATGACACCGAAACCTAACCAGGCGTCGTCATCAACGATAATGCCTCCTTTTGTCTGCAACGGTTGTTGCTTAATTAACTCTTTTGGGGCTATACCGTGAGCATAGGGATAGAAAGCGCAGTTTGGTGCAATTTGAACGCCACAACCAATCTCAATGTGTCCCTTATACGCGGAGAATTGGCAGCGGGGTTGAATGTGCGTATCAGAACCAATCTTGAGGCTGCCGCCATCACCTGTTTGAATACAAGTATCATTATGCACGTGGACGCGTTCAGCTAATTCTACTAAACCGCCATTGGTGTCACGAAAAATAATGACGCGATCGCCGATAAAAATATGCGTGCCGAGTTGCAGATGAGAATGATGGATAGTTGCACTAGGCGCAACATAGCCTTTTGAGTTGTAACGAGCCAAACGACGGCGTTCTTTGTAAGGTGGAGCAAACCAAGTTGCAATCCAAGTTGCAGTTCGTCCTAAATAACTTAATCCAGCAAATTGCATCCAAAACATCGACCATTTGGTTAAGACAATGCTGTGCACGCTAGCCAATCGCTTGGCATGGGAAAAACGAGACCAAATACGCTGAGGTAACGCAGGTATCATAGTTAATTTCTAGATAGTCAGTAATATCTCGTCGTACGTACTTAGTGGTCGCAAGTTAACCACTGAGAAAGATCGTGCTGGATGAGTTCTTGAAGCTGTAAAATATCTACGCGATATTCTGCAATAAGCTGCTTTCGTACTTTTAACGACAGTGGTACCAATGATTTCTTGAAGTTAGTGTGGTGCTGATTGATTGTGTTTGGAAGTAAGCGCTGAATAAAACTGATGAGATTTGGTTGAGCATGAATGGTAGAGAATTGATGACTTTTAGGAATAAAGGTGACATTATGTTTTTTGGATACATCAGGGACAAAGCGATCGTCTACTCCTAAAAATTGGAAGATATCTTTTAGCAAGAAAAGCGGGCGATCGCACAACTCTTCATAAAGATAAATTCTTATCTGACTGCGATCAAATAACTCAAAATAACGTTTTAGTTGAACATAATAAAATCCTAGTTGCTTATAATACCAAAAAGGTCTCCAGTTACTCTGCATTCGTATTTTCTCTTCGCGAAGTGCCAGAGCAAAATCAGTTACTGGTTCAGCACCAAATCGACACTGATGCAAAAAATTAGAGTATGCTCTATCAACGGGATTGCGTAAAATAGCAATTATTTTTACTTGAGGCACATATTTATAAATTTGGATAGGAGCTTTTTGAAGGTAGAGATACCACGGAGATGCTTCACCAATTGCTATCTCATTTGAAACACCTTGAAACAGCGATTGGTATGACTTGATGTCAGTAATAATGGTGTGATTTGCCTTTGCATCGTCTGGTCCTTGAAAATTTAATTGTTCTCCTTCTAATCCAAAGAATTTAGGCTCTTTAATTGGACTTGTATAAACTTGTGGATGAGCTTTCAAATATTCGTAAAGTGAAGTTGTTCCAGACTTTGCTGCACCAACAATCAAAAAATTAGGTAGAGACATAAAGCAATCTATTTTGATTTAGCACTAGTATCATCTGTAAAAAATTAGATTGTGATTTTTGCCTTTTCAAATGTTTGGTTTACATTAATTAACTAAACTGTGTGCAAAATGTGACTGATAATGTCTTGATATTGAATAGGATTAAAAATTCTTAGTGCTTTCTGACGAGTTTGCTCCCAGTTAATTTGGGGAGCAGTGTTATTTGCAATTGTATATATTGCATGAGCTATAGATTCAGGTGAAGGTTCACACGTCCAGAAATCTTCTGGTTCAAAAAATTCCTCTAAAGCTGATGATTTCATTGTTAAACTTGGTATACCCATCGATAAGGCATCAATTAGTTTATTAGGCACAGCATTGTATGCTTTTTTTGTATTACCAAAAATGCCTAATGCCAAGTCACAATTATCAATTAAGTACAAAGGCAAAGAATAATTTGAGAATTTTAAATCTTTTCTCAAAACAACGTAATTTTCAAGTTGATATGAATGAATTTTGTTTTCGTATACTTCAAACAAAGGACTATCGACACCAAATAATGTGCAAGTAAAATGCACTTTTTTTATTAAAATTTGGAGACCTTGAAGAATATTATCTAATCCATGGAGAGGAATAAAGTTTCCCCACCAACAAATTTTTAATTGACCATCTTGCATGAATGCTCTTCTAGATTGCAGTATATTATTACTAAAAATAGGAGCAATAAAAACTTTGTCTGGATTTACCTTAATATCTAATTGTTTTTCCCAGTGTTTAAGTTGATACTTTGCTGGAGTAACAATATAGTCTGATTGTGTTAGGGCAAGCCTATCTATCTCGGCTATTCGTCTAGCTTGTGGGCTATTAGGTAAGTATTTCTTCTTATCTTCTACAAAAGTATCGTAAGATAATATGTACATCTCTACAATTAATTTCTTGTTAAAAAATTTGGCTACTCGAATTGTCCTTTCGATAAAGTGGTTATTTATAGGTAGGACATAGATTACATCTGCAAAGTAAGCCTTTAAATAAAACTCAGCAGTTAGTAAGAATTCAAGAATACGTTTCTTGATGGAAGGTATTTGGTACGGTCTTGAATAAAACTTTGGAGAAATTAATGAAACACAGCAGCCAGAGTCAAGTAAAAACTTAATCAAAGTTTGAGAACGATACGCCCCAATGACGTCGCCAATGAGTAAAATTCTGATTTTACTTGGTGCCAGCATAAAGCATTGATCAAAGCTCATATTAACCTGCTTTACTTCAGTTCTAGATCAAGTATTTAAAGTATAAAGTTATACTGCGTCTGCCAAACATTAATATTTTGCATCTAGTTCAGAACATCAGATAAGTTTTCAGATAATTGAATTTTAGTGTTGGGTATAGTAGAGATCTCACAAACCTTTGGCTCAGGGTTGGAAGTCAGTTAGAACAGTGATTCTGAGCTTTTATATAGAAATATTGCTGAGAGAAATCAAGCTTGCTTCTGCTTTATTTAGCTTACAAAAGCTATGCAACACGGGCAGGAGATTTTGATAGGGTAAAATAAGCGTTTTGTTGGGCGCGTAAATCATCACAAAGTCTACCTAAAGGTAATTCCACATTGTTGTAAGTAAGCACTTGATCTTTGGGGATATCTCGCAGCAAGCGACATCCTTCAGCTAAGCCCATAGGTAGTAAGTTTTGCTGTAGAGTAATGTCGGAGTTTTCACATTGCCCATAGGTCATATAGTAGCCAATGCCATCAAGTACATCTCCAGCTTTTAAGTTAGTTTTGGCAGTTGCAACTACATCTACTAAAGATCCGCTTAGTGGAGTCATGACGGCATCTTGAAATATAATAGCCCTCGCGACTGACAACGGCACTTCAAAGTGACACAAGTGATATGGCGTGTAGAAGCTATAAAGTGGACCTTCACCTAACTTATACAGGTTTAAATAGTGACATTGCTGAGGATCGTTATGACTGGCAAACACAAATACACCAGGACTCGGTTTCGCACCAACGACATAATCTACAATTCCGCCCCATTCGAGTAGTTGCTCAACATCGTATATCTTGGTCATCTCATCAACATGACCATCGTAGTTGTAGCCCAGCATACCGCGCTTAGCTACTTTCATACCTGTCGCATTAGCAACGATCGCTTGCTCAAAAGAAATTTTAGTACCATCAGCAAAACTCGTTACCATATGGGGTTTTTGCCCCCAGCGCTTAGCAAACGCTTCTTGGGTTGTAGGGTTGCGGTAAGGGTCTTGGAGTCCTTTGATGTTACCGCATAATAGTGGAGTGAGGCCGATGCTTTTGACGAAGCGGTAGAGGTTCATTTGAACGCCAGGCTGATCGCCATCACATGCACTGAGAATAACTCCAGCACGATCGGCATACACTTTAAGAATCGGACCAATTGTGCCGTCAAGTTCTGCGTTCATGAGAATCATATGTTTGCGATGGGCGATCGCGGACATCACGATCTGCGCAGCAAACTCAATTGTGCCAGTTACTTCAATGAGTGCATCAATCCCTTCCGCTTGACACAGCAATAGTGCATCTTCAGTGACTGCATATTGTCCACCAGCGATCGCATCTTCTAACTTACTAACACTTGAAACTACTTGGACATCCTCTACACCAGCCTCAGTATAAGCTTGCTGAGCGCCTTCTAGATGGCGATTAGCAATAGCGACTATCTCCATTCCAGGAACAAAGTTAACGATCTGATTGGTAATTCCTCGCCCCATAAAGCCAGCGCCAATCATACCAACTCTAATTGGATTGTCAGCGGCAGCACGGGCTTGCAGTGCCCTATCGACAATCATCACGATTTAACTCCTATAAAAAAAGATTGAAATAAACACCAAGCCATATCTTTCTGGGAAATTTCACTAACAGGGAGAGGCCATGCAATACTAAAGGTTGGGTCGTCATAGCGCAGACCACGCTCATGGTTTGGAGCATAAAATCCACTAACTTGATACACTACCTCAGTGTTATCAACGAGAGTTTGATAGCCGTGGGCACACATTGCTGGTACGTATAAAGCCCGACGATTTTCAGCGGTTAGTTCTACGCCAATATGTTCTAAAAAAGTTGGAGAATCAGGACGCATATCGATAATGACGTCATAGATCGCACCCTGAGTACAGCGAATCAACTTTACTTCGCGGGCTGGGGCAATTTGATAATGCATTCCCCGCACTGTTCCCTTTTTATAGTTGAAAGATAGATTGCCTTGTGCAACAACTGGTTTAAGACCATGCGCTGCAAATTCTCGCGCACAGAAGGTTCGTGCAAAAAAACCTCGATGGTCTTGTCGTTGTTCTACGTCAATAATGAATGCATCTTTGAGCTTCGTTTTGATGAATTTCATGACTGTCTCCAGAAGAAATCTCGATCGATTTGCTGAGTGCGAATGAGATACTCCAATTGTTTTAAGCGCGTGTGTCCTCGAAACAGAAAGGTTTCACTACATAGATCAATTTGAGTAAATAGATTAAACAGTTGCTGCGCGCCACGCAGCGCACTCCATTCACATTTAAATTCGGGTAGTGTCTGATGAATTTTTTCAAAAGCAACGCGATAACTCCTGTTATCTGCCTCATTACTCCCGAAGCTCAACTGACATTCAGGGAAAACTTCTGCAATAATTTCAGCAATTTCTTTAACTCGATAATTATTGGTGGTATCTCCGACATTGAAGATCTGATTGTGAATCAAGTCACGCGGGGCTTCAAGCGTACAAACGATTGCCTGACAAATATCTAGTACGTGAACTAACGGACGCCAGGGAGTACCATCACTTGTCATTTTGATTTCTTTTGTCGTCCATGCCAATCCAGCTAAGTTATTTAAGACGATATCAAAGCGCATTCGGGGAGAAGCACCGAAAGCTGTCGCATTCCGCACAAACGTTGGCGAAAAACCGTCATTAGCGATCGCTTTGACATCTCGTTCTACGAGCGTTTTACATTCAGCATAGGCTGTTTGTGGATTGACAGGAGTTTCCTCTGTTACATCGCCATCAGTAGCAACACCGTATACACTGCACGAAGACATATAAATAAAGCGGCGTACACCAGCTGCTTTAGCCAAGGAAGCTAGACGTACTGAACCTTTGTAGTTAATATCGTAGGTGATATTAGGAGCGAGTTGTCCGGTTGGATCGTTAGAAAGTTCAGCCATATGAACGACAGCTTGAACATCTTGAAGATCTTCACTAGAAATATGCCGGATATCTTTGTTCAAGGTTTTGGCTGTCAAATCGGTACCATTATACAACCAGCCAACTTTATAAAATCCAGTATCTATCCCCAGAATTTCGTGACCGCGTTTCATTAATATTGGGGCTAACAAAGAGCCGATGTATCCTTCTGTTCCAGTGATGAGTATTTTCATGTGTGTAAGATTTATACACTAACTCTGGTTTTTAAATGAGACTGTTCAGGAATTTGCCTAGCAATCGCTTTCCCAATTTCAAGCGAAGATGTCGCTGCGGGCGAAGGTGCATTGCAGACATGGATTGCGTGTTGACTTTTCACAATCAAGAAATCATCTACGAGGTTGCCGTTATTCATTAACGCTTGAGCGCGAACTCCTGCATGGGTAGGAATGAGATCGTCTGCTTGCACTGCTGGTATCAATCTTTGTAAGCTGCGGACAAATGCTGCTTTACTAAACGAGCGAATTATTTCTTCAATAGCTTGATCAGCATACTTTGCTGCTAGTTTCCAAAGACCTGGGTAGGTGATAATTTCTGTAAAATCACGTAAGTCAAAGTCGTTTTTTTTGTATCCTTCTCGCTTAAAGCTCAGGACTGCGTTTGGTCCTGCATGAACACTTCCGGCGATCGTACGCGTGAAATGGACACCAAGGAAGGGAAAATCTGGGTTGGGAACAGGATAGATCAAGTTTTTGACGAGATAGCGCTTTTCTGGTTTGAGTTCGTAGTATTCTCCTCGAAACGGAATAATTTTAGCTTTGGGATTACTTCGCCCTAATTTTGCTATGCGATCGCTATATAAGCCAGCACAGTTGATTAAAAAGCGAGTTTCAAAGGTACCACGATTAGTTTCAAGTACAAGATTTTCTCCAATCTCATGCACTTTTCTAACTTTAGTATTAAAACAAAGCTCTCCTCCTTGATTTCTAATCAAAACAATATATTTTTGACAAACTTGTCTATAGTTAACAATTCCAGTAGTTGATACTTTAATACCTGCCAAACAGTGTACATAAGGCTCAATTTCCTGCACTTCTTCTGCACTAATTTTAGTAACATTTAAACCATTCTCTAAACCCCGTTTATATAGGTTGTCTAATAATCCTAATTCTTTTTTAACAGTAGCAACAATAACTTTACCGCACACT
The DNA here is from genome assembly GCF_015207655.1 of Gloeocapsopsis crepidinum LEGE 06123. Lineage (GTDB taxonomy): Bacteria > Cyanobacteriota > Cyanobacteriia > Cyanobacteriales > Chroococcidiopsidaceae > Gloeocapsopsis > Gloeocapsopsis crepidinum. Next base: position 8,135 of record NZ_JADEWN010000019.1, on the reverse strand, counting down.
TCGTAATCAATTTCGTAATTCTGACAAAATTTTACTAAAGAACGATTACCCTCATGACAAAACTTTGCCTTATAACTTCCTGGTTTGTAATAAATCCCAGAATGAATAACACCGCTATTATTACCTGATTGATGTAACGCCCAACTGTTTTCTTTTTCTAAAACTAGAATGCGTGCACTTGGGTATAGTTGACCTATAGTCATACCTGTGGAAAGACCAACAATACCTCCACCTATAATTGCGAAATCATACATTATTCCCCTTCCTTTGACATATTCTTCCCTAAATACAGATGACGTTTTGATTCTTTAGGTACTTGAGAATTAAACCTCAATAAACTCATAATCAAGACAGAAAGTATAAACGAACTAATAAAAGCAGTAGCAAAACCAACTAAGAACCCTGTTATAAACATTGAATTTGCCTGCTAAGTTTAAAAGAAATGAGATCGCTTTATTAAAACTAAATCTTAAGATGGTGGTATTTTACTGCCAAACTTTCCAAGGAGCGTTACCATTTTTCCAGAGATTCTCTAAGTAGTTTTTATCTCGTAACGTGTCCATTGGTTGCCAAAAGCCAGTATGTTTAAAAGCAGATAGCTGTTGCATGTAAGCTAATTTTTCTAGTGGTTCTTTTTCCCAAACAGTAAAGTCATCTGCAATATAGTCAAGAACTTCAGGTTCTAAGACAAAAAAACCACCATTTATCCAAGCACCATCTCCTCCTGGTTTTTCTTGAAAACTACTGATTTTGGTTTGCTCTTGTTCTAAACAGACTGCGCCGAAACGTCCTGGTGGTTGGACTACAGTTAATGTTGCTAAGGTTTGTTGTTGTTTATGAAATTTAATGAGTTCTTCAATATTGACACTGCTGACTCCATCTCCATAAGTGAAACAAAATGTTTGGTTGCCAATATGTTCTCTGACTCGCAGAAGTCGTCCACCAGTCATCGTTAGTTCACCCGTATCTACAAGCGTGATTCGCCAAGGTTCAGCATAACCACAGTGAATATTCATTTGATTGAAACGTACATCAAGAGTGATATCAGACATATGCAAAAAGTAATTTGCAAAGTATTCCTTAATTACATAGCCTTTGTAGCCACAGCAAATAATGAAATCATTAATGTTATAGGTGGAATATATTTTCATAATGTGCCATAAAATAGGACGGCTCCCAATTTCTACCATAGGCTTTGGCTTAAGTGAGGTTTCTTCACTAATGCGAGTGCCAAGCCCGCCAGCAAGAATGACTGCTTTCATAAAACAACAAGATTTAAATGAGTAGAGTGTTTTGTAAGTGGTATATTTGAAATTTATAAAATTCAGGTCAAATGAAAAAAATAGATTTCTGCCATTAAAAATTCACATGAAATTAATAGCTCGATATCAAAAATGCAGTTATAACGAGCGACTGTCATGTACGCAAATTATTATTGCAATATTTGGAGAGTTAAGATATTTACATTTACAGTTAAAGTTCATCTAGCTCTAAGCTAAGATTAACAAAAAATATTTTCTCCTCCTTGACTATGTAGAAACCTTAAATTCTTCTATGTTGTTAAATTTCAACAGAATAAGGATGAAAGTGATGAGTAGATGTGAGCTGCCTAAAAATTGTTTTTTATTCAAAAGAAACTAAAATGAGTTAGCAATAATAGTTTTTAAAACATCACTTACTGCTACCAAATACTGTTTCTTACTTGAGTTAGCATCCTCCTTTGTACATCTCGGTTAGTAATACTCTTAACGATTCAAATCTAACCGGAAATCATTGCTCACATACTCTTTGAAAAACCGAAGCTTGTCGATACAGATAAGTTTAGGTTTTATTCAGTCCGAATAATCTTTTATGACAAAAGCAGAGTCAAACGACCTTAACTATGCCAAAACGTTTAACACTTGCACCGCATCTCAATCTAGAAGAGTTGGAACGTCGCTATCGTCAAGCTTCAAATGTTACTGAAAGCCGTCACTATCAAGTAATTTTACTAATAGCAAGGGGTTGGAAAAGTGAAGCAGTTGCTGCTGTAACAGGATATACTCGTACCCGTATTTATGGAATTGTCAAAGCCTACAACGATCGCGGTGCTGAAGCCTTAAGCGATCGCCGCCAACAGAACTCTGGTGCACCTACACTAATTAGTGATTTTCAGCAAGCACAGCTTTGGCAAGTTCTTCAAAGCAAGTCTCCTGACGAAAAATTGTGGAATGGGCGTGAAGTAGCCGATTATCTAAGTGAGTTAACTGGAAAACGGATCAGCCGTCAACGGGGATGGGAAATCTTGCGTCGCATAAACTTTTTGCAGACATCTACGCAGCAAAAACAGTGGAAAAAAGCGAACAAACACAACTGCTGAGAGCAGAAAAAGCCTATTTAGAGTTAGCGTGATACTTCTTTGTTTTACTTGCAACTAGAATTACAAGCTTAACTACAAATAATTTACCGGACTTTATCTGTCCTCAAAGCTAATTTCAATTTTTTTTACATAAGTATTATGATCTTGCAAGAATTAACTATCAATGGTGTCTCCACGGTCACTGAGTTTTCGTTCTGTATTAAACAACAGATTTTGTTTGAGAAAGTGTGATTCTATTGGTGCCCAACTCTATTAAATTTCAATTCAAAAGTTATTAAGTTTTTATACTTCTGTCTTGTTACGAGGTTGGGCTACCTCTATGCTCTTTTGTAGAAGGCGTAAATACTCCCACCCTCGTTGAACTGCAACAGGACGCTTGAGAAGTTTGCTCATCCATTCAGCTACCCTACGGCTGTTCCATGCTTCTCCATCAGGCGCAGGTTTTTGCAAAGCTTGGGCTAGTTGAGCTTGTTGCCCTTTTGTGAGCAAAGTGGGTGCCCCAGGTTGGTTACGACGGCGGTTTCTGAGCACCTCTGGTCCATGTTGATTATACTGACGAGTAAGGCGACGAATTGAATTAGGAGTATAGCCAACTACAGCGGCAATGTCTTTTGTCTGCTTACCTTGTGCTAATAGCCAGATAGTTTGATAACGCGTTAGTTCGACAGTATCTCGTGCTTGACGATAGCATCTTTCTAGTTCTTCTAGGGTGAGGTGGGCTTTTACAGTTAAGCGTTTCGGCATAAAAGAGATTGCGTTCTTTGTCAGATGGCTGCACCAAAGTAATACTTCAATCTACAGTACTACTTCAAACCACATTGTGCTTTTGATCGTCAAAACTTGTCGATATGGATTTATTCAGGAGTAGCGTATGAGCTACTTTCACGCGAATCTAGGTTTGCGATCGCCTATTGGCACAAAAAATGTATCACTCACTGCATTTTTATTCTTGTACTAAACTTAAATTCAGCAACATTGGCTGAATAGGGTTAGCTTCAAGATTATGGCAGGTAAACTGACTACTCATGTTTTAGATACAGCCCACGGCTGTCCAGCTGCCAATGTGGGCGTTGAACTGTGGCTGGTGGATACTCAATCTGGACAAAAAACACTGCTCAAAGCGATCGCAACTAACCATGATGGTCGCACCGACGTACCATTGTTATCTGATGAAGAACTCAAAGTCGGTACTTATGAGTTAGTTTTCGTAGTACATGATTATTTTGCAAAAATTTTAGATAATTTACCAAATCCGCCTTTTCTCAATCGTATTCCTATTCAATTTGGTATTGCTGACCTTGTAGCACATTATCACGTTCCCTTACTAGTTTCTCCTTGGTCATACAGTACTTATCGCGGTAGCTAAATTCTGAAAATAAATGCCAATGACGATAAAGTCTTAATAATTTTAAAGCGATCGCAATCCTAACGCTTCGCCAAGCTTGTTCGCTTCTAAACAAAAAACTGCTATGTCAATCCTGCAATTAATCTCCGCAATTTTGTTTTATTAATTGGCTAGCTAATATCTCTAAGTACTGCTTCTAGCAAGGATTTGCACAATTAGTTTTACGAAGTAACGCAAGTTTTGTTATTTTAAATACAAAAAAACAGGTAAACATAGTTATAACTTATGATCTGTACTGTTATAGCAGTATACAGAATACACTGAAGCTTAAATTTGTTAAATAACTCAATGATATGCATTCTAAGCAGAAAATGCAGTAATGTCTAGCAGTGCTGACATTTAAATTGCCATAATTTTGTAAATTTTCAAGGTTAATAATTAGCTTGAAACAACAGATTGGAATTTTAGCAATATTATTCAAACAGTACTTTATTGCGATACAAAAAATGTCTACCAAGCTACTGTTATGTAGCCAACCAAAAAAAGATGATCTCAATTTTTTGATACAGTATTAACTTAAAATGGCAAAAGCTGAAGTTAGATCTGAAGAACGTGTTAACGTCAAACCTACGAACGGATTAATTTACGGTCTAAATGATAAACCACCATTTGTTGAAGCTTTATTAGCAGCAGCACAACATGTACTAGCAGTTTTTGTGGGTATTATTACACCACCACTCTTGATTAGTAATGCGTTGCAGCTAGATCCAGTAAATACTGGTTATATCGTTAGCATGTCACTGTTTATATCAGGAATTGCAACGTTTATTCAAGTAAGAAAAATTGGGCCAATTGGCTCTGGGTTACTAAGTATTCAGGGAACAAGCTTTTCCTTTTTAGGACCAATTATTGCTGCAGGAACAGCAGTGATTGAGGCTGGAGGAACAACTGAAAACGCGCTTAGTCTAATATTTGGTCTATGCTTCTTTGGTTCATTTGTTGAAATTATCTTAAGTCGCTTTCTGCACTTGGTCAGAAAAATTATTACTCCACTTGTCACAGGGACAATTGTTAGCATCATTGGTCTAACACTGATCAAAACAGCCATCATTAGCATCGGCGGCGGGGTAATTGCACAGCGAAACAATACTTTTGGTACTCCTCAAAACTTGGGTGTAGCCGGACTTGTACTACTTACAATTATTGTGCTCAATACAAGTAAAAATCCGATTTTGCGGATGAGTTCAGTTGTAGCTGGGCTAATTGTAGGTTACGTTGTGGCTAGTTTCTTAGGAATGGTTAACTTTAGTGGTCTAGAAGGTTTACCTTTAATTGCAGCACCAATTCCATTCCGCTATGGACTGAGTTTTAACTTTGCTGCTTTTATTCCATTTATTCTGCTTTATTTAATTACAACAATTGAATCAATTGGAGATCTAACTGCAACATCTGCAGTGTCAGGTGAACCGATCAAAGGTAGTATTTATATCCGTCGCATCAAAGGTGGAGTGTTGGGAGATGGATTGAATTCACTCATTGCTGCTTTATTCAATACATTTCCGAATACAACCTTTAGTCAAAACAATGGTGTTATTCAAATTACAGGAGTTGGTAGCCGTTATATTGGTTATTTCATAGCAGCAATACTAGCTTTACTTGGTTTGTTTCCTCTAGTCAGTGGTGTTTTTCGCAGTTTACCTCAGCCTGTACTGGGGGGTGCGACTGTGATTATGTTCGGTTCCATTGTTGTCGCAGGTATTAATATTCTTTCGTCAGTCAAGCTAGATCGCCGCGCTTTAATTGTCGTTGGGACATCACTAGCAATTGGGTTAGGTGTTACATATGTGCCTGAAATTCTTGATAATATGCCAACCTTAGTTAGGAGTATCTTTTCATCAGGAATTTCAGCAGGTGGAATTACTGCGATCGCCTTAAACTGGTTGCTACCCCAAGAAGCAAGTGAAAGTAGTGCAGAAGAAATGAGTTCTGAAGACTTAGCTTCAGAAGCTTAGAACTTCATAAAGAGGATACCCGACGCGATCGCACGCAACGAATCAAAATATCCCACAATTCAATCATATAAAGACTACAAGAACTCATTGTCAGCGGAGGCAAACACAATGTATAACCTCAAGGTTGTAGTTATTGGTGCAGGAATCGGTGGTTTAACGACAGGAATTGCACTACGTCAAGCAGGATTCGAGGTAGAAGTTTACGATCGCGTTAGGGAATTGCGTCCTGCAGGTGCAGGAATCTCGCTTTGGTCTAACGGAGTCAAAGTCCTTAATCGTCTTGGTTTGGGTGAGAAAATGGCTCAAATCGGCGGACAAATGGATCGCATGCAGTACCTAACTAAAACAGGAGAATTGCTCAATGATATCGATTTACAACCCTTAGTTGAAGAAGTCGGACAGCGTCCTTATCCTGTTGCGCGGACAGACTTGCAACAAATGCTGTTAGATGCCTATCCAGGTGAAGTGAAGCTTAATCACAAGTGCATTGGGGTAGAAGAAAATGCGCAAGGTGTCACCGCCATTTTTGAAAATGGACATCGTGCCACGGGCGATCTGCTTGTTGCAGCAGATGGCATTCATTCAATGTTGCGGCAGTATGTCTTGGGAGAAGAAATTCAACCCAAGTATGGCACTTACGTTAACTGGAACGGTTTGGTATCTGCTAGTGAAGATTTAGCACCTAAGAATAGTTGGGCGATTTATGTAGGAGATCACAAGCGCGTGTCGATGATGCCTGTAGCACGCGATCGCTTTTATTTCTTTTTTGATGTACCTCTACCCAAAGGCACGCCTGTCAAACCAGACTACAATAGTGACCTAGCAGAACACTTTCAGGGATGGGCAAAACCTGTTCAGTTACTCATTGAGCGATTAGATCCATCAAAAACAAACCGCGTTGAAATTCATGATGTTGGACCGATAAACGGTATGGTGCGCGGTAGAGTTGCTCTTCTAGGAGATTCTGCTCACGCAACCTGTCCTGATCTAGGGCAAGGTGGTTGTCAAGCAATGGAAGATGGACTTGTCTTAACGCAATATCTGCTCACAACTAATATGGGTGTAGAATATGCCTTGCAGCGATACGAAGCAGAACGCAAGGAACGAACAAGTGCTGTTGTTCAGAAGGCGCGCAGACGAGCAGAAATGATTCACGGTGTCGATCCTGATATTACTCACAAATGGTATCAACAACTCGCGCATGAAGACCCAACAGATGTCACCAGTGCAATTTCTAAGGTGATATTGGCAGGACCATTACATTAAAGTGCCTTGTTACCTATGGTGGAGTCAACCAAAATAATTTTTGCTTGAACGCACAAAATCCAACATAGAATTACTTCAGTAATAAACTACTTTGAGAACGATTGCTATTTTGTTGTGAGTTGGAATAGTAGAAAATCCCAAGACCTAGCAAGCTAACTATTGCAATAGCAAGCATGATGAGCTTCCAATCTAGACCTGACGTAGTAGGTGGAACAGATATCGGATCGCTACTCTCTACAGGTTGAATGTAAGGTTGTGGCTCATTTTGTAGTCGATATTTCACTTGAGAGTAATTTTGGCTTGATGCATCGGATGTTGATCCTTGCGGACTGGCAAGCATTTCGGTATTCAGTTGAGGTACATTTGGTGATATCAATATTTTTTCAGTAGCTTCTGCTCCTTCCAACATCATCTCAGCAAGTACTCCATAAGCATCTGCCCACGCCTGCTTGACCTCTGGTGTCCAGTCTGTGCCCAAGTAAGATTCAAAGGTTTTTAACAACGCTGCACCTACCATAGGGTAGTGTTGCTGTAGTGTGCCATAGCCTACGTGCCTTTCACCCAGGTTTTTGAGAGTGATCTTTAAATATTCGGGGTTACGAAGATTTCCAATCACTAATATCAAAGACATAATTAATTTTTGGTGCTGCTGCTCCATGTCAGTTTTGGCAAACAAATGCTGAAGTTGAGGATAGTCAGTCAGCAGATTATTATAAAAGCTAGCAGCAAACTTATTAGCATGAGGTTTAACACGTTCAAAACTTTGTTCTAAAACTTCAACCTGAAGAGACATACTTTATCACCAAACTTTATTTTTGTTAAAAAATAGAATTATTTCAGCAAAAAGATTCTGTCAAATAAGCAATTAGGTTAAATCCAAATAGCCTTAATGTTTAGATGTCAATTTACCTATTTTAGTAATACCTTGATAAATTACTAATAACCTCCTGAATTTTACGGATAATTTTTAAACGGCACGAATAAGAAAGCGAAATAACCGTATAAATAACCACATGCAACACTAAATACAGCCTATTGCAGTTTTATGAGGCACAGTAGCAACAGTGAGTAAACCAGTTTTTCAAATGCACGGGATTAATTAAATCGAGTGCAGTGGCAATGAGAAGATCAACCCTGAATGCAGTAGTTGGGG
>NZ_JADEWN010000129.1 GCF_015207655.1 Gloeocapsopsis crepidinum LEGE 06123 | reverse complement strand
CCTATGCCACTGAGGTTCAAAATATGTGCAAAAATCATCGACCTCACAAAACAATGCTTCTAAACTAGACATAGGACGGGGCGCTGAATGGTTTAACTTAATTTCAGCTTACTTGCCCCCTCCTTTTTTTATCCCGAACTGACGTTAACAAGGCTTCACCCAATAATTCGAGTTGCTCAAAAGAGAAGGTAGAGACACGCTCCCGCATTGATTTATCCGATTTCCCCAGCTTTTTCGTGAGTTGTCGCAGAATCAGCGTTCACGCAGTGTGTGCGAAGCCCAATCACTCCCGTTGCAGCACTAATTCTCGTTCTTCTTGAGTCAAATCCAGTCGCAATATCGCTCTAATCTCCGCTCGACTTAATTTATACCAATTCTTCGTAATGTTGCATAGAATTCACCCCACCGCCTACGGCACCTCCCCTTGGTAAGGGGAGGTTGGGAGGGGTCAAAATGATGAATCGCCCTCCTTGTCCTCTGCGGTCATTGCTGCATCTTTATATCTTTATTGTAAAAGCACACCACTATGTCAAACAAAACCCTCGTCACCGACGCTGCTGGAGAACTCCAACCTGATCTCTACGACTACTTGCTCTCTGTTTCCCTACGCGAAACCGAAATTTTGTCCCAACTGCGGCAAGAAACCGCCCAACATCCTGAAGGCGATATGCAAATTTCTCCTGATCAAGGACAGTTTATGGCATTGCTTGTGCAGCTTATTGGAGCCAAGAAAACGCTAGAAATCGGTACATTCACGGGATACAGCACGCTGTGGTTGGCACTGGCGTTACCCGAAGATGGAATCGTAGTTACCTGTGATACAAGTGAAGAGGATACCGCGATCGCGCGTCGCTACTGGCAAGCCGCAGGTGTCACGCATAAAATTGACTTGCACATTGCACCTGCGATCAAAACGCTGGAGCAACTGCTGCTGGATGGACAGGCAGAAACATTTGATTTTGTCTTTATTGATGCTGATAAAGTCGAGTACAGAGATTATTATGAGAAATCCCTGCAACTCATCCGTCCAGGTGGATTGATCGCCATTGACAACGTTCTTTGGTGTGGCAGAGTCATCGATCCGAATTTTGATGATGATGTATATACAATCGCGATTCGAGAGTTGAATCAATTCCTGCATTGCGATCAGCGAGTCGCACTGAGTTTAGTAGCGATCGCTGATGGATTGACACTCGCGCTCAAACGTCCTCTAAACCAAGCGTGATTTAATCCTCATGGTCTTCAAAAGGATCGCTTAATTCCTTAGAAGGAGGGCCAAACGAGGTATAAATCGACAACGCTGTAATCGCGATAACAATTGCAGCCAGTGAAATGCTAAGAACTGTTGCGGGTTCCATGGGCTAGATTAAAATTATGAGTGCTATTCCTATAGAATATTACAGAAGATTAAAAAATGCTGTTGCAACGAATCTTAAGGTGACTCATGGCACAACGGACTTGGTTGGGAGATATTCTCAAACCCTTGAATTCTGAGTATGGTAAAGTGACCCGTGGTTGGGGAACAACGCCACTAATGGCAGTATTTATGGTGTTATTTTTCGTATTTCTGCTGATTATTCTGCAAATCTACAACTCTTCGCTGCTCTTTGAAAGACCAGATATTTCTCCAGATTGGACAAACATGGGTGGTTAATCTCTTTTGTAACAAAGCTGGAATGATCCTTTTATTTCCCCGACTTGACGGGGTTTTTTTATGAAGATTTATACTGGAGACTGGGTAGTTAGTGGCTAGTGGATAGTGACTAGTGAAACCAGGCATCTTACCTGAGACAAAGGTCACAATTGTTAAACAAAGGAGAATGTGCAGTGAATATTTTTGGAATAGGTTTACCAGAAATGGCTTTAATCATGATTGTGGCACTGTTAATCTTTGGTCCTAAAAAGTTACCAGAGATTGGTCGTAGTATGGGTAAAGCAGTCCGAGGATTTCAAGAAGCTTCTAAAGAGTTTGAAAATGAGTTCAAGCGTGAAGCCGAACAAATTGAGCAAGCTGTACAGACAACAGCACAATTGGAACCAAAGCAAATCGCAGCGGCTGAAACTTCAGAAAACAACACAGCTTCATCACAATAGAAACAAGCTAGTCATGACAAAAACTGCTGCACCATCAGTAGTTATTCCTCAACTAATTGTCGGATTGGGGAATCCAGAACCTAAATACGAACAAACTCGACACAACATCGGCTTTGCGGCTGTGGATGCTTTAGCGCGTTCCTGGAATATCCCCTTATCAGAAAATCGCAAGTTTCAGGGAGAATTCGGTGAAGGTATAAGCCCAAACCGTGAAAAAATTCGCTTACTGAAACCACTGACTTATATGAATCTTTCAGGTCAGGCAATCCGTGCAGTTTCTGATTGGTATAAACTGCCTCCAGAGTCGATTTTAGTGATTTACGATGACATGGATTTACCTGTAGGAAAAATGCGGTTGCGCCTATCAGGTTCGGCTGGGGGACATAATGGCATGAAAAGTGCGATCGCCCACCTCGGTACGCAAAACTTCTCCCGCTTGCGTATTGGCATTGGTAAGCCAGACCAAGCTGTCAGCAACAACGGTAAAACAATTTCTCATGTTTTAGGACGATTCTCTCCAACAGAAAATCAAGTTGTGAGTAAACTTTTACCATTAGTAGTTGAGTGTGTTGAACTGTGTTTAAAGCAGGGAGTAGAAAAAGCGATGAATCGCTACAACACCGTCGATCTTGTTACTAAGGATTCTTAGACTGACTAGCTATACAACTACACTGACATCAATTCGGTAACAATACATCAACTAACCGCTTTTGGGGTTGCGGAAAAATAAGCTATGGGTTATTATTTGGTTGAACAACCAACCAGGAGGCGTGTCTGCGTAAGAATTCTACTCTCAAAAACCAAGATAATCGTGCTCAAATTGTCTTAGCGGCTTATCAACTTTTAGCTGAAAAAGGCTATGATTCAGCCACGATGAAAGAAATTGCGGGTGCAGCTGGTGTTGCTCCAGGTTTAATTCACTACTACTTCGAGAGTAAAGATCAACTGCTTCAGGAAGTCTTAATTGAGGCTGGAGAACGATATGTCAAGGAAGTTGAGCGATGGTGCAATGAATTAACTAAAGAGCAGTTGCAAGAAGTCACGTTTACAGAGCCTAAGCAGCGCGTTACTAGTGAACCAGAGTGGTTTCGTTTGCGATGTGAGTTGTTTGCTCTTGGCTTACGCAATTCTAACTTTCATAACGCGACTAGCCTGATGCTTTCCACAGGGCGGCAATGTATTGCTCGTCTAGTGCGGCAAATTGCTGGAGAAGCGATCGCCAATCCCGAAGCTGTAGCTGCTGTGTTACTTGCATCTTTTGATGGCTTGGCACTTCAAAAACTTGCAGATCCAGAATTTGATCTCGACAGTGCGTATCAGGTTCTCACGCAGATGTTTGTGACTCAACTGAAGAATCAATAAGAATGCGCTGGCGAATGAATTCACAGCTAAACAAACAAAGTCCACCTCCTTGGACTTACTAATAGAACGTCAGTTCGGGATAAGAAAAGGAGGGGGCAAGTAAGCTGAAATTAAGTTAAACCATTCAGCGCCCCGTCCTATGTCTAGTTTAGAAGCATTGTTTTGTGAGGTCGATGATTTTTGCACATATTTTGAACCTCAGTGGCATAGG
>NZ_JADEWN010000128.1 GCF_015207655.1 Gloeocapsopsis crepidinum LEGE 06123 | reverse complement strand
CATCGTAGTCCCGTCAATTTTGGTGTTAATGTCCTCTGTGGTTTGATTGCTTATTGTCATCAGCCCAAAAAGCCCTCCCTTCACTTAGAATGGGCTTTACCTCCATCTGCTTAACCCGAACTCAGGTTGAATTACTCTCTGCCACAAAAGCGAATTTCCGCTTCTGCTGTCACTTTCTTACACTACTTATTCATGTATTAGTGGTTTTCCTGATAGGTGCAAGATGTGAGATGAGGCTTCGGGGCAAGACACAATGCGATCGCGTGCCCTTCCCAAGCTTCTGGCGTGTCTATTCCGCCTGGTGGTTGCTGAAATTCTTCGGCAATCAGAGGTTCCCAACCAAGCGCCCGACTAGAAACAATTGGTGCAGCATGAAATGCTTGTGCCATAATAGTTTTCGCCTTTTATATTCGCAGCAAGATCCAAGTATTCCGAAGCTGTAAGTTCCCTGTTTGAGTTTATTTTAAATAAAAGATTGCAGTTTATTTTATTTAAGAGTTGTATTTCAGTTTTCCCGATTAGGCGATCGTCACTATGTTTCAAACACAACTAACGACTTGAGTTTTTATATCTACATTCAATTCTTTACTTAGTTCGTGAATGATGACTGTCAAGTTATCCATTGATGGATTACCTTTTGGTGAAAGCATTCGATGAAGACTTTTACTTGGTTTTGAGGTTTTTTGTGCAAGTTCTTCAAAACCAATTGTTGCATTAACAACATCTCTTAATATAATTCTTGCTGTTTCTGCTTCTCCATTAAGAAAGAGGTCGATAGCCTCATTTAGTAAAGCAGATACAAACTCAGGATCTCTTTCTACTCTTGCGCGTAGTGTCTCTTTAAAGTCTCTAGTTAACCCCATGATTATTTCTTTTTACCTCCCTTGCGACTGACTCCCTTACCTTTTTCTACTTTCTTTCGTTGCTTGTATTCCTCATAAAGTTGTTTAGCACACTTGATATCCGCTTGCTGAGTTTTCTTAGTTCCACCTCCAAATAGAATTATTAATTGTTTTCCTTCTTGAACAAGGTATATCCGGTATCCTGGTCCCCAATCTATTTTGTATTCTCCTATTCCATCAAACCATCTAATATTTGATGTATTACCTCCTTCTAAACGAGCTTTAGCTGTTGTTACCTTAGCCGCTGCAACTGCATCTAATTCATCAAACCATTTTTGGTAAGGACTAGAGCCATCTTTTCTAATGTATTCTTGTACATTCATACTATGCTTAATGGTAACTTTAATGTTACCATGTGTCAATCCCGCTTAGGGAATTGCTTCACTATTTCTACATAAGCTAAGAAGTCTATAGGTTTTGCATTGTAGACTTTACAGATAGTATCCATAACTTTTTTACTAGGATATACTCTGCAATCATTCCATAATCTAAATGCAGTTGATTAAAGCAATCCAGTTTGTTTCTAAAACTAGTAGCTACTGGTTACATCACATACTAACTTTGAGTTGTGCCGCTACTTTTATTTAATTGTAGTGGTTCAGTATCACAACCAAGAGCCAATTCAAATTCACTGCGCTCTAAATGTTTGCGAATTAAACTAGAGTCTTCTAAATCTCCTAATCGAATCGCCACATCAATGCCTTCAACAACTAAATCAACGAGGCGATCGCTTAATCTTAAATCAATTTGAATTTCTGGGTACTGCGCTAAAAACTCTGGAATTGATTGCACCAAAAGCCACTGCCCAAAGTCAAGCGATGTAGAGATTGTGATACCGCGTGGCTTTCCACCAGAAATAACTAAATCATTTGCTTCATTGAGTTCTCGCAGTAAGCGCGATACACGATCGTAGTAAGCAGTTCCTTCTACGGTTAAATTGAGCGATCGCGTTGTTCTTTGCAACAGCCGTACTCCTAAGCGATCTTCTAATTTTGCAACTCGTTTACTAATTGCCGAGGGAGTTGTGTTGAGCGATCGCGCGGCTGCACTGAAACTATGACACTCGACACTTTCCACGAATGCGCTTAATTCTGGTAGTTGGTTAAAAACACTCAGCATTTGTTCTTTTTCAGCACAGATGTTTTGCCAATATCAAGTCTTCTGTTCTATTACAGCAAAGATTAACTTAAAAGAATAAATTAATAGAGGGCAAACAATGAGTCAAAAGGTTGCGATCGTAACAGCTGCAAGTCGCGGTATTGGGGCAGGATGTGCGCGTGAGTTGGCAGCACAGGGATATGCGGTTTCACTGTTGGCGCGATCGCCAAGTATTCATGATTTGGCGCAGGAACTTGGCGGAATTGCCATGCAAGGATCGATGTCCAACGCACAGGATTTAGAACAATTGGTACAAACTACGTTAAATACATTTGGGCGCGTTGATGCTGTCGTTAATAGCTTTGGCGATCCGCCTCGATTAGATTTATTAGAAATTTCCGACGAGATGTGGTTAGAGAACTTTGAGATGCTGTTTCTCAGCGTGGTGCGATTAGCACGACTTGTTACAGAAGCGATGCGTCAACAAGGAGGCGGGGCGATTGTCAATATTTCTGCGTGTGATTCTCAAGAACCCGATTTAGGAACTCCGTTTAGTGGTACGCTCCGAGCAGCAATGGAAGGATTCACAAAACTATATGCTCAGCGGTATCGTAGCGATCGCATTCGCATGAACTCAGTAGCTCCATTTTTTGTAGCAGATAACCTAGAAGAACTCGCAGGCTGGAATGTCCCTCACGATCTGATGTGGAGTCGTCCGACTACTTATGCTGAACTGGCAAAAATAGTCGCTTTTCTCATTTCAGACGATGCCAAATTTATCACTGGAACAACACTGAAAGTTGATGAAGCGCGATCTGCGGCGATTTAATGAAAATAAATTACCCGCAAGATTTTGACAAAACAGCAAAAAATAGAAAGATTTCACACTGCTTGTTTTTCTAAAGTAACGGTGTAGCAAGTCTTCTAGAGAATTTCACAATGACTGTCATGCAGATGCAAAAGCATATTCATACTGAAGTGCGAGAGTTCCTGAAGTTAGCAATTCCCCTTGCTAGTGCCCAAGTTGCCCAATCTGCGACAGGCTTTGCTGATACCGTCATGATGGGCAGAATGGGAGCCGAAGTTTTGGCAGCAGGAGGACTGGCAGCAATTATCTTTCTCTCGATTATGACGACTGCGAGTGGTGTTGTCATGGGCGTAAGTCCACTGATTGCAGAAGCCTTTGGTGCAGGGCAAAAATCCCGCATCGAGCAAGTAGCGCGTCAAGGGTTATGGTTAGCACTTTTAGTTGCACTACCGTTGATGATCTTCACCGCACATCTTGATACCTGGCTCAGCCACAGCAGACAGAATTCACAAACCGTGCAACTTGTCAATACCTATTTAGATATTATGCTGTGGGGTTTATTTCCCGCAGTAGGATTTGCGGCGCTACGTGCTACAGTTTCTGCGCTTTCGCAGGCGCGTCCCATAATGGTGATTGTGGTAACTGGAACAACATTTAACATTATTTGGAACTACATCTTAGGATTTGGGAAATTTGGTTTTCCGCAAATGGGGCTTGCAGGATTGGGAGTCGCGAGTGTTGTGACGCTATGGGGAATGTTTTTCGCCTTAGCCCTGTATATCTTTACGAATCAAAATTTGCAGAACTATCGTAACCTGAGTTCGGGTTAAGCAGATGGAGGTAAAGCCCATTCTAAGTGAAGGGAGGGCTTTTTGGGCTGATGACAATAAGCAATCAAACCACAGAGGACATTAACACCAAAATTGACGGGACTACGATG
>NZ_JADEWN010000018.1 GCF_015207655.1 Gloeocapsopsis crepidinum LEGE 06123 | reverse complement strand
CCCCAACTACTGCATTCAGGGTTGATCTTCTCATTGCCACTGCACTCGATTTAATTAATCCCGTGCATTTGAAAAACTGGTTTACTCACTGTTGCTACTGTGCCTCATAAAACTGCAATAGGCTGTAATTGTTCAATCTTATTTTCAATGTTGCTATTTTCTTGCTTGAGTTGGTCAACTGCTGCATTATTCTCAGTATGACTGCGACTGAAGTTAGCATTTGCTTGCTGTAGTTGTGCAACTTGGCTAGAGATAGAAGTAAATCTTTCTTGGGGAATTGCACTATGTTCTAATACTTCAGCAATTGCAGCTTGTTGACTCTGCTGAATTGAAGTTATTAAAAGTCTGCGATTTACCAAATTGAGTAAGACAGCCGCTGATAAGGGAAGCGAAGCAAAGATCGCTTGTTGCGAAATAACTGATGCGATCGCCCCACCAACTGAACCAATCACCGCAAAACCTTCAACAGTTTCCAACCAATGATAGTTTTTATTCAACAATTTTACTTGTTCTTGCATAATACCTTTTTAAGTAAACCACTAAAAGTGTTAGTATCGCGATGACTAAATTTCTTATCCTAGTACAATTTGATTGAGTGTTAAAATTGGGTTAAATAGCGCAGCCTCTTCTGGAGTTAAAAATTCTTTAACTACCTCTGGCATAACTTCAAAAGTTATCTTACAAGTGCGCTCAAATTTATAAGACTTTGCGATCGTAGCGTGCCAAATTAGCATACCTTCTCTGAGGCGTTCTTGATCGTCAACTAATAAAGTAGCTGTAGCAAATGTTAGTAGTTGAATAATATCTTTTCTCCATGTTGGAGTAAAATCTCCAGAAGCATTTTGAAATAAATTTGGATCAATATCGCGCATTTTTGCTTCTGTGCGATTGAGAATTTCTGCTTCTGCCTTAGTAATTTTTTCGTATGCACTCAACCGCCAATCAAAAGTCTGAAAATAGTTGTTAATAAATTGCAATTCTTCGGCAGTCGCATATCGACCATCTGCCTCTACACTCAAGCGAGATAGTTGTGTCAACATTGATTTTATTTTCCTCAATAATTCTTTGAATTTCTCCTGTGCACCTGAAGCGAATTAGGCTTCACGAGTTTGCGTTAAATATTCTCCTGTTGTGGTGTAACTATCTTGCAACTGAGTAATCATTGAACGAGCGATCAATTTACCAGTTTCAACTAAAACCTTGCCATTGAGAGGATGTAAAATGTCCTTCTCGGCACGACGACCAATTAATGCTTCAATATCTTCAATTGCATTAACATATGTTCCAGAAGGCATTTGTACAACAACACCCTCACCCACAACTAAAGCTTGGCAAGCAAGACGAGAATTTGGTTGCACCTGGGTAATAACTTCCATTGTGCGCTTTTCACGGCGGCTGAGTGGTGAAAGGCTTTCCATGCCTTTTTTAATGAAAACATGGCAAGTAGCACACATTCCCCGCCCACCACATTCTGGTAATACATCAAGTTCATTTGCCAACAACGCAGATAAAATGTTGGCATTCGTTTGCACTGATGTTTCTTGATTAATAGATTCTAGCTTGATCGTCTTTGCCATGTCAGATTCTTACTCTTCATTCAAGTAACTAAAACGCGATCTTGTTAGCTATTACATAGCTGCTGCATAATGGTTGCATGGTCTTTTCCTAACCAGGCAGTTACAGGTTTAAGGCGATAGGCTAAACCTAAGACAAAATAGTTACAATCAGAGCCTAAAGATTCACAAGTAGTTTGCACGCAGTCGAGATCGCGCCCTGTTAGCTGACTAAAAAAGGCTCTCAGGATACCTGTTTCCAAAAAACACGCTGGTTGATGACCTTGAGGTACAACAGCAGCAAAAGGAGAATTGGTAGTTTTTACGACAAGAAATCCTTGTTGGTAATAACTAACATCTAAATCAAATGTTCCCCAACCGTGAGTTTTCCAGCATTGTTTTAAACACTGAAGAAACTCTACCATTTCCATTTCAGCCAACGTTTTACCGTAGTAGTCACTGATTTCTTGGACAAATCGAGCGTAAAAGTTCTTACCCCACCAACGACCGCAGTTAGCAAGTACAATACCAGTAGCTTGACCAATTTCTTTTTCTAAACCTATGTAAATTGCTTTTAGGAAAGTTTCTGGTAAAACAAGTAGGCGATCGCCTCGACGATTTTCAATTAAACCTGATTCAAAATCACCTTTGATGTATGCATCCGAGGCAAAATAGTTGCCAGGTAAATATTTATCTTTAACTAAATCTGCAACACTAATCATCGTTCATCTCTTACTGTAAACGTTATTAATTTATCTCGGTAATTGAACTAAGTTATCTTGCAAAAATGTATTGTTAACTTGCTCTAAAAAAGGTGCTATCAATGCCATTTGTTCGCTTTTGAACAGTTGTTGCAGTTGAGTTTGCAATAATTCGTAAATCTTTTGATCGATGGTTTTTCGCTGGTGAACTTGTACTAAATCTGTCAGCCATTCTAAAAGTCTATGCTGCAGGAACGTTGTATCGTTCAATAACATCGCCATAGCGCAATAGCGGACAATTAATAACCAATCTTTGAGCACGCGTTCTAGGCTCGCCTGTGTCTCTTGAGGAAAATCAGTAGATATTTTATCGGCAATTTCTTGAAAAATAACTATTTCGCGATCGCGCAGTACTTCATAAACTGCTAATCTTAACTTTAGTAAAAATGTATATTTTTTGAAATTTGCTGTTTCTTGAGAAGGTAAATATTGTGCCTCAGCCTGATAAATGAACTACCCCGCCGCAAGCGGACGGGGTATCAGAATCAGGCATAGAGTCAATTGCTCATCTCGGTGCAGTTTGAGATAGTCATTCCCCTGTTTTTTTACATATCTGGCAATCATTCCTTCATCACCATGTTTTCCCACTGTGCTAGCAAAATACCCATCACTCCAAAACTCGCCGCCCCACAGTTGCTGTTTCACGTGCGGGCAGCGTTTAAACACTTCTCTTGCTGTCAGACTTTTGAGCAGAGTCACCAGCTTAGTCACACTGTAAGTTGGTACTGACTGCACTAAAAAATCTACATGCTCTTTGTCCACACCAATTTCAACAAACTTGATTTCGTAGCGTTTCTCAATTTCTAGACACACTTCCCTCAAAACTGCATCTACCTGTTCGTCAAATACAGCTCGTCGATACTTCGCAAAAAACACCAAATGGTATAGCAAAACTGTTACGTTATGACTTTTATGAATATACTCACTCATCTCTATATTTTACGCCGCACAGCGGCGGGGAATTTGACCCGCAGAGATTAAAATGTTTACTATTAACAAAAATATTTTATTCTAAGAGAATAATAACGAATAGTTAATTTGCTATAATTTCTACTATTTCTTGCCGTGATGCAATACCAGATTTAATTTTGATATTAGTCTTGGGTGTTTTAAATTTTTCTGATAAAAGTTTAATTAATTCTGCGTTGGCTTTTCCTTCAAATGGAGGTGATTTCAGATGAACCATGAGACTACCATCTGCTTGTTTATTAATACTTTGAAATTTAGAATTAGGCTTAAATTTAATCTTTTTCCTCCTGTTTTTTATATGCCTAAATTTGGTTTTACAGTCATAAGTATATAAAAAATAAGGGTAAGCAATAACTTACCCTATCTGAAAAGTCTTATGTTGTCTAATTGACTATGGTTGAAGACGGCTTCCTGGACCTACTACACCGATTTTATGACGGTAGGATAATTCAGCACCAAACCATCCAGAAACACTTGTAAGAGTACCAACGATGGTGGAAATAACTAATCCCCAAGGCAGTACTGCTGCTTCATAGTTTCCCAAACGAATGTATAAATTGATTGCCGTCAAAACGAGTAAAGACACGTTGATAACCATATGTGCCCAACCAGCGCTACGTTTGCGGACGCGCTCAATCTGTAAAAAATCACTCATACCAATAATTGCAGCAACTAGCCCAGTTACTAAACCTGCCGCAATCAGCCAAAATGAACCTCTAGCCCAAAATGGATCGCGCGTGAACCAGTAAACAGCATCAGTGACTAAAGCTAATGCTAAAGATGCTATTGGAAAAATAACACTGAGCGGATGTAGTGGATGTCCGGCGATCGCAACTGTACTAGGTACGCCAGGATCGCGATATTCGCGATCGTCACTTTCGATAACTGGTGGAATGTTGGGATATGGTGTTCCCCTTGTTTGCTGTGTCTCCATGTGTTCTCCTGCTCAAGGAACAAACTATAGCAGAGGTCAGAGGTCAGAGATCAGGGTTAAGAGTAAGTTAGAACAGCGGAAATTTGTGTACGGAGGTGTCCCCCGTTGTTGTAACTGGCGTTCCGACAAACGCAAACTTTACAAGACAATGATTCTGAACCTCTATAATGTCTTAATTATATTGACTATTGCTATAAGTGTTACTTATTCATGCTGACAATTTTAACCGGAAGGAATTTGTTCTACGTGTGCTTGAGCCTGTAAAGTTATTTTGCCTGCTTCCACTTGTAAATTGTTAATCTTCAACGTCATTCCTTCCAAGTCAAAGTTGCTTAAATTTAAGATTTCACTCGTTTCTTCTATCAAAGCTTGGGTTAGTTCTGGTGACAGTTCCTCTGTATCTCCATATTCGACATTATCTAAGGAGACTGTTTGTCCGCTGGCACTGACACATGGTACAGCTGAAAAAGCAACTTGATGCGTTTCTCCTGTTTCTCGCAGCATGACGCTGGCATTTAGTACTACTTTACCTCCTCCTGGTAGGCGAAAATCTACCTGTTGAGCATCAACAGTTACAGGTTGTCCATCCACATGGATTTGCTGCTGTTGTAATTGTTGGCGCACATAACTTGAATTGAATGCGCGGTTGATATCTGCTTCAGTCAAAACAGCACGAACACTAGCTTCTGTTGGCTTAGTGAGTTCAATTTTACCAAGAGTAACACTCAGTGGATTGATAGCAACGCTACTCATTTGCATATCAAGTTCTTCTACTCGGAGATCGCCCTGCATTACCAAGCCATCACCATCAATGGTGACAGAGTCAACTTCTCCTTGAATAAGCTTCAGTGGATCAGTTTTAATATCTACGTCTAAGTTTTCCACTTCGTCAAGCTGGCTTGCTAACCCAATCTCAGCTACTTTGTTAAGTGCTTCCTCTCCTATTCCAGGTTGGTCAAACATTAACCGCTATTTTCCTTTGAACGTAAGTCTATTTCCTTTGCCAATCTAGCGATTTGCCTCTACTCTTGTATCTGTCAACTGGTGGAGTACAGTTTAATTCTTTTTGTATTGGTTGATGCAACTATGTTTATACAGTTATCTTATGATTTGATGTTTTGCTCGTGTTTAATCAGTCATAAGAGGGATGAATTACCAAATTGTATTATGCAAAGCTCAGTTTATTGAAAATTATTCTCGTTTATAGCAGAGTCATAGGAGAAGTAATAGTATGGCAACTACGCTTGATGAAACACAGCGCCAAGCGATCGCTAGCAGATTAGCTACTTTGAAAGCAATCCAAAATCTAGTCATTAGCAACGAGCAAACATTGAGTGCCATTAGTGATACAGATATTCGCGATCGCCTACAGGATATGCTTAGGGACGATCAGAAGAATCTTCAGGTTATCGAAGATAGTATATCTAAACTCGGTGTTTCAGCTGAGGCACCAGAAAAAGTTCATAAGCTAGTTGAGACTGTGCAAAACCTTATGACAGGTGATGAATTATCGCCATATGAGAAAGTGTTCGAGCATGAAAAGTTAAAACACCAGCAAGCGATGACTGGTCTTTTAGTTCATAAAGCAGCTCAAGTTGTGGGAGAAGATTTAGAAGAAGCGATCGGACCTCTCAATCAAGTCAATTTTGAAAATAGAGCACATCAAGAACAACTCAAAGGTGTTTTAGAAATTTTGAGTACCCGCGAACTTGTAGGAAAAGATCCTGACCAAGGTGTTTGGGGGAGAGTTCAAGATGCTGTTTCCGCTTTAAGAGGGGTATTTGGTAGCGCAGCTAGCTGAGAGATCTGTATAGTAGATTAAAGTGCAACCCTAGAATTCCAAGAAAGCATTTTTGTACATATGAATAGTGTTTTGAACTAAAAAAAGACATCTATCGCTAGGGTGAATACTTGAAATAAAAGCTTTTGACATTGATCCAAAGATAGGTTTTTAGCTAAAAATAGCTCAAATACCTAAATTCAAAATATAGCCTTTATCTTTAATTGCTCCGTGTTTTTTAACTGGAAAGTTTTAAAGATAGAGGCTTTTTATTTGTAAATAACTTCAACAGTTATTATCCATCAAACTACAAGAGTTAATCAGTCATAAGAAAGAGGAACTATCCAGAGCAGCCTAGATATATTCTAAGTTAGAACGCTGGCTAAAAGAGAGGAAAGATACAAATGCCTGTAACATTAGATGATACAAAGCGCTCTGCACTTGGTAGTAAAATGGCAGATTTAAAAGCCATTCAAGAACTATTAATTTTTAGCGAGCAACAGTTGTTGTCTGAAGTTGATGATGAGGAGGGTAAAAAAGACCTCCAGAGTATGCTTGAGTCTGACCAAAAGAACCTTGGCGTCATTGAAACAGCATACATTCAATATGGCGTCAAAGGAGAACCAAAGCAAACAACACAGCAGTTTGTAGAAACTGTCAAGAAGCTAATGCAAGGTTCTGAACTGAGCACTTATGAAAAAGCAGCACAGTTTGAACTTCTCAAGCACAAGCAGTTTATGACTGGGGTTCTAGTTCACAAGGTAGCTCAAGTGATTGGTGCTGATGTCCAAGCAGCAATTAGTCCAATCAACACAGTTAACTTTGAAAATCGCGGTCATCAAGAGCAATTTAAAGTTCTGCTTGAACGCCTTGGTGTGAGAGAATTGACAGGACAAGAGCCTGACCAAGGGCTACTATCTCGTATCCAGGATGCAGCTGCCGCTGCTACTGGTGTTATTGGTAGTGTTATTACTCAAGGTTCTGATAAAAAAGACATGAACATTCAGGATATTATCCGGATGGATCATGCGAAGGTAAATACTTTATATACAGAAATTGGGGCTACTAACGATCCTCAAAAAATTCAAGAGTACTTCGGTCAAATGTACAAAGATCTTCTGGTTCATGCACAAGCAGAAGAAGAAGTTGTTTATCCAGCCGTTCGTCCATACTATGGTGAGAATGACACCCAAGAATTGTATGATGAGCAAGCTGAGATGAAGAAAATGCTAGATCAAATCAAAGCTTTAGATCCTGCATCTTCTCAATTTAAGGATCAAGTTAAGCAACTCATGGATGTAGTAGGCGATCACATTCGTCAAGAAGAAAGTACAATGTTTGCAGCGATCCGCAACAACTTTAGTGACGAACAAAGTGAGCAACTCGCTACAAAATTTAAAGAGGCTAAGAGTAAGTTGCAAGACCAAATGGCTGCCAGTTAGTTGACTAAATAGTTTACAGTTTAGTTAGGGTAAACCCCCACCACTAATTGTGGTGGGTTTCTTTGTTGAGGTCTATTTTTTATGGATGTTATTGATTTAATTAAGCAAAAATATCAAAAGATAGTAGATTTACTATCAGAACTTTGTAGTGCAGATCCTCAGAAGAGGTATATTCTTTTCAATCAAATTACTCAAGAAATGAATTTACTTGCACAATTAGAGCAACAAATTCTTTATCCATTTTTGCGTCAAAGATACCCAAGTAATGACAAGCAAATTAAGATAAATGAAGAGGAATATTCTCAAATTCAGCAGTTCCTAGAGGAGCTTGAGTTATTAAGCCCTGCTTCAAAAGAATTTACGCGAAAAGCATCTGACATATACAATTTAGTCAAGTCTTACAGACAAGAAAAAGCAGATAAAGTTTTATTAGAAGCTAGCAAGTGTTTAACAAATATAGAACGACAACAACTTTCTCATGAACTTGTTGAAAGGCAAGATTTTTTGAGATAACTATTAGTTTAGAGAGGAATAAAAAAGCCCGCTATTGCGGACTACTATCATATCACTGTTAAATCTGATTAACCGTTAACGATTGTACCACCATTTGGGTGTAGCACTTGTCCAGATATATATGATGAGTCATTAGCAGCTAGAAATACGTAGCAGGAAGCGACTTCTTCTGGTTGACCAGCACGTTGCATAGGAACTTGTTTGCCAAAGTTCGCAACTTTATCTTCTGGAAAAGTAGCAGGAATAAGAGGAGTCCAAATTGGACCTGGCGCTACAGCATTGACGCGAATTCCTTTTTTGACCAAGCTTTCTGAAAGCGAGCGCGTAAAAGCAACAATGGCACCTTTTGTTGATGAGTAATCAAGTAACTGTTTGTTACCCTGATATGCAGTGACAGAGGTTGTATTAATGATGGTACTACCTTCTTTCAGGTGCTTTAATGCTGCTTTAGTCAAGTAAAACATTGAGAAAATATTAGTGCGAAATGTCCGTTCCAACTGTTGTGCAGTAATATCCTCAATACTTTCTTGCGGATGCTGTTCAGCAGCGTTGTTGACTAAAATGTCAAGTTTGCCAAATTCTTGTACAGCTTGTTCTATAGCTTGCTGACAGAACTTCTCATCACCAATATCACCCGCGATCGCGATCGCACGACGCCCTTTCTCTTCAACAAGGCGTTTTGTTTCTTTCGCATCATCATGTTCGTTCAGGTACATAATCGCGATATCAGCACCTTCTTTAGCAAAAGCGATCGCAACTGCACGTCCGATACCACTGTCGCCACCTGTAATGACAGCGACTTTGCCTAACAACTTACCACTACCTTGATGTTGTGGATCGTCAGCCTTTGGTTTTGGTGTCATTTCCGACTCCAGACCTGGTTGTTGGTCTTGCTCTTGTGGCGGTTGCAATGACTGTTCTTCTGGCATAAATTATGACTCTCCTGAAAAATGAACCGAGTAAAATCAGTTGATTCAAACCTAGAACTTGGATTACTGTTTGCGATCCAAGTCTCACTTTCCTTTGCAAAAGATTTTTGTATTGCTCTTACTTCAGTACTCAGACAGCTACGTCAATGTTTATCAGACAAATTCCCGTATACATATTTCTGAGACAACGCAAACTGCTTTAAATCTTCAAGCACTAACTTATCTATCAGTTACTTCGACTTTATCGCCCTAGAGGTGGAAAGCAAAAGTTAAAATTCTCATTCTTAAGACATAGAATTAATTCATATTTTTTTGCATGCAAAAAAATGTAGATTTGTAGTCACTTGTTGAGAAATAGAGTGAGTGAAATTATGCCTAGCTACTGAGTTTGAGTGATAATGTTATTAACCTTACTGTTTCTTAAGAAGTATGTTGTACACAATACTAACCAGAGTAAGATTGCTGTAGTTAAAATCTGTGGGCTGGGGCGATGCAAACGTTAGATCCTTCATTAATAGAAACACAGCATATCGAAGTATTTAGACAGCTACAATCTCAGTTACGCGATCGCTGGCCGACAATAGAGTTATTTGACCAGAGTGATGCAGATATTTTGGTCATTCCTTCTTTGAGTGTAGACCAACGCGAACTGTTAAAAATTCCAGGCTGTCATCACTATGAAGAGCGTTTGCTGTTCTCTTTAATACGCCTGCAAAACCCCCGCACTCGCCTAATCTACGTCACGTCACAACCGATCCATCCGAGTGTGATTGATTACTATTTACAGCTTTTACCAGGAATTCCATTCTCCCATGCCCGCGATCGGCTACTATTACTTTCTACCTACGATTCATCACTTAAACCACTGACACAAAAAATTCTCGAACGTCCGCGCCTAATTCAAAGGATACGCCAAGCAATTGATCTCAAAAATGCTTATATGATCTGCTACAACTCTTCTTTTTTAGAAAGTGAGTTATCCGCGCGTGTAGGAGTACCATTGTATGCTTGCGATCCACAACTATCTATTTGGGGAACAAAAAGTGGAAGTCGGCAAATTTTTGCCGAAAGTGGAGTACCTTATCCTGATGGTAGTGGTAGCGTGTGGAATGTGCCTGATTTAGCCGCAGAAGCTGTAAATCTTTGGGAACGTAAACCGGAAACCAAAAGGTTAGTTGTTAAACTTAACGAAGGAATTTCTGGTGAAGCTAATGCTTTACTTGACTTAAGACCACTGCAGCACTTAGCACCAGGAAACGCTACATCCGAACAGCGAATCGAGTCAATTACTGAGCACTTCAGTACAATGAGTTTTCAAGCGACATCTGAAAACTGGGCAAATTTTTCTACCCGAATTCCCGAACTCGGAGCAATTGTTGAGGAATTTATTGAGGGAGAAGTGAAGCGATCGCCTAGCGTTCAAGGTCGAATCACTCCTAGTGGTGAAGTTGAAATTCTATCAACTCATGACCAAATCTTAGGAGGTCCTGATGGTCAAATCTATCTTGGCTGTCGCTTCCCCGCCGATGAAGCTTACCGGATGCGCTTGCAGGAATTAGGTATTAAAGTCGGGAAGAAACTAGCTGAGAAAGGTGCTTTAGAGCGATTCGGCGTTGATTTTATTGCTGTACAACAACCAAATCATCACGGTGGACATCACTGGGACTTACAAGCAATTGAAATTAATCTGCGTAAAGGTGGGACAACTCATCCTTTTATGACTCTAAAACTCCTCACCAATGGACGCTATGACCCTGCAACAGGAATGTTTTATAGTCCTCATGGTCGTCCTAAATACTACATAGCCACCGATAATTTACAGAAAGAACGCTACCGCGGTTTACTTCCTAGCGATTTAATGGATATTATTGCTTATCATCGGCTACATTTTGATACCGGAACTGAAACAGGTACGGTATTTCATCTGATGGGATGCCTTTCAGAGTTTGGTAAACTAGGCTTAACTAGCATCGGTGATTCTCCACAACAAGCTGAGGAGATTTATAACAAAGTTGTGAAAATCTTAGATGAAGAAACTCGGCACAATTCTAATAACCATACTTGGGAATTAGATGCTTGTGGTCCTATTATTTGGAACGGGACAACTTAAGTTTCTAATGCCAATAAGCTTTTATATCTAAAGGAAGTACCTGCACAAGAAATCTCTAAGTCATGATAAAGACAGTGCCACGGTCAAGCTAACACTGATTATCAATCAGATAAAACCTGGTATAAAAACATGATTCTACCAGGAGTTAATCATGTCAAACATCAAAGAACTAATTACAACTGACCTCAAACAAGCTAAAGAAACAGGTCAACTCAGAGCATCTCGAATTCGCGAGATTGTTCAAAACGCTGTTTCCCAAGTAACAGGTGAATTTAAATCAGGCTCAAACGAAATTCGTTCGCTTGTCAAAGATGCTGTCTCAGCTGTCGTTGAAAACATTCAGCAACAAGGAGGAGATCTCAAAGAAGAAATTACAGCTTCAATTGAAGGTGCAATTGATGGTGTCACGAGCTTACGACGCAAAGAAAACGCCAAGACTCATGCTGAAGTTAAAGAATTACAAGCAAAACTTGATTCTGAAGAAGAAGAACTGCAACAGGAAATTGAAAGACTCCTAGGAGATATTGAAGATACCGGAAAAGAAACTGCGCCTAATATTAAAGTAGCAATAGAATCTGCAGTCAATACAGTGAAAAATAGTGAGGAAGCTGCGATACTTCAAAAGCGTTATGCTCAACTCCAAGCTCAAGCGGCAATTTTACGCGCTAACCTAGCTGCACGTTACGGAGGAAGATACGAAGAAGTCAAAGAGTACTTAGATGAAGCTAAAACTTGGTACAGCAAAACACGCGCTCAAGCTGAACCTATGGCTGAACAAGTTGAACAAAAGCGATCGCAACTAGAAGAAAAACTGGGAGATGCTGGTGTTGCGATCGCGAAAAAAGAAAGACAAATTAAAAATGTCCTTAGAGAGTTGCTGCATACAGCAAATGAACTTTTGCGCGATAAAAAGCCACCTTCAACATAAATATTGCTGAAAGTGTCCACAAAATAACCGTACTTAAAGTTAAAGTACGGTTTTATTACCTTTGAAACCAAGATTATTGATAATACACCCAGTTTTCTAAGTCTTATTTAAGCTAATACACTTGCTTATTGACTCTTTCTTCATGCTTAACAATAATCCAAACTGCATGAATACTTCCAGGAAGCCAGCCTAGAAGTGTTAACACGATGTTGATCAAGAAAGCTGTGCTAATACCTTCTGTTAAAAACACGCCCAAAGGAGGTAGAAGGATACCAGTAGCTATTCGTAGTAATTTCATGTTGTTACTCTTACTTTACACTGAACTACCTTTTATCATTGTCTTGCATTTATATTTTGCTCGCCTCCACCTCCGGAATTATTACCGCTTGGATAGATACTCAACTTCTATTTTTATTAGATTGAAATCAATTCAAAAAAAATGTCAGATAACGGCTATTCTCCTGAGTTATCTTTATTACTACTTATGTATACCTCAGAGGTAGAATTAGCCGTCTAACTATCGCACAAAACTATGGCTTGACTTCTGTGTTTGTCTGAGTTGTAGTAATTCCTAAATTTCTTTCAGCAAAGTACTTGCTCAAAAATGTGTTTACGAAAGATAAAATTACTGGTCCTAAAAGTGCCCCTACAATGCTGTAGACTGCAAATCCTGGTACAAATAATGCTGCCAACCAAAAGCATAAGCCATTAACTACTACTGAAGACAAGCCCAAAGTAACGTAATTAAGTGGCAAAGCTAACTTAGTAAGCGCTGGTTTAACAGAAGAATTAGTTAATCCAATTGCAAAAGCAGCTATTAAAGCGGCAGGAAATGTTGCAATATCAATCCCTGGAACAACAATATCAACAACTAGTAAGCTCAGAGCAGTAGCAAGTAGAGTGAAAAAAGCTGCAGTCATAAATACATTCTCCTGAATTTGTGACTGAAAATTTCAGAGAGATTCTAATACTGATCATCTTCTCTGATTCTGCAATAGCAAACCTCTCCAAGAAGATAGATCTATTAAGGTTTTGTCTACAGCTTTATTTATTCTTACTCAGCCGCTCTCTGAAAACACGATAAAAGAATAATGGATTACCAATGATATAGCGTTCCCACAAGCGGTTAGGCTCAGTGGCTAAGCGTGTTAACCATTCTAATCCACGGTCAGTCATCCACTCTGGACCGCGATATACAGTGCCAGTATAAAAATCTAGACAAGCACCTAAAGGTAAGAAAACACGAGCATTTATGCGTTCTATATTATGCAAGATCCAATGCTCTTGTAAGGGCATACCAAAGCCGACATAAAGAACTCCTGGATTGAATGCGTTGATTGTGTGAATAACACGCTCATTTTCATCACCCGATTTTTCAAAGTAGCCGTGATGTCCTTGCACTTGTAATTTAGGTGCAACAGCACTCATCTGAGCGATCGCTTTTTCAACTACACCAGGTTTACCAGCAAGTAAAAACAAGGATACATTGTGTTGCTCGCAAGCTAATCCTAAGTTTTCTATATAGTCAGGACATGTCATGCGATGCGTAGATTCTACGTCATAGCCTAGCAATTTTGCCCCTAACAAAACACCAAATCCATCACAAAATACTAAGTCTGAATTGTTAATAAAATCTCTGTACCAATCTAACTCGTAAGCAAGATTCATTGCTTTTACATTCACATTACTTACTATCACTTTTTGGTCAATTTGCGCGGCTTGTACTATATAATCTATCAATTGACAAACATTAAGCTTGTGAAATTTTGTTTTCAGAAGATTTACTTCCTCAAATTCGTGCATATCTTACCTTGAATTAAACTGTTGTAATATAGCAAACTTATTTGAGCTACAAGCTTTATTTGAAGCGAACTAAACCACATTTCCCGCAGTGGTTGCCGTTAGCCGTAGGCGTTAGACTAGGAGACAAAGTACGCAAAGAAAAGTGTTAGACAGAGATCTTCATAAATTATTTAAGATGGCTATACAAGATGTAAAACTTCTACTTCATGGTAACTATAGCATTCAATATCTATTGAGTTTAAGGCAAGAACTTACAACATAGAATAATTTTAAAAACCTTGTCTTGAGTAAAGATAAGTTTCAAGAGTCTTAACGTAGTATTGTGTAAAATCGAGAAAGCCTGCTTATTTTGGTAGTTGTGTCGCACTTGGTTCAGCGTGCAATTCACTGCATTAACCCAAATTGCCCGCGTCCTTATCCGAAGACTTGGGGAAGCAAGTTTTGCGATCGCTGTGGTGCGCCACTGCAGTTAAAAGGTCGTTATGTACCTTTACAGAAGTTAGGTGCAGGGGGGTTCGCTACGATCTACACAGTTTGGGACTTACAATTCCAGACTCAACAAGTACTCAAAGTTCTGGTAGATTCTTCACCCAAGGCATTAGAGTTGTTTAAACAAGAAGCAGCCGTACTTCAGCATCTGCAACATCCAGGTGTACCGAGAGTAGAACCTGATGGCTATTTTCAGATTGAGTTAGAGGACTCTCAACAGCTTTCATTACCCTGTCTGGTAATGGAAAAAATCAACGGTCAGACTTTACAAGAAGTTTTAGAAAACCATCCTCAAGGTTGTCCTGAAGAATGGGTTTTAGCTTGGTTGAAACAGGCAATAGAAATTTTACATAAGTTGCACAATCGTCAGATTATTCATCGAGATATTAAACCCTCAAACTTAATGTTGCGGGAATCGACAGGACAGCTGGTTCTGATTGATTTTGGTGGCGCAAAGCAGATTGCGGCAACATCACGCCTAGCAGATCGTTCAACGCGATTATTTACTTCTGGTTACAGTCCACCCGAACAAATAGCCGGAGGGGTTGTTGGACCTGCTGCAGATTTTTACGCACTAGGGCGGACAATGATTGAGATGCTGACTGGTCAACCGATCTCAGACTTACAAGATCCGATGACAGGAAAATTGCAGTGGCGTGCTTTTGCTCAGGTCAGTCCTGCTATTGCTAATTTGCTCGATGATATGGTGCAGGATGATGTTCGTCAAAGACCAGCAAATGCACTAATTATTCAAGAACGCTTAACGAAAGCGCAAAAGCCTTTAGGGTGGTTATCTTGGTTTAATAGCCTTCTCAATAGCTGGAATTCGCGAATTGTTTTTCGTTCTCTGACAGTTGGGCTGTCGAAAACAACTGTTTTTTTTCTCAAAGCGATCGCTCAGGCATTGCGGGCTAGCTTTGATACATTTTGGGAAATGCTATTAGGTGCGAGTGGCTCTTGTGTGGCGACTCTCGTTGGCTTTGTTCTAACATACTGGTCGCCCTTAGGAAATGCCTTAGCTGATCTTTTATCACAACAACTGACTTTTTTATTAGCAACGCAAATTACTGTAGTAAAAGACGTTCTGCTATTTGCAATTGTTGGTATGGGAACTGCGTGGGGACTCACCGCCGCACGTGGATTTGGTCAACGACGGCGGTATTTAACTGCAGCACTGATGGGGCTATTCGGATATAGCTTAAGTTGGTTAGTGTGGCAGTTGCTGACATGGAATACTGGCAATATTGGGATTGCCGGATCAATTGCGATCGCTGTTGCTTTTCTGACTTTGGGTTTAGGTTTACCTAGCCATTATTTAGTCCACTCTACAGTTACTGCTGTTGGTTGTGCTGCAGTTTTTTTACTCTTGACAAGCTTAAATCTTTATCCACCTGGTTTTTGGAACTTTCCGATCGCCACTTCACCCACTTGGTTAGATTTAGCTGCTGCGATCGCTTTTTTTGCTACTTTAGGCATGATTCTAGGCTTTTGGCTGGGTATTAGCTATTACATTGTTGTTCCTATATTGCGCTTTTTAGGCTGGCGCTAAAGTGATTTTGGCATCTCAAGCTTTAAGAAAAAGTTAAATAAATTACTTGTAGCTGAGCCATATTTGTTTAGTGCTAGTTATACAACTTTTTATCAAAGTATCAAGAAAAACAATCAAAAAGTTGTTCTTAACTATACTGAACTTTACCTTATTTTTCTCTGAATTAAGATTAGCTACTTCCTAGTGGAATAGTTAACACTACCAAATATCAAACTTAAAGATTTGATGTAGTGGAACACATTTTTTGGCTTAGCGTCTCAGAGTTTAAGCTATAAATTTAACACAGCCTCCTAGATTACACTTAATTAGTAATTCAGTTAGTTACGCAATGAAACTCACTCTTCTTTCCGTTGTCATGTTAGCTCCTGTATGGTTCGTGGCTTCAGCATATGCATATAGTCCTCAAGACTTAGAGCAATTAAAGCAAACTAGAGCATG
This sequence comes from Gloeocapsopsis crepidinum LEGE 06123, assembly GCF_015207655.1. Lineage (GTDB taxonomy): Bacteria > Cyanobacteriota > Cyanobacteriia > Cyanobacteriales > Chroococcidiopsidaceae > Gloeocapsopsis > Gloeocapsopsis crepidinum. The sequence goes on along the minus strand of NZ_JADEWN010000018.1, from coordinate 62,256 downwards.
TCCTCGATGTGACCTCAGTGATGCACCGCTCAATCAACTGAATTTAAGTGGCGCTAATCTCCGAGAAGCTAACTTGATTCGCGCAAATTTATCTCAAAGCAACCTCTCGCGTGCTGATTTAAGTGGTGCAAACTTAGACGTAGCAGATTTACGTGGTGCTGATTTGACAAGTGCCACTTTAACAGGAGTTAATCTCAGAACCGCAAACTTAGAAAACACAAACTTGACATTTGCAGGTTTCATTGCTGCTAACTTAGAGGGAGCTAACTTTCGTGGTGCAAGAATGTTGGTTACTAACTTCCGAGGAGCGAAGTTTAGATTGACAACAATGCCTAATGGAGTCGTGACACCCAATCGTCGTTACTGGTAAATTGTATTGCAACATCAGTATATATACTGATGTTGTCGTAAATAAAATAGTAAACTAACTTTAACAATAATTCAGTAGTAATTTTTGATTTCTGTTATTGCGTTGCCAAGTTTGGGATTAATTAGAGAAGAACATACTTGGTGACGCAATGAAAAATTTACGTCTGGGCGCAATCTTAATTACCGCTGTCTCGTTTATACCAGGGTTTTCTACAGCAACACTTGCTCAAGATGCTGACTACGTTTGTTATATAACTACTAAATCAGGTCAAGTAATCGATTTATCTGCATCAATCTGTCAATTAGACAGATCTATCCACTTAGCAAAAGCAACAAATGCGGCAGAAAGCGACCAAGCTTTCCTTGCAGATTACAAGCGTACTATTATGGGCTATCCGGATGTTCGAGATAAATTGTTAGCCAGCGTCCAAAAATCCCCAGAGTCTAATATCATGCAAGCAAAAAGCGTTTGTAACGAACTAGAAGCAGGTCTTTTACTAGAAGATATCAAGATGTACCAAACACAAGGCGTTACGAACAAAGTTGATAATATTAATTCTTCTGTCATTGCTACTTTAGCAACTAAGCACTACTGCCCTCAGTTTAATAATTCATAAATAAAACTTATCTAATTTACTGTGCAGCATAATCAAGCAATAGTACTATTTCGGTATAGAAGGACTACACAATTACTGAAAACGGGGAATACGGCAAAGTAGCTTGTTTATCGATAACTGAAGTTACTCACAAATAATTTATGACTTAAACTATTCTTTATCATAGGGGAGTAGGTAACTACAAATTATTGCATCAATGCTCACCCAGATAAAAGAGATAGCAACTGAACTAGCACCGCGCCTGATTGAAATTCGCCGCCATATTCACATTCATCCAGAATTAAGTGGTCAAGAGTATCAAACGGCTGCTTTTGTTGCAGGAGTCCTATCATCCTGTGGAATTCATGTCAGAGAAGGGGTAGGAAGAACAGGCGTTATTGGAGAGGTGCAAGGAGGAGGTTGTGACTCTCGATTGTTAGCAATCCGTGCTGACATGGATGCTTTACCAATTCAGGAACGAACTGGGTTAGAGTATGCTTCTCGAACACCAGGAATCATGCATGCGTGCGGTCATGACGTCCACACAACAGTAGGACTAGGCACAGCAATGGTTTTGTCACGAATTGCTGAACACTTGCCAGGAAATGTCAGGTTTTTGTTTCAGCCAGCAGAAGAAATTGCCCAAGGTGCTAGCTGGATGGTTGCTGACGGAGTTATGGAAAACGTTTCAGCAGTTTTTTCGCTTCATGTTTTTCCTTCAATTCCTGCAGGTTCTATTGGAGTGCGCTACGGAGCATTGACTGCTGCTGCCGATGAGTTAGAAATTATTATTATTGGAGAATCAGGACACGGCGCACGACCTCACGAAGCAATTGATGCAATTTGGATTGCTTCTCAAGTGATTACAACATTACAACAAGCTATTAGTCGCACACAAAACCCCCTACATCCGATCGTATTAACAATCGGTCAAATTCACGGTGGTAGAGCGCCGAATGTGATTGCCGATCAAGTTAAGTTATTAGGAACAGTGCGATCGCTGCACCCAGAAACTCGCGCGAAACTACCAAATTGGATTTCGCAAATGGTTGCTAATGTTTGCCAAGGCTATGGCGCGCGGTGTGAGGTGAAGTACAATCTTGGAGTTCCTGGAGTGAATAATGATTTATCCCTAGCACAACTGTTGCAGATTGCAGCAGAAGAAGCTTGGGGAAGCGATCGCGTCCAAATTTTACCTGAACCATCTTTGGGTGCAGAAGATTTTTCAGTTTATCTCGAAAAAGCTCCAGGAGTCATGTTTCGTTTAGGGGTGGGCTACCCAGATAGAAAGATTAATCATCCACTACACCACCCACAATTTGAAGTAGACGAAAAAGCGATCGTGACTGGTGTTGTCACTTTAGCATATAGTGCCTGGAAGTATTGGCAACAAAATAATGGTGCTGAAGAATGAGCGCTGATTTCTCCTTCCTGAGTGCTTCTTCCACAAGAAGGATGTCTCTAGTACATTCAATTGCTACTCTATCAATCATTGAGTAAGTAACGACAAGTAAGTTATGCCATCAAATACACCATTGCAAGGCACCGATTTAGTAGACTGTGCCAGAGCCAATGCTAAGCAAGGAATCGAAACTGCGGCTTATCAATGTGGCTATGGTGGAGATGTGAATGCATTTGCTAAAGAACTTAAAGTAGCCTGCGAGCAAATGAACTTACAAGTAAAAGAACTGAGTGAATTGATTGACGAACAAGAAATGCCACTACAGTTAGGAGGTGAAGTTGTTGCACCTGACACGCCTTCTGAGTTGTAAGCAATTGCCACTATAGCCGCAAGATTGCTTTTGCTAAGTTAAAGTAGATGAGTACGCCCAGCACGTCAACTGCTGTTGTAATAAAGGGTGCAGACATTAAAGCTGGGTCTAAACGCAGTGAACGAAACAAAAATGGTAGTGCCGAACCAGATACTGAAGCCAAAATAGAAATTGATACTAAACTTAGTCCGACAGCGATCGCTACTGACCAACTTCCTTGCAAAAAGTAACTCCAGATCGTTGCTATACTACCTAGCATCGAGCCTAACAAAGCTCCAGCGATCGCTTCGCGCCATACTACATGAAAAGGACCTAGCGCGTTAATCTCATCAGTATTCATTCCTCGAATGACGACGGTTGATGACTGTGCCCCGACATTACCGCCAGTACCAGTCAATAGAGGAATAAAAGCAGCAAGAGTGACTACTTTCTGTAAAATTTCTTCTTCAGATTTAATGATTGTCCCTGTAACAGTATTTGTTAATAGCAGCACAAATAACCAAACAACGCGCTTGCGTGCAACTGTAATTAAATCAGTTTGAAAATAGTTGTCTCCTCCAGATTGGACACCACCGCCCAAAGTGTAAATATCTTCAGTGGTTTCTTGCTCTAAAATATCAATTATGTCATCGACCGTTACAATCCCAACAAGACGTTGTTCGCGATCCACGACAGGGACAGCCAAAAAGTCATAGCGTTGAATCAACCGAGCCACTTCTTCTTGATCGGCATCAGTATAAACAAATACCACCTCGCGAGTCATGATTTCGCCAATTCTTTGCTGTGGTTGAGCTGTTACTAACTCGCGGAGAGATAAAATACCTGTCAGACGTCTTGCCGCGTCTGTAACATATAAGTAGTAAATTGTCTCTGTTGCATTTGCTAGGCGACGAATTCGCTCTAATGCTTGAGTTGCCGTAAAATCTTCTTTCAAAGAAATCAACTCAGGTGTCATGATTCGCCCAGCCGTACCCGCTTCATAACCGAGTAACTGAGCTGTAGCTTGACGCTCAGCGGGACTTAGTTGCTCTAGAAGCCGAGTCACAAACTTTGCTGGTAATTCATCAAACAACCGCGCTCGGTCGTCGGGTGACATTTTATCAACAATATCTAGAACGTCTTGACTTTTAAACTCTACAATCAGTGCTTCCTGAACACTCGTGTCAAGGTATTCATACACTTCGATCGCTTCACCTTTAGATAGCAAGCGAAATGCCAGAGCTTGCATTGCTTCTGGCAACCCTTCAATTGCTTCAGCAATATCTGCAGGTTGTACTGGTTCTAAAATCGCCTTGGCTCCCTGCAAATCCCCTCGTTCGAGGAGCGATCGCAGTTGATTACGCACTAACTCTCGCAGTTCTTTGCGCGAAACATCCTGAAATGATGAGGAGAAGTTGTTAGTTTCAGTCAAAGCCTACCGTCCTGAACCAGAAAGTGCAAAAAATGGCTGCTTTTAGTCTATGTAATATGACTAAATTTCAGATGATCAGCATAAGCTTTTTTTACTCATACTGATCGCAGTAGTAATCATCTCTCTTTTAGCACTTCCTGGCAACGAATCAAAATTCCATCTATCTACATAGATAGTTTTGCTTTAGCTCATAACTCTAGTTCAGTCGCTAGACTATTGATCAAATTCACACTTGATTAGTAGGCAAAACCGTACCTAGTTATTAGCATTTTCTTCCCCAAGAATCTGAGTTTAGGTCGATACAATCAAAGTGCAACTTAAGGAATGCTGTAACTAAACGCGAATTGTTACAAAAATCAGCATTGTTAGGATCAATGATATGAAAAATCAATTGAGAACCGTTGCGCTCTTAGGTTTGCTGAGCGGTTTACTGATTGCAATTAGCTACTGGGTCATTGGCGGGCTGGGTGGTGTCGTTATTGGTATAACCTTAGCAGCAGTGACAAACTTAGTATCATGGTATCAATCAGATAAAATTGCTTTGGCAGCATACCGCGCACAACCAGTAAGCTTTAATCAAGCACCAGATTTGCATCGGATGGTACAACGCTTATGCGATCGCGCTAACTTGCTGATGCCAGGAATCTATATTGTCCCCAGCCCTGCTGCGAATGCTTTTGCGACGGGACGCGATCCTGAACATGCTGCAGTAGCAGTTACAGAAGGCATTTTACAGACATTACCTGAAGATGAACTTGAAGGCGTCATTGCTCATGAGCTGACTCATATTGCTAATCGCGATACCCTAACTCAAGCTGTGGCAGCTACACTTGGTGGTGCAATTGCGATGTTGGCACAAATCGTCAGCTACAGCTTATGGTTTCCTGCTTCACGCGATGGCAATCGTGGGGCAAATCCTTTAGGCTTACTTCTAACAATTTTTTTAGCGCCAATGGCGGCAACTATCATTCAATTAGCTATCTCACGCACGCGAGAGTTTGGGGCAGACGCGGGAGCTGCTAGAATTACGCAAAATCCAAGAGCATTAGCTCGTGCTTTGCAACGCTTGGAAAGTACAGCACGTCAGTTACCCATCAATGCTAATCCAGCCTTTGAGCCGCTGTTAATTGTCAACTCTATCTCTAGTCAGTTTCTAGGCAACTTATTTTCTAGTCACCCACCAACACAAGCGCGAGTTCAACAGTTATTGAAATTAGAACAAGAACTTCCTCAATCGCCATCTAAATTTTCTTTTGGGCGATAATCAAAGCTTCTATGTTATTTAGTCAGCTTTAAAACTAGGAGAGATAACTATGACTTCTGAACCCAATAACCCTGATACTTCTGTAGAAGTTCAAATTATTCCGCAATCAACCAACGAAATAAGTCCCCAAACCAACGAACTTGTAGAAACTGAAATGGCTGGGGAAAGTGACGATCTCAAACATGAAACGAAAGCTTTAATAGACGCCCTTAAAAAACGCGCTCAAGTAGAAGCGCAATCAGCAGGGACACTCACTCGTGAAGCATATCTTAATGCCGTACGCCGAGCACGAGAAACGATTGAAGGTAATCAACTTATCGAGCGCGATCGCATTGAATACTCTTTTTCTTTGATTCAGAAAGAAGCTGAGAAGAACTGGCAATCAGTTGTCAAAGAAGTTGCAGACTTGGGCGATCGCTTAGCAGATGCTGCTAAAGCTGCTTGGGATATTTTGACGACTCCTCGTTCGCATTAATTTGTTTTGTTTACTTCAATTTTGAGTGTGCTAGAAATTAATATTTCTAGCACTTTTTTTCTACATTTATACATAAAAATCACTCTTAAGATAGATGAAGTTTTCTATTTTTTAAATACTCAAATCATTATTTATCCAAGAAATTGCGAATTGTAAAAATAGTTGTTACATTTCAAGAGAAGGGATCAAAAATGATAAATCTATGCATAGATTTCTAGGAATTATTCCTACTCCACCACCTTTACAAGCCCACTCACTCGTTTATGACTTGAAAGCAAGGTTAGATTGGGGAGATCCAGCGCTCACAATCATCGATGTACGCGATCGCAGTGAGTATAACTATAGTCATATTTTAGGAGCAGTTCCCATACCACTAGCAGATTTAGCAGACCGTACCCTATTTACTTTAGAACTGACGCGGGATATTTATATTTACGGCGAAACTGATGAAGAAACTGCACTAGCAGCACAAAAATTGCAAGCCGTGGGATATCAGAATGTATCACAAATACGAGGCGGTGTTGCTGCTTGGAAAGCAGTTGGCTATCCTATTGAATCGCTTGTACAAACATTACCAATTTAATTCGTTTACTTAAAGTCAGTTAAAAATAAACGTTAAAAACAGTCTTGTTTAAAATTGTAGAGCAAGCTATTTCACAATGCATTATTTACATTAGACCTCCTGCGCGAATCAAAAATCATCGATGTCATTCTGAACGAAACCCTTCACTATCGTTCGAGGGCAGGCTCCGTGCAGTGAAGCATCTCAGGAGATGTTTCGCTACGCTCAACATGACAATTTTAAGTATTCGCGTAGGAGATCTATTATAAAGTAGTATTTATTTGCACAAAATACTAACAAATTAACTAGATTATTTCAGATATAAAGAGGAAATTTGACAGCTATTCGACCTGAATTACTATGAGTAATTCAATGTACTTGATATTAAAATTTCCTCAACTACAGTAGCAAATAGGGAATAGTTGAGCTTATAAAGGCAATCAGACACTCTTTACTAGAAGACATAAAACAGTTACGCTAGAAGCGCTCTAGCTTATTTTTCGTGTGCTGGCAGTATATTCAGCAGCAGCAATTGGGATATTAACATTTTGCTGCTTACAATTAGTGTCATTGATTCGCTCAGTTTAGGAGATAAAAGATGCCAGCAGCAGTTGGTATGGTTGAAGTTAAGGGTCTTCCTCCTGCTTTAGCAGTAGCAGATGCCATGGTAAAAGCTGCTCGTGTAACCTTGGTAGGTTACGAAAAAGTAAGCAGTGCTCGATATACTATTATTGTCAGAGGAGATGTGTCGGAAGTGCAAACCTCAGTGAATGCAGGGGTAGATTCGGTAAAACGAGTTAATACAGAAGAAGAGTTACTACTCTCATACCATGTGATTGCTCGTCCTCATGAAAACGTCGAGTCTGTGCTGCCAATCCATTACAGACAAGCAGTAGAACAGTTTCGTGTTTAGCTATCACTATCTATATTCAAGCCCCGCATTTTGATCCTTACAACTGCGATGCCTGGTATCTCAATAGTTATACCTACTTTAAACGAAGGAAGTTGTTTAGAGCGTACTCTCCGTAATCTAAATTCCTTGGAACCTCCTGCGTGGGAAATTGTAGTTGTCGATGGCGGAAGCGAAGATCAAACAGTGGCGATCGCACAACAAGCTGGTATCAAAGTTATTCATGCTCAAGGGCGAGGGCGATCGTTACAAATGAATCAGGGAGCAGCTGAATCTACAGGAGACATTCTGTGTTTTTTGCATGCCGATACTTTAGTTCCTGATGATTTTATCGCAGTAGTTGAGCAAACTTTAGCAGATCCAACTGTTGCTGGTGGTGGTTTTATTTCCTTAATGGTAGGAGCACAGACTACACGTTGGGGAATTTCTCTACACAACTATCTCAAAACTTATTACGCTCCTCTATTGTTTCGACCACATCTTTTTTTTAAAGGACTTAGATTACTTTTTGGCGATCAAGTCATGTTTTGCCGTCGCACTGAGTTTTGGACTTGTGGTGGCTTTGACAATCAGCTGCCTATCTTAGAAGAAGCAGATTTATGCTTAAAGCTAGTGCGGCAAGGACGATTACGTCAAGTGAATCGTGTTGTGCAAAGTTCGGATAGACGTGTAGCGCGTTGGGGTTCTTTGAAAGCAACTGCAATCTATGTTTATATCGGTTTTTTATGGGGTTTTGGTGTTTCTGCGTCTTTTTTAAAGCAGTTTTATGAAGATATTCGTTAGTGCAAGACGAGCGTAGAATTCAACTTAAAAGGTTTGAGAGAGGTTCCTGAAATGCGATGGAAGACTGTTATTAAATTTTTACTTGGCATTAGCTTAGCTTTAGCTATTTTAATTAGCGGTGGCGTAGCAACCGCTTTGTACTTCTTACACAGAGTAGCAACTCCTCCAGCTAAGCCAATATTTTCCAATGATAGTGCTGAAGTAAAGGTTGGAGGGTCTACTCCTGCAACATCTCCTCATACAGCTTCATCTAGTACTCAAGCAACTCCTACTGCAAACACAACTGAAGCATCTTCGACATCCCTACCACCTGGAACATACAAGGCACGAGTGACGTGGGCACAAGGTTTGAGTGTACGCTCAGAGCCAAGTTTGGAGGCTGAGCGAATTGGTGGAGTTGGTTACAACGAAGAACTTACGGTTTTAGAAACAAGTTCTGACGAGGGTTGGCAAAGAATACGTATAGAGAACGGCGAACAAGAAGGTTGGATCAAAGCAGGTAACATCGAAAAAATCGAAGAATAGTGTGTGATACCACTTCTCCTTGTTCACTTTATCTGTCTATAAAGGTAATAACGCTCTTTGACATGAAGGACACACCGCATGGATTGTTAACTGACAGTCCAGTAGATGGTATCCTTCTTTCTGGGCTGTTTTTGTACCAATTTTCAAAATTGAATCATTCTTGAACTCGATTGTTTTGTTACAACGAACACAGATCAAGTGATGATGATGGTAAGGATAGGGCTGATTGATTTCATAGTGCTTGTGTCCTTCTCCTAACTCCAACTCTCGCAGGATACCCATCCGTGCCATTAGCTTTAGTGTCCGGTAAATCGTGGATAAGCTAATTCCTTCTCCTTGAGCTTCTAAATGATGATACAGGTCTTCTGCACTAAGATGTTCGCCTTTAGGAAGCTCTTGAAAAACGTGTAAAATGACTTCTCGCTGAGGAGTTAAACGCCAACCACGATCGTTGAGTTCCGCCTTGAGCGAGGTAGCTGTATAAACAGTCATGACAACCTTCTCAACAAAGCATATTTATTGATAATTATAAAAAAGATTTGCATTAATTGTCAACAAGGCGGGTTTATTGCAAATGTTTTCTAATAGGAAATGGCGGATTTGTGACCTAAAAACAGGGCATGGTATTCCACGCCCTCATACCTCGCACTTTAGCCCAAAGTCTCTAAGTAGTCGCGAACTTGGTTACGGCGTTTAGGTTGGCGTAACTTCTGTAAAGCCTTGGATTCAATCTGGCGTACCCGTTCGCGAGAAAGATCTAATGCGCGTCCAATTTCTGCTAACGAGTATGAGTGACCGTCTCCTAGACCAAAGCGCATCAAAATGACATCACGTTCGCGATCAGTTAAATCTGCCAGCAAATGCTGCAAGTCGCGTTGGAGGGCTTCACGCATTAACACTTCTTCTGGTGAAATACTATCTGTTTCTAGTAAGTCTCCAAGTTCTGTGTCTTTTTCCTTACCTACTTTAGTTTCTAAAGATACTGAACGAGGTACTCGCAACAAAACTTCCCTGACTTGCGGCGGTGTCATTTCTAACTCTGCTGCAATATCATCAATCGTTGGTGTGCGACCCTTTTCTTGTGAAATTTTACGTTGTGCTTTCTTGATTTTATTGAGTTTTTCTGTTATGTGAACTGGTAGGCGAATTGTCCGACTTTGGGTAGCGATCGCTCGCGTAATACCCTGACGAATCCACCAATATGCATAAGTGCTAAATCGATAACCTTTAGTTGGATCAAACTTATCAACAGCTCTTTCTAAACCAAGCGTTCCTTCTTGTACAAGATCGAGTAGCTCTAAACCGCGATTTTGATACTTTTTCGCAACTGACACAACTAGGCGCAAATTTGCCTTGATCATGTGTTCTTTAGCGCGGTTGCCCTCACTTTGGATTTGCTCTAACTCTTGCACTGTTAAACCAGTAATTTCAGCCCAACGCCGTTTTCCTTTAATGAGTGTTGGTTTGAGTTCTGATACCTCTATGCCAGCGCTAGTAGCCCAACGTTCCAGGGAAGGTCTATGTCCTAACTCAGATGTTAAGCGCTCTTGAACTTCCATTAGCTGTTCGTAGGGAATCATGATTTCATCCCCATTTTTGGCTGTTTGAGAGCGCAGTTCTACCAAGCGGATGTAACGCTGTACTTTTTGAGCTTCGGAAACTTCTTCGTCTCGCCCTAAAAGATGCACTCGACCAATTTCTTGTAGATACAGACGTACCAAATCGGTGGTGCGACGATTAACTGGCTGCAAGTTAGCCGCATCGTTAGACTCCATGTCGAAGTCAATCAGATCTCCTTCAATTAAATCAGCTTCATTAGGTTCTTGCTGAAAATCTTGAGGGGATTGCTCTTCGTAAGCGGTGTAGGCGTAAAAAGATGTTGCTGGCATAGGGGTCGTTTCAATCGCTCCAGGTGATAATTTAGGGTGCGTAGCTACTTCCTGTTGCTATTGTTCCCGCGATCTAAGATGGAATAACAGGTTAGAGAGTTCCATTAACTAAATCTTTAAGTAGTTATTTTGTGTTCTTTTTAAGACTATTGACATTTTAAATTCAGTATTTGCATGTATAAATAGAGCTAAAATACTCTACAAGCAGTAACAAAAATAACAAACACTACTTAAAAAGCAGCAAATTTGTAGCTATGTTAGACAATAGATTATAAAAATATCGCAGGCAAAATAGCTGTGACCTTTGTCAAACGCTAAGCTAATCTACAACTGTGCTATATCAATTTCCTGAGATAAGCTACTGTTTCGCTTGAAGCAGAGGAGCCAGCTCCCTCGTTATAGAAACTGGCGCGAACAGAAAAGAGAATTCATTGTTATGGATAAAAAAAAAGAGGCGAATATATCGCCCCTGTTACTATTGAAATAAGTCATTGGCAGACTCAGTGACTTTTATATAGCTGATACAGATTGCTTCTCAGGCACATCAGTGTACTCAGCAACGATCTGACGGAACTCTTCACCATCGATAGTTTCTTTTTCGATTAGCAGATCGACTAAGCGATCAATGACCACACGATTTTCTCGCATAATCTTTTTGGCGTTTTCGTAGCACTCTTCTACAATGGCGCGGACTTGAGCATCTATCCGAGAAGCAATAGATTCAGAGTATTCTGAGCGTGCCATCCAATCACGACCTAAAAATACTTCTCCACTCTGGCTTTCTAGCGACAGTGGACCTAAATCTGACATGCCAAAGCGAGTTACCATTTGGCGTGCCATACCGCTAATTTGCTGCAAATCGCCACCGGCACCTGTCGTAATTTCTGCTGCGCCGAAGATGATATCCTCTGCGGCTCTTCCGCCTAAAGCACCAGTAATTCGTGCTTTTAATTGTGCGCGAGAAATTAATCCTTGGTCTTCACTAGGAGTAAACCATGTTAGTCCTTGTGCTTGTCCGCGTGGAATCAGTGTAACTTTCTGCACGGGATCGTGGTCTTTAAGCACAGTGCCAATTAAGGCATGACCAATTTCATGATAGGCAATTAAGCGTTTGCTCTTGCTATCGACTAGCGGTGTTCCTTCCATCCCCGCGACAACTCGGTCAATCGCATCATCGATCTCTAATAATGTGATTGCTTCTTTACGTCGTCTAGCTGTCAAAATTGCCGCCTCGTTGAGCAAGTTGGCTAAATCTGCGCCTGTAAATCCTGGTGTCCGTCTTGCTACTGCGTCTAATGACACATTCGCGTCCAGTTTCTTATTTCGTGCATGAACTTGGAGAATTTCTTGACGTCCTTTAACATCAGGAGCATCCACAATAACTTGACGGTCAAATCTTCCAGGACGCAGTAATGCAGAATCTAAAACATCAGGACGGTTCGTTGCAGCAATAATGATAATTCCTGTGTTGCCTTCAAATCCGTCCATTTCTGTGAGTAACTGATTGAGCGTTTGTTCGCGCTCGTCGTTACCACCGCCGATACCTGCTCCACGTTGTCTTCCTACAGCATCAATCTCATCAATGAAGATCAAGCAAGGTGCATTGTCTTTTGCTTTCTTAAATAAGTCACGGACGCGGGAAGCACCAACACCAACAAACATTTCGACAAATTCACTACCAGAGATGCTGAAAAATGGCACTCCAGCTTCGCCGGCGATCGCTTTAGCCAGAAGTGTTTTACCTGTTCCTGGCGGTCCGACTAACAGCGCGCCTTTGGGAATACGAGCACCCACAGCAGTAAAGCGTTCAGGTTGTTTGAGGAAGGTGACGACTTCTTGTAGTTCTTCTTTTGCTTCTTCAATTCCAGCAACGTCATCAAACTTGACACCTGTTTTGGCTTCCATTTGAAATCGAGCGCGGGATTTACCAAAGTTCATTGCTTGTCCAGGACCACCTGGAATATTACTAGACCGTCGGAACAAGAAGAACAAGCCACCAATTAACAAGATGGGAAAGATTAAATTACCGAGTAGTCCCCAAATTGCTCCATCATTACGCAGTGGATGAGAATCAAAGCTGATGTTAGCACCTCTGAGCTTAGAAATTAGTTCAGGAGCATTGTAAGGTAGATCTACCCGTAGACGTTGAACGCGGTTGTCTAATTCTGGGTCAACGGCTTCTACAATTGCTGTACGACCTCCTTCATATAGATCCACACTCGTGACACGACCAGAATCGAGGTAGTCTAAGAAGCGACCATAGGTCATGCGGGTACTGGCTGTATTCTTGCTCATATCTGTGGGAGCGGTAGCAAATGCTCCTTGCCAAAAGAAGAAGCCAATCACCAGTGCAGGCAATGTCCACAGTAAGAGTACTCTCCAGGAAAGTTTCATCAGTTAGTTGCCTTTCGATGCATATACAACAGTTCAGCTTTTCTACTATCGGGTGCTGTACCCTCTATAGCAGGGGTCAGAGGTCAGGGTTAAAAGTCAGTTATAGTAATGATTCTGAGCCTCTACAATGTCCTAAACATATTGACCATTGCTAAAAAAAGAGCTTTTAATTGATATTTTTAACTTTTTTGCCGCTGCTCCCCAGTCCTGACATGGATTAGTTGAAGTGCGGTTAAAGTCAATTGGAATCTTAATTAAATGTAACGTAATTTTAATTATTTGTCTTAAACCCTTGAGAATATCGTACTTCTATTGCTTTGGATGTAGGCGTTTTATCCAAGTATGATAAGAAAAGATGTAAAGAAATGTAAATAAACGTATGCAGGACAAAGTTGTTGTAGTTGTTGGGGCAACTGGTGGTATTGGTTCAGCATTAAGCCACAAACTGGCTAACCAAGGAGCGCAGTTAATATTAGCAGCAAGAGATAGCAACAATCTCTCTCATCTTGCTAGTCAACTCAGTGCAACTGCAGGACAAGTCTTAACCGTGCCTACAGACATTACAGATCGGCAACAAGTTGCTACATTGATGGACAAAGCCGTTGCCCAGTTTGGTCACATTGATGCTTTAGTGAATGCTGCTGGTGCAGGAGTTATGAAGCCATATGGGAACTTGGAACCTGCTGATTTGGAGGTAATGCTCGACGTTAACTTTAAGGGTAGTTTCTACACAAGTCAAGCAGCAGCTGAATTGATGCAAGAGCGCAAAACTGGACATATTTGTAATCTTGTGGGAATTCTTGGTAAGCATTCAATGCCAATGGCTGCAGCCTATTGTGCTTCTAAATTTGCTGTTGTTGGTTTTAGTAGATGTATGGCAGAAGAGTTAAAGCGATTTGGTGTTAAGTTCACGCTATTCTACTTTGGTGGAGTAAATTCTCCATTTTGGGATAACGTACAGTTAAAAGTAGATCGAAAAAAAATGCTCAGTACTCAAACGGCTGCGGATGCAATTTTCTATGCATTATCAGCTGAACCACAAGCTGTACCAATGGAAATTAATCTTCAGCCAGAAAGTCATTTGTTCTTCTAATTAATGGAGGAGGTTTCTTGCTTAAGAATGACCTGCAAATCCAGCCAAATTAGGCAAAATTTACACACAGATAAGCTGTTGTGCTGGATCTTTGGAGGATATGAGGATCGATCGCGTTCATTTTTATGTAGAAGATGCCCAAGCATCTAGTAACTGGTTTGTTCAACATTTAGGTTTTCAATCAGTCACCCGTGGCGTCAGTGATGGAAACACTTATACTGAAGTTGTCAGAAGTGGCACTGTCTACTTTGTATTATCTTCTCCACTATTGCCCCAGAGTCCTGTCGCGCATTTTTTGCAGCAGCATCCACCTGGTGTAGCTGATATTGCGTTTAGTATTGAGGATCTTGATAGAGTTTGGCATCAAGCGATCGCCCACGGTGCAAAAATATTGCAACCACTTGGGCGACGTCACAATGGGCAAAAGGATATTAAATCTGGCAAAATTGCTGGTTGGGGTTCTCTATCCCATACTTTGATCGAGCACAAGATAGAGAGTGAAGATCAACAAGACCTTCTATCTCCCTCTCCCTTTGCTTTGACGGGCATCGATCACATTGTTATGAATGTAGCAGCAGGTGACTTAGAGCGTGCCGTAACTTGGTATCAAAATACTTTGGGTTTTCAAACGAAGCAATCGTTTAAGATTCACACCGATCGCTCAGGCTTACACAGCCAGGTTTTAGTTTCGCGCGATCGCCAAGTTCAATTACCAATCAATGAACCTGCCTCTCCTAATTCTCAAATTCAAGAGTTTTTGGATATTAATCGCGGATCTGGAATTCAGCATATTGCTTTACAGACAACGAATATTGTGTCAAGTGTCGCAAAATTTCGCAATCGGGGATTAGCGTTTCTTCCTGTTCCTCCGAACTACTACACGCAGTTGCAAGCACGACAAATTCCTTTATCGACGGATGAATTTCAGGAAATTGCCCGACAAGAGATTTTGGTTGATTGGCAGGATACAAATCCTGATGCATTGCTACTTCAAATTTTCACGCAACCAATTTTTGGCGAACCCACTTTTTTCTTTGAGTTGATTGAACGCCGACGGCAAGCGCCTGGATTTGGCGAAGGTAATTTTCGTGCTTTATTTGAAGCGATTGAACGCGAACAAGTCAAGCGCGGCAGTCTTCAAAATGACTATTAGATTAGTAATCTTAAACACAGTGATTAGAAAGTCAAAACTTAACTGTGTAAGAATTTAGCTAATGTGTAAATAAATTTTACACTCTAAATTTAAATGTTAAGACTTATCACAGACTTTGACGGTCCAATCATTGATGTATCAGAAAGATACTATCAGGTTTACCAACT
Source organism: Gloeocapsopsis crepidinum LEGE 06123 (assembly GCF_015207655.1). Classification (GTDB taxonomy): domain Bacteria; phylum Cyanobacteriota; class Cyanobacteriia; order Cyanobacteriales; family Chroococcidiopsidaceae; genus Gloeocapsopsis; species Gloeocapsopsis crepidinum. The sequence goes on along the minus strand of NZ_JADEWN010000018.1, from coordinate 46,893 downwards.
CTGCTTGCAGAAAACTAAACTTCCGAACCAGCGAATTAGACAACTGAGTAAAGCTAAGTTCTGGGAATTAAAAAGAGCAAGGGTTTCAGAGAAGAATATCGGTATAGCTTCTGGTTTAGATGAATTACAAGCACAAGAATTTGCTCAACTGCGACGCGACACAGTTCACACTCAACCATACTTTGAGTACGATCGCCTTGCAGTAGGTGCAGTTGCAGCTTTAGAAGAAGTGCAACAGGCTGGTATAGATCTGGCTGTTATGACTATGCGTCGCGTGCGAGAACTAGAATACGCTTTCAATCAACACGATCTTGGTAGATTTTTTCCAAAGAACCGGTGTTATTGCTTGAGTAATGATTATGTAAAGACGCGCGATGTTGATGATAAACCATTATTGATGAAGCGCGCACTTCTTGAGCTACCACCCGCTTATGAGACATGGATGGTAGGCGATACAGAAGCTGATATTGTGACTGCTAAAAAACACGGAGTTAAAGTGATGGCTGTGTTGTGCGGTATTCGCGATCGCGCTCAATTAGAGATTTATCAGCCTGATTTAATCGTGAATGACTTGCAAGAGGCAGTGGATATCCTCTTATACAAGTCTTTACCTCAAGTTGTTTAATAAATAACATAAGGTAAAAGAATTTTTATTTAAATTCCTTTACCTACTCTCAGTATTTCTATCGCAGGAAACTGCTAATCAACCACAGCAAAATAAAAGTCAGAGTCGTAGAAAATTGCTCAACTGAGATTCCTAAACTACTGAGTTGAGGTAAAAGTAAACTACCAAATATTGCTCCGGCAATGAGTCCTGTCACTAAGCCCATCCCAGTTAGCAGTACTGCCCTACCAAACTTCTTTTCTTTACGGTATAGAAAGAAGAAACTGGTGCCGACACCAACAATCAATGCTATTTGTAGAATTTGAGCGCTAGCAGCCGTGTCAAAAATGCTTAAAGCACTTAATCCTAAAAATACAGTTGCTGGCAAGATGATGTCTGTTAAACTTGGCTGATCAACTAACCGCTGTAACCACTCTGGTGATTTTTGTACTGGTGATGAATTTTCTTTCGGAGGTACTTGTGTAAGCCGCTCTGCGAAACGGATACCTTCGGGTACTTTAATTTTACCTTCTTGACGCATCCGCAACCTTTCCATCAATATGGCATCGTAAGCTGCTTCGACTGCTTCTAGGTGCTTATAATCGCCACTGTACTGTTGTAACAGGCGATTGCGAGCCTCTTGAATTTCATCGAACGTCGCGTCTTCGCTTACCCCAAGCTTTTCGTAGTAATTTTGATCGCCCATGTTGACTCAATCGCGGGAGCAGCCAGTAAAGGAAAGCTTAATATCAGATTGTGTCGATTGAAATACCTTATCAGTGTCTGACCAGGTTAATTTAACCATCGACTAAAGATTACCACTACTCAATTTAACACAACCCGAGTTTTCGAGTGAGAGAAACACTGAATAATTTGTCTCTCCGTCATTATATATAAAAAGCAATAGTAGAATTGCGGAAGACGCTTGGCATTACGGACTTATAAGCTGATAATTGTTTAAGCATTGCCGTTTTTGTTGCTGAACTTGCGCGATCGCAACATTTGTATACCGACTGATCCTTTTGTTTGTTGTAAAAAGTGATGACTATGGCTCTTGCCAAGATTCTTGTCGTTGATGACGATCCTGCTATCCGTAATTTAATCCAACGCTTCTTATCAAGCAAGAACTATCAGGTGGAGTCTGCCGAAGATGGCAAGACTGCGTTAACTGCTTTTGAGCAATTTAACCCTGACTTAGTGATTCTTGATGTTAATCTTCCGGATGTACTTGGTTATACTCTTTGCCAAGATATGCAGAATCGCACAAAGGTTTTCGTCTTAATGTTGACGAGTCGAGCTGATGAAGCTGACAAAATTCGGGGATTTGCTCAAGGTGCAGATGACTATCTAACCAAGCCTTTTAGTTTAGGAGAATTAGAAGTCAGAGTTGCTGCTATTTTGAAGCGTCAGCGAGTTGTCACAGCAGCAGAAAAACAGCGCTTGACCTTTGAAAAGCTGGTAATTGATCCTGAGCGTAGGGAGGTTACACTGAATAATCAACTCATTCCTTTAACGGCTCTGGAATTTGACTTGTTGCGTTTTTTAGCTAGCCATCCAGGGCGAGTGTGGCGACGTGCAGAACTTATTCAAGAAGTTTGGGATTACGATTACGTGGGAGATCAGAGGGTTGTAGACGTGCATATTGGTCAAATACGCAAGAAAATCGAGATTGATGCAACTCAACCTATTTTGATTCAGACTGTTCGTGGTGTTGGTTATAAATTTGAAGCTCCAAATCTCCCAGAGTCGAACAATTAACCCAAATACACAAATAGTAAAATTGTCAAGCGGCTGCAACATCTTTTCTTGGTGGAAGGCAGCCGCTACTAGTATGAAGTTGTTATTTGAAATTTTAAGTGCTATACAAAAAAAATATAGCAATCTTCAATCTTCAGTACGTTCTCGCTGATTTTAGCTGTCTAGTTGCAGTGATGGAATAAGCTTTCGAGGTAGACTCTAGCAGCACGGCGATCGCCATTGCCATTTTGAAGCAAAAACAACGATAGCGCGGCAGTAAATACACGATCTTGATCCCAGGTGGGATGGCTTTCTAAGTAGATTTTGAGCGATTCGTGTAGTTCTTCAGGAATTTCGGTCAGGATACTAACTGTAGCGTTCATTGAGGATCTCCCTAAATAAAGGTGACAAGAATTCTTGCGGACTAGTTCAAGCTTTCTGAGGCTTTCCCCACCATAGAAGAGTAGTCAAGCTAATAGCGGGTAGGTGCATTATTGTGCGACATAAATCACCAGCTAGTCAATGCTGCGAAATATTACGAGAGACTTTAGAAAAAAAAAATCTTCACGCGAAAATCAACCTTTTAGGCTAATTTTTATTACACAACTTTACATAATCTCCGTATTGAGGTCAAAGACAGTAACAACAGACAAAATCCACAGATCCGCCATCAAATGATTATTTAACGTTACGACCTGTGGAAAAACTGGATTTACCTGTGGAAAAAGTTGGATCTACCTGTGGAAAAAATGGGGAATGTGTGGGGAAAAGTTGAGATAAAAATAAGAATTGCAAAGAATGAAGTTTCAAAAGAGGTAAGAAGCGGAGGAAAGCCTGATAAATGTGTCTCGCACCTAACAAAAAGCTCGTTTTTGTAACTACGGTTCTTTTATTCAGGAAAACGTAACAATTGAAAGCATAGTGAAATGATCGCGGGTCATATCATTTCCTTCCTAATCAGTGTTATATCTGAAAAAGAACCAAGCGATCGCCGCGACAGTAAACGATGATAGTGTGATGATTTAACTAGGTGAACCTTTTTTGGTGGCTTGTTGAATTAGAATTTGAATTGCTAAGCCAATTAACCCTAGGGCGACTAAACCAAATATTCCAGTACCTAATGCAGTAATTCCTACTACTAAAGTACGAACTGCGGAGGCGATGTTAATAACAGCTGGATTATCAGAATGAATTGGTTTAGCGGCAAAAGTTTGAGCGATCGCAGCAGTAAGCGAGTAGAGTGCGATCGCAAGTCCCCCAGAAATGAGAGATCCTGTTAAACAACGCAGCGGGGTTGGTGTCTGTGTTGTGGCATTTGTAGGCTTATGATCAGTCTTATCTTGGTTATTCATATTTCTTACTTAGCACTAGCAGCTATTTGAATACCTGTACTAGACGTTTGTGCTAGCCAAAGTTCCAAATCTGAATCAGGAATTGTGGTTCTCACATACTGCTTCGCTAGTTGTGCTTGTTCGTGCGACTCGCACAAAGCAAATACTGTAGGACCTGAACCGGACATCATAGCACCTAATGCTCCAGCTTCCTGAAACACTTGACGTAGTTGTGCGACTTGGGGATACTCTGGTAACACGACACGCTCTAAATCATTGTGGAGTTTTTCAGCAATTTGCACACCATCTTTATGGACGATCGCTTTAACGATTGCTCCAGAGTGAACTGCTGAGGCGCGTGATGTTAAACTTTGTGTATCAGTTAAGTAGGAATCACCAAATTGCTGTCGATAAGTTTGGTAAGCCCATGCTGTAGAAACTGCAAGGCTGCGATATTTTCCTAAGACTACATATAAATGATCCAGGTTTGGTAATGGTGAAAGTTCGTTACCTCTACCTGTAGCGATCGCTGTTCCACCTGCAATACAAAAGGGAACATCTGAACCAAGTTGTCCTGCAAGTTCTTCGAGTTCGGATTGCGTTAGTCCTAGTTCCCATAATAAATCGATTCCTACTAATACAGCAGCGGCGTTTGTCGATCCTCCTGCTAATCCAGCAGCGACAGGAATTTGCTTGTTAATTGTGATTTCTACACCACCATACTGGGCAAAAGCATCAGGAAATCGATTTGCCATTAATGCTGCTGCTTTGTACGCCAAGTTACTTTTATCGGTAGGGACTTGAGGATGTTCGCAGCGGACACGGATTGTATCGGTACTTGCAGCGCGGATATTGATTTGATCGGCTAAGTTGATACTTTGGAGAATCATCGCCAATGCATGATATCCATCGGGGCGATCGCCGATGATTTCTAAATATAAATTAATTTTGGCGGGTGCAATAAGTGAATAAGAATGCATTTTTGGTGATTAGGGGCTAGAAACTTCTAGCTGATTACTTAAGGATATCCATTGATTAACGCTGAGGTCTTCAGCGCGGGCTTGGGGATTGATTTCTAAATTTTCTAGTAATTCGGTTAAGCGATCGCGTTCGACAATTGCTTTCAAATTATTTCGTAACATTTTGCGTTTTGCACCAAAGCCGAGTTGAAGTAGAGTTTCTAGATGGCGTGGATTGAGTGGTAAGAATTGTAGTTGTCGCGGACGCAATCTGACGACCGCTGAATCAACTTTGGGTGGTGGATAAAAGCTTTTTGCGCTTACGTGGTAAATGAATTCACATTCGGCTAAGTATTGAACGCGAACGGATAGTGCGCCGAAGGTTTTTGACCCTGGTTTGGCATACAAGCGATCGGCGACTTCTTTTTGAACTAGCAGTACGATCAAGTCAAAGGGTTGAGTATTTGGGTTAGCGATTGTTCCGAGTAATTTTTCAAGAATTGGTCCAGTGATGTTGTAGGGAATATTTGCGACTACTTTATTGGGCGAACGAAAGTTAGGGAAAGGAGTTAGTAAAGAGGTTAAATTTATTTCTAGGAAATCACCTTGTAGTAGTAAGAAGTTTTCAGTATTTCCCAGCTTTTTAGCTAACAACTCGCACAAATCGCGATCAATTTCTACGGCGACTACTGATTCGGCTAGAGGTAACAGGCGACGAGTTAATATTCCGGTTCCAGGACCGATTTCGAGGATGCGATCGCTTTGATTCAGTTCGGCAGCGGTGACAATTTGGTTAAGGGCTTTTTCATTTTTGAGCCAATGCTGCGCAAAGACCCTGCGCGGTTTTACCATCTATAACTCTCTTCAAGCTTAGTATTGAGGTTTTCCTACCAGTATTGTTTCTTAGTTTTTTCTTACTTTAAGCTGTTATTTTCTTTCTACCATTGATTGACATCGAGGCAAAAATGTGCTCAAAAATTCATTATTTAACTCAGTAGTTTACCCAGCTGATGTTTGATAACTATTTCCCTCAAAGTCTTAATTTCAGCTTTGAGGACAGCATTTTCAATCTCTAATTCATCTACCCTGACTTTGAGTGCTTCTCGAGTATTAACTTTGTGAATAACTATTTCTTTATAAATTTCTAAGTTTGTATCTTCATTTATCCATCTTTGATAGGTTTTCGTGTGCTCTTGTACCGTATGTCCCATATAATCAGCCATAGTTTTGATCGGGATACGCAAGCGATGTCCGCGTAAAGCATAGGCGTGTCGCAAATCATAAGGTTTAAAATTTAAATGCGCTGTTCTAAATCGAATGTGAATTTTAGCAGTTTGATTATTTAAAGTTCCTCCGGTATTGGGGAACTTGATGTTTTTTAAATCAAATAACTCAACCCACTGCGGATGTAACGGTGGAATTCCACACGTACGTTCGCCTGTTTTTGTACCACCTGTAAGACTAGGATCAAGTGTGACTAGATGAAATATATTAGATGGGGTTGTGAAAGCTTCAAGGTCTATCGCAAATAATTCATGAGGTCTTAAACCGTAGGTAGCTAACATTCCGTATACCCATTGCCACTGTTGGGGTTGCGTTAAATTTTCCTTGCTGGCGTAGGGTGATAGAGGAGTTCCCATTGTATCAAAGCCTTGAATGATCTCTTCATCAGTAGGGATTTTGCGAAGACTTGGTAATGGTTGAGGAGTCGTATACGAATCAATAATTTTATTACCATCAACGCCACAAAAATCACAAAACTTTTTGAGTTGCCAAGCTAAATAAAACCTTGTTGAGGTATTGGGTGGAACTGATTCTAAAGCTTGTTCTAAGGCTTTTTGAGTTAAGGGAACATCTTGAGGAAGTTTTTTAAGATGTCGCAGATAATGTGTTTCCCAAGTACGGAATCCTTGGCGATTCTTCTCGTGAGTCTTCCAAAATTCTCGCTCGTATTCTTGAATTAATTCACTAATCGGTTTTGCGGTATCATGTATTAGCACAATTCTTTGAGCTTGCTTACCCAATTCCGGTGTCCACTGAAATTGCTTTGTCATTAACAGTAAGTCTAATTCTCGTGCTTTAGCGACAGCCGTTTTTACACCAGCATCACTCGCAGGAAACCCCAATGAAATTGTGTATTGCTTATTAGAACTTCCATTTTTACCTACGTCGCCAGGTTTACAAGGAAAAGTACCTTGCAAGCCAATTGATTTAGCTGTAGTTAGCTTGAGTTTAACTTTTACCTTATCTAGGCTTAGAGCATTGTTAGCCAGTTGAATTGCATATTTTATTCTGAGATATTCGCGCTCGATAGTCACAGACTCATCTTTATTTGCTTTAGACTTCCACTGCTTCCAGTTGCTTGGTTCCCAAGCATCAAGCATAATATTATTCCATTTAGCTTTGCGCGGGTCGTAGTTACTGGATTTGTTACTCATGGGTTTGGGCGCATTCAATATTTCAAGCTTGGCGATCGCGATTTTAATGTATTGATTAATATTTTTTTTAGAATATCTAAGTAGTAGTTTATTTACTTATTAATAACTAAAATTATTACCTCTACAATAAGTCAGAATTAGACAACCACGTATAGAAAAATACACTGTTGTGCAAATTTTAAAGCTTCCTTTTGATAGAGTGCTCAATTTTGAAAGTAATTTCAAATAGAAGAGATGATAACTTACGCCCAGTCCCCAGAATAAAACATTCTTCTTTTTAGTTGTATCAGTCAAAGGTGATCTACAAGATGGAAAACACAAACACTGTCAAAATGGCAGAGCGCTACTGTGCCCTGATCGTTGGAATTCTCTTCTTAATTTTAGGGATAGCTGGATTTATTCCTGGCTTAGTTTCTTTACCAGGAACAGACGCATCTTATGTTCCAGCAGATGCAGCCCATAATGCTTATTCTGCAGGGTTTGGTTATGTATTCGGGTTATTTCCTACCAACTTCTTGCATAACCTAGTACACTGTGCTGTTGGAGTCTGGGGAATTGCTTCTTATCAGAGCTATATTAATGCTCGCCTATTTAATCGTGCGTTTGCAGTCTCTTATGTGTTGCTAGCAATTATGGGATTGCTACCTTTTACTAAGACATTGTTTGGCTTAATGCCAATCTTCGGTAACAATGTTTTGTTGAATGCGCTAACCGCGATCGCTGCTGTGTACTACGGAATTATCATACCAGCGAAAGTGTCAGATAGCAGCATAGCCAAGACTCTATAGCATAGAAAATAAATCATGATACAGCTAGGGTATAGATTAGCTACCTTACCTAGCTGTATGTACTACACTAAGCAAGTTAAAATTTCATCTTCAGTAGCATAGTCGAATAACTCCAATCCTGTCCATTGAGGCATTTCTGGCGGCGGGTTGCTACGTTCCCAGTTAATTGTTTGTTTCAGTGCTTCCTCTTGAGATACCACCTCGCTGTAACCGAGTTCCTGACGAATTCGTGTTGTATCAACAAACCATTCTTGTTCAGTATTAAAAGGTAAATTCCAATCTGCTGGTAAATAGTGTTTAGGAACAGATATTACTTGACCTTGCCAGCCAGCAGCTTTTCCAAAGTAACTAAGCCGTTCGATTTCAGGAATTTGTAAATCTGCTACATGATAGATGCATCCTGTAGCTTGAGAATTTGTAACTGCTAGTGCGATCGCTTGTGCAACATTCTCTACATATCCATAACAACCACGCCATTGAGCAAAATTTTCTGGTAACAAAATTGCCGGACGATTTTCATCCATTCGCTTTAGATAAGGAAACAAACGGTGCAGAGGATCTTTTGGTCCGTATACCATTGGTAAGCGGATGACGGTACCAGGTAAATTAGGATTACTCATCACAACTCGTTCCACCAAGATTTTGTCGTAATCAGCCGGAGCGTTGAGCGCTCTTTGTGGCATATCCTGAAAAGGATAGAGTTGCTGACGCAGTGGCGAATCTTCGGTAAGTGGTACGGGAACAATCTCAGATTCTTTCCCTAAAAGGACATTGTAGGCACGATACACATCTATACTACTAATGGCAACAACACGCTGGGCAATCCCTTGAAATGCCTTCATTGTTGACAGCGCATCTTGCTCAGTGTAGAGAATCATATCTAAAACTACATCAGGAGATAAACACTGCAACTCGCTTTTCATTTCAGGAAGTTGAGTGCGATCGCCTTTAATTTCCTTGACTCCTCTTGGTAACTCAGCTACAGTTTTTCCTCGATGGAATACAGTCACCTCATGACCCATGTGATGAAGTTGGTCCACTACTGAAGGACCAATAAAATTGGTTCCCCCTATAATGAAAGTTTTCATGGTATTTTTGTGACAATGCTGTCGATTAAGCCGTAATTTTTTGCTTCTTCGGCACTCAGAAATAAATTTCTATTTAAATCAATTTCAATTTGTTTTTGAGTTTTTCCAGTATTTTCAGCAAGAATTTGGTTCAGTGTTTCTTTAAGATATAAAATCTCCTGAGCAGCTACCTCAATATCAGTTGCGTTTCCTTCAGTATTTCCTGATGGTTGCTGTAATTTAATTCGGGCGTGTGGTAAAGTATATCTTTTGCCCTTAGTTCCAGAAGACAGTAAAAAAGCACCCATTGCAGCAGCAGTACCAACACAAATTGTCGTAATATCTGTACGAAGTTGTTTCATTGCATCATAAACTGTCATTGCTGCGGTTGCTAAACCTCCAGAGGAGTTGATAAATAAGGAGATGTTTTTTTCTGGATCTTCAGCATCGAGAAATAGTAGTTGTGCGACAATTAAGTTAGCTACTTCCTCAGTTAACTCACCCTTTAAAAAGACAATTCGTTCAGCAAGTAATCGCGAATAAATATCGAAAGTTTGGTCTTTATGAAGAAAAGGTTGAATGACTGGAATGCTGAGTGGGATGGGAGTATTCATTGTAGTTACCAAAAAGATGTCTTAGTGACCAGGCAAGATGCCTACCCCATAGTTAATATTTAGAGTGATAGCAGTTCTAAGTAGCTGCCTTAAGAAAGCGCGAAATTGTCTTGTGTTTCCTGTGCCAAAACTTCCGCAAGTTTGTGATTGATTAGATATTGCCATTTACCACTGAAATAGGAATTGAGTAAAATACTGCCAAATTGTTTGGATTCCGAAATGCGATCGCCTGCTATAATTCCATGCGTTAGCTGTGCTTGCCAAGATTGAGAATGATGTGTAGGTTGACTAATAGCGATTGCATCCTGTTGATATCCGCGATGTTCTAAATGTAGTTGTGTACCGCCATCAACAGGTGTCAGCTTCCAAGTCACAATTGAAGAAGATTCCATGACATTGTCTTGCCAAGAATAAGCAAGTTCGTATGGTTCTACAAGTTTCAGGACTTCGCAATAAATAATCTCGTTTAACCCTGGTAATTGCGATTGAAAACAAAACTTGTGTCCTAAACGCGGTTCAAAGTCGTTTTCCATCAACCATTTTGCTAATGAAGAACGATTTGCGATCGCCCTCCATACTTTTTCTGGCGGATAAGGATAGAAAGCTTCCATCTTTACGACTCGGAACATGACTCCTCCAGATATTTACCCAGGTTATCGAGTTTCTCTTGCCAAAATTCGTAATGTGAAACCCAATTTTTCACTTCTTGCAATGGTTCGGGATTGAGTTGATATATCCGCTGACGCCCTACCCGCCGTTGAGTAACTAAACCTACCTCACACAAAATCTGTAAATGCTGTGAAATTGCAGGTAAAGACATTGCAAAAGGTTCTGCAAGCTGCTTTACGGGTTGTTCTCCATCTCGCAGGCGATCTAAAATTGCCCGACGTGTGGGATCGGCGATCGCTTGAAAAATATCTCCTCGCATAAAAACAGCAAATACTTAAGTAAATGCTTAACTATTTTTAGGATATATAAGTAATCACTTAAATGTCAAGTTCGAGAAACCGCAGGACAATTTTTGATGTACCATCGCCACGGTAGATCGACTCCTTGCGTAATTCCAATGCGGGTAGTTTGCACAAAAGCAGTAGCTTGACAATCAAGCTGTTGTTGAAATTCGAGTGAACGATGTTCTAACCACAATGGTTCGCCTAGTTGGAGAAGTAAGGTATTTAAGTTGCGATTAATCTGTAAAGCTAGACACAATTTTCCAGGTCCAGCCGCAAGTCGGTGAGGTTTCGATGATGCGTTATCTGGTAAAGACTCTAGTTGTAAAGCACGAATCAAAACTGCACTCGGAACACCATCGACATCTGTGACAACATTGAAACAATGATAAATCCCGTAGATCAGATAAACATAACTTCTACCTGCAGGTCCGAAGACTACCGCATTACGTTCAGTGCGTCGTCGATAAGCATGAAACGCCGGATCTCCAACTGCATAAGCTTCAGTTTCCACAATTAACCCACGCAGGAGTTGTCCATCAGGAAATTTACGTACAAGCGTACATCCGAGTAAGTCTGGCGCAACTTCAGGAGATGGACGCTCTAACCAAGAAGGTTCTACAATCTGATTGAGTGTAGTTGAATTCACGCAATTTACATAAGTCAAAGTTGACTTTGGTAATTTTATCCTGAAGTGAAGGTTGAGGAAGTGCAAAAATGGATGTAAAGCTGATTCTCGTGGGATTGACAGTCATTTTTACTGTATCGTGCTTATTCTTTGGCACCAAAAATGGCTTTTATGACTCAGACAATTATCACGGTAACGGTTCTGCCCACTAAAACAGCGATCGCATAGTTAAATCAGGGGTGAGGTCTATCAATCAGATAATCTATTCTCTAGCTTCTAGCCTGCACTGGGTTTAGGTGGAGGTGTACATGAGCGAACGTATACCTACAGCCTCCCGTTCTACTGGAGAAACAAGTTCAGAACTAGAGTGTTTCCCATACAGCGTTCATCATGCTGATGAAGGTGTATGTTTACTGGTACGGATGGGACCCTATAGAATTTTACTTGACTGTGGTATAGAAGACATTTCTATCCTGAAAAAAGGGAAGCGATCGCCACCAGCCGATTTGGTTTTGTGCACTCACGCGCATCCCGATCACGCCCAAGGCTTACTCGCACTACATCAAGCTTTTCCTTCGTTACCTATCTACGCCAGCGAAGCGACAACGCAATTATTACCCCTCAACTGGTTAGGAACAAACCAGATTCCGCAGTTTTGTCAAGCATTACCGTGGCGATCGCCTGTCGAGTTTCAAGATGGTTTGAGTGCGGAGTTGTTTCCTGCAGGACATTTACCAGGTGCAGCCGCAATTTTATTGACTTACACCACACCACAGCGAACATATTCATTACTCTACACAGGTGACTTTTTCTTATCAAATTCCCGCTTAGTTGAAGGAATGCCATTAGAGGAATTACGCGGGTTAAAGCCAGATGTGTTAATTATTGAAGGTAGTTACGGTACAGCACGACATCCGCATCGGCGGACTCAAGAAAATCAACTAGCAGAACGTATCAATCGCGCGATCGCTCAAGGATATTGTGTTTTGATGCCAACTCCAACGCTGGGAATTGGACAAGAAATTCTCATGTTACTGCGGAGTCATCACAGCTTCACAGGTCGCGATTTAGATATTTGGGTTGATGGTATGGTTGCTGCTGGCTGCGATGCTTACCTAGAAATGCTACCTCAACTACCTGCAGCAGTGCAGAACTTTGCTCGCCATCAACCATTATTTTGGGATGAACGGGTACGTCCCCGAATGCGCAGAATAACACCGCAGCAGCGGGCTGATGTCGGCAATCCCTACATCGTTATCACTGATGAAAGCGCGGATTTACAACAATATTGCCAACCCAAAACAGGTCCTTGGCTGATTCTCCTACCAGAGAAGCCAGGGCGTTTGCTTCCCCATCCTCAATCATTGCCAGAATTAGTCCCTCAATCTTCCTCGTTAGTACCGACAACTATCGTAGAAACATATCTACTCGCCCAGCACAGTGATGGTCCTGGAATTACGCAACTGATTCATAACTTACGACCACAACACGTTATTTTCGTGCATGGTTCGCCTGCATATCTCGCAGATCTGACTGGTTTAGATGAACTGCAAAATCGCTACCATTTACATTCTCCAGCAAGCGGCACAATCGTAGATTTACCAGTTGGCGATACTTTTATTCAACCAGCAGCGCCAGAAACTAACTATGAAGGTGAATTAAATGAGTTGGGCACAGTAATTACAATCACGCTGCCGGAAGCAATCATTGCCGATCCTCGTTGGCGTGTTTTTGCGGATACAGGCTTAGTTGAAGCCCGTTGGCAAGGAGAAGAATTAGTTATTCGCGGTTTGTCACAGCGCGAGTTACTTAATCAAACAAGCGATCGCTTAATCGCTAGCGAGGTTAGTTGCTGCGCTACCTGTAAATTTCAGCGCGGACAGCGATGTTTAAATCAAGCGTCTCCTCTATTCGGGTTTAAGGTGACACCAGAAGGTTACTGCCCTGCTTATGAGCGCAATAATGAAGAATAGTTTTTGAGAATTTGAGAAAGTAAGAAACTTTTATTTTGTCTCCTACTTTCTCTTTTCTAGCCACTAGCCACTTCAATCAGTCTGCTACTTTCTCTTTACTAGCCACTAGAGACTAGTCACTAGAAACTAGCCACTTTAATCAGGATTAGAGTCAGTATAACGACGAATTCGCTCTGCTTCTGGACAATCTTCAGAAACTAATGGTTCAGCGTTGCCGCGTGGTACTGAAGCTAGTTTTTGAGTTACAGCACCAATGCTTTCTAGACGAACCATTTCTTCCCAAGAACAAACCTCGTCTTCTTCTTCTGTTTCATAACGTAGGGTAACTAAATCCCCTTCGATGTCGATGATGCGGGCGCGTTCTATCCAGCGTTGCTGGTCCCGCAAGAAAACGCATACTTCACGCCCGTCGCCACACAATTGATAAATCTTGCGGTGTAGCATCTATCGCTTCTGCCCTTTTACAACGTAGGTTAAATCTGTACATAGATCTGGGTTTTGCCCCAGTTGAATATTGCTCAGTTTGCAGGATTTCCACTTTGTGTGAAAAATCTCTTGCCAGCAACTTTTATTGTTTTTATCATTTTTTGCCTCCTAAGTCGCTAGCTATGTAGACCGCTTCTGAGCTTGAGATGTTGAATTTGCAACATTATTCAAAGAAGTTGGGTTTAGTTTACAGCAATGAGGCATTTGCCTCAATCAAGCCAGCGCTTGCCATTGACTAGAACTTTTTTTTGATTGGCAAAACACATTATTACCGTTAATTCGGTATTTTTTGTTACCACTTTCTGTCAAGTGATATAACTTTCGAGTCTAGGGACTCATACGGCTTGATCCTAATGTAAATGATTCTAACTCATTGTTTTGCGATACTTCATCTTTTTATAGCAAAATTATTAGTTAATATTTACCGTAAAATTGCCGAAAGTCTTCATCTTTTTGACTTAATTGTACCCATTCAAGCCTTAAGTCTTGCAATTTTGCGACTAAATGAGCGCAAGCAGGGCGTTCAGTAGCATAATGTCCAGCATCGATGAGAATTAAACCGCGATCGCGACTTTCCTGGAATTGATGAAATTTGCAATCAGACGTTAAATAGGCTTGTGCACCAGTTTTCACAACGTCTGAGATAAAACTAGCCCCCGAACCACCTAATACTGCTAGACGTTCAATTGTTTGCTCTCGGTTTGCTTCTGGGGAGAAAATGACATCAGGTGGATGAAGCTGAGTGTAAATTTTGGTAAGAAGTTCCTGTAAAGTTAAAGTCGGCTCTAGAAACCCTACACGACCGTATCCTAACCCTGCTTGCGTTTCTACAATGGGAGTAGTGTGCTTGAGTTCTAACACCTGCGCTAGAACATCAGCCGTACCATCGGCAACTTGATCGAAATTCGTGTGCGCTGTGTAAATGCCAATTTGATGATGAAATGCTAATCGTGTTATTTCGGCGATCGCATCTCCAGTTTGTAAAGATTTGACTGGCTTAAAAATTAAAGGATGGTGGGCAAAGATTAAGTTGACAGGAGTTCCTGCAGTCTGAAGGGCGATCGCTTCTTCCATCACTGCCAGAGTTGGAGTCAAGCAAATAAGAACTCGTGCTGACTCTTCTAAAACTCCAGGTTCAATCTGCCAACCACAATTATCCCAGCTTTCTTGCCAAGCCGGACTTGCCCATGCTTCAAACCAAGCGATCAGTTCCGCAATTTTCATATACTATCTGACTTGATTTACTGTCTGCGTATGGCAATTGTATAACTTGGTCGTTGTGATGCCTCACGTTGAGTTTTCACAATTCGGAGGTCGCGATCGATATAAAGATGCTCTAAGTGTGGAGTCGCTAGGTAAGTTTTCTCCAATTTCTTAACAGTCTTGCTGTCTAATTTTAAATCAAGCGCTTGCGGAAGTTCTTCTTGTGCCAATTGAAATTTATTATTGACTACAGTACTAAACCAATTTTCTGCATCTTCAATTGTTAAAGGAATTTCTCGATTGCGAAAAGCCTGCTCAATACTTACATTTTGGATGTACCATTTGTTATCTCTTACAGCATACTTTTGCATTACCATTAAATCTATTGCTGGTAATTTCGTAGACAGTTTTTGCCAGAAAGTATTTTGTCCTGGAGTATATCGAGCGATGTTAGCGTAGTAGCTGTCATCATGAAAAATTTGATACGAGTGTTCTCTACTGCGCCCTGGTAGAGTATCGTGAAAAGGTATCGTTGACCATACAGGTGTCCAAACGCCAAGAACAAGGGGAATTTGTTCTGCTACTACTGGGTAAGGATTTCGTTGCGTCAACTCCTCAATATATGGTGTCAGTATATTTTTATAATACTGGACTTTAGTACTTAAAGAATCAGTATCTCGTCCTTTAACTCGCTTTAATAGTTCAGTTTTAAGTTCTGATGTACTTTGAGAACTTAACTGATTTGAATGAACTACATTAATCATCAAAATTTGCACCCTTAGTTAAACTAGCGAATTCAGCTTTACCTTTCATTTAAAAAGAAAAATTGCAAAATATTAGGATATTGAATTTTCTAAAAGGAAGGTTGATTTAATATTTTTAGAATCTTCACACATTCTTCATAAAGGCTTCCTTATAAATACGGTAGTGACTTGAAGCCATTATGTGTCAAATTAAAGCTATCGACTTGAATAACTTATTGCTATTTATTACAACAGTATTTTTTGAGCCATTAAGTTTTTATAAACAAAAGCTCCTGTAGATTATGAAAATTTAAAAACCAGGAATCATGAGTTTATACAACGATTTATATATTATTGATGCGCAGTTAAGAGTATTTCGTTCCTCTGTTGCTATGGCAATTGCTGCTCGAAAGCGTACAGATCAACAGTATAATCTAGCCGCAATTGAAGTTAAAAAATGGCAAGACAGAGTACAGCAAGCTTTGCAAAAAGGGAATGAAAGTTTAGTTAATCTTGCATGGGAGCAAGAAAAGCTTGCAGTCGCAACTGCCAATCTACTCAAAAATCAATTGGATGAACAAACTGCTCACGTTGAAAACCTGAAGTGCAGATTGAGGGCGTGGGAAAGTAAAATTTCTCAAACTAAAGTTCAGAGTAGAGTGGAACAGTTGAGTACCAGCAGTGCGATAGAAGCCTTTGAACAAGTAGAAAAAAGGATTCTGATGCGAATCGAAGCCTTGGATCGGATAGAAGAACAAGTTTTGATACTAGAAACACAAGCTAAATTGGAAAGCAAAGTTATTACAGATGAGATGCACAGTAACGACAGAGCTATAAGTACCAGCAGTGAAATTGAAGCCTTTGAGCAAATGGAAGAAAAAATTTTGATGCAAGAAATACAAGCTAAAGCAGTTGAAGAACTTATTGGTAATGAGAACTGAATCTAGCCACGAAACTTACCACCAAACGCGATTTCCCTTATCATCAACTCGTGCTAAACGAATGACATCAGAAATCTTCTTAGCATCTCTGACATGGTGTAGAGCTTGCTTTTTACCATCTGGATATTCAACGATAAAGTAAGTGGGAACTAAAATCCAGTCACCTGTAATATCAGGTGCATCTACAGCAACTTGTTGAGCTTTTTCTTCAACAGATTTTGACTCGTCAGTAACGATATCACCAGGGTTAACTGTTAAATTCCTTTCTTTAGCAGTAGGTTCTTCTCGTGTATGCCAATCTCGACTTACGGGCTGTTCGATTGGTTTCTTTTTCAGTTGCTTAGCCATAATACTTTTTAGTAAGTTGAACATCATGAACTTACTAAATTCAATTTAGAAAATATACGAGTCAGTTGTCTCTTTCGTTAGAAAGAAACTTGTAAATCTATATCTATAGAAAAAACCGTATTATATTTTACAGGCTAACCGTAATCTAGGAGTCAGGTTGATTATTTACAGTAATAATGCTTAAGTCTTTAGAGTGATTAAAAAATATAAAGTCAACTTCTATTCTTTAAACAAAGACGACTTTATTTACCGCTTTGCGGAATTATTCAAAAGATTAGGAGTTTTTAAAGAGTTATAAGTGCTGAGTTAATAAGATTCTTTATAATTCAAAACTCAAAACTTTTAAAACTACATTCCCGTAATGTGAACAACAAGTTCTCTGCTATGGCTACGTCGTCGATGTTCCCAAATGTATATACCTTGCCAAGTTCCCAATAATAACTCGCCTCTTGCAATTGGAATTTGTTCTGATGTATGCGTAAGTACTGTACGAATATGTGCTGGCATATCATCAGATCCTTCAGCACTGTGGATATAATAAGCATCTTCAGGAACGAGTTTTGCTAAGAAGTTTTCTAAATCTTTCAGCACGTCAGGATCAGCATTTTCTTGAATCACAACGCTAGCAGAAGTATGACGCAGGAATAAATGACAAATTCCTGTTTCTACACCTGATTCAGCAACAAGTGATTCAATTTTGGTAGTGACATTATTAAGAGATTTGCCTTGCGTGGAAATTCTTAAGATTTTATGGTAGTGCATTGTTAACTAAATTAATGGAAATACTCTAAAACAGCATGGGCGATCGCTTCATTGCCATCGAGGGCGATTCCTTGAGATTTTCTTGGTGTCAAAGGTTCTTGTTGCAGAAATGCCCAACCGCTGTGGAAAAATTCTGCTGGGCTAATAATTTGATGGTGGGCATAATCTTTAATGCCTTCAATCAACAAAGCTGCTTCCGCAAAATCATCACGTGTCAAAGTAACAATAGGGACTTGTTGTCGAATAGCTTCGGCGAACGTACTAAAACCAGGTTTAGAGACAACTCTGCCACAAAGCTGCATAAAATCAACTGGACGATATTGCGGATCGGTGATTTTGAGTAAGTTGGGTAAATTTGGGGCGTTACGAGCAAACGTGATAAATTGCCAATCGGGAAATCGTTGCACATTGTCGTAAGGAATCTGCTGTAAACCTAAACCACCGAAAGTTAGTAAGATTGTGCGTTCTTTTGGTGTTGTGATATTCCATGTAGATCGTAGCGCATCGGCTGGGTGGGATGGAGAACCACCAGGTAGACCAAAATCCGTGATATTTTTAAACGCACTCATTGGTTCGTGAAATGGTAAGCGGAGTAGGCGATCGCATTGACTGTAGCCGTCGGAAATCCAATCGGCAATTTCCTGAAATTCACTTCCCCAATCACGATAAATAAAGTCCCAACCAAAATTACTGATAGTCCAACAAGGAACACCTGCGGTTTTACCAATCACTCCAGCTAAAGGTGGAACATCCGCTAAAATTAACCCGACACGATTTTGCTTAATAAAGTTAACTTCCCCAGCAACAATTGCGTTTTGTTGAGTGCGAATGTGCTGCATTTTTTCGAGTGTAGCGGCTTTGTCCATTGTAAGACTGTCGCTTTGTACTACACCGATATCAAACGATCGCGGACGATAGATAAAATCATCTTGAATGTACGATTCGAGGAACCAGCGTGGTGTCGTTGTCACAAAAATCAACAACGCTTCTGGACAGAGTTTCTTAATTGTCGCGACAACCGATGCAGTCCGTGCTGCATGACCAAATCCATGACTAGTAACGGCTATGTAGATGATAGGAAACATATGTTAGAGGTCAGAGGTCAGGGAGTTATGAGTTATGAATGTTGAGTTATGAGTTTAAGAGAGTTAAGAAAGTTTTTCAATTCAAAACTCAAAACTAATCACTCACCCCTCACTCCTCACCCCTCTTTCACAATAACTTTCAATTCCAGCGATGAGTTGATCGATCTCACTTGTTGTGGTGAAGTAGTGAACACAAGCGCGAACACAGTCAGGATCTAGGAGTGTGCGCGTCATCATGTTTTGTGATTCTAAGTACTGTACTAGCTGTTTATGTCTACCAGGTTCTTGTTGTTTTAACTGAAATGATACAAGACTCGATTCGGGGGGAGTAGTGCGTAAACAAACAATATCCGATAGTTCGTTTAACCGTTGCCAAAGATAATGACTCAGTTGCAGAATTTGTTCATAGCGTTGTGTTGCAGTTCCCCACTGTTGATGTGTTGCGATCGCTGCTCTTAATCCGCAATACTGTCCAAAGGCAGAAGTTGCGACTTCATAACGTCGCCCATCAGGTTGCCAACTAACAGGCTTACCTTGGCTATCCATCGTAATACTACGCCAGCCAATAAATGTTGGTTGTAGCGATTCCCTAGCTTCTGGACGAACATACAAGCCACCGACTCCCATAGGACCACACCACCATTTATGACCTGTAAAAGCATAAAAGTCTGCTTGTAACTCGGTTAAATTCAACGGTAATAAACCAACTGACTGCGCTGCATCAACTAAAATTTGTATTTTACTGTTATACTCTCGGCAAACTTGCACAATTTTGTTTATGGGTAAAACTTGACCTGTATTCCACAGAATGTGACTTAAAACGACGAGTCGCGTCTGAGGTTTGAGGTGTTGGGCAATCACTTTTGCCGGATCGCTGCTGTTAAGAGTCGCCATAACAGGGCAAAATGAAACTTCGACATTGAACCGTCGCGCAATTTCTTGTGTTGTTGCAATGACGCCAGGATGTTCGCAGTCTGTGAGTAAAATTCGATCGCCTGCTTGCCAATCGATACCCCATAAGGCAATGTTACAACCCACCGTGACATCTTCGGTAATTGTAATTGCATCAGTTGGGGCGTTGAGTTCTGAGGCGATCGCCTGTCGTATTTGTTGGACTTCCTCAACAATCCAACCATTCACCTTTGTGGAAAAGGGACCATGAGTTTGAATGTATTCTTGTGCTTGATTAACTGCATCAATCGCCGCTTGCGGCATTGGTCCTTGACCGCCATAGTTAAAATAAGCTTTATTTGCTAGTGCAGGAAATCGTTGTCGGTGTTGTACAGTTTGAGTAGTAGAAAGGCTTGTCATTGTTAGAAGTAGCTCGTTGTTAGTGAATAGTATGACGCGATCGCACTCATAGTTGAAAAGCAACAGCTTTAAATATCACTACTAACTAGCCACTAGTCACTAATCACTCTTTTCGTCTCAAAATTGCTAGTCTAGAGTCATGCTAATGACTGCTGAACTGCTGCTGCAATATCAACGTTGTCAAAGACGCGCTTTTTTAGATACTCATGGCGATCGCAGCCAGCGAGATACTCCTAGTGAGTTTTTACTACGACTACAACAAGACAAAGTTATTCATCAACAAAATGCTTTAGCGCAACAAAATCCTCAGCAACCTGATTATTACAAAGGAAATTGGCAAGCAGGTGCGATCGCAACACTAGAACTGATGCAGCAAGGCGTTGAGCGTATTAGTCAAGGAGTCTTACTCACCAACTATTTAGAAAAATATACCCTGATAAGTCGTCCAGATTTACTGATCAAACAACCTGGAAACTCATGGTTTGGTGACTGGGTTTATATTCCTGCTCAAATAGAATTGGGAAAGCGCCCCAAGCTAGAATATCAAATTATTGCGGCGTATAATGCCTACGTATTAGAGCATATCCAAGGAATTTCACCAAAATCGGCATGGTTATTTCTGCGTCGTCCAGAAGTTTATACCGTGGATATTGCTAGGTGGACATCCCAGATGCAACGTAGTTTGGCGCAATGTTTGGAAATTTTAGAAGCCAAATTAGCACCGGAAGTCTTTATTTCTCGACAGCGATGTAGTCTTTGTCGTTGGTATACTCAGTGTTATGCGATCGCTAAATCTCAACAACATCTTTCGTTAATTCCTGGAGTAACTCCTAATCGCTACACTCAATTACAAGCATTAAATGTTGTCACTCTGGAATCTTTGACTCAAGTTAATCCTGCACAATTAGAATCTTTACCAGGATTTGATCGCCAAGTTGCACAGAAATTAGTTTTACAAGCTCAAGCTGTTTTTGAAAATCGTCCGATTTTGTTGGATACAACTTGTAGGATAGGCACAGCAGAGACGCCCATACCACAAGCACCTATAGAACTTTACTTTGATATTGAAGCTGAACCCGATCTCAATTTAGATTACTTGTTGGGAGTTTTAGTTGTTGATCGTCAAACAGGAACCGAAACATTTCATAAACTCCTAGCTGAAACACCCGCCCAAGAAGAAACGATTTGGCAACAATTTTTAGATTTAGTTCACCAGTATCCGACTGCGCCGATTTATCATTTTTGTGCTTATGAGGTCGATACTATCAAACGTTTGGGCAAACTTTATCACACTCCACGACAGCAAATTAAAACACTTCTAGCACGGTTTGTAGATGTTTACGAGCAAGTGACGCAAACAGTTACTTTACCTGTAGAAAACTATACTTTAAAAGCGATCGCGCGGTGGTTGGGGTTTGAGTGGCGCGATCAGCAAGCGAATGGTTCGCATTGTATTTATTGGTACGATCAATGGTTGGCAACTGGCGATCGCACGTTACTTGAATCCATTGTCCGCTATAACGAAGATGATTGTCATGCTACACGCCATGTCAAAGATTGGTTGATAGATTTTACTACTGATTTACCTCCTACCACTCTCCAAGCTAATTGTTCGCCATCAAGTGATGGTGAATATGGTTAGAACACTATTAGAGTTCTGAATTAAAGAACTTCTTAACTCAACACTAAACTGAGAAGTTATAACTCTCCGTTTCCTGATTTCTGACCCCAGACCCCTGACCTCTCTTTCTATGTCATTGAACCGCAAACTATTACAGCCAATTACATTGGTTTTCTTTTGTCTAGTTTTTATTATTCTTGTTGTTACACGCCAGCCTACGCCTGCAGTACCAGTCACTGCTATTAATTTTTTGGGGGAAGCAACAATACTTACAGGTTTGTCTTTTCAAGGCACAGAATTCGGAGGGTTATCAGGAATTACTTATGACTCTACTAAAGATATCTATTATGGAGTGTCTGACGATCGCAGCGAAAGAGCACCAGCACGATTTTATACTTTAAAAATTAATTTAGAACAGGGATTACAGCAAGGTGATGTGACTCCTTTAAAAGTTACAACTCTACTCAATGCCGAGAATCAACCCTTTGCCAAATATAGTATTGATGCCGAGGGAATTGCGGTAACTGATCGCCAGACTGTGTTTGTTTCTTCCGAAGGTGATGCACAAAGATTAATCAATCCGTTTATCAAAGAATTCTCGTTAGCAAGTGGGAAAGAGTTGCGATCGCTACCCATACCTGAAAGATTTTTACCGACTGCAAGTCGCGATCGCGGGATTCGCAATAATAATGCGTTTGAAAGTTTAACAGTGACGCCTAATCAGCAATATTTATTTAGTGCAACCGAAAATGCTCTATTGCAAGATGAACCAATTGGTCAACCTGATACTAGTTCGCCTTGCCGAATTTTACAATATGACTTGCGTTCAGGAGTGCGATCGCATGAGTACCTCTATATCACGGAAACTGTACCAACACAAATCAATCTACCTAAGTTTATGCGTGTTGGGCTAGTTGATTTACTAGCTATAGACAATAACGGCAATTTCATTAGCTTAGAACGCGCATTTACAGGCTTAGGATACAGCATTCGCTTGTACGCAGTTTCCTTAGCACAAGCCGATGATATCAGTGATATCGATAGTCTGCGTCAAGTTGATCTCAGTAGCATCAAACCGGTAAATAAAAGATTGTTGCTCGATCTCAAAACATTGAAAAACATTGCACTAGATAACATCGAAGGCTTAACATTAGGTTCGGAGTTGACTAATGGGCAAAGATCGTTAATCCTAGTTAGCGATAATAACTTTCAACCTGCGCAGCGTACTCAATTTTTAGCTTTTACTATCCCATCTCAATTTAAGGATTAGTTTTTCAAAATTTCAGCGACTCTACTGTATAAGCTTACACTTACGTAAAGTATGGGTACTGTAAGGTACAACACATTATGAATTTGTTAATTACCTAAGATTATTAAGCAAGAGCTATTGAGCAACTGTACTGAGGATTGCAGCAATAAAACTTAAAAGGTTGATGGAAGTTAATTGAATATGTCGAAACCACGCCCCAATCTATTTGTTATCGGTGCAATGAAAGCAGGAACCTCGTCACTGCACAACTATTTAAATAATCATCCTCAAATTTTTATGTGTAGTCCCAAAGAGCCGATGTTTTTCTCTAATCACTCTAATTGGGAGAAGGGGGAACAAGAATATCTCAAGCTTTTTGAGAATGCTGGGGACGCTTTGCTAGTGGGAGAATCGAGTACAAACTATTCAAAAGCTCCATACTACAGTGGTGTACCAGAACTCATAGCACAATTTAATCCTGATGCTCGTTTTATTTACATTATGCGAGATCCAATAGAACGTACAATCAGCCATTACTGGTTTCATGTATCCTATTTCAAGGAAAGACGTGATATTGTGACGGCAATTCAGCAACAGCCTCACTATTTGGAAGTTAGTGATTATGCGATGCAACTCAAGCTATATTTTGATGCTTTCGGTAAAGAACGAGTCGCGACTCTCACCCTTGAAGATTTAAAGAAAGACGCTACCAAAGAAATGCAAAAGTTGTTTGCGTGGTTGGGAGTTGATTCATCCTTTGTTCCCCAAAACCTTGAAGAACGGAAGAATGTCACACCTCGTAAAGTCTTGTGGCAAGAAAAATCTCTTGCTGGTAGTTTGCGTAACTCTAAGTATTGGCAAGCGGTAAAGCCTATAGTACCTAAATCAATGCGTACATGGGCAAAGAGTTGGTCAAATACTTATGTTGATCGCGAAGTAGTAGATTTAGAGCCAGTCAAAGCGTTTCTTAGACCAATTCAAGTTAAACAAGTTGAGACGTTGAGTGAGTTGTTAGGTCGTCAGTTTCCTGAATGGAAGACATTATACGCAAGTTGACCTCATGAGAAATTGTTTACATTGACAACTCAGGAAAAGTATGCGAAGATAGAAATCTGTAAAAAATTGGGACTGTAGTTCAATTGGTTAGAGCACCGCCCTGTCACGGCGGAAGTTGCGGGTTCGAGCCCCGTCAGTCCCGTTCTCATCGTAAGTACTCAAAGTAGGCGAGACATAGGTTAACATAATTAACCTGTGCCAATTGGTTATTGGAAATACACGATAGTAGAAGCTTCAAGCTTCTCTCACTAAACTTTACATCTAAAATTTAGAGTTAACATGACTGTTAGAGTGCGCATTGCCCCTAGTCCTACAGGAAATCTACATATTGGAACCGCAAGAACTGCGGTATTTAACTGGTTATTTGCCCGTCATCATAGTGGTAAGTTCATTCTACGAATCGAAGATACTGATACTGAGCGATCGCGTGAAGAGTATACGCAAAATATCCTTGATGGTTTAACGTGGTTGGGGCTGAATTGGGATGAAGGACCAATCTTTCAGTCACGCCGTTTGGATGTGTATCGCCAAAGAGTGCAAGATTTACTTGATAAAGGACTAGCTTACTACTGCTACTGTTCTGAAGAAGAATTAGACGCGATGCGCGAAGCCCAAAAAGCACGAAACGAAGCACCGCGTTATGATAACCGCCATCGTAATTTAACAGCCGAACAACAAGCTGCATTTGCTGCTGAAGGTCGCCGTCCGGTAATCCGTTTCAAGATTGAAGACGATCGCGAAATTGTCTGGAATGACATGGTACGCGGACATATGAGTTGGCGCGGTGGTGACTTGGGTGGTGATATGGTTATTGCCCGTGCGGCAGAAAATAAAGGAATTGGTCAACCATTGTACAACTTTGCTGTCGTGGTTGATGACATAGATATGCAAATAACCCACGTAATTCGCGGGGAAGATCATATTGCCAATACTGCCAAGCAAATTTTACTATATGAAGCTTTTGGGGCAACTGTCCCAGAATTTGCCCATACACCTTTAATCTTAAATATGGAAGGGCGCAAGCTTTCCAAACGCGATGGCGTCACCTCAATTTTTGACTTCAAAGAAATGGGCTTTGTCGCCGAGGCAATGGTAAATTATATGACCTTGCTAGGTTGGTCACCACCTGATTCAACGCAGGAATTCTTTACCTTAGAAGAAGCAGCACAGCAATTCAGTTTTGATCGTGTTAATAAAGCTGGGGCAAAATTTGACTGGGCAAAGTTAGATTGGATTAATAGTCAATATCTACACTCTATGCCTGTGGAGAAACTGACAGATTTGTTGATACCATACTGGCAAGCTGCAGGATATGAATTTGATGCTGTAGGCGATCGCATTTGGCTAGAAAAGATCGCTCATATCATTGGTCCTAGTTTGACTCGCCTCAAAGATGCAGTAGAGATGAGTTGGCTATTTTTTACTCAGCCATTAACATATAGCGAAGATGCAACGCATCAGTTACAGCAAGAAGGTTCACAAGCAGTTCTTGAAGGTGTTTTGTCTGCACTCAACAATGGTACTGAGCTAACTGAAGCAAGTAGCCAGGATATCATTAAACACGTAATAAAAGAGAAAAACGTCAAGAAAGGCTTGGTAATGCGATCGCTACGTGCAGCATTAACAGGAGATATGCAAGGTCCTGATTTAATTCAATCTTGGCTAATTTTACATCAAAGGCAGTTTGATAAAGCGCGATTAGAAATTGCGATCGCAACTGCTAACTAAGACAAAGTCCGCTGCGGCGGGCTTTTTTTTGGAACTATCTTTGTTATCTATGAGTCGAATTAAAGAGCAACATTCTGCTATTCTATCCCCGACCTTGATAACTATAGAATGCACCATAAAGTGCTAAATCAAAGCTTAATTTTAGCCATTTCCGCCACTATTGCTGGAATGATAACATTACAAGTTCAAGCACAGCCAGCACCACCTTTATTTGAAAACGTGACAATTGATCGCAATTTTTCCTCACCGTTGACGCTAAGGGGAATTAGTGGTGGTTCAGTACCAGCACAAAAAGTTGCTGGAAGAACGGAAACTGTCAATGGACTCTGTGTAGGATTTGTTGATACGGAACCTGACCATACTCTGGTACTCAAAGATTTTTTTGAATATCTCCGACTTCAAATACAAAGTCCTCAAGATACTACTATCATTGTTCGCGGTCCTGGTGGTACTTGGTGCAATGATGATGCTGAGGGTAAAGATCCTGGTATTGGTGGTGAGTGGCTAGCTGGTAGCTATGATGTCTGGGTAGGGTCATTTGATAGGGATAGCTATTATCCTTATATTTTGAGAATTAGCAAGAAGCGTTAGTCTAGATTGTAGTTTTTTGAAAATGAACCACAGAGGACACAAAGGAATAAGAGTTTCAAAGAGTTTTTGCGTAAGTCCTGATGAAAATAGTTTGCTTACACGATAAAAATGAAATAGAGGCGCTGCTACGTCAAAATACTTTTCTCCATCTTTATAGTATTGGAGATTTAGACAATTTTTTCTGGCAACACACAACTTGGTACGGCTTGCAGGAAGATACGCTTAAACAGGTGGTTTTGGTATACAAAGGTTGCGATTTACCTGTACTCTTGGGCTTGACAGTAGAACCAAATTTAATGGCACATCTACTGCGGTCAATCATACATCTTCTCCCAAGACAATTTTATGCTCATCTTAATGAAAACTTAGCTCAAGTATTTGCGGAAGATTACCAAATACAATCCCACGGTTTGCACAAAAAGATGGCTTTAACTAATAGTCAGTTTTTAGCTAATTTTGATACATCTGAAGTGATTCAACTTACAGTAGAAAATGTAGATGGGATAGCAGAATTGTATCGCGTAAGCTATCCAGAAAACTGGTTTAACTCGCAGATGCTAGAAACTGGGTATTACTATGGTATTCGATGCAGAAACAACCTTGTTAGTATTGCTGGAGTACACATATATTCCTCTCAATACAAAGTTGCAGCATTAGGCAACGTTACAACGCATCCACAATTTCGCGGACAAGGGTTAAGTAAAAAAGTTGTAGCCAGGTTGTGTCAAGAACTTTTAAAGACAGTAAATTATATAAGTTTAAATGTCAAAGCAGACAATAAGATTGCGATCGCGTGCTATGAAAAACTCGGCTTTAGTGACATAGCAACTTATGAAGAGTGTTTACTAACTTTGTGCCGACTACCAACAATTGCTTTTGTTAGTCGTAGCAATCAAAAAGTTTAATTGCCAAAAATGCTACAATTAATTGCAAGAGAACAGAGTTTGTATAACGGTAAATTTGTTTATACTTGCATTCATACAATAAAAGATTGAATAAACAAATATTCTGTCTATAATGAGATTTTTACACTTTTTTAAAATCAACATTTTTTAACACTTAAATATGCAAAATAGATAATGCAATGCCGCAGTAAGTTACAGAGACATGACTGTAAATATATTGCAACTTACGAAGAATGCTTGCTGTTTTTTGAGATATGTCAAAGTTACTTAACAAATAAAACAGTAGCAATTTTTACTGAATATATTTATTGGTCGTCATAGAGAATAATGCGCTAACAGATTCAACAACCTAATTCTGCATGCGTTTTCTATGGACGTAGACCTTTCCAGGACTTAATAAGTCCTAATTCGAGCTGGAAATAAATAGAAATACTTAGGAGAGAAACCATGAAAACAGCAATTGTTGCTGGAACCATTGTAGCTGCCCTCAGCTTTAGCTTGCCAGCAGTGGCTGCTACCACAACTAAGTACCAGTTTAAAGGGCAAAATGCTTTTGCCTCATTTTACCAGTATGACGAGTGCAATTCAACATCCGCCTACGTTACTGCTTTTACTAGCAGGGTTAAAGATGGTCCAGGCGCGCCAACTGCACAGATGGGAGCCGACTTCTACTACTATAACTATGATTACTGCAATGGAACGTATTCAGAAGGATACGGCTCTAGTCCAGACGCTAACTTCACAATTGACAATCAGCTTAGCTCAGCCTCTTTAAATGGGACATTTATAGTTTACGACTACTGGTCAGGGACTAGTAAAACTGCCTCAGTAGCACTGACATGGACGGGCGTAGGCTCTACGTCTAACGACAAGTACAGTTATACATATCAAACACCAAGATACATGACACGCTATCGTTCTAATGGTTCTTTTAGAGAGGCACAAGCTGCAGGTAGTGTTACGATAGACGGCATAAACCTGATTGAAAATTTATCTAGCTATGGTAGTCTAGGCTCGTCTAGAAGCGGAAGTTTTGAGCGTATCACTAGAAGATAAAGCACTAACTTAATAGAGTATTTACTTTGCGAGTTGAATCGTCATTGGTGTGTAGTTTTAAACAATCCAATAACAGAATAATTATCATTAATTAGTTATCGGATAACCGCATTGACAACTACTTTAACTACATATTAACTCTCATGTTGAACTGCAGTACGTTACTCAAATGACGACAACTCGTTTTTTCGTAATATGATATTAAAAATGTGTTTAGCTTCAAGTCATTGAAAACGCGATCTGCATTGGTTTAATCTCTTCTTTTTGTCATCCAGAAATGCATTAAAGTTACCTAGTGGAAGTCATTGCTTTTGCTAATCGTAGTGATAAGAAAAAATTAATTAACAAAAATAGTACAATTAACCGGAAGTTAATTTCTTCCTAATCCTTCATTATAACCGCTTAACCATAGACCAGTATTCTGTCTTTAGTGAGATTTCTGCACACTTTGAGAAACAATAGACAGAATAATATGCTGGGTAACAAAGTAAGTCTTAAACTCGATCGCTTGAAAACAAATATGATGAGTCGAAAGGCGATCGCATCTCTACTAGTAGCAGGTGCAACAATTGGTTTATCAGTACCTGCAGTTCGTTCTCAAAATCCAACAACAATCCGAGTTGATGGTTCTAGTACAGTTTTTCCTATCACTGAAGCTGTAGCCGAGGATTTTCAAAAGCAAAACGGTGGTAGAACGCGAGTCACAGTTGGTATTTCTGGTACTGGCGGTGGATTTAAAAAGTTCTGTCGTGGTGAAACCGAAATTTCTAATGCTTCTCGACCAATTAAAGCTGAAGAAATGGAAGCTTGTAAAAGTGCTGGTGTTCAGTATATAGAAATGCCCGTAGCTTACGACGCTTTAACAGTTGTTGTAAATCCCAGAAATAACTGGGTAAACAGCATGACTGTAGCCGAGTTGAAGAAAATTTGGGAACCAGCTGCACAAGGTAAGATAGCAAATTGGAGTCAAGTACGCCAAGGATTTCCTAACTCTCCCATGAAACTTTATGGTCCTGGTGCAGATTCGGGAACTTTTGAATACTTTACCGAAGCAGTCGTTGGTGATGCAAAGTCTAGCCGTACAGACTTCACAGCTAGCGAGGATGACAATGTTCTTGTACAAGGAGTTAGTCGCGATCGCGGTGCTTTAGGTTACTTCGGCTATGCCTATTACGAAGCTAACAAGAATCGTTTAAAAGCCGTAGCAATTGATAATGGTAATGGTAAAGCTGTGCTACCTTCTAGAGAAGCAGTAGAAAACGGTACTTACCAACCTTTATCTCGACCTTTATTTATTTACGTTAATGCTAAAGCTGCAAGTAGAGATGATGTAAAGCAATTCATTAACTACTACATCAGCAATGCACCTAAATTAGTCAGTGAAGTTGGTTATGTAGCATTGCCAGCGCGCGCTTATACTTTAGCAAGTAGCCATTTTCAACAAAACAAAGTAGGAACCGTGTTCGGTGGTAAAGAAGCCGTTGGACTCCGCATTGAAGAATTACTACAACGCGAAGCAAGTCTGTAAGTCATTTTTATATATAACTCGCGATTAGTAATTAGCTCAAGAATAATTGCTAATCGCTCAATCATAAAATTTTTCTTCAGTCCACGCAGGTGGACTTGGTTTTTAAGCCGCGAATTTATTCGCCAGGCGTATGAGATTCAACTAATTATGGTAGAAAGGCAAATCCAACTTACTACAAAACCTTTATCACCAAAGCTGCGGAAAGTACGAGAAAAAGCGATTGAGATTTTACTATTTCTAGCTGCTTGTTCGTCCGTAGCCACAACTATTGCAATTATTGGAATTTTGGTATATGAATCAATAACTTTTTTTAGAGAAGTTTCTTTAGTAAACTTTCTGACAGATACACAATGGTCGCCTTTATTTGATGATGCGCACTACGGAATTTTACCACTACTTTCAGGTACGTTAGTAACGACTGCTGTTGCATTATCAGTAGCAGTACCGCTAGGAACGATTGCAGCAATTTATTTAAGCGAGTTTGCACCTTTTCGACTACGTGAATTTATTAAACCTTGCTTGGAATTATTAGCTGGTATTCCTACAGTAGTGTATGGTTATTTCGCGCTTTTATTTGTGACACCATTATTACAAACATTTTTATGGGATCTTCCTGGATTTAATATGTTAAGTGCTGGCATTGTTATGGGAGTTATGATTATTCCCTACGTCAGTTCTGTTAGTGAGGATGCAATGCGATCTGTACCCTTACACCTACGCGAAGGATCTTATGCAATGGGTGCAACGCGCTTACAAACAGCTTTAAAAGTTATCTTTCCCTCAGCCATTTCGGGTATTACAGCAGCTTATATTTTAGGAATTTCGCGGGCAGTTGGTGAAACAATGATTGTAGCGATCGCTGCTGGTTTACAACCTACTCTTACTTGGAATCCGATGAATGAAGCTGCAACAATTACGGCTTATATTGTTTCAGTTAGTTTAGGAGATTTACCGCACGGTAGTTTAGAGTACCAAACAATCTTTGCTGCGGGACTTACGCTGGTATTGATGACCTTAGTATTCAATATTTTTGGATATTTTTTAAGTAGGCGCTATCGCGAAAAATACTAACCATGCAGCAAGATCTACAGCAAGTCAAAAAAATTATTATCCGCAATAAACTTTGGCAGGCAATTTTTGCTGTAGTTGGATTGTTGTCTGTCTTAGTCGGAATTATAACGCTTATAACCTTAGTTTTAGACTTATTTATCGACGGCTTACCTCGTTTATCTTGGCAATTTTTAACATCATTCCCTAGCCGTAAGCCTGAAGAAGCAGGAATTTTAGCAGCTTGGGTAGGAACAGTTTTGGTAATGATTGTCACAGCGATCGCAGCAATACCTGTGGGAATTGCTTCAGGAATTTATTTAGAAGAATATGCTGGGAAGAATTGGTTAACAGGATTAATTGAAATAAACGTTACCAACCTAGCAGGTGTTCCTTCTATCATTTACGGGCTTTTAGCATTAGGTTTATTTGTTTATCAACTCAATTTAGGTGAAAGTGTTCTCACTGCAGGATTAACATTAGCATTACTCGTTTTACCAATTGTTATTGTCACAACACGCGAAGCATTACGCGCAGTTCCTAACAGTATCCGTGAAGCAGCTTATGCAATGGGGGCAAGTAAATGGCAAGCCATTTGGGATCATGTATTACCCTACTCAATTGGTAGTATTCTGACAGGTGTCATTATTGGTTTATCTCGCGCTGTTGGTGAAACTGCACCTTTAATTACAATTGGTGCGCTAACTTTTATTGCATTCTTACCCGATCCACCTATTAAAGCTGAATTTCCTTACATTTCCTTCAGTTGGTTACAAGCACCTTTTACAGTGATGCCTATTCAAATGTTTAATTGGGTATCGCGTCCTGAACCAGATTTTCAATTTAATGCTGCTGCTGCTGGTGTTGTATTAATTTGCATGACATTAGGAATGAATGCTTTAGCAATTTATCTCCGTTATCGTATCCGTAAACAAATCAAATGGTAGAAACAACATCCATCAAAACAAAGGCTAAAGTTCACAACCTAAACTTTTACTATGGCACAGTACAGGCGTTGAAAAACATTAACTTACTTGTAACAGAAAATAAAGTTACAGCCTTAATTGGACCTTCAGGGTGTGGTAAAACTACCCTACTACGCTGTTTTAATCGGATGCACGATCTTTATTCTGGTAATCGCTACGAAGGAGAGATTTTGCTCGATTCTGAACAGATAAATATTTTAAGTCGTCGTATTGATCCGATTGAAGTAAGAATGCGGATTAGCATGGTATTTCAAAAACCTAATCCTTTCCCAAAATCAATTTACGAAAATGTAGCCTATGGATTGCGCGTGCGGGGTGAATCTCGACGCAGTATTATTGATGAAAAAGTAGAACAAGCTTTATATAATGCTGCACTTTGGGATGAAGTGAAAGATCGTTTATACGATTTAGCATTTAATCTTTCTGGCGGACAACAACAAAGATTATGTATTGCGCGTGCATTAGCAACAAATCCTGAAATTATTCTTTTTGACGAACCAACATCTGCACTCGATCCAATTTCTACAAGTAGTATTGAATCATTAATTACTCGATTAAAAGAACAAGTAACAATTTTAATCGTGACGCATAATATGCAGCAAGCTGCACGAATTTCTGAATACACAGCGTTTATGTATATTGGTGAAATCATTGAGTTTGAGCAAACAAAGCATATGTTTACGCATCCTGCCAAGAAACAAACAGAAGATTATATTCGTGGAAGATTTGGATAAAAAAGTGGTTAGTAATTAGTGTTGAGTGATTAGAAAATAATCAAATCGAGGTAGATAACAACATTAAAAAAATTGTTATGAATCAGTCTAGTCTATTAAAAAAACTACCTCCTATATTACAAATTTTATATCGACCCATGTTATTTCTTTCTTTGGGTCTACATAGCATATTTTTAATGATACCAATGCCACAATCAACAAAACCACAAGTTGAACAAAAGCCACAAAATGAGGAATTAGAAATTACCCAGTTACTCGCACCACCAAAAAAACCTTCTCCTCAACCATCCTTACAAACTACACCTTTGCAACGTCAGCAAGTTTCACAACCAACTCCTAGAATTACACCACAGCAGAAAGTACAACCAATAATATCGCAACCGAAACCAACTCCCAATATTTCGCCAACGCCTCAAATTACACCAAGTCCCATACCTACAACCCTCGCATCGCCAATGCCGTTACCCTCACCCTCGCTGGAAGGATCGCCAACTCCAGAAGTAACGCCTGAACCTACAATAGAAGCATCTCCCAACGTTTCAGATGACAACGTTGCCGAATTTCAAAATCTTTTTGGGGAAGTTTCGGGAGAAGTTGCAGAAGACCTGGGAGTAGATCCAAGCTATTTTGCACAACCTGAATTATTCTTTATACCTGAAAGCTTAGCGACAGATGAACCACAACAAAAACAAGCAATTGCGCGTATTAAATGGATTTCGCTGAAAACACCTGAACAAGTCTTTACTGAAATTGAACCACAACTAGAAAGTAGTGGAATGGAAATCTCTGTTCAAGGTGAATATGGTGGTGGAAATGTTTATAAAATACAAAAAGGTAACTTTGTTACATATTTGAACTTAGTTCCTACAGCAACGAGTATTGGCACAATGATTATTGTATGGAACAGCGATCCTCTTCAAATTTGAGCAAGATGAGTACCATACAGGGTTTGACTCTGCTTCATAAAAATTTCATCAAATCTTCTATGTTGCTTTAATCGTAGAGCTTTGCACTATGTCAGCATTATAGATATTTGGAGCTAGGTACATAAGTCGTGGCTACATCTGAACAAACACCTCCTCGCTTTCGTTCAGCAACTGAGTTTCCTAAAACTATAGGACAACTAAATCGTTCAGAGCTAGAAGAAGTCTATGGTGAAATGAGAGACTGTCTGATTTTTACAAATCGGAGTCGAGCACAGCTATTGCGGCGGAATGAAGAACACAAACAATCCGCAATAAAACTGAAAACAGATGTAGAACGATTACAACTATTAATTAATCAACTTAATCAGGAAAAACAACAATTAGCACAAAGCCAACAACTGATTGTTACTGGCTTAGAGCAAGAAATTAGTTCAATATCCAAGCACTTAGATAATTTATCTGAGGTTTATAATACAGTTGCAGATATTGAGGACATGGCGCAAACTCAGTGGAGTTTTTTAAGTCTACCTCAGCGCTTTTTTCAACTATTAAAAGCCGTTAAATCGATCGTCTTATCTTGGCGTGAAGAGCATTACGAAGATACAACAAATATTTCACTTAAAGGCACTTCTCAACCTACAATTTTAGATAGCACTGATTTAGATAACGCCCGTAGAGAACAACCACAAATGTACGACGATCCTGCATCGGTAGGACGTTCTCTTTTAGATAAATAAATATTATGGGTAAAAAACGCATAACGCAACTACTGGAGCAACTTAAGACTAATCAACAAGCAGACTTACAAAATGCTGCTGCTATTTACACTGTAGCTCAGGTAGCTGTAAATGAATTACGCAAGGAAGCAACATCAGAAAATTTATCTACATTAGCATTAAATCCAGTACAACCATCAATTGATAAAGCAGAATTAATACGTCGATACGGTTCATACAGCAACTGTCGTCGGATAGCTAAACAAAACGGTCTTAAGTTTAGTCGCAATCCTAGTTGGCAACAATTAGCTACAGGTTTTAGTTATTTAGAAAATTTACAGCAAGTAGTTAGAAATCACCTTGATAAACACCCAGATCCTCTTCTAGAAGGAATTACTATAGAATTTAAATTAGGTTCAGCAGCAGGTCAAAACAAATCAAATTAATTTGTTTTACCACCTTTTTAATCAATAGCTAAAGAGATGCGATCGCCTCCCAAATCACGCATTTCTCCTAATAGTTGCATAACCGATTCATAAGGTAATTCACTACTAGGTTGAAGTAAAACAGAACCTTGAGGATTTTGCTGGAGATAAACTTGCATTTGTTGTAATAGTTGCTGTTTGCTAACTTGTTGTTGATCGATTAAAATTTGCTGCTCATTTAATTCTACTAGTAACGATTCAGATGCGTTTTGCTGTGGTACAGCATTATTTTGTACAGGTAACTGAATATCAACACCTTGTTCATTTGTTAAAGTCATAGAGATAAGAACAAAAAATGCCAAAGTTGCCATCATCACATTCAACATTGGCGTTAAATCAATTGTGGGTATGACACTATGCTGCTGACGCTTAAATCGCATGATGTTAATTACTTTTTTCAATAGCTAAAGAAATGCGATCGCCTCCCACATCACGCATCTTTTTTAATACTTGTAAAACTTGTTTATACGACAATCTTTTATCAGCTTTAAGTATTACTAGTGCTTTAGGATTTTGTTTTAAATAAGATTGTATTTCTTTTTCCAGTGATGTTAAAGTAATATGCTGATTTTCAATTATAATTTCTCCACGTTGGTTTAAACCTACAATAAAAGGTTCAAGCGAAGAACTTTGTTCGCGTACATCATTATCGACTATTGGTAAACTTACATTGGCAATTCTTCTACCTGATAATGTCATTGAAGTGATGATGAAAAACGTGAGAACAGACATTAACACATCCATCATCGGTATTAAATTAACTTCTGGTATTTGTGAATTTCGATTTCTTTGCTGATTTCTAAACAAAATAAATTACCATTTTTTATTAGTTACCAATTACCCTAAAGACTATTTTGTCCAATTGAATTTAACGTTGGTTCATACCAAGTTTGGCGATAGATGAGTTCTAATTCACTCCCCACATCTGAAAAGTAATCAATTTGTCGAGATTGTAAGGTTACAAAAGTTCGGAAAAAAATCAACGCAATGATTGCCACAATCATCCCTGCAGCCGTAGTAATAAGCGCTTCACCAATACCTGCAGCTGCGCGAGTTGCTTCTGCTGTTGTCCCACCGCCACCAATATTTAAGTTATTAAAAGTACCTATTAAACCTGTAACTGTCCCTAGTAATCCTAATAAAGGAGCAAGTGCTACAACAGTTTCTAGTAATTTATCTCCTTTACGCATTTGAGTAAATTCTTTATCTCCCGCAGCTTCCATCGCCAAACGAAAAGTTTCAGGAGTAGGCTGAGTTAACTTTAAAGGCGCAAATAAAAAACGACCAATTGGTAAAGCATTGAGCTTTCTGAGCTATATTTGCAGCTTTCGCTAAATCAAGTCGTGCTGCAGCTAACACATCATGAACAATTCGATCCTCTTTACTTAGTAATTGAAACCAAAACCAAGCGCGTTCAAAAGCACAAGCAAACGTCACAATAGAAAGCCCTAATAAGGGGAACATCACAGGATCACCTGCAATAAAGGTGTCGTATATTCTAGCCATGTTTGTTTTCTCTGGCTGCTGAAATCAAGGTGTATGCAAATACCTGTTCTACTTAAATACACCGTTAAAGTTAAGGGAGCATTATCAAATAAACAAAAGAAAATTCCTCAGAACTCATGCTTGATTCCAGTTTTGCAATATTCATCGGTACTGCCATCGTTTTGATTGTGAAGCCTGGTTCTGGAATGCTATATGTAACTGCACGTACTTTAAGACAAGGACTCGTTGGTGCAATCTTTGCAATTGGATTGAGTGTAGGAATTCTTGTTCATGTTTTAACTGCAGTTGCTGGACTGTCTGCACTTTTGATGACATCAACAGTAGCGTACAACATCGTTAAATATGCAGGTGCAGGGTATCTAATTTACCTTGGAATTCGGACACTTCTGGAACGCGATCGCAAACCTACCATCACGATTCCACAAACAACCACGACAAATGCCTTCTCTCAAGGATTACTTACAAATATTTTCAACCCCGAATTAGCGCTATTCTTCCTCTCGTTTTTACCTCAATTCGTCGATCCTACCCAAGGTAATGCAACACTACAGACGATCGCATTAGGAATACTCTTCGTCATCCTCTCAATTCTCTGGCTTACCGTTGTCGTGCTAATCCTCAGTAAAACCGGAACTTGGCTACAAACATGGTTCCATAATAGTTCCGGTATAGTCAAACTTCAAAAATGGTTAACAGGCTCAATCTTAATCTTTATTGGATTCCGCCTCGCCCTATCTGAACAAGAATAACTCTCCTCTGTACCTCTGTGATTCGTCTCCCACCCTCTCCACAACAACTGTGATAATGAAAATAGCTTCACATTTCTACAAAAAAACATGGCACGAGACTTACGCGGATTCATCAAACTCCTAGAAGAACGCGGACAACTGCGACGCATCACAGCCAAAGTCGATCCAGACTTAGAAATCGCCGAAATCTCCAATCGCATGTTACAGCAAGGAGGACCTGGCTTACTCTTTGAAAACGTCAAAGGTGCAGCATATCCCGTCGCAGTCAATCTCATGGGAACCGTAGAACGCATCTGTTGGGCGATGAATATGGAAACCCCACAAGAACTAGAAACCCTGGGGAAAAAACTGGGTATGCTACAACAACCCAAACCACCTAAGAAAATTGGACAAGCTGTAGAATTTGGTAAATTATTATTTGATGTTGTCAAAGCTAAACCAGGGCGCGATTTTTTCCCTGCGTGTCAGCAAGTTGTCTTTCAAGGCGATGACTTAGATTTAAATACACTACCTTTAATTCGTCCTTATCCAGGGGATGCAGGTAAGATTATCACGCTAGGGCTTGTGATTACCAAAGATTGTGAAACAGGGACTCCTAATGTTGGAGTTTATCGCCTGCAACTGCAATCAAAAAATACCATGACAGTCCACTGGTTATCAGTACGCGGTGGGGCAAGACATTTACGCAAAGCAGCCGAATGTGGGAAAAAATTAGAAATCGCGATCGCCCTTGGTGTCGATCCTTTGATCATTATGGCAGCAGCGACACCCATTCCTGTCGATTTATCTGAATGGCTATTTGCAGGGCTTTACGGCGGTTCAGGAGTACAACTTGCAAAATGCAAAACTGTTGATTTAGAAGTGCCAGCGGCTTCAGAATTCGTCTTAGAAGGCACAATTACACCAGGGGAAGTATTACCCGATGGACCGTTTGGCGATCATATGGGTTACTACGGCGGTGTGGAAGATTCACCACTCATTCGTTTCCACTGCATGACACACCGCGCTTCTCCCGTTTATTTAACAACATTTAGCGGTCGTCCGCCCAAAGAAGAAGCAATGATGGCGATCGCACTCAACCGTATATACACTCCAATTCTGCGTCAACAAGTCTCCGAAATTGTTGATTTCTTTTTACCAATGGAAGCCTTGAGTTACAAAGCGGCAATTATTTCTATTGATAAGGCATATCCTGGACAAGCAAGACGCGCAGCATTAGCTTTTTGGAGTGCGTTACCGCAATTTACTTATACTAAGTTTGTGATTGTCGTCGATAAGGATATTAATATCCGAGATCCGCGCCAAGTTGTCTGGGCAATTAGTTCTAAAGTTGACCCAACTAGAGATGTGTTTATTTTACCTAATACGCCGTTTGATTCCTTAGACTTTGCCAGTGAAAAAATTGGCTTAGGCGGACGCATGGGAATTGATGCAACGACAAAAATTCCTCCAGAAACCGAACACGAGTGGGGTGAAGTATTAGAGTCTGATCCTGATGTTGCCGCGATGGTAGAAAGACGTTGGGTGGAATATGGTTTAGACGATCTTTCTTTAAAAGAAGTTGACCCGAATTTATTTGGTTATGATGTGCGATAGAAAAAGCTGAGCGGTTTCAACCGCAGCTACACGGACGAAACCTATCTTCATAGGTTTCTACAACCATTATTTCTTCATTAATTCACGCACCATCTGTACAGCGTTTGTTAAGCTGCGACTTTAATAACTAAGTACTAAAGGTGATAGACGCTCCAAGAGTGTATTTATCACTCTGACTAGAATGCCCGCTCAAATGGCTGCTTGCGATAGCGGCGGTAAACATCAAAATCACTATCCAAGGTGGCGATCGCTGCAATGTCTAAGCGTTCTGAAATAGCAATTAAGGATAAATCTGCAAAATCCCCTGGCAAGTCTGAATATTGAGCATTGAGTTGAGCAATGCGTGAAAAATCTTGAGGTAACATATGTTCGCACTCATAAAGTCCTGTGGCAATATCTAGAAGAAATTCGTTTTGTGTATGCCAATTAGAGCTAAGCAACCACATCACCTCTGTGCAAATGGGTTGTGTTGTTACCAGCTTCGACGTGCAGTTTTCATAAAAACATCGTATAAACTGATGATATTTGTCCTGGGCGCTGTAGTATGCGATCAAAACTCCACTATCTACCAAGATGATTGGATGGTAGGTCATGAATGATGGCGTTGCTTGATATATTCAGCGATCGCTGCCTTGCGGTTATGACGTTCTGATAAATCTGGAGGAGCATCTTGTAACAGATGCTGTGGGTGTCCGCCGCGTCTTTCTACAAGAGTTCTTCCTGCTTGCAAAGTAAGCCAGCGATCGCGGATCAGACGCTTAATTAATTCGCTACGATTAGTATCTTTCTCGCGAGCTAAGATATCGCCTAGCTGCTGTTCTGTTTCCTCGTCTAGCCTTACAGTAAGCATTTTTGATATACCTGTATTACTTGCAATACAAGTATATCATTCTTGACTGCTACCCTGTGTTGCTAAGGTTGCTGGAAGTTGCACAAGAATTAGGAACACTCGCGACTTAAAACAAGCTGACCATTTGGCAGTCGATACGCACCTTGCGGTTCTACAATAGGGTCGCCGATTTGCCAAGGACAATTAGCATCAGTAGCGCGATCGCTTGCTACAGATCGCACAGTACCTGTTGGATAGGATGAAACCGAAGCATCTCCTGGGCGCGTTGGTAAGCCACCACTGCCTGTGATGATGAAGTTACCTTGTTGGCGATCGCTACTACGAGCAATGCAACTATTAGCAACTAACGTACCAGTGTCAATTACATTTTCTGGTAATTCTGTCAAGCTGTTTTGGACGAAAGTGGTGTCTGGTGTGGTTATGTTACCAGAAGCGATCGCGCCACTGGCATTGACATCCACTCGGTCATTGCGATCGAGAATAGCATAATCCGTCCCTGAAGCACCTGGGCGATAGCCAAAGCCAAAGAAAACAGGCGTATTCAGAATAATGTTACCTCCTTGACCTTTAGCAGCAAATGCCAAAATATCACTATTATCAAACGCAATGATTGAGTCCGCAGTTATGTTAATATTACCCCCCCTTCCTGCACTGCTAGTGAGGTCTGTTCTAATGTCACTATCATTGCGCAAACGGATATCACTTGCAGCGATCGTAATGTCACCACCCCCAGCTTGAGTAGCTCTAGTAGAAATTTCGCCATTGTTAGCTTGCAAAATATCGCGCACCTCGATAGTGATCGTGCCTGCATTGCCCTCTCCCTCGCTGAGACTACTCACAGACGCGCCATCTTGGACAAAAAGCTGCCCAGTAGTAATCTTTAGCACTCCTCCCTGACCTGTGGAAGCCTCAGAGGCATTGGCAAATACTCCACTGGCGGGGCCAGCTTCACTAACTCGATTTTCGCCGAATTGGGCACGCCGCTCAAAATAGTCAGGATCGCTGCCGGAAAGGGTGATGGTGTCAGTCACATTCAGGCTGATATCACCTGCATTGCCACCGCTGCGGCTAGTAGTGCGAACTTGTCCGCCGCCAGTGGCTTCAAAGGTATTGGCGTTAATAGTAATGTTACGTCCATCACTGGAGTTCCGAGTTCCACTAGTAACAGCTCCGGCGTCAGCTATACGAAAGGCACCCGCGTTAACTGTAATATCTCCTGCTTGACCCATTGCCCCTTGCTCAGTTAGTGCTATTAATCCACTAGGAAAACCGCTGGATCCAACCCCAGAGATATTGACAGAATCTGTTGCATTAACTACGATGTTACCCCCTTGCCCCTGTCCACCACGGACATTATCCTCTGCACGGAAAACTGCAGTAGCCACTTGAGAACCATCTGTTAAGCTGAGCATTTGCGTCTGCAGTTCAATCTCGCCGCCACTACCCACTCCTCGCGAGCCTACAAGGGAGGAGATATTGCTGGAATTTGAGAGAGATATAGAGTCATCAGCCTGAACAAATATGTTTCCGGCGTTTCCTTGTCCAAAAGTGCTGGCATCTAGTTCAGCCCCGTTGGTTAAGAACAGCGCTCCTGCCTTGATGTTGATATTGCCTGCGCTTCCCTCAGCCCCCGAACCTATTGAACTGAGAATTGCGCTGGAATTCTCCTCACTATCTACCCCAGTAAGGTTGACGGTACTGCTCGCATCAATGCTAATGTTACCCGCATTTCCTTTTCCACCAGGGCGAGTTTCGTTTGCTCCACGAGTAAGGGTTTGCACTTGAGCGCCATCTTGCAAAGAAAGGGAGTCTCCTGTGATAGTAATGCTGCCCCCTTCGCCTACAGCTCCACGTTCTACATTACTGAAGATATTTGCATCAACCAGAGTGATAGCACCATCTGCCCCAATGGTGACACTACCCCCATTCCCCTGCCCAAAGGTGCTGGCATCTAGTTCAGCCCCGTTGGTCACAGAAAGGTTTGCTGTAGTGATGTCGATATTACCGGCATTTCCTATTGCCTCAGCCGAATCCACTGTGTTGAAGACATCGCTAGCTGCGACTGTTATTGTGCCTGTAGCATTGAGCGTAATATCTCCCGCCTGAGAGCCAATTGTCCCTAAACCTGACCGTATCCCAGCATCAAGGTAACTTTCCCCTGAAATATTTAAGTTCTCAGCATTAACTACAACACTACCGCCACCCCCAGCAGTTACATCAACTCCAGCTCCATTGGTCAGTGACATATCCGCTCGTTGCACTTGGGATGGGTAACTCAAACTCATGGTGTTGCCATCAACACTCAATCCTACCGTTCCTGCTGCTACCCCTCCCAACTCGACTCGACCGCCAGGAGCAAATAACTTTCCACCTGCCAACTTTACATCTCCGCCTAGCAGTAACAAGCTTTTACCCACAGGAACCTGTAGACCTGCTACTGCTTGATTGGTAATAGGTTGGGCAGCAATTTGATTGAATAAGAAAGCCGAAGGATTGACACTCAGTAATGAATTATTAGCTGCCACGGGGGAATTTTGTGAAAACTCTACACCCCCA
Source organism: Gloeocapsopsis crepidinum LEGE 06123 (assembly GCF_015207655.1). Taxonomy (GTDB): domain Bacteria; phylum Cyanobacteriota; class Cyanobacteriia; order Cyanobacteriales; family Chroococcidiopsidaceae; genus Gloeocapsopsis; species Gloeocapsopsis crepidinum. The sequence continues at coordinate 5,040 of NZ_JADEWN010000018.1, read as the reverse complement.
GGAAACTGAATCGCATTTGCTGTCGTTGCCACAAATGAACCACCAAGGTCTAACTGTGCATTTGGTCCAAATAAAATTCCGTTGGAATTCATCAAAAATAGATTTGCACTTCCCTGCGCACGAATGAGTCCTTGAATATCTGAAGGATTACTACCTGTGACTCGCGCCAAAATATTGGTAATTGTAGGCGCATTGATAAAGTGTGCGGTTCCACCGCCAGGAATACTGAAATTACTGAAACTATGAAATAGATTTTTATCTCCAACGGTTGTGCCATTCGTGATTTCAAAGGTATCGCCATTGACTGTAACTGTAGTTCCTAGTGAAGGATCGGCGGTAACTTGAGCTAGGGTGCGATCGCCTCCTCCTGCCACTACCCCAACGCAAGCAACCCAACCTCCTAACTTCAACTGCCAACGCCAATCACACCAGCTTCTATTCATCACAGAATTGTTTCTTGACAAATTTAGTTTTTATAGCGAACAAGGATTAAACTAATAATTAATGAATAAAATTTAATCAATCCATTACGTCAAACACTACAACAAAGTCAGGAAGAACAATAGCAATTAATTAATTTTTTAAGGTTTTTATTAAGTCTACCAATCGCTTTATCTTTCACAAAAAGAATTGATTTACATTCTCTCGATATATCAAGTTGATTTATTTTTTTATAGTATCAAGGCATTCTCATGAATAGCTGGCTGAATGTAGCTTGCTGTGGTGTTATCTCGCCCGAAGACGAACTCGCTGTAGTCAGCAATATTATCAAGTCCTAGCACGTTCAGAAGGATCTCTACAACGAGCCAAATTACTGTTTTAACTATTAAGTTCTTCCATAAAATATTCATCACTTTCTATTTGATGGAAATGAATTCAAACTTTTTGTTCAATTCCAAATATAGAAAGATAATTTTGGGAATACACTTGCTATATGTGTAGTCTTAATGACTTAATTACGCTATCGTTATTGCCGAAAACTACAAATATGAAGCCCTCCGACTCCCTTCGGGGCTACCCAGGCAAAGTGTACCTTTGTATACTGAAATAAGACTTTTACCAGAGAGTCCACGGAGGTGGACTTTGTTTATTTAGCTGCGAATTCATTCGTTCGCATTCATCCTAAGTCCTTTTAATTGCTTGGCTTTGATAATCTGCGATCGCACTAAACTCATTTTCTAAGTTTTGATACAAGCGCTCGTATAGTGGAAACAAATCGTGGTAAGTACTGACTAAATGTGAATCGGGTTTATGACGATAGGTAATGCGAATTAATTTTTGCGCCTCAGTTAAATCTGCGATCGCACCTACACTATACATTGCCAACACCGCCGCACCAAATCCACTACCTTCATAAACTTCTGGCATTAATACCTCAATACCAAACAAATCTGCCATCAGCTGTCGCCAAGGAGTTGAACGCGCAAAACCACCGGAAGCGCGAATTTCTTTGATATCTCCAGTAAGTTCTTGCAAAGCAACATTCACGCTGTAAACATTAAACAAAATGCCTTCCATAATCGCACGGATAAAATGCGATCGCCCATGATGTAGCCCAACACCGAAAAATAAACCCCGTGTTTTGGCATTCCAATAGGGTGCGCGTTCTCCTGATAAATAAGGTAAACAAAGCAAACCTTCAGCCCCAGGAGAAACTTCCATTGCAGCTTCAATCATCAAATCGTAAGGATCTACCCCCAATTGTTTTGCTGTTTCAACTTCTGGCGCACAAAAGTTGTCGCGAAACCAACGTAAAACAATACCACCATTATTTGTTGGTCCACCGATGACCCAATGTTTTTCAGTTAAAGCGTAACAAAACGTTCTTTCTTTCTCATCCGTCAGCGGAGTGTCAACCACTGTACGCACTGCGCCACTTGTGCCAATCGTAATAGCAACTTCACCTTTAGCGATCGCCCCGACTCCCAAGTTTGCTAAAACTCCGTCATTCGCGCCAATTACAACAGGGGTATCCGGTGCAATTCCCATAACTTCTGCATGACGTGTCTTCATTCCACGCAAAACATGAGTGGGAGAAACCAAATCACTCAACTTTTCAGAACGTATTCCTGCAAGTTCCAGTGCTTCTTCATCCCAATCAAGCTGTTTTAAATTCAGTAACCCTGTTGCTGAAGCGATCGAATAATCGATGATGTAGCGTTCAAATAACTGATAGAAAACATACTCTTTAATTGAGATAAACTTAGCAGCTTTCTCAAAAACATCTGGATTCGTTTCGCGCATCCACATCAGTTTGGTGACAACGGAAACTGGATGAATCGGGCTTCCAGTACGCAAGTAAAGATCGTGTTTAATATTTTGTTGCTTCAGTTGTTCTGTCTGATGAATACTACGATTATCTGCCCAAATAATAGCATTCGTTAAAGGATAGTTTTTGGCATCAACAGCAATTAAACTGTGTGTTGCTGCACTAAACCCTAATGCTGCGATCGCTGATTTGGATATTTCCGCAGCATCTACTGCATCGCGCACCGCTGCAATGACTGCAGAAAAAATTGCTTCAGGATCTTGTTCTGCCCAGGTGGGTTTGGGGACAATAATTTTGTATCCCTGATTACCCATACCTTTAATTGCACCAGAAGTCGAAAAAACAATTGCTTTTGTACTCGTAGTACCAAGATCAACACCGATAAAGTAATTTTGACTCATAGATTTAGTGGTTAGTGACTAGAGGTGGTTACACAAAAAAGCTAATCAAGAACACGACTAAAAATCCTACTAAACCAATGATCGTTTCCATCACTGTCCAAGAACGCAGTGTATTTTTCTCAGATAAACCGAGATAACGGCTGACTAACCAAAAACCTGAATCATTAACGTGGGAAAGTACCGTCGCACCGGATGCGATCGCAATAGTAATCAACCCCGCCATTGGTGCAGAATAATTGCCCGCCTCAATTGCAGGTGCCATAATTCCTGCTGCTGTTACCATTGAGACTGTAGCTGAACCTTGGGAAACTCGTACAGCAGTGGCAATTAAGAAAGCTAATAATATAATTGGTAAGTTCGATGCAGCCATTACACCCGCTAGCGCATCACCAACGCCACTTGCGACTAAAACTCTACCAAAAACACCACCAGCACCCGTAACTAAAATAATCAGTCCGACTGGTTCGAGAGATTTTGTTGCAATTGTTTGAATTTCGTCTTGCGTGTAACCGCGTTGAGTTCCTAATAAGTAAAATGAGGCTAGTGCTGCAAGTAGCAACGCGGTGAAGGGATGTCCTAAAAAGCCTAGGAAATTACGTAGAAAATTACCTTCTGGTAGGAGAATTCCAGAAACTGTATTAAGCAGAATCAGCAGTAACGGAATACCAATAATAGCAACAATTGTGCCAAATGGTGGCGGATCTTTGACTTCTTCCTTATGTGGTGCGTCAATGATCATATACTCAGGTACTTTCACATGAATTTTGCCCCCAATATATTTACCAAAGAAGACACCTCCAATTACCATTGCCGGTAAACCAGCGATCGTACCAAACAAAATGACCCAACCAAGATCTGCATTAATTAAAGAGGCAACTGCAACAGGACCTGGAGTTGGTGGAATATAGCTGTGAGTAATTGCTAAGCCTGCGGTTAATGGAATCGCGTAATACAGCAGAGATTTCCCAGTGCGTTGCGCTAAGCTGTAGACAAGCGGAATCAGAATAATCAAACCAACATCAAAAAAAACAGGAATTGCGACTAGAAATCCTGTCAAACCTAATGCCCATTGGGCGCGATCTTGTCCAAACCTTCTTACTAAAGTATTTGCTAATTGTTCCGCACCGCCTGATACCCGCAGCATCTCGCCGAACATTGTACCTAAACCGACCACAATTGCGATAAATCCCAGGGTGTTCCCCATACCTTCTTGAATTGTGCTGGCAATCTCGTTTAAAGGTATCCCCGCAGCGATCGCAACGAATAAACTACTCAAAAGTAAAGCTACAAACGCTTGTAGCCTCAACCCCATTACAAGAAACAGTAGTAAGGCGATGCCGAGCATCGCAATCAAAATTAATATACCAGGCGACATAATTACAGCTTAAAAGCCCCTCCACTTTTCTTTTCATGCACAAAAAATATTGCAGTACAGCTAAATAGTGGGGTCAATTTTCTTCGTGAAAATGATTATTATTCACGAAGCATTGAGTACTCAAGCAGCCCAGGACAGGTTATCACTATCACAAACAACCGGAGAGAGATTGCTTTATGCCACCTGAGCAAAAGTTTAGTACCACTGGCTAGAAAGCCCGTTACGCTGTACTAAAACGCAGAATTACCCTGGTTATTAATTAATTTTACTTATAAATACTATTTTTAAAACTTTATTTATATCGGTCATCTATCTAGAGAGATTAATCTAAAGATAGAGTGTATTTTTATAGAGTCTTGCTAATTGATATTGATACTTGGGAATTTAGAACAATAAGATTGTATTAAACACTAGCTAGAACTTGAACATAATTAACAAGAACTATTCAAAATAATATTATTTAGCTTATGGCGAATAATACCGAGACAGATATCCGCGTTTCAGCTACCAAACAAATTTGGGGCTTCGCCACAGGGATGCTAGCAATTTGCATTCCATTAGCTCCTGCGACTAGAAGCGGTCCAATTTTACCGTTAGCAGTAGTGGCAAGTGCAGCTATTGGTACAGTTGCAGTATGGCAACGTCCCGATCAAGAAGCAAGCAGCAATGTGGCGAACAGGATCAAAAATTTAGAACAACGAGTTGCTGACTTAGAAACAATTTGTAGTTCGCAAGAAATTGAGTTACAGCGGAGAATTCGGCGGTTGGATACAGAAGATTGACAAATTGACAAGAAAAAACGATCGCCCCTACCAAAGCGATCGCTTGAGTTACTTTACAGTCTCACTTAACGTCAGTTCGGGATAAAAAAAGGAGGGGGCAAGTAAGCTGAAATTAAGTTAAACCATTCAGCGCCCCGTCCTATGTCTAGTTTAGAAGCATTGTTTTGTGAGGTCGATGATTTTTGCACATATTTTGAACCTCAGTGGCATAGG
>NZ_JADEWN010000017.1 GCF_015207655.1 Gloeocapsopsis crepidinum LEGE 06123 | reverse complement strand
CCCCAACTACTGCATTCAGGGTTGATCTTCTCATTGCCACTGCACTCGATTTAATTAATCCCGTGCATTTGAAAAACTGGTTTACTCACTGTTGCTACTGTGCCTCATAAAACTGCAATAGGCTGTAAGTACAAATAGATAGATAAGACTGTACTAATGGACAGGGAAAATGCCTATCCACATCTGAAATTTAATTTGGTTAATATACTCAGTAACTTAGTGGCTTAACAAATGATTCAAACTCAAATTACAAACAATATTTCGATTGGTGACAACTGTCCTCTTGCTTTAATTGGCGGTCCTTGTGTCATTGAATCTGGGGACTTTACGCTATTTATGGCAGAACAGATTGCCAAGGTGTGCGATCGCCTAGGGATTTCGTTCATCTTCAAATCTTCGTTTGACAAAGCTAACCGAACTTCAATCAATTCTTTTAGAGGACAAAGCTTAGAAACTGGACTGCAAATTCTGCAACGAGTTAAAGAAGAAGTCGGGGTTCCGGTTCTCACAGATATTCACGAAAGTTATCAAGCTACACTTGTCGCAGAAGTTGTTGATATCCTCCAAATTCCAGCTTTTTTATGTCGTCAAACTGATTTATTACTCGCCGCTGCTGCGACAGGTAAAGTTGTCAATGTGAAAAAAGGACAATTTTTAGGTCCTTGGGATATGAAAAACGTTGTTCGCAAGTTAGAGTCAGGAGGAACCAAGCGAATTCTGTTAACTGAACGCGGTACAAGTTTCGGCTACAACACACTAGTTGTTGATTTCCGATCGCTACCGCAAATGCGCGAGTTTGGCTATCCTGTTGTTTTTGATGCAACCCACAGCGTACAAATGCCAGGGGGACAAGGTGACAAATCAGGAGGACAGCGCCAGTTTGTCCCATACTTAGCCCGCGCTGCTGCTGCTATTGGAATTGATGCACTATTTATGGAAGTTCACGAGAATCCTGATAGTGCACCTAGCGATGGTCCGAATATGATTCCTTTAGCTGAACTAGAATCTGTTCTCAAGCAAGTACTCAACGTGCGTAATAGTTTGCAAGCTGTCCCCACAACTGTGTAATTGCCATGACAGATATTTCTACATCAGAACTGCGATCGCGTTTATCACAAGTTAAGCTTTTAGCTTTAGACGTTGATGGCGTACTCACCGATGGCGGACTTTTCTATACAGAAACTGGTCAAGTTCTGCGAAAATTCAATATTAAAGATGGTCAAGGAATTAAGCTGTTAAAGCAAGCTGGTGTAGAAGTTGCGATTATTACTGCGAAATCTGCATTATCAACACTCAATCGCGCTCAAGATTTAGGTATTACTCACACTTTCTTAGGTGTAAAAGACAAACTCTCTCAGTTAAAAACTCTTTGTCAAAAGTTAGATATCTCGCTTTCTCAAGTAGCTTATGTCGGCGATGATATTAACGATCTTGAGGTACTGCAAGCTGTCGGTTGTCCCATGACAGTTGCTGATGCTATGAGTGCAAATCGAAGTATTGCAATTTATATTACTAAACTCCCTGGCGGACAAGGGGCAGTTAGAGAAATTTGCGAGATGCTAATTGCTAGTTGTCAATAGTTTTGTAAGCCAATAAACATGTCACAAACAAAAACAATCAAGCGTTTGGTAGCTTGCTTTGGTAGTATTCAATTAGTTACAGCTTTGTCAGTTCTAAGCTATAGAGCAAAAGAACAGCAATTGAATTGTAATTATGAAGATTATCTTGTGATTACTCCTTTATTTGCCCCTCAAGGGCAAAACGAGGAGTTTGCTGCTTTTATTCAAAAGATGGCTAACTCCATCTACTCATGGAAAAAAATTGTTTATCTCTCATTAGAACAAACAAAGTTCTTAACAGAAAAAGTTAGTTCGTCTAGTCTGTCAGAAGTTGCTAAGTTAGTCCATAACCTTGTAGGAGTTGAGAGTCCTGACGAAATCTATTTTTCCAGAACATGGAATACAGAAAATCAACTCTTAATGAATGTTTATGAATCTGCTGAGAAAATTTGCTATGGAGATGGTATCGGAATTTACTTCTCCCACACAGCTTTTTTACCACAAAATACATCGCAGGAAGCTGCTCTCTCCTTAAGCAATTTATATAAAAATCTCAAAAAACAAATAAAAGGAGTTTTACCTAAAAAGAAAAAATTTCGTAAACAAGAGTTTGATATTGGTTATTTCTCGTTGCCCTATGCTTTTGGTGAAGTTCCGCCTATGGAAACAGTTGTTCTGGATAGGTCAGTGTACTTAAAAACTTTTCAAACTCTCAGAAAAGCATTAGATGACTTAATTGATGCTGATTACATTAACAAACTAAAAGCAGTAATACAAAATTATTCTGTATCAATTTTGCTGTCTTCCAATTTTTCTGAGGCTCATAGAATGCCTATAGAAAGGGAAGTCAAAGCATATAGAGAGTTCTTGTTAACACAAGGCATATCACCTAACTCAATCCTTTTGATTAAGCCGCATCCGCGAGACTCGAAACAAAAGATTTTACAACTGCAGGCTGAACTGAATGATCTTTATGCAAAAATTATTTTGCTTAACGAGGATTTCTTATTCTACTTGCCTTTTGAAGTTCTATTTATGGAGTTGTTTCTCAAATTTGATCTTACTCAGTTGCAAAGTCCCAAAATATTTACATTTAGTTCAGCATGCTTAACACTTGAGTTTTTGTTTGATACTGAATGTATTGTAGGATTTGGTAAAGAAGTTGTAGAAAAATACTTCTATCCAGAGCATATCGAAGGAAGAATTAAGCACGAAGTAGATTTGCAATCAACAATTAGTGAAGTTAGAGGATTGATTGCAGCTTAGTAGATAAATCGTGGTTCAATTTCTGATTGCAGTTAGTACTTGGAAAATTTAACAAAAATAATCATGATTATTGATGCATTAACCGTACCAGCAGAAACACTGTTAGAAACAGATATTTGTATAATCGGTGCTGGAGCCGCAGGAATTACGATTGCGCGGGAATTGAGTAACCAGCCATACGAAGTTTGTATTTTGGAAAGTGGTGGTTTAGGGTATGAGCCTGCAACACAATCACTATACGAAGGTGACAATGTAGGAACAAGATATTTTCCTTTAAAAGAAGCGCGTGCCCGTTATTTGGGTGGCTCTACGAATCTTTGGGGAGGATGGAGTCGTCCACTTGATGAAATTGATTTTGAACAACGATCTTGGATGCCATATAGTGGTTGGCCTATCACTAAATCTGAGTTAGATCCCTACTATCATCGCGCGCAGCAAGCTTGTCATTTAGGACCTTTTGAGTACGATTTAGCGTATTGGCAAGCAGGTTTAGCTCAACTTCAGATGGAAATACCATCGCTTGGAGAAGAGATTACTACGCATTTGTGGCAAGTTATTCCATCAACACACGTCCGCTTTGGTGAGGCTTATAGAACTGAACTTGAGCAAGCACGAAATATTAAAACTTATCTTCATGCTAACGTTATAGAGATTGAAACAAACGATACAGCACGTGCCGTGACTCGACTTCGAGTTGCAAGTATTGACGGTAAGCAGTTTTGTGTAAAAGCCAAAACTTATATTTTGGCAGTGGGTGGTATTGAAAATCCACGGTTGTTGTTGCTATCTAACAAAGATCAAACCTGTGGACTAGGAAATCAATACGACCTAGTTGGTAGATTTTTTATGGAACATCCGATTCTATGGTCAGGCAAAGTATCGTATTTTAATCAGGTAGCACCGCCTTACATTGAAGTCGATAACACCTTTATGGGAACAGGCTTTGGTTTGTCTAAACAAATGCAAGAGCGCGAGCAAGTTCTCAATTTTAGTCTGCGTGTTAAACCTATTGTTGAAGAGTGGCTTCTTGCGCTCAAGCGCTTACAGTATAAAATGCGCCAGTCAAAAGCTTCTCAAGAGTTGACTGCAATTGTTGAAGGTCACGAGTATGAGTTTGGTCTTCCCAAAAAAGAAACTTCTGCCATTGAGGATTTGGGTCAAGTCATTGCAAATTCTGATCGCGTCCTTGCTAAAGCTTATGCAAAATTATTCCGTAAACCTACAGAGCAATCTGTTGTTTACCGAACCCACCTAATATCAGAGCAAGCTCCAAATCCAGACAGTCGAATTACACTGAGTACAGAACGCGATTGCTTAGGACTAAATCGCGTGAACCTCGACTGGCGCTTGAGTCCAATAGACAAATATACTGTGAAGCGATCTCAACAGGTTATTGCCCAAAAATTTGAGCAGTTTGCGCTGGGTCAAATGCAAATCGAATTGACAGACGATGATGCTTCTTGGCAATCTATAAAAGGTTCGTACCATCACATCGGGACAACGCGCATGAGTACTAATCCTCGCCAAGGTGTTGTCAACGAACACTGTCAAGTTCATGGTGTAAGTAATTTGTATGTGGCTGGTAGCTCGGTCTTCCCCACAAGTGGACTGTCGAATCCTACCCTAACGATTGTGGCTTTAGCAATTAGGTTAGCTGACGAGATTAAACAGCAGATGAAGGACACACCTACAGTTAAAGCACGAACAACTTCTACTACCCTTGCTGCCTAAGTCAGTTTTCTAATAACCGTAACGCGATCGCGCGAACAACATTTAAAGTTGATTGACACGCGAACAATCTTAGAGGTCTAAAACAGTGAAAGTTCTTCACTTATGGACAAGTGATTCGGGTAAGCTGGGCGGAGGTGGTGCAGTTTCGATGCATCGCCTTCATATGGGGCTAAGATCCGCTGGAGTTGATTCTCAGATTTTGTGTGAAAACAAAACAACCGATTCTCCTTACGTGCAAGTCCTCGAACATTGGTCAAGATGGGAAACAGCCGGAACATATCTTAAAAAATTCACATCAAGACTTGGATTAAACGATATCCACCGAGTTAGTTCCTTCAAAATCAAACAGCATCAAGCTTACATTGACACTGAAATCCTCCACTTTCACGGTACTCACAGCGGCTTTATTAATTATTTAGCCCTGCCTTACCTGACACAAAACAAGCCTGCGGTATTTACGCTTTGTGATATGTGGGCTTTTACAGGACATTGCGCTTTTAGTTACGATTGCGATCGCTGGAAAACTGGTTGTGGTCACTGTCCTTATCCAGAATCGAATCCGTATATCCGCCGCGATGGTACGCGTATTGAGTGGAAACTCAAGGAATGGATCTACAATCGCTCTAACATCACATTTGTCACTAAAAGTAAGTGGTTAACTGAAGTTGCACAACAAAGTATCTTGAACCGTCACCCAATTTATGAAATTCCTAACGGAATTGATACTGAAATCTATCAACCCTTGGATCGCGAACAATGTCGCGCCCAACTAGGAATTCCCCAAGATAAAAACGTCCTCATGTTCGCAGCGGTGCGGTTGGATCACTTCCAAAAAGGTGGCGATCTCCTGCTGAAAGCTTTACAAACCCTCCCTGCATCACTCAAAGCAGAAACAGTACTAGTGATTATAGGACATGGCGGTGAAGCGATCGCTCAAACTGTCGGAATGCCTACACTCAATCTTGGTTATGTGAGTGACGATCGCCAGAAAGCGGTTTGTTATTCGGCTGCGGATTTGTTTTTGTTTCCGACTCGTGCTGAAACTTTTGGCAATGTAGCTTTAGAAAGTATGGCGTGTGGAACGCCTGTTGTTTCATTTAAAGTGGGTGGTGTTCCTGATTTAGTACAACATGGTATCACAGGATACCTCGCAACACCCGAAGATGCTCAAGACTTTAGTAAAGGTATTGCACAACTACTCGCGGAGCAATCTCCTAGTGACATGAGTCAACAATGTCGGGCGATCGCATCTCAAGAATACTCAATTGAGTTATGTGCGCAACGACATCTCCGGTTGTATAACCACATCCTCACAAATTCTTCAGAACGCTTGGCGAATGAATTCGCTGCCAAATAAACAAAGTCCACCTGCGTGGACTTACTAGTAAAAGTCTTATTTTAGTGTACGAAGGTACACTTGCTTTTAGTAGCCGCGACTTTAGTCAAAAGGCATCTTCTAGTTAATAATATACGCGCATGATTTGCTACTTTATTCAAAGCCATAAAAACCCTGAACAGATTCTGCGGCTAGTACGAGTAATTAAACAATCAAGTCCTCACTCTCAGGTTTTGATTAATCATGACTTTAGTACTTCCTACCTCGATTTGTCTAGTCTCAGTCATTACTCAGGAATTGACTTAATTCAACGAAAAAAAGCTGCTAAACGGGGTGACGCATCTTTATTAATGATGTATCTTGAAGCTGTTGATTGGCTATTTGCTAATCGTCCAAATTTTGAATGGCTTGTTTGTCTTTCTGGTCAAGATTATCCCACACAACCAATATCTACGATTGAGAGCTTTTTGACTCAAACTGAGTACGACGGTTTTATTCGTTATTGGGATGTTCTTTCACCCCAAAGTCTTTGGGGTAAAGCAGGAGAAAAACGCTTTTTTGGACAGTATATTAGCCTTCCCGAATGGACAAGTTGGTTTCTAAGAAAACTAGGAAGAATTGAACCTTTTACGCCACTTTTAGTTCAGTGGCGATTTTCACTTTTGGGGCTAAAAGCTAAATCTCATCCTTTTAATGAGCAATTTAAATGTTACGGTGGCTGGTATTGGAACACGCTATCAAGGAAGTGTGTTAAATACTTTAGAGAATATTTGATTGAACATCCTGAAGTTTTAAAGTACTATCAAAAAACTCTGGCTCCAGAAGAATCAATCATGCAAACTATTTTAGTCAACAGCGGACAATTTAATTTATGTAATGATGATAAACGTTTTGTCGAGTTTCCTGCCAATATTCGTAGTGGAAATGCTCGGTTATTAACAACTGAAGATTACACTAAAATTACTTATGGTGATTTTCACTTTGCGCGAAAGATTGATAGCCAACATGATAGTCAACTGCTAGATATTCTTGATGAAAGAGTATTGTATTGTACGATACATGGCTAGGAATGAGTTTAATTAGAATTTTAGAGGGCAAGATGCCTATCTCACATTTAAAACTAAATTAGATTGTATTAAAAAATATTTGGATTAATTTGTGTAATGGAAAGAACCTCTACAGCAAATTTATATAAAAAAGAATCATTAATCACTGCTTTAATTGAATGGATTCCCAGAGGACCAGGGATCGTTTTAAGAAACTCTATTTATCGCTCTATTTTTGCACGAATAGGTCATTCAGTACGGATTCAACCTGGTGTTGAATTTATCCAACCTCGTCATATAGAAATTGGTAATAATGTCAATATCAATCGCGGTGCTTTTATAAGTAGTGCTGTGCTCACTAACAAAACTCAAGCAAGTAATAACAAAATTTACATTGGCGATCGCGTACACATAGAATCAGGCGTACGAATTAACACAGCAGGAGAAAACTGTAGTATCTATCTTTACGAACAAGTCAATCTAGACTGTGGAGTCGATATCAAAGCGCACGATCGCGGGTTAATTGAAATCGGTGCAGCAACTTACATTGGACCTTACACTTGCATCGCCGGTCCAGGTTCGATTAAGATTGGCAAAAATTGTCTAATTGCATCACATTCAGGAATTTACGGTAATAATCATAAATTTGCCGATCCCAGTTGTAGTATTCAAGAGCAGGGATTGACTTGTAAGGGAGTTGTCATCGAAGATGACTGTTGGTTGGGTACTGGAGTCAAAGTCTTAGATGGCGTCACGATTGGTCAAGGTAGCGTCATCGGTGCGGGCGCAGTAGTCACAAAAGATATTCCTCCCTATTCAGTTGCTGTGGGCGTTCCAGCTAAAGTGATTTCAAAACGGCAGTTACATCAAGAATTGTTGTACCAAAATTAGGTCAGGTCATTATGGTATCTACTTCATCTCAAGTCTGGACTCGATTTGCGAACACCTGGCAATCTCGTGGAATACAGGGTGTTGCAACGACAACTTGGGCAGCATTTTGGATGCAATTTGCAGGGTTAAGCGGAATTGGACGCCTAGCAACATGGATTGCAACATGGTTCACTCCTCCCTATTATGCGCGTCGTCGGTTGGCAAGATTTAACTCTAAAGGCTACATTGCTCCCAGTGCAACAATTTATCACTCCCAGCTAGAACTCGGTAAACATATTTTTATTGGCGATCGCGTCACGATCTTTGAAGATAAAAAACCAAACATCATCAACAATGGTTCTGTCGAAATTGCCGATCGAGTTCATCTCTATGGCGATATTTGCATTCAGACAGGTGAAGGTGGCATTCTCAAGATCGATTCTGACACGCACATTCAGCCCCGCTGTCAGTTTTCTGCCTATAAAGCACCAATTCAAATCGGTCGTGGCGTTCAAATTGCCCCTAACTGTGCTTTTTACCCTTATGACCACGGTATTGCACCAGACGAATTAATGAGCAAGCAACCGCTGCAAACTAAAGGTGGTATCGTTGTCGAAGACGATGCCTGGTTAGGTTTTGGTGTGATTGTTCTAGATGGCGTCCGTATTGGTAAAGGTGCTGTTGTTGGTGCAGGTGCAGTTGTGAATCGAGATATTCCCGATGGTGCGATCGCTGTAGGTGTACCTGCCCGTGTTGTTGGTATGCGCAGTAACGATTAGTCGCTACAGATAATCTAAGATCTAAAATCAATTTTTCTAATATTTATGCCTGTTAAAATTCCAGCACCAATTCACCGCATCCTCCAAACTACAAGCTTTTGGCGAGAAAACTCTTTTCTCATCAGAGAATTTAAGTATTTTGGTAGAGCGGCAATCTTTGCATTTACATTTACTATCCTAGCAGCAGCTTTTGAAGGGTTTGGAATTGGTTTTATCCTCACTTTTCTGCAAAGCTTAACACATCCCGACACCGCACAATTTCAGACAGGAATAGAGTGGATTGATACTGTCATACTTGGAGTTAATGCTCCTGTCAACGAACGACTGTTTCGGATATCTGGTCTAATTCTCTTAACAACCTTCTTACGCCTCGGTTTTAGCTACTTAGGAAAGCTTTATACCAGAATTTCAGCTTCTAGTTTGGCATATCGGTTACGGCGTCTTCTCTTTGAACAGTTAATTTCGCTGCGAATCAGTTACTTTGCCAAAAAACGGTCGGGAGAAATCATTAACAGCCTCACCGCAGAAGTTATTCACTTGCAACATGCTTTTGATATCAGTTCTTCACTAATTACTAAAATAATTACGCTCTGGATATACTTATTTTCAATGTTCTTGCTGTCATGGCAGCTAACTTTAGTGTCAGGTATGCTGTTTAGCTTACTATCGATAGGCATCTCGACACTACTAGGACAAATTCGGGAAGCCAGTTTTGAGAAATCAAAAGCAAGTGGTAGGTATACCTCAGTTGCACTTGAATTAGTGAACGGTATTCGCACTGTCCATGCCTTTGCAGCAGAAGATTTTGAACGCAAACGCTTTTATGGTGCTAACCAAAATTTATTAAACGCAACACTGCAATCTATCTCCGCACAAGCACTCGTAGAACCGCTTAGAGAAGGCATTGCAACAACAATTCTCATTGGAATGTTAGTGGTAGCAGTAACCACTTTGATTCCCCAAGGGTTCTTAGAGTTAGCTTCTTTGCTCACTTTCTTGTTTGTGCTGTTCCGCATGATGCCAACTTTACGTCAAATTGACCATGCTAGAGTGCAAATGAGTGGTCTTCATGGTTCACTCAGAGACATCAAAGAATTGCTCCGTAAAGATGACAAAGCATACACGCGCAATGGTAAACAGAAGTTTACAAACCTCAAGCAAGCGATTGAGTACGTCGCAGTCGATTTTGGTTACGACGCAGATGAGCCTGTTTTACACAATATTTCACTTTCAATTAAAAAAGGTGAAATGACAGCTTTGGTAGGTTCTTCCGGCGCAGGTAAATCAACTTTAGCCGACTTAATTCCACGATTTTACGACCCAACTGCTGGTCAAATTCTTGTTGATGGCGTCGATTTACGCGAGTTTGAAATTAGTTCACTGCGGCGTAAATTAGCAGTTGTCAGTCAAGATACATTTATTTTTAATACTTCCGTACGTGACAATATTGCCTATGCACTGGAAGATGTTGACGAAGCAGCAGTTTGGGAAGCTGCTCGTCTGGCAAATGCTTTAGACTTCATTCAAGAATTACCTCAAGGATTTGATACTCAGTTAGGCGATCGCGGCGTTCGGTTATCTGGCGGACAAAGACAACGAATTGCGATCGCTCGTGCGTTGTTGCGTAATCCTGATATTCTCATCCTTGATGAAGCAACGAGTGCTTTAGATTCTGTTTCAGAACGATTGATTCAAGAATCTTTAGAAAAACTCGCTGTTGGTCGTACCGTAATTGCGATCGCCCACCGACTCTCAACAATTGTCCGTGCCGATAAAGTCGTTGTCCTTGAAGGAGGACGGATTATTGAACAAGGCGGTTATCAAGAGCTACTTGCTCAAAGAGGAAAATTGTGGAAGTATCACCAGCTACAGCATGAAATGAGTCGCGTATCCTAGTATTATTCATAAGGTAGCGTAATTATCGTCTACCACTTTCCTAATCTTTAATAGTCTGTTATCCTATATCGCAGGAACCTAGCGCTGAACCCACAGCGCTATGGATAGTTAGAGAAGGTACCACGAGTTAACTTTAGCTGTCCTGGAAGACAGGATAAGTGTGCCTACACCCCAAAATTTTCAGTAAGAGTTCTTAAAAGTAAATAAATTCGTTCTTTCGCGTGTTTGTAAATCAAGGACGCGAGATTGTCATATCATCAATTTTTATGAAAATTTTAATTCTTCTCAATATCGTCTCTTCGGATGGTGGTGGAGCAGAATGGAGTCTTCTTGACGTTTGTCGAGGATTAGCTGAAAGGGGGCACGAGTTACATTGTCTATATTGTAAAGAAGGAGATTTGCTACCACACTATCAACAGTTTTGTAAAACAGTAGTAAAAGCCTCTACTTATCGAATCCAAGGCTGTAAACCATCATCAAGCATCAGTTTTATTACTTCACTGTTAAAAGCAATTCATCATCAATTTGATCTCATCTACGCTAACTATTACTACCAAACATTTTTTGGTGGAATTTTAGCGCGAGTCAAAGGCATACCTTTAGTTTGTCACCTGCGTTCCTACCCACCGCAAAAACGTCATTTTCCTGCCCAAATTCAGATGGGATTAAATTTTTGTACCAACTTAATTGCTGTATCCCAAGCCGCACGTAGCTCATATTTAAAAGCAGGGTTTAGTCCCAATCTCATCAAAGTTGTGTACAACGGTATCGATTTAGAGCGTTTTGCAATACGCAGCGATCGCGATATCACTCGTCGGGCATTAGGTATCCCTCCTGACGCATTTGTCGTGCTTTATGCAGGGCGAATTACGCGACCGAAGAACATTGAAATGTTGATTGCGGCTTTTGCTCGTTTAGGTTTCAAACCCGATCAGGCGCGGCTCCTAATTACAGGTACTTCCTTTTCCTTTAGCTACAATCCTATCGCAGGAGATGTGTATCAGCAGGAACTCATAGATTTATGCCAGACATTAGGAATTAGCGATCGCGTTCATTGGTTAGGAAAGCGTACTGACGTACCAGAAATGTTTCGCGCTGCGGATGTGTCTGTACTGCCGAGTATGTTGCCAGAAACCTTTGGGCGAGTTATAGCAGAATCAATGGCTTGCGGTACTCCGGCAATTGGCTTGCGTTATGGTGGGATTCCTGAAGTCATTAGTGGTGAGTTTCAACGCTTTCAAGTTGAGCCAGGTGACATTGCAGGTTTAGCCCAGCAGCTACTAGCGCTCAAAGATTGGCAAAAGCACGATCCAACTCTAGGGCAACGGTGTCGTAGTTATGTTGAACAGCGTTTTTCTAAAGAAAGAATGATTGAAGAAGTTGAACAAACTATGCAAGAGGCGATCGCAACAGGAGTCAAGCGATTTCGTTTCTCATCCGTTAGCTTCCATCCTTGGTATCCTGACAGCCTTGGTGTTTAAACTAAAAGTCAATCTAAATTGCCATGCAATTAACCATCAAAACTCAAATCTTATTTCAACTATTGAGTATCTATGCTGCTACTCTAGGATTTTTAAGGAAAACTAAAGTCCGCAGTCAGATTGACGCATCAGCATTATTCTTACCACCTTCTGATCCTGGTAGCATTGGTGACGAAGCGATGCTAGCTGCTAGTATGGAACATCTTGCCGCTCAAGGTATTCAGCGGATCGGTATCATTACTTTGCAACCTACGGCTCGCTGGGAAAATCTCAAACTAGTCACTGATACAATCAATATTAAAGGTTTTTTTACTCGTGGCTCTTGGTGGGAGCGTTTTCGCTTGGTTGAGAAAATTAGTCGTTATGAGCATTTTTATTGCCTTGGGGCAGATGTTATGGATGGTTTTTACTCAGATAATGTCACCCTACTGCGGCTCAACCTTGTGGCGCTAGCTGCAAAGACAGGAGCCGACGCTACTATTCTCGGCTTTAGCTTTAATCACCAACCAACCGATGCTGCGGTGCAATCATTTTCTCAGTTGCCTGCTAGTGTGCGACTTTGCTGCCGCGATCCAATTTCTTACCAGCGGATTAAACAGTGTCTCCAACGCCCTGTTGAATTAGTAGCTGATTTAGCCTTTATGCTTCAACCTGCTGAAGATTCTGATTTAACAGTCCGTGTATCGAAGTGGGTTCGCGCTCAAAAAGCTCAAGGTCGGATTGTCCTCGGAGTTAATGCAAATGCATTGCACCTGACAAAGGTAACACGGTTAAAACGTGATGAATTCATTCAGTTTTATGCTAACGCCTTCATCAACCTTTGTTCTAGAAATCAGAAAATTAGCTTGCTGATGATTCCCCATGACTTTCGAGGGGATGATAGCGATGTCTCAATTGCTCAAGCTATCCTCGAAGCAATGCCATCAGCGATCAAGCCTTATTGTATGCAGGTGCCAACTCCGTGCAGTGCAGCAGAAATTAAATCAATATGTGCTGATCTTGACTTAGTTCTGACTGGGAGAATGCATCTGGCGATCGCTTGTTTAGGTCAAGGAATCCCTGTCGGAGGCGTTACCTACCAAGGTAAATTCGAGGGTCTTTTTCGCCACTTTGAGTTGCCAGGAATGACAATTGACCCAGAGAAAGCATTCCAACCTGGTGTTCTCACTGACTTTCTCATCGATCTCATTGCCAAGCGCGAAGATATACATCAGCAAATCCAGTCCCATCTGGCTAATGTGAAAGTTCTATCAGTCTCTAACTTTGAGCGCAAACCGAAAAATGCTCTTGCTGGCTAATTTTTTTGCTTCCATGCCGACAATTCACGCAATTTAAGTAATGCATAATGTCTACCTACTTAAATCTGATATGTCGGTCGGTCAAAGCTATGTTTGAGTTTGAGCGACACATTTATAAGAGTTTAGTTCATCTTCAAGACATTGAATTTACTAAGAATAGAGAACGCACTCTCAAAATGGATATTTTGCACCCCAAAATATCAACCAAATTAATGCCTGTATTAGTTTGGATTCATGGCGGTGCTTGGCGTTCAGGTGACAAAAAAGAAGGACTCAAACATTTAGTTTCATTTGCTCGTCAGGGCTTTTTTTGCGCCAGTATTGAATATCGTTTGAGCCACGAAGCTATTTTCCCTGCTCAAATTCAAGATTGTAAGTGCGCTATTCGCTTTCTCCGCGCTCATGCTCAAAAGTTTCATATTGATCCGCACCGTATTGGTGTTTGGGGTGTCTCTGCTGGTGGACATCTTGCTGCACTTTTGGGAACTACGGAAGACATTCAAGAATTTGAAGGAAGCGGAGGTTGGCAGAATTATTCTAGTTGTGTACAAGCTGTTTGTGATTGGTTTGGTCCAACTGATTTTTTGAGAATCAATGATTTTCTCCGCAACATCGATTTTACTCCGGCAAATTCACCAGAAGCGGCACTTATTGGTGGGCTAATCGAGGAAAATCAGGACACAGCAGCAAAAGCTAATCCAATTACTTACGTAAGTAAAGAAGTTCCTCCCTTTTTAATTGTGCATGGAGATAAGGATTTATTAGTACCACTCAATCAAAGCCAATTACTATTTAATGCTTTGCAAAAAGTAGAAGCAGAGGTGACATTTGAGATTATCAAAGGTGGTAAACACGGAGATAAAAAGAAATTTGGTTCGCGCGCTCTTTCTAAAAAAATGGAGAATTTCTTTAAAAAGCACCTTATTTAGCAAATTTATAATTTGTGTTCTTTTCAGGGATCGCTATTTAGCAATTTTGCTTTTATAATCTTTTGTTTTTAGTTTGATTTAAGTTTTTCATAGAAATTAAAAATTTCTTCAAAATTACCATGCGTATACTATTCATTGTCGGGTCTTTTCCCGCACTGTCAGAAACTTTTATTCTGAATCAAATTACAGGATTGATCGATCGGGGACACGAAGTCGATATCTATTCACTCAATAGACCAGAAAATGCTACTAAAGTTCACCCCGATGTAAAAAGTTACCACCTACTCGAACGAACCTATTATGCTCCAGAAAGAGCCAAAAATTCCTCAATAAGATTGCTCCAAGCTTGTGCAATGCTATTAGCTAGTGGGTGCAGGCATCCTATAGGACTGATGCGATCGCTCAGTCTTTTTAAATACAAAAAGCACCTAAAGCCCATAGAATGGTTTCACTTAATAGTACCGTTTTTAGGCAAACAATCTTATGATATTGTCCACTGTCAGTTTGGCATGTATGCCCTCAAAGGTATGCTGCTGCGTGACATTGGTGCTATTAAAGGTAAGCTTGTCACATCATTTCGGGGCTTTGATATTAGTTGGTATGTTCAAGAATACGGAGAGCACGTTTATAACGAACTCTTCAAAAAAGGAGATTTCTTTCTATCAAACTGCGAATATTTTAGGCAACGAGTTATTAAATTCGGCTGCAATCCTAAGAAAATTGTTGTGCTTGGTTCAGGAATCAACTGCGAACGATTTTTCTTTAAACCACGTTTCCCTGATGATGGTAAAATCCGCATTGCCACAACTGGTCGTCTTGTAGAAAAAAAAGGAATGGCTTACAGCATTCGTGCTGTGGCTAAGCTAGCCGAAAGTCACCCTAATATTGAGTACAACATTATTGGTGATGGAGTCTTAAAAACAGACTTACAGAACCTCATTCAAGAACTGAAAGTTGGTCACGTAGTTAAGTTACTAGGCTGGAAAAATCAGCAAGAGATTATTAAAATTCTCGATAAGTCACATATTTTTGTTGCTACTAGCGTGACAGCAAAAGACGGCAATCAGGATGCTCCAGTTAACACTTTAAAAGAAGCAATGGCGATGGGTTTACCTGTCATAGGTACTATCCACGGTGGCATTCCAGAATTAATTGAAGATGGCATTTCGGGTTTCTTAGTACCAGAACGTGACGTAGATACCTTAGCTGAAAAGATTGCTTATCTTTGCGATCGTCCAGAAATTTGGCAACAGATGGGTCAAGCTGGTCGAGCATACGTAGAACAACACTACGACACGAACAAACTTAACGATCAACTCGTCCAAATTTACGAGCAAGTCCTGATTGATCGGGATATTAATAATGCAATGAATCCAAAGTTAAAGCAAGCAATTGCATAAGTTGATTTCTCATAAATTACAGATGCCCTGCGATTGAAGTCGGGGTTTCATAAACCAAGTATGTTTCTGCATCAATAAAAATTTTATCACTACAGTACACGGAGGTGAACCACCCTGCGGGAAGCCCTTCGGGTTCGCAGTCGCTTCAAGTCGGCGCAGCCGCCCAACGCGCTGCTCACCGCTGTGCGTCTATATTTGTTTAGCTGCAAATTTATTCACCAAGCTTTGTTTGTTCAGCTCAAACCTTCAAAAGGGAATTTTCATCTATGGTAGAACCACAAGTTACAATTGTTGTTGCACCACGAGAGCGTTTTAGCTATAGTCACGAGTCACTTGAAAGTATTTACGAGCATACACAAACTCCTTTTAAGCTAGTCTACGTTGATGGTGGTTCGCCATCACAAATAAAGAACTATTTAGAAGCAAAAGCACGAGAGAAAAATTTTCAACTTATTAGGACTGAACACTATCTTTCGCCAAATCATGCACGAAATATAGGACTTGCTCAAGTAGATACTAAATATGTTGTCTTCATTGACAATGATGTAGTAGTTACACCTGGCTGGTTGCAAAAGCTCATTGAGTGTGCCGAGACAACTAACGCTACTATCGTGAGTCCCCTAATCTGCCAACATCTACCCTTACACGAAATAGTACATTGCGCAGGGGGAGAATCTGGCGTACGGGTGGAAACGAAAGACGGAAATGTCCGACGGCGGATGATTGAGAAAATCTATTTGCAGGGGCGTCAAGTTGCAGATGTCCGCCCGAAACTTCAACGCAGTGAAACAGGACTAGCTGAATTTCATTGCATGATGGTGCGTACCGATATCTTTACTCAAGTCGGAATGCTCGATGAACAGCTACTCAACACAAAAGAGCACGTAGATTTTTGTATTTTAGTCAATGAAGCTGGCGGTAGCGTTTACTTAGAGCCAGATTCTGTTGTCACTTACGTACCAAGTTCTACACTGACATGGTCAGATATGACTTTCTATATGTTGCGCTGGAGTGATGCTTGGGAATTGACTAGCTTACACCGCTTGCGCGATAAATGGAATTTAACTGAGGATGACTATTTTAAGAACAAATATAAAAAGTTAGGGTGGCGGCGATATATGTCAATTATCCAACCCTTAAGCGTAGAACTGAGCTTTGGGCAGCGCGGACGTATTCGTCGGATGGTAACAGATACTTTAATGTCTATAGACAAGAAACTCAACAAATATATTACGACTCGTTATGCTCAAAAACACCTGCGCCTGAAACAACAACCTGTATTAAAGGTGCAACAAAAACAGATGGCAGTAGCATCGCGTAATTGAACGTTATAGCTTGAATATAAGCGCGAATAAATTCGCAGCTAAACAAATAAAGTCCACCTCCGTGGACTTCAGTAATAAAATTCTTAATTCATAGTGTGCCTCCGCACACTTCGTTTATGTAGCCGCAACTTCAGTCGCAGGACATCTACCGTGGACTTACTGTCTAAACGCAGTACAGTCCATTTTTTGTTGGCGATTTTAAAAATCAAGAGAACCCTTTTGCGGAGAAATTCAAGCAATGATTGTTGTTTTGAGAGCAGGTACTCCAAAAGAAGAAATAGAACGAATTTGTCAAGAAATTCATAATCAGAATGTCATTACAGAAAAAAGTATTGGTCAACACAAAGTTGTTATTGGTTTACTAGGAGATACAGCAGCTCTCAATGGAGAACACATTCAACAAATTAGTCCTTTTATAGAGCAAGTTGTCCGAGTCAATAAACCTTATAAACGAGTAAGTCAAGAGTTTCGGCACGGACCAAGTACAGTTGTTGTCCCTACACCAAATGGCGATGTTGCTTTTGGACAAGAACATCCCATTGTGGTTGTTGCAGGACCTTGTTCGGTAGAAAACGAACAAATGATTGTTGAAACTGCGCAAAGAGTCAAAGCGGCAGGCGCAAAATTCCTCCGTGGAGGTGCCTACAAGCCTCGTACATCACCTTATGCATTTCAAGGACACGGTGAAAGCGCCCTAGAATTGCTTGATAAAGCGCGTCAAGCTTCGGGGTTAGGCATTATCACTGAAATTATGGATACTGCTGATATTGAGAAAGTTGCAGCAGTTGCAGATGTGTTGCAAGTCGGCGCGCGGAATATGCAGAATTTCTCGTTACTCAAGAAAGTAGGTGCTACAGGTAAGCCAATTTTATTGAAGCGGGGTATTTCGGCAACAGTAGAAGAATGGCTGATGGCAGCAGAGTATATTTTGGCAGCGGGGAATCCAAATGTGATTCTCTGCGAACGGGGAATTCGTGGGTTTGATCGTCAATATGCACGCAATACTCTAGATTTAGCTGTCGTACCAGTGTTGCGATCGCTCACGCACCTCCCGATTATGGTAGACCCCAGTCACGGTACTGGCAAAGCTGAATATGTCCCGCCCATGTGTTTAGCAGCGATCGCCGCAGGAACTGATTCACTGATGGTGGAAGTGCATCCTAACCCAGCCAAAGCATTATCTGATGGTCCGCAATCACTGACGCCAGAAAGTTTTGAGCAATTAATGCACGATGTTGCCGTTGTGAGCAAAACCTTTGGTCGCTGGGAGCAAACACCAGATGCACATTTACCAGTTATGCCTGCACTGGTAAGTGTTTAAGCAAGTTTATTTTCCTATGCGTTGCTGAATAAGAGTGTGATTTGCCCCCTTAGCCCTCCGTGGGGGAATCAAACCCTTCAAAGTCCCCAATGGTGGGGGATTTAGGGGGCGTGCAATTGATCCAGCAATGCTTTCTCCTGACGTTATACACCTTTGCAAGGAACTTCTAAATGAATACAGCAGCTTTACAACAGACACAAACTTCTGCAAAAACTGTGTCGATAGGCAATCGCAACATCACAATCGATGAAGTCGTTAATGTGGCACGTCATGGGGCTAAAGTCCAGATCAGCACAGCAGATGACGTTGCGCAGCGCGTTCAAGCATCTTGTGACTATATTGCCGATGCAGTGGCAACGGGTAGACCGATATACGGTGTCACGAGTGGTTTTGGTGGGATGGCAAATGTTGTTATTTCACGCGAGTATGCCGATTTATTACAGCATAATCTTGTCTGGTATCACAAAGTCGGTGCTGGGCGCAAGTTACCACTCACTGACGTCCGTGCTGCAATGTTGTTGCGTGTTAATTCACATTTACATGGTGCTTCAGGAATCCGCCGCGAGATCGTGCAACGGATGGAAACGTTTCTCAATGCTAGAGTGACACCCCACGTTCCTGAATATGGCTCGATTGGTGCAAGTGGCGATTTGACTCCATTGTCTTACATTACAGGTGCTTTGATTGGTTTAGACGAGCGCTACACTGTTGACTTTGATGGCGAAGAAATCGATGCGATTACTGCCCTAAATCGGTTGGGATTACCACAGTTGCAACTCCAAGCGAAAGAAGGGTTAGCCATGATGAATGGCACCTCTGTCATGACGGGAATTGCGGCTAACTGCGTGTACGATACGCGGCTGTTGATGGCGTTGACAATGGGAGCACACGCGCTAATTCTGCAAGGTTTAAACGGAACAAATCAATCATTCCATCCCTTTATTCACGAACTGAAACCGCACCCAGGACAAAAATGGGCAGCATACACAATGCTCGATCTTTTGGCAGGTTCGCGCTTGATTCGTGATGAATTAGATGGTACGCACGAGTATCGCGGTCAAGCCCCGATTCAAGATCGATACTCACTACGCTGCTTGGCGCAATATATGGGACCAATTGTTGATGGTGTATCGCAAGTTACCCAGCAAATCGAGGTCGAAATGAATTCGGCGACCGATAACCCGCTGATCGACGCCGAAAATCAAGCAAGCTACCACGGCGGTAATTTCTTAGGACAGTACGTAGGTATGGGAATGGATCACCTGCGCTACTACATCGGGATGATGGCAAAACACCTTGATGTACAAATTGCTTATCTTGTCGCCCCAGAGTTTAATAACGGCTTACCTGCATCTTTGGTTGGTAACAAAGAACGCATTGTCAATATGGGATTAAAAGGGTTGCAAATTACTGGTAACTCGATTATGCCGTTGTTGAGCTTCTACGGAAATTCAATTGCCGATCGCTATCCTACCCATGCCGAACAATACAATCAAAATATCAATAGCCAAGGATTTGCTGCTGCGAATTTAACGCGCAACGCTGTTGAGATCTTCCAGCAGTATATGGCGATCGCTCTCATGTTTGGCGTGCAAGCAGTCGATTTAAGAACGTATGCTTGTGTAGGACATTATGATGCTAGCGAGTGTCTCTCTCCGATTACTCGGCGCTTGTATCAAGCTGTGCGTGAAGTTGTGGGACAGCCACCATCAGCAACTCGCCCTTACATCTGGGACGATCGCGAACAACCTTTAGATGAACATATTGCTAAAGTTGCGGCTGATATTGCTACTGAAGGTGCGATCGCTGCAGCGGTAAAAGATCTCTTGACTAGCTTGAATAAGGACTCGTAGTGATGAATATTGCCCAACATATAGAACGCGGTCATCATTTATTTCCCGATAAGACTGCGCTCATTTTTGAAGAAAGATCTTACACGTACAAAGATCTCGACTTGCTGGCAAATCGCTTCGCCAATGGGTTACGCGATCGCAATATTCATCGCGGCGATCGCATTGCTTTATTTTTGCCAAATATTCCTGAATTCATCATTGCTTATCTCGGCATAGTGAAAATCGGTGCGGTTGCAGTATCGCTGAATGCCATGCTCAAAAGCACCGAAGTTAGCTTTATTCTCAATGATTCAGGTGCAAAGGCAATTGTTACTACCGCAGAACTTGTTGAGAATGTCCCTGAAGCCGACTTACCTGAGTTAAAACATATCTTGATCGCAGAAGGCGAAAGCAGCAAGGGACTAAGCTTGGCTGAGATGATGGCAAGTGCTTCACCAGATGCCAAGACGATTGAAATGGATCGTTACGCACCTGCTGCGATCGTCTATACTTCAGGAACCACAGGCTTTCCTAAAGGTGCGACTCTATCTCACGGTAATGTCATTTCCAACAGCTACTCGCAAAACCGTTGTTGTGGAATGAGTGCCGAAGATCGCATCTTACTTTACCTACCACTATTCCATTGCTTCGGGCAAAATGCCGTTCTCAATGCTGGATTAAACGCCTGTGCCACAATCGTTCTTCATCGTCATTTCGATTTAGAGAAAATTCTCAAGTCGGTCGTCACTGAGCAGATCACCATGTTCTTTAGTGTACCGACAGTCTACATCCTACTTCTGAACATGGGTACATTAGGCTATGACTTGAGTTCAATTCGCTACTACTTCTCAGCTGCTGCACCTCTTCCTGTAGAGGTTGCCCAAAAGTGGTTTGATAAATATCAATTAGAAATTCATCAAGGCTACGGTCTAACGGAAACATCTCCCTGTGCTAGCTACAACAATGACTTTAAATACAAAGTCGGATCAATAGGTACGCCGATTGAAAACGTCGAGATGAAAATTGTCCATGCGGATGGCAAAGACGCCCTACCAGGAGATCTCGGCGAGATTATTATTCGGGGTCCGAATGTAATGCTGGGCTATTGGAATCGTCCTTTTGAAACCGCAGAAGTGATCAAAAATGGGTGGTTTTATACTGGCGATATTGGTCAAATTGATGAAGACGGCTACTTCTACATTGTGGATCGTTCCAAAGACATGATTAATGTTGCTGGATTCAAGGTCTACCCAACTGAAGTAGAAAACGTTATGTATCAACACCCCGCAGTAGCCGAAGTTGCGGTTTACGGCGTTCCCAACTTGGAAACAACTGAAATCGTCAAAGCTAATATTGTTCTTAAACCAGATCAAACTGTAACAGAAAAACAAATGATTGCTTTTTGTTCTGAGCGCATGGCTGCGTATAAAGTACCCAAAGCAATTAAGTTTGTTGATTCTATTCCCAAAAACCCCACGGGAAAAGTCTTAAAACGGGTTCTGCGCGACGAGGCTGCAAATGAAGCCCTAGTCAAACCAAGAAGCTTTGCTGCCAAAACTGCCGTTGCCAAAACACCAGCGCCAGCCGCAACACCAGCTACAACTAATAATTCAAATAAAGGTGTTTTCAAAGCTTTAGGTAATTTGTTTAAGCACCGCAACTAGCTCAATCAGAACCAACGTAGCGAAGCAAAGCAGATGAATTTAGGGTGTGAAACGAGCTTTTGGCTCTTAGCAATTAATTGTCTTTACGCAAATTGAAGAGAAATCATGAAATCAGTAGAAGAAATGAGTGTCTCCCAAACAGAACTAAACTCAAAGCTAGAGCCAAACTCAGAAGGAGAAGTTTATATTGCGCCACGTAATTCTATAGAACTTCAACTTGCCCAAATATGGGAGCAAGTGCTGGAAATTCAGCCGATTAGCATTATAGACAACTATTTTGATCTCGGAGGAGACTCACTACGAGCGCTGCGACTCTTCGACCACATTGAGCAAACATTTGGCAAAAAGCTGTCTCTAGCAACTTTAATTCAAGCACCAACACTCGAACAACTCGCTGAAGTCATTGGTCAAGAATCTGAATCAGTATCTTTTAGATCGCTGGTTCCTATCCAACCGAGTGGCTCTAAACCACCTTTATTTTGTATGCATGGTAATGGTGCCCATGTTCTCGCTTTTCAGGATCTCGCTCAATATTTAGGTGCTGATCAGCCTTTTTATGGATTGCAAGCACGGGGAGTGGATGGATTCACAACTCCTTTGAACCGAATTGAGGATATGGCAGCTGCTTATATCGAAGAGATTCGCGCAGTTCAACCAGAGGGTCCTTATTACTTAGCAGGTTTCTCTTCTGGCGGTGTGGTGGCGTTTGAAATGGCAAAGCAGTTACACGCCATAGGTGAGAAAGTTGCTTTTGTAGGCTTACTCGATACGTTTGTTCCAGGTTGTTTCAAAAAAGTTACTGTACCTGAGTGGTTCTCGCGGCAGTGGCGTAACTTCTGGCGTTTCGGGCTGAAACACCCAGCAAAAATGGCTTACCGCAGTTTGGAAAGAAAATGGTACGTTGTTTACTGGAGCACTTATCTCAAACTAGCAGGGAGTTTGCCTTATTTTTGGCACAGAAAGTATGTAGGATATAGCATTAGAAAAGCAATGCGCACCTATACATTTCAACCTTATGCTGGTAAATTAACGCTGTTTCGTGCCACCGAAGTGCCAGGCAAAGGATGGTATTACTATCCATCAGGAATGCCTACTCCTGATGATTGGTACACAAAAGATCCTGAATACGGTTGGGGTAATCTTGCCGAAGGTGGATTAGAAGCCCACGATCTTCCTGGCAATCACTCGACAATTCTCAAAGAACCGCATATCCAGGTTCTGAGTAAAACATTAGAGACTTGTTTGGAAAAAGCACGTTCTGAAGTGACTGTCGAGGAGTTGACTCAAGCATAGTTTATACCTGTTGGGGAGTTTTACAGGGCTTTGATGTGGCAGAGAATTAACATAGAAAGCGATCGCCTAATTTCACTCAATGCTTTTTGCTTTCTCAAAAATTATGAACTCGCATAAAAACATCGCCAGTAATAATAACTACCTCCCCAATTCTTTAAACATTGCCTTAACTGAGTTAGAGGAGACTGCAACTCAAATTCAAGCAGAGGTAGCAGAAATAGCTGACTTACTTCCGCAGCCATTGAACGAAATACCAGTTCGTTCTTTACTACAAAATCTGCTTTATCCACTACTTGATTGCATTCGCCAAGTCTTTAAAGTAGATACAGTAGCAGTATTATTCTGCTCACAAGACAAACAACATTTGGTCGTACATTCTGCTTGTGGCTTGGAAGAAGAAGTCGCCGCAGGTATTCAAATTCCGATCGGATGTGGATTTGCAGGTAAGATTGCTGCTAAGCGTGAGATAACAATTGTTGATGACTTGTCTCAGGTAGACGTTTTTAGCCCAATTCTACGTCATAAAGGACTTCAGTCTATGTTAGGTATGCCTCTACTAATAAATAACCAAGTCGTTGGAGTCTTTCATGTCGGGACGTTTCACTCGCGCCGATTTAGCATAGACGAAGTACAGTTACTCAAAATTGTTGCTGCTCGTATTGGAATAGTGATTAATTCCATGCTATTACTACATGCATCAAGCAAACAAAAAAGTGAAAAAATACTGCACCAACAGAGTCATAAGGCTATTAACTTTCAACTTTACTTTGCAGTAGCGAAAGAGTTTTTTGTAGATCTTATTAGATTATTTAACTTAGAATGCTCTATTGCGTAAAGTTCTGAGTATAAACATAGGGATGATATCCACAGAAGGGAAGTATTACTGTTAGCACTACTCCTAACTTAATTTTGAGTATTTGACACTATTCACGATTTATGAGCAAAAAAATACTATATCGATTGCTCCAATATACTATTTTTACAAAAGTTATTTTTCTACTGTACTATAGTCATGTTATTAAAGTGACTATTATTAGTCTCTCTATTAAAAACAAACAAAGAAAAAGTAATTATAATCTCAGTCGTTTTTTTTTACCCCAGTAAAGGTTGACATATATGCTAATGATATTGATAGTGATTTCAGTGGTGATGTCCTAGCAAGTAGCAATGCGATCGCTGACTTAGAAGAAAAATGTGCGTTTATTCCTGAATACAACTCACCGCTAAAAATTATGCTTCTCGGTGACTCTGTTACCTACGGAGTGAAAGGAACAAGTGATAGAAATAGTGGTGGCTACCGCCCAGAACTCTGGCAGAAATTTGTTGCTGATGCCTTACCAGTTAAGTTCGTTGGCTCAAGAACCAGTGGACCTGACACACTTGGAGATAAAACTCATGAAGGTCATCCTGGGTGGACAATGAAGGAGATTACCGCATCAATTGATGACTGGCTTAATACAGCTCAACCAGACTTAATTTTATTAATGATTGGTACTAATGATACGCGCAAAAGTTCGCTCAGAACAATGATTGAAAATTTTAGTACTCTGATCGACAAAATTACTGCGTGTTGTCCTTACTCCCAACTACTTGTTGCTTCAATTCCACCTATTCATCCTGCAGCAAAGCCAGCAATTCGTAGTCTGCGCGCAATGTATTTCAATGCAGCAATTCCTAGTATTGTTGCCTCTAAAGTAGCTCAAGACAAAAAAATACACTTTGTAGATATGAGAGGTTTAAGTATTCAAGACTTAACAGCATCACTATCGCTTGATCTAGATATAGGACTGCATCCTAACGCCCAAGGCTATCATAAAATTGCCAACTTTTGGCACGATGCTGTGTTAAAAGTGATTAGCGATCGCCAAACTAACTTAGCTTTTTTACGTCCTCAACAATAATTTTTTAATAGTAGCATTTCTAGACTTTATGCAATTAAATACTACTTACAAAAACTCAATAGTGAAAGAAGATAGTAATTACCCACTTGTTAGCATTGGCTTACCCGTTTATAACGGAGATGATTTACTAGAAAAAGCTTTAAATTCAATTTTGACACAAACTCATTCAAATTTTGAACTGATTATCTCAGATAATGCATCAACCGATAAAACTAGGGAAATCTGTGAAGCTTATGTAGCTAAAGACAGCCGAATAAAATACTATCGAAACGAAAAAAACATTGGAGGACATAATAATTTCAACCGTGTCTTTGAATTAGCTACAGGTCAGTACTTTAAGTGGGCTGCTCACGATGATTTATGTGCTCCAGAATTTATAGAAAAATGTGTCAATATACTTGAAAATAATCCATCAGTTGTTGTATCTTATCCTAAGACTAAACTTATTAACGAACGCGAAGAGGTTTTACCAACTAATTGTGATGAGAATCCCTTACTAACACACTCATCAAAACCTCATATACGGTTTCGCAATCTTATTATTGACTCTTTTGCTAAACCGCATCGCTGTTTGCAATTATTTGGAGTCATGCGTCGAGATGTTTTGGCAAAAACTCCTTTATTAGGCAACTATCCAGGAGCAGATAAGGTTTTACTCGTCAAAATGGCACTTCTTGGTCAATATCACGAAGTTCCTGAGTACCTATTTTTTAATCGCAACCATGCTCAACGTGCAAGCAAAGCATTGTCAAATCCTTATTTACGTGCTACCTGGCTTGACCCAACTCTTAAGAACGGAAAACTCATATTTCCTCAAGGCAGAGTCTTTTTAGGATATATCAATTCTATCAATACAACTTCCTTAAGCTTATACCAGCAAATCCGTTGCTATTTCCACTTGTGTATTTGGTTTTTGAATTACAAAAATGCACTCATCAAGGAGTTAATTAAAGCAGCAATATGGCCTATTTACTTCTCAATACAACGTAGAAGAATTGTTAAATCGAATCCAGAAAATGTTCCTTCTAGCTAGTTCGGTAGCTCGTAGGTACTAATTGGAAATACAACAAATAGACCAAGATTTCTATTGGAGAAAATAATGCGATTTAGCGAAACCTCACTTAAAGGTGCATACATTATTGACATAGAAGAAAAACCCGATCATCGTGGTTTTTTTGCCCGCACCTACTGCGCCGAAGAATTTGCGGCACACGGACTAAAAGCAACAGTGGCACAATGCAACTTGTCGTTCAATCATCACAAAGGAACGCTACGCGGGATGCACTATCAAGTCGCGCCTGCGTGTGAAACCAAACTGGTACGTTGTATCGCTGGTGCAATTTACGACGTGATTGTCGATATGCGCCCAGAATCACCCACATACTTGCAACATATTGGTGTGGAGTTATCTGCTCAAAATCGCCGTGCGTTGTATGTACCAGAGATGTTTGCCCACGGGTATCAAGCACTGACGAATGGTGCGGAAGTTGTCTATCAAGTAGGTGAGTTTTACACTCCTGGCTATGAGCGGGGCTTGCGTTATGATGACCCTGTTTTGGGCATTGATTGGCCGATACCTGTCAGTGAGATTTCTGCTAAAGATGCTGCTTGGGCTTTGTTAGACTCTTTACTTGTGGGCAGCTATGCTTAATGCTTAAGCTTGGTTCTTTACAAAACTCCTGACCTAGATGGCGTCTAAAGTAGTTAGATGCTTCTGTATCGTTATTTCTGATTAAGTAGACTATTCACCTCTCGCAGGATACTGCTCCTATCTCCTCTTTCACAAGAGGCATATCGAATTTAGCTCAATAAGCAAAAGCCACTATGGGATTAGTGGCTCAAGTTCACCTTTTAAGGTCTGAATTTTTGTAGATGCTACTAAACTTGTTGCTGACTAGTCACTTTACCTAGGTTAGCTGGCAACAACAGGCAATTACGTCGAGCATTAAGAATACCTGTGTACATTCTAACACATTGACCGTGCATTTTTTTGGAGATAGGTATGTCCTCCCCAAATTTTATTCCTAGTCCAACTTCTGAAGTCAGTGTAAGCTCTTTGTATCAAGAGCCAATTCTACAAGTGCGATCGTGGCAATATACACTGCAATGTCTCGGTAAAAGACTTCTTGATTTTCTTGGTGCTGGATTAGGAGTACTTTTTTTAAGTCCACTTCTACTAGCGATCGCCTTATTTATTCGCCTAGATTCGGAAGGACCAATTTTCTTTCGTCAGCATCGCATAGGGCGAAATGGTAAAGCATTTGTCATTTGGAAGTTTCGCACAATGGAGGTGAATGCAGAAGAACGACTCAAAGAGCTTGAGCAGCATAACGAGTCTGAAGGTGGTGTTTTATTTAAAATGAAGGAAGATCCGCGTGTCACTCGTGTCGGTAAATTCCTACGCCGGACAAGTTTAGATGAGCTACCACAACTATTTAATGTATTACAAGGCAGTATGAGCTTGGTAGGTCCTCGTCCTTTGCAGTTGAGAGACTACTACTTAGCAATCCAAGACTACAACGATGATATGTCACAGCGAGCAACAATGTTACCTGGCGTAACAGGATTGTGGCAGGTTAGTGGACGTAGTGAAGTCACTTTCAACGATATGCTGCAAATGGATCTGTTCTATCAAGAAAACTGGTCTTTCTGGATAGACTTACGTATCCTTTGGCAAACAGTTTTGGTTGTTTTATTACGTAAAGGAGCTTATTAACTCAGTTGATTTAGTATTTAAGTTACTTAAGGAGGATTAAAATATCCCAAATCTATCTAATTTTACAGTTAGTAGCAATAATCATCTTTGTAGTCAAAACACTATAACATTACTTTTCAAAAGTCTATGTTATTAGTGTTTTGTTTATATTGTCATACAATCGTTTAGCTTTGAATTGTTTTTTTATTCTAAAGTTTTTCAAAAGAAAAAGGGTTTGCAAACCTATCATAGAGATAAAAACACTTTGATGTCAAGGGTAAAAAATGATTTTAACTAGTTTTAAAAAGGGAATAATACCATGAAAAACCAGGAGCACGTTAGAGTTTTCATTGGGTCAGGAGAAGCGAGCCTTTTAGAAAGAAAGACTTTGATTCACTCTCTACACAAGCACTCCCAAAGAGAACTTGATATATATGTATTAAATGGTACGCATAACTCCATTACTTTAAATGATGGAGAACCTTTTCTGGCTCCGATGTCATTAAAGATCAAGTGTCGTAATGCTACTGAATTTAGTCTTTATAGATTTATAATTCCTGAAGTTTGTAACTATCAAGGAAAGGCAATTTATGTAGATTCTGACATAGTTTGTCTGACTGATATAGGCAAGCTATTCGATACACCAATGAATGGTTGTGATTTCTTAGCAAAACAAGGAGCGTATACAGGATATCGTGGCGGTAGCAATTTCTGGGGTCTCAGCGTCATGTTAATCGACTGCGAGAAATCTCAATTTAATTTGGAAACAATTTTCGATGAAATTGATCGAATTTTGTATACTCAAACCGATTTCATGGTCATGAACCAGACCTTTCTAGCACATCATCCCTATACCATTGGAGAGCTAGATCCTGGTTGGAATATGCTTGATGTTTGCGATAAAAACACTAAGCTGATTCACTATACGGGACTTTTTAGTCAACCGTGGAAATATCATAATCATCCTTATGGAGAAGTGTGGTTTAACTACTTTAAAGAGGCTGTTGCATCTGGTTATATCACTAAAGAAGACATCTCTTTGAGCTTACACAGAGCTTATGTTAGAAAAGACTTGTTAAAGGGAAATTATTCTTTTTTGGGGCGCGAACAAAATTATATCAAGCAATTTGTGCGATCGCTCAAGCCATTAAAAACGAAAAAAGATATCAAACCCAGTCTAACGACTAAATCAGTCTAGTTGTTTAACTAAAAATGAGATAAGAATGCGTTATAGGGCAGGCTAGAAGCCTACCCCACAAAACAATCAAATCACTGTGGGACGGACTTTCCTGCCCATCCACTTTGTTTAGGTGCATCTACGAGAATCTTTTACTTCACTATACTATTTGAAACGCCTATTACAGTAAGGTGCAATAGAAGTTCAAACTAAAGTATAAACTTTAATTTTGTTGTTGAGTTGTCGTTGCTGATTGGGTCGTACTTGCAGCATTTGCACCAACAACTTGCAGTCGCTGAGTTACCATAGTCATACCATCTCCTCGAACTACGATTGCAGAGATCCAACGATGGTTTCCAGCAGCTGGTGCGCGACCTTGTTTAAAAATACCACCAGCGGGAAGTAATTCCAATTCAATTGGTACAGGATTTAGATAATTGCCTGATTGTACAGGTTCTTCAATTACTGCACCTAAGAGATAATCATCGCCAAGAGGTTCTTGGACGATCGCATCAAAATTAAATTGTTGCCCAGCTTTAACTTGTTGTGGTAATCTTACCTCAATTGTCGGTGGTTTAGCTCCGGCTCTTAATTGGCTGCGTTCCCATAAGATATCTTGGCGGACAATTTTTTCATTCTCAATTCGCTGTCGCGATCTAATCGTCGCATTAAACATTAAATTTCGATTGTCTTGTACTTGACTACCGCTAATATTGGTAATTGTTTCAGCAACAATCGCGCGTCCTTCTGGCTTCCACGATTCAACGCGTGTTGTGTATCTTAGTTGTGGGTAGCGTTGCCAAAGTTGATTTAGAGACTGCGCCATACTTTGCTGTGTCAAGCCGTCAGAATGCGTGAAGTTTGTTCCATAGTATTGCACGACTGCATTAGCATTGTGTGCGTTAGCAGCTGCATCAACACGTGCTAATAGATTTTTCAACGCGGGAGGGGCATCGGGTGTTGCTTGAGCTTGAACGCGGTGTGATTGCACTGATAAAGTAAGTGTCATCAGCAAAAGTGCTACCCAACTGCTAGCTGACAACTTATTTTGTTGAGGAAGCTTTCGGGAAGGGGTTAAAAAAAACATAAAGTTACGCATCGGTGATAGCTTGATATTTGATTACTATAAAACAGTTAATTGTTTAATCTTAAGCTAACCTGGGCGTTGACTTTGTAACTCAATGGTAATACCGACAAAATTATTAATTGCAGCGAGTGGTACTGGCGGACATCTGTTTCCAGCGATCGCATTGGCTGAACAATTACCAGATTACGAGATCGAGTGGTTGGGTGTTCCCAATCGCCTAGAAACACAGTTAGTTCCTGCACAATATCCACTTCATAAAATTTCGGTTGCGGGATTTCAAGAACCCTTAGGAATTGGTACGCTACGCAATCTCACTAAAATTGCCAGTTCAGTTTTTCAAGTCCGCCAGCTACTGCAACAAGGCTCATTTCAAGGTGTCTTTACCACAGGTGGGTACATCGCTGCCCCTGCTGTTATGGCGGCGCGATCGCTGGGAATTCCTGTCATTCTGCACGAATCTAATGCGATTCCTGGCAAAGTCACGCGCTTTTTTAGCTCATTTTGTACTGCTGTGGCACTGGGATTTGAACCTGCAGCCCAATATTTACCGCGTATTCAAACAATTTATACTGGCACACCCGTGCGATCGCAGTTTTTAAGTGAGAAATTATCTCCCCTCGATCTTCCCATTCCTGACAATGTTTTTCTCATCGTTGTTGTCGGTGGTAGTCAGGGTGCAGTTGCTGTCAATCAACTTATTCGTCAATGTGCACCAGCATGGTTTGATGGTGGGGTGTGGATTGTACATTTAACAGGAAACAACGATCCCGACGTTGCAAGTCTTCAGCATCCACAGTATTTTCCGCTACTTTTTTACGACAATATGGCAAGTTTGCTGCAAAGAGCAAATTTAGCGATCGGGCGATCGGGGGCTGGTACTGTCACCGAGTTAGCGATTACTCGTAAACCTGCGATTTTTATTCCACTGCCAACTGCTGCGGAAGATCATCAATTCTACAATGCCCAAGTCTTGGCTGCGTCCGGTGCAGCCATAGTATTTCGCCAAAAAGAATTAACTCCTGCTATGTTGCAAACTCAAGTGTTGGAGTTATTGCACTCACCTGAAGACTTGCAAAAAATGGCTGATGCTGCAGGAAAAATGGCAGTTTTTGATAGTGCTGAAAGATTGGCGAAGTTGGTGCGCGAGTTAGTACATTAGCAGATGCCTGCCGACTGAAGTCGGGGCTATCCAAACGAAGTTTCAAGAGTTTTGAATTTTAAGTTTTTAGTTTTGAATTAAAAAAGTTTTATAACTCAACACTCATAACTCATAACTCTAAATTGGTGGACTTTGTCTATCTAGTAGCGAATTCATTCGCAAGCTAAAATGTGGGATAACTATCCAACGTGTCAAAGCTGACAAGCTTTGCTTGAGAATTATGCAAACGCAACAGCGATACTACACTCCAGAAGAATACTTGAAGTTAGAGAAGGCTGCTGAATATAAAAGTGAATATCTTGATGGGCAAATAGTTCCAATGGCAGGCAGTTCAACAAATCATAATCGAATTGCATTAAATCTAAGTGCTGCAATGAATTTTGCTTTTAGACAGCAAAACTACGAAGTTTTTATGGGAGATGTCCGGTTGTGGATACCCGAAAAGCGGTTTTACACCTATCCAGATGTCATGGCGATCGCAGGAGAACCAGAGTATTACAATAACCGTACGGATACAGTTACCAATCCCCAAGTTATTGTCGAAGTACTATCAGAATTAACTCAAGGTTACGATCGCGAAGAAAACTGTGCTTATCGGACGATCGCTTCTTTTCAGGAATACCTATTAGTCGATCAAAATTCAATTCACATCGATCATTTTTCACAAACGGGAAAAAACGTTGGGAACTGCGCGAGTACGATCGAGAAGATAAAGCATTAGCTTTAACAACAGTTCCTTTTGAGATTTCCCTACTCGATTTATACAATAAAGTTAAGTTTGAACCTGCCACTGCACAATACAATAGTGCGGGTTCTGATGCATAAAGTCGAGTGCTGCAACTCACTCGCGCTTGACATTAAATTTTTCACAGTATTTTGCAAATCGACTATTAGCCCTTTCAGGATCTAGCCCAAACTGCTCTAAAGAGTACCGATGAACTCCATGCTTATGCTGGGGATTTTGTGCCAGCCAGGTTTTGATGTTTTCTGCCATTTGGGGATGAAAATCATAACCAAAATAGGCATAGATCTGACGTACTGTACCGATAGGATCTTGCACAAGGTTGTGGTAGTGTAGATCATAGAAACGAGAAGACGCTTCAGAATCGCGGAATTGCATTTCTCTTTCCAAAGCTTTAGCAATGCGATCGCTCCAGTAGTTTCCTAGAGCTTTTGGTTCAACGCGATCGCTATAAACTCCGCGAACTATTGCAGTTAAACTGCAGACCGAAGGAAGCACTTTGAGAGGATCGCGGTGTGTTTGCACAATGCAAGCATCAGGAAAAACTTTAATCAGTGCATCCAAGTAAAATATATGTGCAGGTGCTTTGAGTACCCAATGAGCGCCTGGATAGTGCCATGCTAAAAGTTGTAACTGCTGCCGATAAAATTGATATACTCTGACCATATCATAGGTTTCCATCCACTCGGTGTATCTCTTCACATTCGCCCGCAGTTCAAAAATCAAACTAGCAAATTCATGCTCAAACAAAGGATTACATTCTTCAGGTCCTTGAGGATTAAGATTGTGTGCTGTAGCCAGTTGTGGTGCTAAAGTGTTGTATCGTCTAACAAATTTCTCTACCTTTTGAATTCGAGGATCGCTGTTGCGGTTGCGGTACTCTGGTGGCGGGGAAGGACTTGCTAATTCCCATAGATGCAACCAACGACTTGTAGGATCTTGAGTTAATAAATTGTGCAGTAATGTAGTACCAGATCTCGGCATTCCTAAAATAAACAATGGTCGTGCGATCGGTACTTGTAAGATATCAGGATGACGTTTGATATCTGCTTGGATACGCAACCGATTGATCAGCAGTTGAATATACAATTTGCGCGTGAAATAGCGTCCAAATAAGTTGAGTTCAGCATCTTTTTCTAAAGATTCCAGCAGTATCCGTAGTGGTAGCCGAAAACTTTCGTCACCCCAATCAGATAAACCTGTTTGACTACTTGCAGCAGTCAGTAGTGATTCTTCCGAGAGGTTAACTAACGAAATTCCATTCTGCTTAAGAGTTTCTCCTGCCCAGTTTATCCCACGCAACCACAAAGGACGATAGGGGTTTTCAAATGTCAGGTTGTGTAAGGCTTGTGTCATAAGGATTTGTAAAGTTTTACTAGTTCATATTGTTACTACAAAAGAATTTTGCAAAAATCCTTACAGATCAGTCTCGATTGCATATAAAGTTTTGCATCAAAATGATATAACTATGCAATAGTCGTATTGCGATCGCCTCAATGTCAGAGCAAAAACCTATTAGTATCTGGAATTACAAGCCTTGGTGGTGTCAACCTTGGTCTATCTTACTGACTGGGGTTACACTAATTGCTAGTAGTTGGATTCTATTTAAAACTTTTTGGTTAACGAGTCTGATAGCAATTCCTGTATTAACGTGGATGGGATTTTTCCTATTAATTTATCCCCGATTAGTAGTAGGTGATGATTTGTTAGATAAGTAAGTAGATAAAAACATCAGTTCTGAATTTTAAGTTTGAATTAACTTTCTTAACTCAACAATCAACACTTAACACTTCACGACTCTCTATTGTCCACTTCCTGAATTTAACTTCCTGCTTTTAACCAACTAAATATTTGATTAACACTTAAGTTTAATTCTATATATTCTGGTACTGGTAATCTATCATCATTAGTCAATTCTATTGGTTGCTGCTCAGGAAAAAAAGCTAGCACCAAGCGGCTATCTGGCTCGATCAACCATCCTAGTTGAGTACCATGTCTTAAACAATGTAGGATATTACTAATAACTTTGGTAGCATTTTGATCAGAAGAGAGAATTTTAATTGCCCAATCGGGATGCAGAGCAAATACATTTTCTATTTCCCCGTCTCGATCAAAAGGAATTCTACTCCAAGTAAATATAGTAACATCAGGAACGAGCGATCTTCCACCAAATGTACAGCGTAACTCGGGAAATGCTAGAGCAACTTTTTTGGCTTCTGCTACTTGATTCACTGCATCACACAGCTTCAGTTGCAACCGCGAGTGTTTACCTTGAGGCATTGGTTTTTGATAAATCCTACCATTAACAAATTCACTAGCAGGATTGGTTTCAGGTAGTTTGAGAAACTTTTCAAGTGTAAGTTGCTGATGCAGTGTAGTTGTCATTTTTATGTTTGTAGATTAATTGCCAAGCGAAACTTAAGGTTTTTTCTTCGCAGATTTATTGCCAAAAATCCTAAACTGCAACATACGCTCGCGTTTTTTCCTAGCAATTTCTTGGAGATCTATAATGCGATCTGTTTCATCTACAATTTCTCCAGTGAGTACTTCTAGTACATCTTCTAAAGTGACAACTCCAGCAACGTTACCATATTCATCAACGACAACTACTAAATGTTCGCGTGCTTCAAGGAAGTTTTTTAGTAATTTATCAGCGCGG
This sequence comes from Gloeocapsopsis crepidinum LEGE 06123, assembly GCF_015207655.1. Lineage (GTDB taxonomy): Bacteria > Cyanobacteriota > Cyanobacteriia > Cyanobacteriales > Chroococcidiopsidaceae > Gloeocapsopsis > Gloeocapsopsis crepidinum. The sequence continues at coordinate 46,371 of NZ_JADEWN010000017.1, read as the reverse complement.
ATTGTTTCAGGAACAAAGCGTACTTTACGCGCAAGGTTAGCAATCTTTTGGTCATTATTTCCCTCCACCATTGCTGCTAGCAATTTTTGTTTAAGCGCAAACCCTAAAACTTGATCAATAGATTCCCCTACTACAATAATTCTGGTGTGTTGCGAAGCAATAATCTCTTTTTTACACTCTCCAAGTGTCAAGTCTCCCGATAGATGCGTAATAATGGTTCGTGGAGTCATTAAATCGGCTGCTGTGAGGTCGTTTAACCGAAAAACTCGCTGAATCATTTCGGCTTCATCGTCTTCAATAATGCCTTCCTGATATCCAATATTTGCTAACAATTTAATTTCTGCTTCATTTGTTGTTGGTCTTCTTTTTCCTTTAGTAAAAGGTTGTGTCGCTTTCTCAACAATCCAAACTATAGGCTTTAATAAAAAAGTAAGTCCTCTAACAGGTATTGCTGCTAGCAAAGATATTTGTTCAGCATATCTTTCACCAACAGTCTTCGGCACAATCTCACCGAAAATAATGATTAAAAAAGTGAGAAGTGCTGAAAAAACACCTAACCACGCATCTCCTAAAACATTGGTTGCAACACTACCAATAACAATGCTACCGACGATGTTGAAGATATTGTTGAGAATGACAATCGTTGCAATGGGACGACTAATCTTCTCTTTAATTGATAACAGTGCAACCGCTGAAGGAATCTTGTTCTGCGCTAGCTGACGCACCCTAATCGTAGATATTGATAGTAATGCAGTTTCTATACCGGAGCAGAATGCTGAACCAGTAAGAATTATTAAGACAATGATAGCCAGAGTTATCATATTATTTAAATTTGTTGCAGACAATGTGAAGTTGCCTGCAAGAGTGTTTGAGATATTTTAATTGACTACTTGACTACTATGAAGTCGCGGATCGTCTGCGTTATCAGCAGGTGCTACAGGTGCTGTAAACTTGGAAACTTGACCGCTACTGCTTTGGGCATAAGGTAGGGGTGAGTCTGCAACTAAAGCATCTAAATTTGTTGCCATAACCATACGGGGTTGTTCGCCAATGCTTTGTGCGATCGCTTCCCCCTCTTTATTCAAGAACACAAAATGGGGAATTCCATCAACACGATAATTGAGAATTTCCGGCAACCACTTGCTGTTATCGACATTCAGCATGACAAAATTCACTGATTCGCCATATTCTTGCTTTAACTGTGCCATATCTGGTGCCATTGCTTGGCAACTAGTACACCAGTTAGCATAAAATTCCATGAGCGATGGTTTGCCATTAGTCAGTGCCACTTCTAGCGGAATAGATTCCTCATCTAAGTGCGTTAAGGAAACTGCACTCGTTTGGTTTCTCAAGCCTAAAACTAATGCAACGCTCAGCGCGATCGCAACCAAGACAATCAAAAAATTTCTAACGCGCTTGCCAGTATTTGCTTCTGATGTCACACTCATAAGGTTTCGATCAAAACTTGTTCAGCCCTAGTATTACTTAGTGTAACTGAATCGGCACGAACCTCTAATCTTCCATTGTTATCTCAATACACTAGAAGTTGGGGCAGTCATCGAGTGAACAGAGAATATTACTGTGAAAAAGCGAGTTACTCTTACCTTTCCTAAACGTGCGGTGCAAATGCCAGTCACTTATCGCCTGGCAAAAGACTTTAATGTTGCCGCGAATATCATTCGTGCGCAAGTCGCCCCGAATCAAATCGGTAAACTCGTTGTGGAACTATCCGGCGATATCGATCAACTAGATGCGGCAATTGAATGGATGCGATCGCTTCACATTACTGTTTCGCAAAGTGTAGCAGAGATTGCGATCAATCAAGATATTTGTGTTGATTGTGGCTTGTGTACAGGTGTTTGTCCAACTGAAGCCTTAACTCTCGATCCTGAAACTTATCGCCTGTCATTTACGCGATCGCGCTGCATTGTCTGCGAACAGTGTATTCCTACCTGCCCAGTAGAAGCTATTTCAATTAATCTTTAAGAATTTTATGAATAACCATTTCAACCTGCTTTAACTACTATTGTTAATTTGCGATCGCTTCTGAATAACTATTACAAGTATTAAGTTGTATACTCTGCATTAATTTTGACGTAATCATAACTCAAGTCACACCCCCACGCTTTACCAAAACCGGAGCCATGACCAATACTCACTGCAATAATCACAGGGTTATCAATTCTTTGCAATGAAGCATTGGCTCGATCAAATGGTAGTGATATTCCGGCTTTTACTACAGATAAATCATTACTTGTATTTGTCGCAACAACTTCTTTCGGTAATAAAGATTCTTCTGCAGTTTGCTTTAAATAAGCACTTGCACCTGCCCGATCAAAAGGCAACGGTTCGCCATTTTGCATTAACTCAAAATTACCCAGTTTAATTTGCAAGTTTTCTTGCTCAAAGGGAACTCCCGCCCGCCCTGCTGCTGCGGCAATTCTACCCCAGTTGGGATCGCGTCCAAAGATTGCAGACTTGACTAAAGATGAACCTGCGATTGTTCTTGCAACTTTCCTTGCAGACTCCTCATCTGTCGCGCCATTAACTTGTACTTCAATTAAACACGTTGCCCCTTCACCATCACGCGCAACAGCTTTTGCGAGGCGTTGACACACTTCAGTTAACATTGCTTCTAGCTTCTCGGCTTCAGCCCCCATTTCTGTAATGGCTGGAGTGCGCGATTGACCATTTGCTAAGGCAATAAGAGTATCATTTGTGCTGGTATCGCCATCCACAGTGATTTGATTAAAGCTTTTATCTGCGGCGCGGCTGAGCATTTGCTGCCACAAAGAAGGAGAAACCGCAGCATCACAGGTCACAAAAGCTAGCATTGTTGCCATATTCGGATGAATCATACCCGAACCTTTAGCGATTCCACCAATGCGCACAGGGCGATCGCCCATAGTCGTTTCTAAGGCAACTGACTTAGTGACTAAATCGGTTGTGACAATTGCTTGTGCAGCATCATCAGAACCTGTGTCGGAAGCAGCGGCGACGAGTTTAGGAATTCCACTTTTGAGTGCATCCATGCGGATTCGACGTCCGATTACCCCTGTAGAAGCGATCAGCACTGAGTCAGAAGGAATATTCAGTGCTTGCCCTAGTAACATGGCACTTTCTAAAGTATCTAGCCACCCTTGTGAACCTGTAGAAGCATTAGCTTGTCCAGCATTACATAATATTGCCCTAGCACTTGGTTTAGCTTGCAGGCGCTGGCGACAGTAATCGACACAGGCGGCGCGGACTTGGGATGTGGTAAAAACACCTGCGGCGATCGCTTCGACATCTGACACAATCAATGCCAAATCTGGAAGTCCTGAAGGTTTCAATCCCGCTGTTATTCCTGCTGCTTTATATCCTCTGGGGGCAGTCACGCCACCCTCAATTTCTTGCCATTGTGACATTCTTCCTGCCTTTGCCCGCACTTCCTGCTTACGGCGCTTTTTTGGTGTCCCCAATGACTCATTTCGCGCCATTATCAATAAAAAAGGAGAGTCTTTTGTGCGACTCTCCCGATCATCAGGGTGCATCTACTCTGCAAAGTATACCAGGTTAGATAGCATTGATTTACTCACGATTCTAGATTTTTTGTTAAGACCCCTTGAAGATTTAGGTGTTTATAGCTGAGAGCATTTTTTGATAAATTCCACTCACTAACCACTAGCCACTAGCCATTAAGCTTCTTTGCCAGTAATTGATTTGTCAACTTAGGATCAGCACGTCCGCCAGTTTCTTTGAGAACTTTTCCGACAAAAAAGCCAAGAAGTTTAGTTTTCCCGTTACGATACTGTTCTAGTTCTTTCGGATTAGCAGCGATGACTTGATCGATGACTTTTTCTAGTGCACCCGAATCTGAGATTTGACCTAGATTATCGCGTTCGACGATCGCTTTGGGCGAACCACCTTTTGTGAATAACTCTGGCAAGATGTCTTTGCCGATTTTACCGCTGATTGTGTTGTCTTCAATCAACGTCACAAGTTCTGCGAGGGCTTCTGGTTTGAGCGCGATTTCGTTAATACCCAGCTTATTTTTATTCAGGTATGCTGCAATATCACCCATAATCCAGTTTGCTGCTTGTTTAGCAGATGCACCGGATGCGATCGCTGCTTCAAAATACTCAGCTACAGTGCGATCGTCAGTGAGTACCCGCGCATCATAAGGTGAAAGTCCTAATTGGGTTTCATAACGATGGCGTTTTTGGGCTGGAAGTTCGGGAAGTTCGCTGCGCCATTTTTCGAGTTGTTCAGTTGTCACTTCAATTGGTGCGAGATCGGGTTCAGGGAAGTAGCGGTAATCACTCGAACCTTCTTTGACACGCATACTAATAGTACGTTGCGATCCTTCTTCCCACAAGCGAGTTTCTTGGATGATTCTTTCTCCCGCTTCAATCGCAGCAGTTTGACGTTCAATTTCGTATTCAATCGCGCGTTGAATCGCGTTGAACGAGTTCATATTTTTAATTTCGACTTTAGTGCCAAACTCTTTTTGTCCCACAGGGCGCACTGAGATATTGACATCGCACCGCAGCGAACCTTCTTGCATATTGCCGTCACTCACACCCAAATAGCGTAAAATGCGGCGGAGTTCTTGCGCATATTCAGCGGCTTCTTGTCCCGATCGCATATCTGGTTCCGAGACAATTTCAACTAATGGTACACCTGCACGGTTGTAGTCTACTAAAGAATATGTTGACCCTGAAAGGCGATCGCTTCCCGCATGAACTAGTTTTCCGGCATCTTCTTCCATATGCAAGCGCGTAATGCCAATACGTTTGCGTATTGGATTCCCATCACCATCAACAAGTTCAATTTCTAACCAGCCGTGTTCTGCGATCGGTAAGTCATATTGAGAGATTTGGTAGTTTTTCGGTAAATCAGGATAAAAATACTGTTTCCGGTCGAATTTGCTGTATTTAGCAATCTCGCAATTAAGTGCTAAACCTGCTTTCACAGCATATTCTAGAACTTTTTCATTTAAAACAGGTAATACCCCAGGTAAACCCATACAAATTGGGTCAATGTTAGTATTAGGGTCAGCACCAAACTCAGTCGAGCTACTAGAAAATATTTTAGTTTTTGTACTCAGCTGACAATGGGTTTCTAAACCAATAATCGCTTCGTACTCGGTTTTTACCGCAGTAGCAGTAGTCATAATCAAACCAAGCAGCTATATCTTTATTAGGCTACTATTGTAGACTGCGATTTACCGAATAGCATTTGAGTTCAGTGTTGATCGACCACTGAGAACTCATCATTGACAATTTGCGCAATGTGTGCATGGAGTGCGAAAGCAAGCACTTGATTAAACATTTCTTTAAGTAGTTTAGCGAGATGGCTTATAGATTTCTGAGTATGAAAGTCTCATTACTGAAGTAGTATTATGCACAGGCTTAATGCGTACGAGCAATCAGGTATGATTCAGATATGGAGTTTGAGTGGGATCAGTCGAAAGCAGCCGCTAATCTAAAAAAGCATGGTGTTAGCTTTGAAGAAGCCAAGACTGTATTCAACAATCCACTGGCAGTTATTTTTGATGATGAGGCTCATTCGGTAGATGAACGCAGAGAAATCATTATTGGTCATTCTCAACAAAATCAATTACTGTTAATCGCCTTTACTGAACGACCTGGTAGCATCCGTATTATTAGTGCCCGTCTAGCCACTCGCAAGGAACGTGAAGATTATGAGCAAAACGCCCTCTAAACGCACCCAGAACTCTGAAGAAGAGCTTCTTTTAGATGAATATCGCTTTGATTACCAGAAGGCAAAACCCAATCGCTTTGCTGCCCTTAGTGAGACGCAAAGGTTAACGGTTGTAGTTTTAGATGAAGATGTAGCTCAGGTTTTCACAACATCTGAATCAGTTAACAAAGTGCTAAGAGCGTTGATTGAGTCAATGCCGCACTCAGCAAATGGTGAGATAAGTTGATACTATCGCGATCGCCAACTTGCACTACAGTAGAACAACACATAATCTATCGTAATGGTTGGTTTGCTTTCCACTCACTCAAAGAAACAACTCCAAGTTCGGGACGTGGTACCTCTGGTAGCATGGCAAGGTATTCTAGTAAATGTCCATCTGGATCAGTAAAGTAGATTGACAACGCAGGCATCCAGCCAATAACTACCGGTTCTTCGACAGGTTCTCCATAAAAGCCTTTTGGGATAATTCCAGCAGCTTGCAATGTAGAGGGTGCAGCGAGTATATTTTCAATGGTGCTTGTGAATGCTAGATGTAATTGCATTGAGTTTGGAGCAAAGCCGATTTCCCATAAGCCAAGCATCGCTTGCCCATGCCCCCCAATCCAAAAGAAAGCAACATGACGTTCTGGCAACACGTAAGCTAGTTCAAGCCCAACTGTATCACGGTAGAACGCAATTGATGTATCGAGATGCTTTACTGTTAAGTGCGTTTCAAATAAACCTTGGATCGAGACTACCAATTCAACAGCCTCCTATAATTTACATTTTTGTACTCCACTGAAAATTGATTTTTAAAGCTATAACTGCCGCATAGGTGGAACGCTAATTATTTAGATCTGTAAATATGATATTTGCCATTGGTTGGACTAATAACTCCAACTGCTGTTGAGATACGTTTATCCACCCAGATTACAAATGTTCCAACTCTAATACTAGAAGGTACTCGAATTGATACTTCTCTGTAACCATTTTTTGCTCTATTTTCTTCTACTCGAATCTTAAATACCTTGCTTACTTTACTTGGGTATCCTTGATTGTTTAATCTTTCAATTTCAGATAATTCTAACTCAGGTATTCCTAACTTGTGAGCATTCTTAACAAGGACGTAATCCGATAAAATATCATCGAGAGCTTTAGTAAAAGTAAATCCGCCTATTTCCGTGGTTGCCATATCATATGGTTGTGACAAGTTTACTTTTTTAACAGATGATAAGTTTGTAACTTTCTCTGTTGCTACTTTCTTTGTATCTAAATCTGTTAGTTGTATATAAATATCATCATTCTGTTGTTGAATGAGTGTATAAGAAATAAACTCAAATTTTAATTTATGGTATTCGCGATCTACCCAGCTATGGTAATGAAAACTAGGCGCGATCGCAATCATTCGGATAGGAAGTTGATAATTGATATGCTGCTGAAGAGGTTTTTCCTCTAACACGCTGTGGTAGTAACGAGTGAGTTGTTGAACAATGTATCTATCTTGGGCATTTTTAAGTTCTATAATTACTAATCTATCATTTTCATCTAGCGCCAAGATATCGCAAACATCACCATAGACTCTATATTGCCGTTTTAATGGAGACAGCCTAAATAAGTTATTTAATTTACTCCACGTGAAATCTTCTAAATTGTTCTCACTTGCAAAACGCCAACTCCCATCTACTTTTTTCAACATGGGCTTGAAATAATAGACACTTTTTGCTTTTGTATATTATAGCACTAATAGTATAGTAAAAATACTGAAATAAAGTATATAGGTATAGCCTTTCCGTAGAGGTTGGAGAGGGCTAGAGGGCAAAGAAGATTTTGAAGTGAAGAAAAAGATGCGATCGCTGCTAATTCTGCATTAAAAATAGTTGAAAGACTTTTTTGTCTAGTGTGGTAGCAAGTTGTTCTGCTATGTCACTTCTTTTTACCCAGTAGATAGGCGCTGAGAAACCTAATTTTTGCAAAATCAGTGCAGAATCACTATTTTCTGTTAGTTGTACAATGAAAACTCTGCCAGAAATACGATGATGAGTAATAGTATGAGAAAAATTGTCAGTTGGTTTAGAAATTTGTATTGATAGCGAGTATAAGGTGCTTTCTAATTCTATTACTTCGTCTGTACTGACTAAGGGAAAACCAATAGTATCTTTTAAAAACCTTTTTGTTCTTTTGACCAGGGCAAATGTATTAGTTTCTTTGTGCCAAATAATCAATGCAAACAACTCAATATTAACTGAAGTGCGTCGCGGTTTTTTGGGTGGACACTGGGCAATGCAATTATTAGTAAATGCGAGACAATGTTTCTGTAAAGGACATTGATGACATAGTGGCTTTGATTTACGACAGATTGTCGCGCCTAATTCCATCATCGCTTGATTAAAATCGCCAGGGCGTTCCGCAGGAATGATATTGTTGACATAATCTTGAATTGCTGATTGTCCTGATTGACTCCACACATCAGATAATGCGAGTAAACGACTGACAACGCGGATGACGTTACCATCAACACACGCAACTTTTTCGTAATAACAAATACTAGCGATCGCAGCTGCGGTATAAGCACCACAACCAGGAATTTTTAACCATGCCTCATACGATTGCGGAAAATGACCGTTAAGCTGTTCTACAATCATTTTTGCGCCTTTTTGCAAGTTCCGCGCCCGCGCATAGTAGCCTAACCCTGACCAAAGTTGACGTAATGTTTCCTCATCACACGCGGCAAGGTCGTAAACTGTAGGTAACTGCTTAATAAATTCGGAAAATTTAGGAACGACTACAGCCAACACGGTTTGTTGACTCATCACTTCACTCACCCAAGTGTGATAAATATTAATTTCCTGACGCCAAGGTAAGAGTCGCTGGTGATTATCGTACCAATCTAGGAGATTTTCTACGCAAAAATGCATAAGCTATGTGTTAAGACTAGCGATCGCGATCCGCCCTTGGACTAAAGAACTGACTACAAGACACCTGTACAACGTCCTCAAAGCCTAAATCGTGCAAATGTGCAATCCATCCTGCTGGTGTGTCATCATGTTCTAATGTTCCTAAAATCAAGGCTACATCAGCAATTTCTGAGACAATGCATACACTGTAAAAGTAAGGATTTTTAGCTGCAAACGAAAATTCTACAGCTAGCCAATCAGGAATTGCGTTTAAATCAGGTTCGCCATTTGCTTTAAAGCACAGAGTCATGTCTACTTTTATTGAAGTTGTTTAAAATGAAAGCAGATATCATAAATTGCTCTTAAGATGCCTAGTTGCCTGTAATTAAGAGCGATTAGTATTTTAAGTCAAATACTATATTAAGTAATCGTGTTGGTGCTAGAACGTTGAAATTGCAGCTTAACAACTATCAAATCAAATTGCTAGCTGCGATTTTCATGGTAATTGACCATGTAGGTTTGGTTTTTTTTCCTCAAATCTTCGTTTTTCGAGTTATTGGTCGTCTAAGTTTTCCACTGTTTGCTTGGTTATTAGCCCAGGGAGAACGATATACTCGCAGCTTTCCCCAATATTTAAAAAGACTTGTACTCTTGGGTGTATTGAGTCAACCGCTACATACCCTTACTTTATCAGGAACGAGATTCAACATTCTGTTTACACTGTCGCTGGGGTTAGTTACCTTACGGTTAGGTCGGAGGTGGCGAGATTATAAATACTTAATTTGGATTTTGGGCATTGTATCAGCAGAATTACTCCGCGTTGAGTATGGTGCTTATGGTGTTGCTGCAATGTGCTTACTTTCATTATTTACACCAAGTATTCATTGGTGGTTAGCGTGGATTGGGTTACATCTATTTGATGCGATCGCTGTGCCGAATGTGTTTCAATTACCTGCTGTTGTTACCCCAGTCTTGATTCATCTTGCTAATCACCAAAAGGGATCTTCAGCGCGTTGGTTCTACAGCTTTTATCCGTTACACTTACTTGTGTTGTTCCTCATCTTTCGTTTAAACGAGGCGCGGTTCTGATTTAATATCCTGGTGGACGCTGATAAGTTTCTGTAACTTGAGTCATTTTTTCGGCAATGTGTAGTAGTTGCATATCGTGCCAACGCCGTGTCACCATCTGGATACCGATTGGTAGTGTGACTGTTTGTCCTATCGGTATCACGACGACAGGATGACCTGTAAGAGTGAATACTGCTGTGTATGCAACACCTCCTAGGAGATAGTTTACCTGTTGTCCATCAATGTTAATTGGTTGACCAACTGGTTGATGACCAAATGCAGGAAAAGCAACAGTAGGACAAATCCAAGCATCGTAGTTGCAGAGAAATTGTTCCATTTGTGTAGTGAAGGAACTGCGTCTCGCCATTGCCGATGCATACTGCTTTAAATTAAACCGAGTTCCGCGTAGGCTACTTTTGACGACACTTCCCCCTGAAATTAGTCTACGTACATTATCTCGAAGAAGTGGTAATTGCGGTATCAGTCTTGTGCTCATCCATGCGCCAATTAATTCACTACAAGTTTCTATTGCACCTGTAAAATCAAACGGTGAGGGATTTGCTTTTTCGACAATGCAACCATGACCTGCAATGGTATTTACTAGCTGTTCTATAGCGGTACGTACTTCAGTTGAAACGGGAACATCACCAAAGCCATCACTCCACGCAATCCGATATTCTTTTAAAGAACGTGCATCGACAGCTTCTGAATGTACAGGTGGTACTTGCCAAAAACGCCCGTCAGCACCTTCTACCAGAGATAACCACAATTTTAAGTCTGCGATAGATCGCGTCATTGCCCCTGCTGTATACATATACTGTAACCCGCGATCGCCTTCTAAGGGTGTAGCCCACGCCCCCGCCATCGAAACCCGATTTTCAGTTGGTTTCATCCCAAAAACTCCGCAAAAATGCGCCGGAATCCGCCCTGAACCTCCCATCCCAGAACATAAATCTAAAGGTGATAACCCCGCTGCAACAGCAGCCGCACTGCCACCACTACTTCCGCCAACGGTGTATGCTAAATTCCAAGGATTGTTAGTGCGTCCAAAATCCGAGTTTGTTTGCATATCTGAGGCGAGTAATGCCAAGTTGGTTTTGCCTAAAATTATTGCGCCAGCATTGCAAATACGAGAAACAACAGTCGCATTGTGTTGGGGAATATAATCTGATAAGCCTTTGTAACCACAAGTTGTCCGCATTCCTGCAGTTTCATAACAATCTTTTACAGTTACAGGTACGCCATGCAGTTTTCCCCAAATTTCTCCTTTAGCTAATGCTTCATCAGCTGTTTTGGCACGTTGTCTAGCGTTTTCTATATCGAGAGTAATAATTGCATTAATTGTCGGGTTGTATTGCGTAATTTGTTGCAAATAGGCTTCTAAAACTTCTAAAGATGAAACTTGGCGATCGCGAATCATTTTAGCGAGTTGATACGCTGGTAAGAAAACAATGTCGTTCACGGGTTAATCAAAATATGAGTTTTGATTGATAATAGCGATCGCATTTTCCCTTGTCTTGCCAATTCTTCCGAAAACTATCGCGATATTCATATCCGTTAATTAAATATGCTGTGTACTACACCTACAAGAATTCTTCATTCTCACAAGATATTGTATGTAATAACATTATGTAATAACATTTAATTGAGTAGTAGTTTTGATAATCACAATGTCAAAGAAACAAAGCAAACATTACGATGCGACTTGGGCACAAATTGGTAATGCATCCGGTTTTCGCCTTAGTGCAAGATTTTTTAAAGAAAACCCTCAATTTACTGGTGCAAAAGGTGCTGTAGAGGTCATTGGTCCTGATACCTTATTAGTACGTCTACAAACTCAATCATCCGAGGAAGCAGAAGATGAACTTATGCTGAGTTTGTTTCTAGATTTCTTGATGAAAAATGCGCTTGCTAATCCTGATAGTGAGTTAGAAGCTTATACTTCTGCTATGTCAGCTGAGGATGACGAGTTGTTAGCAGGAGTCGTAGTTGATAGTTAATGGCTGGCGAATCTACTTTATTAAACGGTTATTTGGTAAACAGCGCCGAGATTTACAAGCTGAAGTTCGCCATCTCAAGAAAAAGTTAACGTTTGAAGAATATCAGAGTCATGCCACAGTAAAACTCTATACGGCAATTATGGTTGCTATCAAGGAGAAAATACCTCTAGATCCTTTTGCATCGCACCTTGCACTTTCTGGTTCGCTTAAGAAGTACAGCCGAGTCAAAAAAATGGGGCTTCCTGATCGCTATCGTCTGTTCTTTCGTGCTTTGCAAACTCCAGAACATAAAGCAATTTTTATTCTTTGGCTAGGTTATCCAAGGAAGCAAGGAGATAAAAACGACTGCTACAAAGCGTTTACAAAAATGGTGCAAAAGGGAGAATTTCCAGAATCTATTGATGATTTGCTGCTGAATAGCGATCGCGACTAAAGTAGTTTTCGATAGACTTTTGGTGTAGTAGCGGTATATTTACGAAAGACTTTTGTAAAGTGGCTTTGGCTTTGAAAGCCGACTTGCTGGCAGATTTCTATAAGAGTGAGTTCTCGATTAGTTAACAACCTTTTGGCTTGTTCAATGCGACATTGAGTAATATACTGATGCGGTGCTAATCCTGTCGATTGCTTGAAAAGCGTAGCAAAGTAATGCGGACTCATCTGTAGTAAATCAGCAATTTCAGCTAAAGTTAACTTTTGTTCGAGATGCTCATTGATATAAGTAACTGCTTCTCTTAACTTATACTGCGGCAATCCACCTGTATAATTTTTAATAACTTGCTTGCGTGCTGAATATCTTTTCAACAAGTGAACAGATAACGCTGTTGCCATCGATTCTGCATAAAGTTGACTATCTAATTCATTCGATTCGAGTTCGTGCTTTAGTGCTAAACTCATTTGATAAATTAGCGGATCAAATCCCCGAATCTGTGACACAATTTCGAGTTTTTCTGTATTAACTGCTTCATAAGCAGTCTGTGCAAATTTAGTAGGATCTACTGTTAGTAAAATAAATTCGGCTTTACCATATGCTTGAGTTGATAAACTCTGATTTGCTGGACAAATACCAACATTACCCGCAACAAAGTCTTTGTGTACGCGCCCATTAACTTTAAATTCTTTTGCCCTATATCCGAGTCCAATACTCAGCGTGTGATATGGAATACAGTACTCTGGCATTTCGTGCGCGGGTTGACGATGATACTCTAAACTAATGCCATTCCATCCAGCATAATGACTTGAGATGATAGGCGATCGCGGCAAATGCATAAAAGAGTTTTTCTCAGTACAATCAACTGTTAGCCGTTAGTCTTGTTGTATTTTCTCAGGTTTTGCCTACCAATTAAATCGGCACAGATTTGCTCATAATGTACCGACGCTCAACTTCTTACTGCTTTAGTATTATTAATTGATTTTAAACTTGACAAATCATAATCATAATGAGTACGCTTTATGTATTACAATTTGTAAAGGAGGAGTAATTGATGTTGTCAAACCGAGAAGGACAAAGAGTTCCTAGTTGTACCTTTCGTACTCGTCAAGATAATGAGTGGGTTGATATTAAGACAGATGATTTGTTTAATGGTAAAACTGTTGTCGTGTTTGCCTTACCAGGCGCGTTTACGCCCACTTGTTCCTCAACTCACCTTCCTGGTTACAACCAAATGGCAAAGGCTTTTCATGAAAACGGTGTAGATGAGATCGTCTGCATGTCTGTCAATGATGCTTTTGTGATGAACGAATGGGCAAAACATCAAGAGGCAGATAACATTAAGATGATTCCTGATGGTAATGGATTATTTACCGAAGGAATGGGAATGCTGGTCGATAAGACAGATTTGGGGTTCGGTAAGCGTTCTTGGCGCTATTCAATGCTGGTGAAGGATGGCGTTGTTGAAAAAATGTTTATTGAGCCAGAAGAACCTGGAGATCCTTTTAAGGTATCCGACGCTGAAACAATGCTGAACTACATTAACCCAGAAGCAGCTAAACCTCAATTAGTTTCTCTATTTGCCAAAGTAGGTTGTCCTTACTGCGCTCGTGCTAAATCAATGCTACAAGAACGTGGCTTAGACTATGAAGAGATTGTACTGGGTAAAGATGTGACAACTCGTTCCTTACAAGCAGTTGCAGGTGCAACAACAGTACCACAAGTATTTATTGATGGCAAATTAATTGGTGGTTCGGAAGCATTAGAAGCTTATTTTGCTGCTTTGTAATAAGTTAGTTTTATATAAATTCGTAATTCGTGTGATTTAGTGCGAATTACGGATTTATTTTTGATAATGCTCAATTACCTTCTCGATAAATTGCTGCCAAGTTTCGTTAGGCTGCCAAATTTTTTGTAAATCTTGTTTTGCTTCTTCTGTATTGATGTGTTCGTGAATGATGCGATACAAATACATAAAAGCTGAAACTCTCATATTCATTGCACAGTGAACAAATATATTTTTATCTGCATTTGCTTGCATGATTTTGAAAAAACGCTCAATATCTTCTAGAGTAGGTTTTTCCCAAATTACTGGAATGTGTACATATTTCATTCCTAAGTCTTCTACTATTGTTTGCTCATTAGTTATTGCACTAGTTGAAGTTGGTACAAGGTTGACAACAACTTCGTATCCTGCTGCTTTAATATCAGTAAATTGTGACTCTACAGGTTGTCCTGCAGTTGCAATAGAGTCAGATAATCGAAGAAAATTGTAGATATTTTCAAGTTGTGTAGACATAACTACTTTGAATTATATTTTCTATTACAAACAGCTAGTTGCACTGTCATACTCTACTTGACCATAATCTAACTTGATTACTCGGTCTGCTAAGTGAAAATAGCGATCGTCATGACTAATAACTATGATCGTTTTACCGCGTTGCTTGAGGTTGAATAGTAGTTCTTTATAGAAAATATCTCGAAAGTAAGGATCTTGATCTGATGCCCATTCATCAAAGAGATATATAGGACGATCTTCTAAAAAGACTGTGAGTAATGCTAACCGTTTACGCTGTCCTTGTGATAGTGCTGTAGTGGAAAGTAAACCATCTTTGACTTGAACTTTTGTATTTAAATGAAGTTTTCGTAGATACTCTTGTGCTTGCTGATCGAGAGAATCTTTTTCTATACCCAGTAAGCGCTCAAATAAGAAGAAATCAGAAAAAATTACAGAAAAATGCTGTCGATACCATTCTAAATTTTCCTCATTGATGAGTTTGCTATCTAAGCAAATTTTGCCTGATTCTGGAATATATAGTCCAGTGATGATTTTAGCAAGCGTTGATTTACCACTACCATTACCGCCAACAATAAACACAAGTTGACCAGGATATAATGTTAAGTTGATTTCCCGTAGCACAAAACTGCTATCTTCGTATTCGCCTCGGTATGTGTGAGTGACTTGATCGAGTTCTAGCTTATTCCAGTTAGTCGTAGATATCTCTGTTGTGTTGTTGGTTTCTTTCTGACTTGCTAAAGCTAATTTCATTCTTTCAACTTTCTGTAAGGCGACATTAGCACGAAACAAAGCAGGAAGTCTTTCTAAAATGTTCTGAAAGGGAACAAGTAAGTAAGTAATTGTGAGAATATAGGCGGAGAGTACTGGAGTAGAAACTGTAGCTACTTGAGGGAGAACAAAGAGTAACAAACCAACAATCGTAAAGAAAAGCAGATTTCCCCAACCAGTGGCGATCGCAAAAGTCTTAAACGCTGTTAAATTGTAATCGCGAGATGTCGCCGCACTGATTTGTAATTCGTCTGACAAAAATGCTTGACGGCGTAAGGCGTGGAGTTTGAGTTCTTTGATTCCTTCTGTGATGGCGCGAAAGTGTTTGAATAACTTATCTTCTTCTTCACGGGCTAAGGAGAGAAATTTCCGCGCATGAGTCAGCATCAACTGCGTACTGGCGATCGCTATTCCCAAAAATACAATGACAATTAAAAAAACGACGCCCGAAAGCCAACCGAGATAAATTAAGCATCCTGCAATAATTGCGAGATCGATACACACAAAGGGGATGACAAATATTGTATTAGATAGCGTTTGGACATCTTCTGTCAGAGTTGCTAGTAAACGACTCGCACCCAGTTCTTCTAAATGTCGCAATGGAGAAGACAAAATTCCCCGACTCAAACGCAACCGCAAATGATAAACTGCTTCCTGAGCAAGGCTAATGAGTAAAACTTGAGAAACTACGCTGGTCAACAGCGCAACAAGTGCAAGTCCAATAAAGTACCATAGAAGGCTATTCGTTGATTGCTCATTAACAGCACTATTGATGAGTGCAATAAGACGGGCGCTACAACCACCGCTAATCAAACCTGTTAACACAGCGATCGCTACATTTACCCAAGAAGCCCGCAGTAATAACCAGATGAGGTTCATCGCCTTTTTATGTTAGTTAACAAATACTTTCCGACTCCCTTCGGGGCTACTGAAACAAAGTTGACAAGCGCACACATTAAAATAAAAGATTTAACAGTAAGTCCACCTCCGTGGATAAGGTTTGTTTAGCGGCGAATTCATTCGCACTCGCATATCTTAGATTGTCTTGGTTTTATTAGTAGCTATCAGGAATTTGGACACTGCTACGGGGGCGAAAAGAATCTTCATCACCTTCGTTGTTTTCGCTATCCAAAGTTATATTTTCTGAGTAGAGAACAAAACCATTACCAGCATCGACAATCACTCTTGTATCACCAACAATCACCTCATACACTAAACCGCCATTTCTATCTGCAAGATTTACACTACTAGCAGTACCTCCTACTGCAGATTCTGCTGTTTTCCTTGCTTGGGCTAATGAGATTTTGGCAAGCGATCGCCAGCGTGCGGCTTGGGCTACTTGAATGTTACTTTGAGAATGTGCAACCTGAGCAGTGAACGCTAATTCACTCAAACTTAACGCGGTGAGTAAAATAATAGCTAGTAAATTTTTCATGATTTGGGATGGTTGTTTTTATCAACTAGGGTTTGTTCGTTTCACCTGAACCATGAATGTGTTGTCATCAATTCTCGTACGACTTTTAGTTAAAATAGCAGGCTTTGACTTATATCAGCAATTACTGCTGTAGTTTGTCTGGATGACCTTCTACTTGTAGCCAAACACTCATCATCGTCTCCACAACTTTCTACCCTTACTAGCTGTACTAGTTTCAACAATAATGCACCCTAATTTTCAATATTCGCACAAGAGGTTTTCAAGAGGATTGCTGTTCTTCCAGCGGTAAGCACTGAAGTCCCTGCGAGCGACTGTTAGTAAACGTCCGTTGGTTCGGCGATTTTGGCTGAGCAGTTCCGCTTAGGTGTAGGTGCAATATCAGCGACGAATACTAATCAAAGGTTTATCTACAACCACCTAAATGGAGATCTGTTCTTTGATGCCGATGGCATGGGCGCGACAACCTCAAGTGGCGATCGCATTGCTTGTTGGTAAACCTACTATTACCAGTGCAGACATATCCATTCTTTAAGTAGATCCGCACCAATAAATATAACTACTGAGAACTATTCGTAGTTAATAGCTCATATCGCTTGAACCATAAACCACTCTAAAAGTATTGTGACGTAAGGTGATTAGATGCTTAACGGTAAATATGCATTGATTACAGGAAGTTCGCGCGGTATTGGCAGAGCGATCGCATTAAAATTAGCAGCGCATGGTGTCAATGTTGCCATTCATTACTACAACAATGAGGCAGCCGCTAACGATACTTTGTTGCAAGTACGGCAGCGAGGTGCAGATGGTTTGTTGCTGCAAGCAGATGTCACCAAGCCTCAAGATATCAGTCGCATGTTCAGCCAAATTCAAGACAAGTTTAGCAAGCTAGACATTTTCGTGAGTTGTGCTCGACCGGATATACAGACGTTTTATCGTTCGCCAATGGAGATAACTCTAGATCGCTGGCGTGCAGCCTTGGATTCTCAAGCATTCCTCATCGGAACTCAAAAAGCTACTAGCCTAATGCCGGAGGGCGGGCGAATTATTGCAATCACCTATTCGTCAAGTGGACGCACTGGCAGTTGGCAGCTATGGGCGGCAATGGGAACAGCTAAGGCTGCTTTAGACTCACTTTGTCGCTACTTTGCAGTTGCACTTGCACCTCGTGGTATTACCGTGAATGGTGTGAGTCCTGGATGTATCTTTGGCGAACCGAACATGGTAGAAGGTGGGGTGTTGCGTTCTTTACCGCAAGCATTCCAGGAAGCAACTCAAAACTGGCATGAAAGCGGATGGATACCAATGAGACGCTTGGGAACACCAGTAGATATTGCTAATGCCGTCATGCTGTTGTGCATGAATGAAGCTAGCTTGACGCAGGTCAAATAATTCACGTAGACGGTGGTGCATCCATCATGGATTCAGTGTATCCCCTCGACATTCAGCAGGGATAGTACGGGTAATCAAGTTGGAACGATCGCCTATCAGAGTTTTTCTGAGACTTCTTAGCTCAAGAGTCAGAGAATTTCTGTAACGAAAAATACAAAATTTTCAAATATATTCAAGACAGACTGCGATCGCTTGAATCTTGAGGATAAACCTCTCATGTTGAAATACAAAGAGAAACCAAACAATGGCTACGATCTTTCCTAACCCGAACAATGACCCTGTGTTTGGTACTGCTGAGGATGACATTCTGGTTGGGGATGCCAGGAACAACACGTTTTTTGGCTTTGCTGGCAATGATGAAATTCTCGGTGGAGATGGCAATGACACTCTCAATGGCGGGGTTTGTTTCTTTGATACTGCTGACTATTCCTCTGCGATCGCCGCTGTAACCGTCAATCTAGCTACAGGGACAGCTATTGGCGGAGATGGCAACGATGCCCTGGTTGGTATTGAAGCAGTTACTGGTTCCCAATTTAACGACAATCTCACGGTTGGAACTGGTAATGACGATCTTTTTGGGCAGCTTGGCAACGATACCCTCAAACAACACTAATGGGACACTGTTCTTTGACATTGATGGAACAGGCGCAACAGCACAAGTGCAGATAGCAACACGCTTGCACCTACGATGACCAATGCTGATATTTTCGTCATCGGATGAGTTTAACTAAGTCGGCTGAAAAGCGATCGAGAAGCACCAAATTGTCTAGTTTTACAATCGTTAGAAGGAGTTTACCCCATGCTACAACCCACTAATGAAGCCTACATTGCTGCCCTGTGGGAGCATCCCCAGCTATGTCTTGCCTTCTTCGGCGTTCAATTTCAAACACAAGCAGGACAACGCCTTTATGAAGAATCTGGAATTAGGGAAGAAATGTTTTCTGCTCTAAAGGCAGCTACCTCAGAAGGACTATTGCTAAACCGTATGCTGACCTCTCCGGAAGGACCGCTACTAATGCAGTATTGGCAGTCTTACAGTAGCCTAGAAACTTGGGCGCGGAAAATGCCCCATACTCGCTGGTGGAATTGGCTAGTTGAGAATACAGGCAAAGGGGTAGCCTTCTATCATGAAATTTACCAAGTCAAGACGGGTGAGGCTATTTATGAACCTGGAAGCAGCGCCGTCGGGCCTGCGCTGTTTTGTTCTACTCAAGTGGTGAAAAGTGGCGAAGGTCGCTCTAGAGAACGGCAGCAAAGATTTGTAAAAGATCTCCAAAATAAAGCTATCTAGCTTTCCATATGATACCAGTTTGTGGCATTGTCAAGTTAAATAGGGTTAACAGCAAAGCGTACAATCTGAACGTGCATGCCCTCCCTTGATCGAGCCACGGGTGGCTACATCTGGCTTAGAAAGTTCTTAAGCTCCGTTAAGCGTGTAAATTTGCTTGTTCTTGCAACCAAGGATCGACAGGTTGTCCATCTTTACGACGCAACTCGATTTCTATCGCAATGACTTCTTGGGAACCAGGAGGCGCAGGTTTTTGATGAAAAATAATGTCGTAGTCGGCTGGATTTTGATTGCGTTCTTTTAACCAGTCTTGTACTTTTGTTGTAGCGAAAAATGATTGCCCCTGCTCAAACATTCGGGTAATCTGCATTTGTAGGGTGTATGGATTTAGACGTCCCATTTTTGACTCTCTGTTTTTAGGTAAATGGTAATAGGTAATGGGTAAATGGAGAAGATAAATACTCAGAACTATAATTCTTCAGGATTAATCCCTAATGCTCTCGTTTGGCTGCAAGTTATTGAGAACGGGCTTTTTCTTGTTCTAATTCTTGTAAAGCTTGTTCTTTGGCTTGTTTTTCCTGTTCCCGCGAAGTTGCTAACTCAACACAAGTTCAGTGTCTGACATCTCAAATCGAATTCCAAGTCACGGACTCACCCAACCTAAGATCGGTTCACCATGTCTAGCCGATTTTCTCGACGCAACCAACCACTAAGATCGCCTTTATCGAGATCGTACAAGTAATAGTCTTCTACACTATACGAGTCATAAAATACCAGCTTTTTATCCATCTCTGTTTGGGTATTACCTGGCGATCGCACTTCAAACACCACTTCTGGTGCGATATTGGCTTCTTTCTATTGTTGATAAGAGCCTCTATCTCCTTTGGGTCTACCAAAGACTACCATGGCATCGGGTGCAGAGCGAGTCACGTTGTTTCCTTCAATGGAATACCAAAGTAAGTCACCCGCAACAAATACATCAGCATCGTCTTTACATAACCACTCTAATCCTTCTTTAATAGTGACAATCCAACGAAACTGTTGAGTATGATTTGCTAGCAGCTGACCGTCACTATCAGGATAAATAACCTCTGATAGTGTGGATTGTACTTGTGACATCAGCATATCTCCACATAAAGCGATTAGCTTCGGCTTTCTTCGGGGCTACCTTGAGAGTTTTGAGTGATAAGTTTTGAGTTTTGAATTAGAAGTGACTAGTGACTAGTAGCTAGTGTGTGAGTTTTGAATTAAAAGAATTTTCATAACTCAGCACTTCACGACTCATAACTCTAAATTGGTGGACTTGGTCTGTCTAGCAGCGAATTCATTCGCCCAGCTAGTTGTTATGAACTCAAAGACGATCGCAGTTGTTCGCGGGCGTTTTCTAAAGCTTCAGGAAGTTTACTGGCATCACGCCCACCAGCTTGGGCGAGGTTTGGACGTCCCCCCCCACCACCACCACACAACTTAGCGATCGCCCCGATAAATTTTCCTGCTTGTAAGCCTTGATTATTCACTTGCTTACTAAAAGCAGCAACTAAACTGACTTTTCCAGCTTCAGGAACTGAACCTAAAACAACTGCACCATTACCAAGTTTTTGCAACAAACGTTCAGCTGCAGTTTTGAGTGCTTCAGGATCGACACCTTCTAATTGCGCAACCAAGATTTTATATTCACCTACTGCTTCGGAGGAAGATGACAACAGCGTATCGGATTTAGCGATCGCGAGTTCTGCTTTGAGGCTTTCGAGTTGCTTTTGCGTGTTTTTCAGTTCGTTCTGTAATCCAGTGATGCGATCGCCCAGTTCTTCGGGTTTTGCTTTAAAGCGATCGCTCAGTTCGCGAACAACTTTATCGCGGACATTTAGATAATCTAATACTGCTGAACCTGCTACAGCTTCGATTCGTCGTACTCCAGAAGCAACACCTGATTCAGAAATAATTTTGAAAACGCCAATTTCTGCAGTGTTACTGACGTGTGTACCACCACATAACTCCATTGACAGCCCAGGGAAATCTAAAACACGCACTTGTTCGCCGTATTTTTCCCCGAACATCGCGATCGCACCTTTTGCTTTTGCTTCAGCTAATGACATAATCGCAACATCAGCTTGGACTGCCCGTGTAATCCAATCATTCACTTGTTCTTCAACTTTTTGTACTTCCTCTGGTATCAGCGCCCGCGGACAGTTAAAATCGAACCGCAGGCGATCAAACGCTACTAAAGAACCTGCTTGCGAAATCGAATCATCAACAATTTTCTTTAAAGCTGCTTGCAACAAATGAGTTGCGGTATGATGCGCTTGCACGCGACGGCGACACGCACTATCAATTTGTGCGTTGACTTGATCTCCCACACGTAACGTTCCCCGCACAATACGCCCAATATGGATATAAAAGTCAGATTCGCGCTGTACGTCTGTCACTTCTACTAATGCATGCTCACTGCTGATATACCCGCGATCGCCGATTTGTCCTCCCGATTCAGCATAAAATGGCGTTGTATCAAGAACAACTTGGACATCAGTTCCCACTTCGGCTGATTCTATAGTTTCACCGTTAAGTAAAATCGCTTCAACAACTCCTTGGCTGGAGAACTGCGTATAACCAACAAACTCCGTAACCTTGATCTCTTCTGCAAGTTTGTCTAGCGAACCTTGAACCGTTAAATCAATTGTTTCGTGGGCTTCTTGCGATCGCGTTTGTTGTTCTTCCATCGCCGCATTGTACCCAGCTTCATCCACTGTGAGATTGTGTTCTGCTGCAATTTCTTGCGTCAGTTCGAGTGGAAAGCCGTAGGTATCATATAAAGTAAACGCATCGCGTCCGTCAATTTGAGTTTTTTCTTGTTTCTTGACTTTTTCAATAATTTCTGCTAGCAAATCTTCACCCCGCGCCAAAGTTTTCAAGAAGCGCGATTCTTCGCGTTGTAGTTCTGCTTTAATTGCATCTTCTTGTTGACGCACTTCGGGGTAAGCCGATTCAGCAAGCGCGATCGCACTTTCTGCAACTTGTGTTGTAAATTCACCCTCAATCCCAATTAATCTGCCATGACGCACAATACGCCGAATCAAGCGTCGTAAGACATAACCGCGTCCTACATTAGAAGCATGAATTTCATCAGAGATCATGTGGACAACTGCACGAATGTGATCTCCAATTACCTTGAGAGATACTTGCGTCTTTTCATCACTCTTGGCGTAGTTAATTCCGGCAATTTCTGCTGCGGTTTTAATAATTGGGAAAATCAAGTCAGTTTCGTAGTTATTTGGAACCTGTTGCAAAATCTGCGCCATGCGTTCCAAACCCAATCCTGTATCAATATTTTTATTTTGGAGTGGTGTTAAGTTACCATCAGCATCGCGGTTGTATTGCATGAACACTAGGTTGTAAAACTCAATAAACCGCGTGTCGTTTTCTAAATCAATGTCATTACCCTGTTTTGGATGAAAATCATAGTATATTTCTGAACATGGACCACATGGACCTGTAGGACCTGATGCCCAGAAGTTATCATCCTCTCCCATGCGTTTGATGTGAGTTTCCCGAACGCCAATTTTATCGCGCCAAATCGCATAAGCTTCATCGTCATCTTCAAAGACACTGACAACGAGACGTTCAGCAGGTAAGCCAAAGACTTCGGTAGAGATTTCCCAACCCCAGGCGATCGCTTGTTCTTTAAAATAATCGCCAAAGCTAAAATTCCCTAGCATCTCAAAAAACGTGTGATGCCGTTTAGTCCGCCCAACATTTTCGATATCATTGGTACGAATACACTTCTGGGATGTTGTGGCTCTTTTAAATTCAGGCGATCGCTGTCCGAGAAATATCGGTTTAAATGGTAGCATTCCCGCGATCGTCAGCAGCACGGTGGGATCTTCAGGTACTAGAGAAGCACTAGGCAAAACGGTATGTCCTCGTTGTGCGTAAAAATCGAGGAATTTTTGCCGAATGTCGTTACCGCTGAGATACTGGGGAGAAAACATGGGTTCTTTCGAGTGGCTAGTGGCTAATGGCTAGAGATAATGGCAGTCTAGCGTATCAGTTGATTTAACTTAACTTTTATATATTTTTGCATTTTGGTTGTTGTTGTAGCCACCCGTAGTGGATGTATCTCAAATAATCTAGCTAAGGGTTCATGAACTCAACATGCTCCGAACTGTAGAATAATCATTTGGAAAATTCTGAATTCGATCAATTTTATTTAGTTATGGCTCTTAAACTCAACGTTCCAAGTATTGTCTGTGATGGTTGTGCGCAAACGATTACTGAATCTATCAATACAATGGAACCCGACGCGCAAGTCAATGTCGATGTCAAAGCAAAGACAGTGACAGTAGAATCTGAAGCTTCTGAAGAAACCATCAAACAAGCGATCGTTGCTGCTGGTCACACAGTTGAAGGTTATCAAGCAGGTTAAGATTTGATGATGTAACTGGCTTACCACGCAACAAGCCAAAACCAACTAAAAATAAGTGATGAGTGGAAAATCACTCATCACATTAATAGCACTAAGTTGTATAGATTTATGACAAAATTACTTCTTCGGAGCTATTAGCATCATCATATTTTTACCTTCTTTTTTTGGCGCTTGCTGGACTTCTCCTACTTGCTCTAAATCCGTTGCCATCCGTTTTAGCAAAGTTTCCGCTAGGTCGCTGTGTTGGATTTCACGACCTCGGAACATTACAGTAGCTTTCACTTTATCGCCATCTTTAAGAAAGCGTTGTGCTTGGTTAACCCGTACTTTGTAGTCGTGTTCCTCAATCTTGTAGCGCATCTTAACTTCTTTGACGTCAGCAGTATGCTGCTTTTTTCGAGCTTCCCGTGCTTTTTTCTCTTGCTCGAATTTATACTTGCCGTAGTCCATAATTCGACAAACAGGGGGATCGGCTTTGTCGCTGAGGAGGACGAGATCAAGCTCTTTCTCTTCTGCTATTTGCAAAGCTTCTCGTGGCGATAGAAGTCCAAGTTGCGCTCCATCGGTGTCTATGACCCGAATTTTAGGAAAGCGAATTTGTTCGTTAGTTAAGGTGAGATCGCGATTTTTTCTTTTGTCAATCACAGGCGTTAATAATCAAGAGCAACTGTTTGGAAAAACCAGCCTTACTTTTAGCTTAAATAAGCGAAGAATAATGCTTGTGGCACTATATCAATTAAAGTTTAGCTAAACTCAGTAAGAAGTGGGATTGAGTGTCATTAATCTTTAGCAAACAGAAGACTATGTTTGGTACTCGAACAACACTTTAGCAAATTTTTAAGCTGAGTGGGGGTAGGGTAAATCCTACATTTTAGGACGGGCAGACAGTATTAGCTAAAATAGATGCAATGTTTGCTTGCCTTTCGCTAAAATTTAAATAAAATCTTAAGAGATTTTTGTAAATTTATTTTAAACAGAATGAGTGCGATCGGTTCTGATTGTTGGCAACAAAGAATTGGCAGTCAAAGAGACTGGGTTTGGCGGGGATGGCAAACTCGATATACCTATATTCGACCAAAAAAGCAACTCCCCGAAACGAAACCAATTCTTTTACTTCATGGTTTTGGCACTTCAATTGGGCACTGGAGGCAAAATCTTAGCGTACTTGGAGAATTGCATACTGTTTATGCAATTGACATGCTAGGTTTTGGCGCTTCTGAGAAAGCTGCAGCAAATTATCAGATTACGCTTTGGGTTGAGCAGGTTTACGACTTTTGGCGAACGTTTATTCGCCATCCGGTTGTTCTAGTCGGTAATTCAATTGGTTCACTCGTGTCGCTGGCTGCTGCTGCGAGTCATCCAGAGATGGTACAAGGAGTTGTGATGTTAAGTTTACCCGATCCATCTTTGGAAGAAGAAGTGATTCCTACTGCTTTAAGACCGGTTGTGCAAACAATCAAATCGCTGGTTGCTTCACCACCAATCCTAAAAACTGCATTTCGCTTAATCAACAGACCATCAATCGTCCGGCGATGGGCATCAATTGCCTATGCTAACCCTACTGCAGTCACTGATGAATTGGTAGATATACTAATAGGTCCAGCACAAGACCGAGGTTCCGCGCAAGCATTTTATGCAACTATTAAAGCAATATCAAGTGCTAACGGCATTAGCGTTAAAAAATTATTACCTTCTGTTGAGGTACCAATGTTACTAATCTGGGGAGAACAAGACCGGATGGTTCCCCCAAAATTAGCACAAAAGTTCATAGCATATAATCCGCAGGTGCAGCTTTTACAACTAAAGAATGCAGGACACTGCCCACACGATGAATGCCCTGAGGAAGTCAACCTAGCAATCTTAAATTGGATAAATAGTTTTTTACAGCCAGCAAGCGACTCAAAGTCTACTTTTGCTTCTATTACATAAAAATCACTACTAACTAATAGTAACTAATTTATGAAACAACTCTCTACAATAATTATTATAGAGAGTTATATAAAGTGGAAGATTTATTGCCACATACTTTGGCATTTACATCACTTAGCTATCCAATCCAATAAATTTAAAACAATTTAGCCAATTGTTACTTGGTTAGTTTCTACAGAGGTTGCGCCGTGAACTCCTCGTGCGACTGAAACCATCTTGTTAAGAATTTCTTGATTGGGAACTCTACCTTTTAATACAACTGTGCTACCTGTTTGTGCTACATACAGAGTATCAATATCATCGATGGCTGAGTCTTGATCAAATGCTAAAGCGACTCGTTTTGCTAAACCGCTTTGATCGTATTCTCCATTTAATCCCATGCGCTCAGCCGGAACTTGTTGGGTAGTAGCTCCTGCTTGAGGTTGCGGTTTTGTACTAAAAGACGGTGCGTTCTTTGGTCTATCAAGTCCAAAAAGTCTTTTTAGCCAACTCATAATCTTTTGTGTAAATAAACTATTCAACAACTTTTATTAAACCAAGTTTTGGCATTTGTAGCATCTACCTACGAAAAGATCTTATGGTAAGTATTGAATAACCCAGTAGATATATGTTAATAAATACACGAAATAAGAATAGTTGCTGAAAAAGTTAGAAATTTTAGGTATCAGAATAGCCATATGATTTGGTAAGATGACCAAAGTTTTGATTGCAGTGATTGTTAGGTTGTGAAACTATTCATTTACCACACTCCCGAACTGACTCCAGAGGATAAAGTACCAGACTGTGCGATCGCAGTCGATGTACTACGTGCAACAACGACAATTGCTACTGTATTGGCAGCTGGCGCTGAAGCAGTGCAAGTGTTCAGCGATTTAGATCAGTTGATACAGGTAAGTGAAGCTTGGTCAGCCGACAAAAGACTACGAGCAGGAGAACGTGGCGGCGCTAAAGTAGCAGGCTTTGATATGGGCAACTCTCCTCTTGATTGTACACCAGAGCGCGTCCAAGGACGCCGATTATTTATTAGTACAACGAATGGAACCCGCGCACTACAACGAGTACAAAACGCTGCTGCTGTAACGGCTGCTGCTTTTATCAACCGTGCGGCTGTTGTGAAGTATATTATGGCTCAGCAACCAGAAATATTATGGATTGTGGGTTCTGGTTGGGAAGGAAGTTTTTCACTTGAAGATACAGCATGTGCTGGAGCGATCGCCCATAGTATTTGGCAACAAACCGAATTACCTTTAGCAGAGTTAGCCGGAAATGATGAGGTGATGGGAGCGATCGCGCTTTATGCTCAATGGCAAAATAATTTATTAGACTTATTTCATCATGCCAGTCATGGCAAGCGCTTACTACGCCTTGATTGCTATGAAGATTTAAAATACTGTGCTCAAACAGACATTGTTGATGTGCTGCCTTTACAACAAGAGCCAGGAGTTTTAAAAGTGTAAATAGGATATCCTGCGTGCTACCACTGTGCTAATCATCCGTAGGGGTATAAATTAATATAATAGAGAGTGATTAACAAGTACGTAATATTTTCAATCTCCCTGTGGGTATTCATCCTCTAGACACGTTTCGATTGCTCTGGCTGATGATTCGAGGTTGGGGAAGTTTTTTGGACATTACTGATGGTTATCCGGTGTATCCTTGTTTCATCATTTGTGTACCAGTAGTACATAAATTATCCTGCAAGTGCTGGTTGTGGTAGTGCTTTACCTTGGTCTTGATAATGCAAGCACATTGTTTCTAAAAGTTCCTCCGCACTTTCTAAGGCATCTTTATAAGTATTGCCATGAGTACGAACGTATGGACCAAACTCAGGTAACGAAGCGATGTATACTTGGTCTTCGTCACTCCACTGAATAAGAATACTATAGTGTGGTGTCATCTTCCCCTCCAGGCTGTTTCACTTCTTGCAAAGCATTACGAACATCTTTTTCTTGATAACGCTGTGCATCGTCTCCGTCATTACCAGCTAAGGTAATGTTGTATGGCAGCAACGGATGTTGCCATACTGAATGGCTTCCTTTACCCCGTTTTGGCAAACAGATAAAGCCTGCCTTCCTCAACATTGCCTTAAGTTCTCTAATCTTTTTGGGCATATATTCTAAAGTACAAGATAGGAAAAGAAGTTTAGATTTATTCCTGTGGATACTCATCCCATAAAGTTGTTATTTCGCGCAGACTTTGATGATTACCGTCACCCAAAATGAGATGATCTAGTAAAGGAACGTCTAAAAATTGCGCTCCAGCTAAAAGTTGTCGTGTCAATTCAATGTCTTGAGGACTCGGTTCTACATTTCCTGAAGGATGATTATGAGCAACAATCACTCTTGTTGCACCCTGACGAATGACTTCTCGAAAAATTTCTCTGGGAGAGGCTAAGGTTTCCGTTGCTGTACCGATTGTAATCACCTGAGTACCAATGAGTCGGTTTTTAACATCTAAAAGCAACACAGCAAAACGTTCTTGTGCTTGCCACATTAAATCTTGACTTAAAGTCGCTGCAGCTGCTGCTGGACTATCAATGACAGTGCGTTCCAGAGGGCGAGATTGAAATGCTCGTTTACCCAGTTCAATAGCAGCAACAATTGTTGCCGCTTTAGCTGATTTGATCCCGTGAATTTGCATAAGTTCTTGAGGAGTTATTTCCCTGAGAACAGCCAGCGGATCGCGTTGATTTTTACCTAGTTCTTGTAAAATATACTGCCCTAAACCTACTGCTGAAAGCTTTCCCTGTCCTTGACCTGTACCTAGTAAAATAGCAATTAGTTCTGCTGTTGCTAAATTGTTAGCACCATGAGCTAACAATCGCTCGCGCGGTCTTTCAGTTGTTGGTATATCTGCAATTCTCAAACAATAGGTCATAGCAATTAGGCAATCAATACTTACAGTGAGACTACCTTTATTTATGCCCTCTTTTGTCTAAAAAGTTACATTCAATAGTATAAATATGAGTCGGCACCTTGCCACTAGTATCGCTCTAACAAGAGTTTGACTTCTGCCGCTAAATCGAAATTCTGCATCGCTTCCCATTCAGCTTGTCGCACTGATAAGAAGGCTTGAGCTAACTGTGGATTTAAGGCACTTAGAAGAGTGTTATTTTGTTTGAGGTGAGCGATCGCATCTCCTAAATTTTTTGGTAGTCGGTCAATACCACGTTTTTGTAATTCTGTTGGTGATAAGAGTCCTGGATCGACATTGATTGATTCTCCAAGCGTCGAATTGTGGCGTACTCCATCAATTCCAGCAGCAATGACAGCACCCAAAGCCAAGTAAGGATTAGAGGTAGCATCCACAGTTTTTAACTCAAAATGGGTTGGATACTCATGTTCTGGATCGCTAGGGACTCTAACAGCAGCTTCGCGATTATCAATTCCCCAACAACGAAAAGCACCACTCCAATAATGAGGACGTAAGCGACGATAAGAATTAGGACTAGGAGTTGCGATCGCCATCAGTGCGGGAAGATGATGTAAAATTCCGGCAATGAATGCCCTTGCGACAGAAGATAGTCCTTCTCTACCTTCTGATGGAACTAAATTTTTACCGTCACGCCATAAGCTTAAGTGGAGATGACAACCACTACCCGCAGCATCAGGAAAGATTTTAGGTAAGAACGATGCTTTAAGACGGTGTTTGAAGGCGATCGCCCGCACTGTGTTTCTAAAGATGATTTGCCGATCAGCAGCAACTAACGCTGAACTATAGCGCATGGAAATTTCCTGTTGTCCAAAACCTGATTCTGGATAATACTGTTCGACAGGAATTCCTTGTGCAATTAATGCCTCAGCAATTTCATCAATCACCTCGCGGTTAATATCGATCGCCACAGCAGCAGCAAAAAGTGTTTCGTCTACTGGAACAAGACTATCGGTTTGCTGTAGCAGATAAAACTCATTTTCAAACGCTGCTTGAATTTCTATCCCCTCACCAGCAGCTATATCAATCATTCGCTTGAGAAAATTCCGAGGACACAACACCCAAGGTTGTTTATTGTAGATCATGTCACCCATGACTTGAGCATGACCAGATGCATATGGTAGAAGTACCAAGTTAGACCAATCGGGAACTAAGCGAATTTCCCCAACAGGACTTAACCCACTATCTGGCATGACTGCATCATACATGACAGGCACACCTTGCTGCCCTGCACAGATACCGACACCGTGTTCGATGTAATGCGATAGCATTCCTCTGTGTACAGCTTTGCCACGAATAATATTAGCGTTGTCACACCACAAAATCCGCAAAAATCGGACATCATTAGCTTCAAGCGATGAGATGACTTCGTGACTTGTACTTTTAGGCATCGATACAACACAATAAGACTAAGTTTATTTCTTTGCTTCCCCTGCTTCCTTCACTGATGAACTGTACCATCAGGCATAATTGCTCCTGTGAGGCGAGCACCCGTCAGTTTTACTAAAATGCGATCGCCAACTTTCATCCGTGCCCCACGCAAGTCAGCGCCACTTAAGTCAGAACCACTTAAATCAGCACCTACTAAATTGGCTTCTCGGAGGTTAGCATGACTGAGATTAGCTTGCAAAAGATTGGCACGAAACAAATTTGCTTGAAATAAAATTGCTCCACTGAGATTGACTTTATGCATAAACGCATCACTCAGATTCGCGCCTGTAAAGTTAGCATTGCGAAAATCTCTTCCTGAGAGATCTTTTTCTTTTAAGTTGGCTCTTTTAAAATCTGCGCCCCAATATCGAGTATCACTTGAGTGTGAGTGAGGACGAGGTGGCGGTGGTGGTGAGGCGGTTGGTGGAGTAACTTTAGTTTTCTGTTGCAAATACGAGCGCAAGCGATCGCGTGCTGTATTGATTTCTTTGAGGAACTCGTTCGCTTTTTGTTGCAGTCGCGGATTATCGTTAGGAATGCGATCCGGATGCCAAATAAAAGCCAAATCTTTATAGGCTTGGTTAACTTCTTCGAGTGTTGCTCCTGGTTCTAATCCCAGAACTCTGTAGTATTGCTCGTTGGCACTCATCTGCGTTCTTTACCCTGCATGGCTACCATTTTATCTGCTATTTCAACTCAAAACTCAAAACTCTCAACTCTGTTTCTCCAACTCAAAACTCAAAACTCTCAAACTGCTCGCATTGCATAATAAAAGTGTGATACACAACAGTTTATGCAATCTCTTAACCGCGTTTTAGGAAGTCTCAAACCTTACTGGCTGATTGCCACAGGTGCGTTGGTTAGCTTGTTACTACTAACAGCTGCGAATGCGATTACTCCACAATTATTCCGCTGGGGTATTGATGACGGTATTGCCCGCTTTGACTATCAAGTGATTTTTAAAGTTGCTGGCGCAATGGTTTTAGTGGCGATCGGACGGGGTTTGTTTAATTTTGGACAGACTTTTTTGGCAGAAAAGGTGTCTCAAGGCGTCGCCTACGACTTACGCAACAGAATTTTTAGAAAGATTCAAAATCTCAGTTTTAGTTATCACGATCAAGCACAAACTTCGCAGTTATTAACGCGCATCACGAGTGATGTCGAGCAAATTCGCACGTTCGTGGGCACAAGCTTGATTCAGGTCGTTGGTGCTATTGTAACTTTAGTGACCATCGCAACAATTCTCATTTTGATGAATTGGCAACTAGCGTTGATTACCTTGGGCTTAGTTCCGATCGCTGCACTGATACTGGCGCGGTTTCTCAGAAAAAATCAAAAGCTGTTTGGTCAAGTGCAAGAACGACTGGGAGACCTTAACGCAATCTTACAAGAAAATATCTTTGGTGTTCGTGTTGTCAAAGCCTTTGTCCGCGAACCTGTAGAAATGACACGCTACACACAGTTGAACAACGAATTGATCAAAGTAAGTATGCGGACGATCGCAGCAATTCGCAATGCGTTTCCGTGGATCTTTTTACTCAGTAACCTGATTACAGTTGTTGTTGTTGGTGTGGGTGGAATTCAAGTCATTGGTGGTACATTCTCGATTGGGGAATTAGTCGCGTTTAACTCCTACCTATTATTTATTCTCCAACCTATTTTACTAATTGGTTTTGCTGCTCCAGCGATCGCCCAAGCCGCTGCTTCCGCCGAACGAGTTTATGAAGTTGTTGATGCAGAAATTGAAATTCGCGATCGCCCTGGTGCTGTACCGTTTGAAAAATGTGGGGGTCGTATTACCTTTGAAAATGTTCATTTCCGCTATCCAGGAGCGACAACAGAGGCTCTTAAAGGTATTTCTTTTGAAACCAAATCTCAAGAATTAATTGCCATCCTTGGCATGACTGGTTCGGGTAAAAGTACGATCATGAATTTGATTCCCCGTTTCTACGATGTCACCGCAGGTGCAGTCAGAATTGATGGACGTGATGTTCGCGATTTTTCTTTAGAAAGTTTGCGATCGCACATCGGCATTGTCTTTCAAGAAACAACACTCTTTTCTGGTACGCTCCGCGATAACATTGCCTATGCTGCACCTGATGCTCCCCTAGAAAAAGTGATCGATGTTGCTAAAACTGCCCAAATTCACGACTTTATCGCCAGTTTACCCGAAGGCTACGATACAAGTGTCGGCGAACGAGGTGTGGGGCTATCGGGAGGACAAAAACAAAGAATTGCGATCGCGCGCACTCTCCTGACCAATTACCGGATTTTAATTCTCGATGACAGTACCTCAGCAGTTGATGCAAAAACTGCTGCTGATATTCAAGATGCTTTAGATGACTTAATGCGACGCAAGACTTGCACGTCGTTTGTCATTGCCCAAAGAATCAGCACAATCCGCAACGCAGACCGCATTTTACTGATGGATAAAGGACATTTGGTCGCCCAGGGAACTCATGAGGATTTGATGCGTACCAGTAACCTTTATGGGTCAATTCTAGAATCACAAATGAAGCAACCAACAACAGCCTAATGAAGGGTGAGGAGTGATTAGTGGCGCTTTGGCTAGTTTTGAGACCTCAAGAGTTTTGAATTTTTAGTTTTGAGTTTTGGAAAGCGAAGAAAGGTGCCGGAGGCATTCATTAAAAGAATTGTCTCAACACTTCACGACTCAACACTCACAACTGAGAACTCATAAATCCTCTAACCTCTGACTCCTTCACCCAATTTGCCTGACTACTGTTAATGCAGAGTAACTGACACCTGCAGTTCCCTCCCCTGGATGTGTTGAATCACCGACTAACCATAAATGCTGGATTGGAGTTCGATTTGCAAAGCCAAAAGGACCAAAAGTTGGTATTCGTTGACCAATACCGCCTACAATACCTCGATCTCTTGCTGTGTATCGGGCAAAGGTGCGGGGTGTTGCTGCTTCTACATGAATAATCGTTTCTGATGTTAAATCAAAGAATTGACTCAGTTTAGTAATTGCCTCTTGGGTATACTTCGCTTTCATTGCTTCATAATCATGACAACGCCACCAAGGTAACGGATCGACAAACGAAGAAGCGATAATTGTTCTTTTACCTACAGGGGCACGACCATCGCCTGGACGACTAACAGATACAAACAGTGAATTATTATCTCCAATGGGACCATCGGCATCATACATAAATTGCAGATGCGGCGGACATTCAGCAGGAATCGCACTTTCTTCTACACCCAAGTAAATGACAAATGCACCTGACGATTGCGGTAATTTGTCTACTCGTTTGTTGTAACCATTTGGGGCATTTTCGCCCAATAATTGCATTAGGTTCTGTACAGTGACGTTAGCAACAACATGGTCGGTTACTTCTGTCCAAGTTTCACCTTTTTGATTGCGAATGACGACAGCAGTTGCCTTGTTGTTTTGTACTTGAATATGTTCTACAGTATGACGCATCAGGAGTTTACCGCCATCTCTTTCTAAAGCAGTTACGAGGCGATCGCTCAACACCTGCATACTACCTTCCAAATGATACAAACCCTGTGGTAGCTGCGATACACTCAACGCAGTCGCGGCATAAAGTAACGCGGTTTCTTCTGCATCCACCTGCGAGTAAAGCTTCAATTGCAAGTCTAAAAATGTTCTCAAGCGATCGTCATTTCCTAAGCCATAAGCCCGCAACGCATCGCCGACTGTCATCAAAGTAAACGGCAAAGTAATTAAAGTTCCAAGACGTACCGCCGTTGTCAGTTGCCATAAATCCCAAAGATTGCGCGGTGGTAACACTGGATCGCGTCCTTGAAATGCCCAGCTTGCTTTAAATAAAGTTGCGATTAATTGCCAAAACGGTTCGCTACCAGGAAATTGTCTCTGCCGTTCTGCTTGCCACTTTTGGGCGTTGCGCCAGACGTTAATTGGTTGTGCTTCACCTGGAAGATACACCGCACACGCTGGATCGCAAGGAGTTGCGCGTGGTAGATCAATTTCTAATTCAGAAAAGATGCGATGATGAATTCCTCCAGGTTCGAGTCCTGCTACTTGTGTTGCACCTACATCAAAAGTAAAACCTTTGCGCTTGAATGTAGAAGCACACCCTCCTGGAACTAAAGCTTGATCCACAACTAACACTTGATAGCCTCGATGTGCTAGCAATGCACCTGCGGTAAGTCCACCAATTCCAGCACCAATAATAACGATCCGAGATTTGCTACTGCCTTTCTGACGGCTTGGCATAGGTTAAGCAAAAGTAATAACTTACATTATTTTAATATTAAGTTATGTTAATAAGCTTAGTTTTTCGCTCATAAAGTTTGCTGCAGACTAGAATGCATTATTTCTTAGTGAGATTGCCCAAACTGTGAACTATAAATCATGCTATTATGAGGCAATCAATAATTCGGTTCTGGTGGGGGTCAGCCATCAGAGGTAACGGGGAAAGCTCGGTGTAAATCCGGCATTGTCCCGCAGCTGTGAAGAGATTTATGTCTCAAAGTCAGAATGCCCGCCGAAAAAAACTCTATCTATCTGCGAGGTACAGATAATTTTTAGCATAAGAATTTATCCAGTCTGCTTGAGAATATACTATCAACAAGAAGCTACGAACTACCGACCAAACAGCAATTGTTTGTTAATACTTAATTAATTGCAAGTGTCGAATCATTCAGTTTAACTAAAGTGACTGAATCAAAGTGCGTATCTTGAAGACACGCTACTAATTTAATTGTGGAGTTTAGCTGAAAAAGTGCTTATTTTTCTGATACAGCCGTAGTTTATGCTAACGTGCGATCGCATGAAACAAACAGTCGCAACACAACTACGATGAGTTGTCATGTCTGCGCTGCAAACTTCATTCTATATCTTTCAAAATCAATGAACAAACATACTTTATTTATCTGCACGACCTGTGCCAGCGTGTGGCAAGATGGCAATCGCGTTGGTGAGAGTGGGGGACAACAATTATTACAACAACTTCAGGAATTAGCACAAACTTGGGCATTGCAGAATAAATTTTCCATTCAAGCCGTAGAATGTATGAGTGCTTGCAATCGTGCTTGTGTTATTGCCTTTGCCGCCGAAGGAAAGTTAACCTATCTTTTTGGAGATTTACCAAAAGAGGGAAGTGCACCAGCAATCCTCGAATGTGCAACTCAATATTACACTAAATCTGATGGTTCTCTGCCTTGGTCGGAACGACCAGAACCCCTAAAAAAGAGTATCTTAGCAAAGATTCCACCCCTAAATATTGCTGCTAGTTCTAGTAGGAATTAACAAACAACGATTATGACTGCACAGTGAGGAAGCAAGTGCGATTATCTGATAGTGTCTGGCAAGGCAATTTTGGCTACTGGCAAAATAACTTTATTCATAATAATTTGCTAGTAATAGGTTATACAGCATGGCAGGGGTTTCACTCATTTGGGCGAGGAGTTGTCATTTGTGATGTGGACACCTCCGTTACTTACTCTACAATGACAAATCTTGATACAATTCCCTTCACACTTCAATTTATGCCTTCTAATCTGATTGAGTTTTACTTGCGATCGCAATCTACTAGTTCATCAATAATTGCTTCCATTCTTCCCGCAGTTGCAACATACAATCCCTATCAAGACATTGTTTTGATGCTAAAAGCTCATCCTCAAATTGAGGTCAATTTCTTACATCAGCTAAAGATTGCTCCACTCAATTGTTACGAACAAGTGTGCAAACGATGGGAAGAATTTCAACCAAGCCTAATCACCTAAAACTTACTGTGTGCCTTAATGACTAAGCCAAAAGCAACTAATATTCCCAAACCAACTCGCTACCAAAATGCAGCGATAGATTATTATATGGGACTCACAAATTCCTCCTATCTTCATTATGGGTATTGGGAACCACTACCGGAAAAAGGTGAGGAATTGACTTTAACTCGCCTGCGTGCAGCGCAAGAAGCCTATGCAGCGAAGCTTTTGACTTTCATTCCAGAGGAGACAAAAACTGTCCTCGACGTAGGTTGTGGTATCGGTGGTAACGCAACATATTTGTGCGATCGCGGTTTTATTGTCGAGGGATTAGCACCCGATGCACTTCAACAAGAAAGGTTTATCAAAAATACTAACGGTCAAGTACTTTTCTATTTAACAAGATTTGAAGATTTTCACACATCACACCCCTACGATCTACTTTTGTTCAGTGAAAGTAGCCAATATATTGCTGTTGAAGATTTAGCTCAAGGTGCGGTTCGTTTACTAAGTAATGATGGCTACCTGTTGCTTGCAGATATGATGCGTTCTGATGCGGAATATCGAGAGGGCATTTTTTCTAATTGTCATGTCGCTAGTGAACTTCACGCGGCTTTGATCCAAGCTGGATTTAAGTTAATCAAGTCTGAGGACATCTCAACTCAAGTTGCGCCAACAATTGACTTATGTATTGATAACTTCCGTACTTTTGGGCTGACTACTGTTAAATATATTGCTGATGTAGTGGCGATCGCAGTTCCGCCGTTACATGCACTGGGGCGTTGGGCGTCTAAACGTTGGTTAGAAAAGCCGATTGTTGAAGGGTTAGCAGCACGCACAATTTTTGAGCGCCATCTGTGTTATAAAATTCAACTTTGGCAGTTATCAATTCATCAAGTTACCTAACATCACAATACTTTTTTGACTTATGCTAATGACCAATCATCCAAGGACGCCCTTGGTGCTGGTTGCGATCGTGGGAGTGTGCGTGTGATTGACGCTGTTGAACTTTTGGTTCAGCACTTTGTTCAATTCGGCGACTCAAAGCCGAAGGTGTAAAAATTAAACCAGCGACTGAGTAGATTCTTTTTGCTAGAGTATCGCAACTTGGACACAACATCGGTTCGCTAGCTTGTGCCATACTCCGCCATGCATCAAAAGACCCACAGGTATTGCAACGGAATTCGTATAACGGCATGAATTCTTCTCTTTTGCTAATTGCTAACAGTTATGACGGCAAAACATTTCTTTCAAAAATTGCGGTAGGAATGGCGATCGTGCAGCAAGCGTTGGGAATATCAACAATCCCGCTAATTCTTCCTTCAACGGGTGCAGAACCTAAAAGTAAATAAATTTGCTCGCCAGTGTAGCCAAATTTCTTAAAATACTCAATCGCATTCAAACAAGCACGACGATAGGCAACATGGGCGTCAAGATAATACTGTTCGCCAGAAAATTCGTCAACAGAAATTCCTTCAAAGACTAAATACTCAGAATACCTTGGTTCAACTGGACCTGGTTTGAATATAGGATTTGTGAGTCCATATTTGGCAACACCACCTTTGATTAAATCAACATGAAGATCGAGATATCCTGCCATTTCAATCGCACCACAGAAGGTAATTTCTCCGTCTCCTTGCGAAAAGTGAATATCTCCCATCGAGAGTTTCGCACCCTCGACGTATACAGGGAAATAAATCCGCGAACCTTTTGATAAATTCTTGATATCGCAGTTACCGCCATGTTCGCGAGGTGGTACAGTTCTAGCAGCCTCTTGGGCAACGCGATCGTATTCTGCGCCTGTGAGGGAACCTAAAATTGCATTTTTCGGATTGGGTAGATTTGCTAACGGTGGAACTCGATTAGGATTTGTTGCCACTAAATCAGCTTCGCGTTTATTCCATTGTGCCAGTAATTCTGCTGAAGGGGCACATCCGATTAAACCAGGGTGGGGAATTCCTGCAAATTTGACATCGGGGATGTGGCGCGATCGCGTATAAATTCCTTGAATATCCCAAATCGCTTTTTGGGCGGTAGGAAAGTGTTCTGTTAAGAAACCACCGCCATTTTCTCTAGCGAAGATTCCTGTAAAACCCCATTCGTAATCAGGTAATGTTCCTACATCAAGCAAGTCAACGACGAGGATATCTCCAGGTTCCGCACCATTTACCCAAATAGGTCCACTCAAAACGTGAACCATACTTAAATCAACATCACGCACATCATTGGGGCTATCGTTGTTACTAATCTGTCCATCTGTCCAATCTTTACATTCGATCCGAAATACCGATCCTGGATTAACAGACACAATGGCAGGAATGTCAGGATGCCAGCGATTATGACCTACCAAGTCTTGTTCAGTAAATGGTTTATTTAGGTCAACTTTGAAGAGAACTTCTGGCATAGCATCCTCCACCACATACCGATGAAAACGTGATGGAGATAATACTGATGCAATTGACACTTGTAAACCGTAGCGTTAGTTACCAAGTACCAATAATCAAATTTTGGATTTGGGTGTGCGAAATCAACATTTATCAGGGAACTATAAATCTGAGTTCTTGTTTTTGCGTGCTAACCGTGGTGCTTACTTGTTTAAATTCGACTATATCTGCTGAGTGTACAGTGCAAATCCAGTACTACGTCCGAAGCTGTTATTCAATGCAGATTGAGAATCGATACTCAAACTTCTTTCATTTATTTCGATGTGACAAAAGAATTAGTTTGACGATCGCGAGTAAAGGTTCATGAAAGCACCACTACCTGATAACGAAGCCCAAAGAATTGAAGCACTTCTACAGTACAAAATTCTTGATACGCCTAACGAAGTTGCCTTTGATGAACTTACTCGCCTAGCTGCATATATTTGTGGAACTCCAATCGCCTTAGTCAGCCTAGTTGATACCAATCGGCAGTGGTTCAAGTCCAAGGTTGGGATAGAGGCGCTAGAAACACCACGAGACATTGCTTTTTGCGCTCATGCGATTCTGGAATCTGATGTTTTGGTCGTACCGGATACACTAGCCGATGAACGGTTTGCAAAAAATCCATATGTCACATCAAAACCTCCTGTCCGGTTTTATGCTGGTGTACCATTGATTAATCCTGAAGGATATGCCTTAGGAACACTCTGTGTAGTCGATCAAGTACCACGAAATCTTAGCCCTGAACAAGTAGAAGCACTTAGACTTCTCGGTCGCCAAGTTATCAAGCAACTTGAACTCCGGCGCAATTTAGCTACTTTACTACTGGTTCATACAGAAAAAACTCGTTCGCAGAAAACTCGCCAACAATTCTTTAAAAAAATTGCTGGAGGTTTCGGGTTGGCATCGTTATTATTAGTTTTGATTGGTACTGTTTCCTATCACAGCATCAGAGGACTTGTAGAAAGTAGCAACCAAGTTGCCAAAACTCAAGTTAAAATTTACACCCTAGAAGAATTACTCTCTTATGCAAAAGACGCTGAAACGGGTCAGCGAGGCTATATCCTGACAGGAGAAGAGGCTTATTTAGAGCCATATCATGCCGCAATACAAAACATACCTCAAAAACTTCAAGCACTTAAGCAACTAACAGCCGATCAACCTATTCAACAAGGGCAAATTTATCAAATTGAATCGTTAATTGGTACTAGACTCAATTTACTTAAATCAATTATTGACTTGCGAAAAAAACAAGGGTTTGAAGCTGCTTTACAGCTACTTTCAACCAATCAAGGCAAGTACCTCATGGATGTCATTCGTGAGAATATCTATGAAATAGAACAAGAGGCAAAAACACGACTACAGCAACAGTCAGCCGCCGAAAAAGCTAGTGTTCGCAACACCTTTGTTACACTAGCGATCGCTATTCTGATCATTTTTGTCATTCTGGCATATGTTTATTATTTAATTTATGACGAATTTACTCAACGCAAGCAGATCGAAGAGTCCCTCAAAAAAGAACGCAACTTTATTTCTGCAGTAGTTGATACGGCTAGCGCGTTAGTTTTTGTTCTGAATTCTCAAGGGCAAATTGTGCGGTTTAATACCTCCTGCGAACAGATCACAGGTTATTCCTTTGATGAAGTCAGAGATAGGTATTTCTGGAATTTATTTCTACTACCGGAAGAAGCAGAAGTAGTCAAAACTAACTTTACCGAACTCAAAGCTGATCAATTTCCCAAAGAGGAAGAAAGCTGCTGGAGAACAAAGAACGGTAATTACCGTTGGATTACTTGGTCAAAAAATGTGCTTGTGGATGACCAAAATGAAATTGAGTATATTGTAAACACTGGTATAGATATTACTGCACGTAAACGAGCCGAACAGCGATTAGTCACACAACATGCAATCACAAAAGTATTAGCAGAATCAGCAACACTGAGTATTGCTACTCCCAAAATTTTGCAAGCAGTTTGCGAAAGCTTAGAGTGGGAGTTTAGCGAACTGTGGAGTATTAATCCGCAAAATGTATTACATTGCGTACACACCTGGCATTTACCATTTGCTGCTGCTGAAGAATTTGAAGCGATCGCACAACAGACCACATTTACTCCTGGAGTTGGGCTACCTGGGCGTGTTTGGGCAAGTAGAGAACCACTTTGGATTGCTGACATTAGCCAAGATCCTGATTTTCACCGCACAGCAATTGCAACGAAAGTTGGATTACGCAGCGCTTTAGGTTTTCCCATTCACAGCGGTAATGAGAAACTGGGTGTCATCGTGTTCTTTAATCGCAAAAGTCAAGAACCCGACGCAGACTTGCTGCAAATGATGGCGGCGATTGGTAGCCAAATCGGTCAGTTTATCAAGCGTAAGCTGGCAGAGGAAACTTTGCAAAAAACAATGACGCTGCAACGCGCAATTTTAGACAGTGCCAACTACGCAATCATTTCTACTGATTTAGATGGTACGATTACAACTTTCAATCAGTGCGCGCGAAAATGGTTAAAGTACGCTCCAGCCGAAGTTATTGGTCAAACAACACCAATCATACTTCACGATATTTATGAAATTGCCCAAATAGTTGGCGAACCTCCTGAGTCAAGCAATGTCATGAGTTTGCT
This sequence comes from Gloeocapsopsis crepidinum LEGE 06123, assembly GCF_015207655.1. Taxonomy (GTDB): domain Bacteria; phylum Cyanobacteriota; class Cyanobacteriia; order Cyanobacteriales; family Chroococcidiopsidaceae; genus Gloeocapsopsis; species Gloeocapsopsis crepidinum. The sequence goes on along the minus strand of NZ_JADEWN010000017.1, from coordinate 5,645 downwards.
GTTTGATGAATTGGTGACAAGGGCACGCCACGGCGAAACTGAAGAACATAAATTATCTTACATTCGCAAAGATGGCAGTCGCTTTCCCGTTCTTTTGTCAGTTACACCATTGTGTGATTCTCAAAAAAATATTACTGGGTTTTTAACAATTGCTAGCGATATTACTGAACGCGAACAAGCTTTATCCGCACTGCGTGAAAGTGAAAATCGCTTCAAAACTTTTATGAACAATAGCCCAGTCATGGCGTTTATTAAGGATGCTAAAGGACGTCACATTTACATTAATGAACCAATGGAGCAGATGTTTGATGTAAAACTTGCTGATTTACAAGGTAAGGATGATGCTGCTTGGCTACCAGCAGAAACAGCAAAACAGTTGCGTGAAAACGATCTGGCAGTTCTAGCAACAGGTCAAACCATAGAGTTAATCGAGTGTGTTCCAACTCCTGATGGACGTGAGCGTTATTGGCTATCCTTTAAGTTTCCGATCAAAGATGCATCTGGACAACTCTTACTTGGTGGGGTAGCAATTGATATTACTGAACAAAAACAAGCAGAAGAAGAACTGCAACTGCAAACACAGCGATCGCAACTCTTCACTGAAATCACGCTCAAAATTCGTCAGTCGTTACAAATTGAAGACATTCTTCAAACTACCGTTACTGAAGTCCAAAATATTCTTCAAACTGACCGCGTTTTGATCTACCACGTCACACCTGATAGTATTGGCAGCATTGTTGCTGAAGCCGTTGTTCCTGGATTGCCTGCAATTCGCGGGCAACACCTCACTGATTCCTACTTCCAAGAAGAATATCACCAGCAGTATCGCCTCCAGCAATACCGTCAACTAAAAACACAAGACATTGCAAACATCGAAATCTTAGATGTTCAACCGCAACACATTGAAATACTCGAACAATTCGGTGTTAAAGCAAATTTAGTCGTTCCGATTCTCTTAAAAGAAGAATTGTGTGGCTTACTTATTGTTCATCAATGTTCCAATCTCAGGCAATGGAACCGCTTTGAAATTGATCTCCTCCGTCAACTTGCCGATCAAGTAGGTATTGCCTTAGTTCAAGCCCAGCTGCTTGAAGCTGAAACCCGTCAGCGTCAAGAACTCGAAGTTGCACATCACCAAGCCGAGTTAGCATCGCAAGCAAAAAGTTCCTTCCTGGCGAATATGAGTCATGAAATTCGCACTCCGATGAATGCAGTGTTAGGAATGACAGGTTTACTATTAGATACTTCTCTCACACCCGAACAGCGAGATTTTCTGAATATAATTCGCACAAGTGGAGATGCACTTCTATGCTTAATCAACGAGATTTTGGATCTATCAAAACTCGAAGCTGGAGAGATGGAGTTAGAAACTCTCAATTTTGATTTATCAACCTGTATCGACGAAGTATTAGAATTACTTGCTCCCCAAGCCCACACCAAGAACTTGGAAATTGCAGGACTTATCTACAGCAATGTTCCTACCTACCTCCAAGGAGATGCAGGAAGGCTGCGTCAAGTTTTGACTAACTTAATCAACAACGCCATCAAGTTTACTAGCACTGGAGAAGTTGTAGTACGGGCAGAATTGCAATCAGAATCTTCCAGCATTGCCATCATCCGCTTGACTGTTGCAGATACAGGGATTGGTATCAGCCTTGAAGATCAACACAAGCTTTTTGCACCATTTACTCAAGTCGATGCTTCGACGACTCGCAAGTATGGTGGTACTGGTTTGGGACTGGCAATCTGCAAGCAACTTGTCACTCTCATGGGCGGAGAGATTGGTATAGAAAGTCAATTGGGAATAGGTTCAAAGTTCTGGTTTGAAATTCCTTTTGTCAAACAACTCAACCCTACCCAACCAGGACGACTGAGTAATTTACGCAATCTGCGCTTGCTAGTTGTCGATGATAACGCAACCAATCGCAAAGTAGTTTACCATCAAGCGACGCGTTGGGGTATGCATGTTGATGAGGCTGATAGTGCTGCGGCTGCCCTGGAATGCATACAACAGGCTTACAAGCAGAACATACCTTATGATTTTGCTTTGGTTGACATGCAAATGCCCGAAATCGATGGCTTGATGTTAGGCGAACAAATTAAAGCAAATTCCCTACTGGCAGATTTACCGTTGATTATGCTCACTTCTACAAATCAACACGATGAAGTACAGCAGGCAAAAAAAATTGGATTTGCAGCTTACTTGGTTAAACCTGTCAAACCATCGCGGTTGCTTGACACAATGATGAACATTTTAAACAAAAGACTTGATATAACCAATATTGCAAATTCTTTCAACTCTCATCTTGCTACAACTGCTACTCATCACAATTATCCTGTAGCTGAACGTAACTCGCAGCAATTTCTCCAGCAACTCCGCAGCTTGAGTTATACCGCAGATATTGCTACAAATGGCAAAGAAGCTTTAGCTCTCCTCGAAAAAATTCCTTATAAATTACTCAATAAAGTAATGTCTTGCTTAGAAAACTACGTCGAGCCAAGTTCAAGTAGTCTAAGTCATAATCTCATCGTAAGTTCCCAGTTACCTCAGCGTGAATTATCAAATGGTACATCTAAACTCAAAATTCTACTTGCCGAAGACAATTTAGTTAATCAGAAAGTTGCTCTCAAACAACTTCAATCTTTGGGATATACCGCTGATGTTGCTGCCAATGGGCAGGAAGTTTTGGCACTCCTCGAAAAAATTCCCTATGACTTAATTTTAATGGATTGCCAAATGCCTATTCTCGATGGTATTGCAACAACGCAAGCAATTCGTCGTCAGTACACAGGTTTTGCTAATCAGCGTCAGCCCATCATTGTTGCCATGACTGCTAATGCGATGAAAGAAGACAAACAAATGTGTCTTGATGCTGGGATGAATGATTATCTTAGCAAGCCAGTCATAAAAGAAAAGTTAGCCGCGATCTTAGAGTACTGGAGTTGTCAATTAGACTCAGAAATAACTGTACAACTACCAAAAACTGATTCTTTTGATCTGATTGATTGGGAACAACTGCACCAACTTTCAGAAGGTAGCAAAGAATTTGAAATTGAACTATTGCAAATGTTTGTTGAAGATACTCAAGCCCGTTTAGAAGTATTGAAACTTGCGATCGCTTCTGCCAATTTTCTACAAGTAGAGCAACAAGCACATCATCTTAAAGGTGCGAGTGCTAACATTGGGGCAAAAACAATGCACGCATCTACTGTCATACTTGAACAAAAAGCTCGCGCCCAAAATTTGTCAGGAACGGATGAGTTATTAGCAGAGATTACCGCATCTCATATGCATATTCAAGCTTTCTTAAATAAACTATCAACTTAATTTGTACATAGTAATGGTCAATATAATTAGGAAATTAAATAAGCTCAGAACTATTGATAAAACTGACTTTTAATTCTAAATTCTGATCTCTGAATCCTGACCTCTACTATAGTATTTTTTTATATATAAACAATAGCGATCGCCTTCTGTACGCTTATAGCTGAGTTCATCCGCAAGCAATGACATAATTTTTAGCCCACGCCCTCTTTCACCCTCAATTTCTTCAATTTCAGGGGTTTCTTTTAGCTTCTGCTCTAAGTCAAAAGCTAAACCATATGACCAAATCAAGATTTCTATAAATTCGTTGCTTCTTATCGCTTCAAGTTCCACAGGAGTTTCTTGTGGTAGTCCTCTATGAGCATGTTCAACAATATTAATAAAGGCTTCTTGTAGCAATGTTTGACATTGCCACCAAATTACATTATTTAATGGAGGCTCATTTAACTGCTTAAACCACTCCATTACTTGAGATGAAGCAGTTAACTCAGTATTAACTTGAAAATTTATTTTGTGAATCAATTGTCAAATCCACTAAGTTTAATTAATATATAGACTATAGCAAACTATTTGTTGGTTTGAAGAATTTATTTCACTCAAAACTAACAAAACAACAATCAGTTAAAATAGTTAAGTAAGTAGCAATAAGATATTGAGTAAATTGTTATAAATATAAAAAATATATATTGTCTACTATCTTCTATGTGAACAGATTATCTGACAGCATACTCACACCCCAAAGCTCAAATTTTATGTAAGCAACACTTCTTAATTTTTAAATGGTTAAAATTCTCATTATTGATGACGATCCTACTATTCGGATGGTGCTGAAAAGAGCATTACAAAACCAAGGTTACACTGTTACAGTGGCTAGTAGTGGTGAAGAAGGAATTGCGCAAGCACAACAAATACATCCAGCATTAATTGTGTGCGATTGGATGATGTCTCCTATTAACGGACTTGACGTGTGTCGCTGCCTAAAAGCTAATTCAAAATTATCAACAACTTTCTTCATTCTACTAACTGCACGAGGAGAAGTTGAAGATCGAGTAATTGGGCTTGATGCTGGCGCTGATGATTTTCTTGCTAAACCAATTGATATTAATGAATTAAAAGCAAGAGTGAGAGCAGGATTGCGGTTATACCAACTCAATCAAGATTTACAACACCAAAAACAAGTACTAGAAGCTTTAAATCAAGATTTACAACACCAAAAACAACTTTTGGAAACAGAATTAGCCGACGCAGGTAGCTATGTGCGATCGCTTCTTCCTGCCCCACTCACAGGAACGGTAACAACTGAAACCTTATTTATTCCTTCAGCCCAACTCGGAGGCGATAGCTTTGACTACTACTGGATAGACGACGATCATTTAGTGCTTTATTTACTCGATGTATCGGGACACGGAGTCGGTTCAGCACTACTATCAGTCTCAGTACTTAATCTCTTGCGATCGCAATCTCTACCCAACACTAACTTTTGCCAACCCAGCGAAGTGCTCAAATCGCTCAACTATGCTTTTCAGATGAGCGAACATGACGATAAATACTTCACAATTTGGTATGGAGTTTACGATCGCTGTCGGCATCAAATTAGTTATGCTAGTGCTGGTCATCCACCAGCTATATTATTAGTAGGTGATACTACAACTCAAGTTCAACAATTAGGTTCTCCAGGTCTGCCAATCGGCTTTTTACCTGATGCTGATTTTGAGAACGAATCTGTATATCTTCAACAAAGAAGTACTTTATATATTTTTAGTGATGGCGCATACGAAATCTCTCAACCCAATGGTAGTATTTTGGGAAAAGAAGCTTTTGTGCAGTTGCTAGCTGACTCACACCAACAACATAATCATCTAAAGCAATTATTAAATTATCTTCAGAACTTGAACCAAGGTAGCAATTTTGAAGATGATTTATCTTTACTGAAAATTCAGTTTAACCTATCAGCATTAAATCCAGAATTATAATTTTATTGTAGATTAACAACTTCTTCTTGAAATTCTTGTAAGCTATTAAAAACTCGAAATATTTCATTCATCTTTGTCAAATCAAACAACATTTTAACTTGACCATGAATTGAGCAGAGAAACACTTTACTATTGGCTGTATGTACAACTCTTTGGATTGCAATCAATCCACCTAGTCCTGAGCTGTCTATTTGTTTAACGTTTTCAAAGTTAATTAATATACAGCCTATTGCAGTTTTATGAGGCACAGTAGCAACAGTGAGTAAACCAGTTTTTCAAATGCACGGGATTAATTAAATCGAGTGCAGTGGCAATGAGAAGATCAACCCTGAATGCAGTAGTTGGGG
>NZ_JADEWN010000127.1 GCF_015207655.1 Gloeocapsopsis crepidinum LEGE 06123 | reverse complement strand
CAAGAGTTCGCGCATCTAACGCTTGCCGATTTAGACTTACTTCACGGTTCTCTTATCGTTCGACGCGGTAAAGGAGGGAAAAGGCGCGTCGTTTATCTGAGCGAGGAGGCACTGGCGTTCTTGAGAGAGTGGTTGGCATTCAGGGGGAACTCTCCAGGGGCGTTGATTTGTCCGGTCAACAAGGGTGGTAAAGTCGAACTGCGACATTTTGCTCCTGATGGAGATGGCATCTACAAGCTAGTACGAGAGCGAGCGACCAGAGCGAGAGTCGCGCAATTTTCCCCCCACGATTACTGGCTTGCTCCGCTGCAATGGCATTGATAAAACTTTGCCGAAAACATCTGAGCTAGACCGACTAGCTTTTCGGCAGACCTCAACAGCGGCAAACAAGTATCAGCCATCAGGTTCTGGCTGAGGAAAAAACAACCGTTCGACTGCCTGGCGCTTGGTTCGGTCTCCCCGCCGGTCGTACTTTGATGTCGTTAGGGGCGAGGAGTGACCTGCTAGCTTTTGCACGGTAAACACGTCAATCCCCTCATCCAGCAAGTCCGAACAGAAAGTTCGGCGGAAGTCGTGGGGAGAAAATTCTGCCACTCCCGCCCGCACAGAGCGCTTTTTGACGATCTTCAACACGGCATCCCCCGACATATGTCGTAGTTCTACTTGCCCTCCCTTACGCACGGGGCAGATCAACGCCCCTCTCTTGCGTCCTCGGATTTCAAGCCACGCTTCTACCAACTTAACTGCGGCTGCGGGCAAATAAACAGTTCTGTATGACTTGCGCTTGCCAGAGCAAATCTCTAATTCACCCGTGCTGGAGTTGTAGTCTTGCAATTTGAGCTGCGCCAATTCCTGCCGACGAATGCCGCCACCGCGCAGTATAGCTAATATTGCTGCATCTCGAATTGCGATAGTTTTAGCCTCATTGCACTCATCTAGCAAAGTGGCAATTTCATCGTTGGCGAGGGCGCGACCTCTCAATTTCTGCGGCGGCGTATCAATGCGCGGCAGATCAGTGGCACGAGCATAATCTTCGTAACTCATCAACCCCAGTCTAGCCGCTTCTTTAAGCACTCGCCGCAGGGCAGCCACCATTTTTTTCACCGTTGCCGGAGCAAATCGCTCGATGAGAATTGCCCGCACTGCCACCGTGTGTTGGTAGCTCAGATTAGACCAATCTAAAGTCAAGGCATCGCACTCGCCATCAGTTAGCAAAGAGGCGATCGCGTTCAAGCTGCGACGCATGGTAGCTCTAGAGCCTTGAGTTAAAGAAGCCAAGTACACCGATGCTGGGTGCAGGGTAGAAGGTACGGGCGCGAAAAGTTTGAGACTTTTCACTCCACCTGAGGTAAGCGAGCGCCTACCACGGTGGGGCGATTTCCTTTGTTGTGGTTCGCTTTGCTTTTCGCCCTTGTTTTTCGTTCTCTCAAGTTGCTTGTTAGATGTCGCCAATCGGTCAGTTTCAGACATTTAGTCGTTGGAACTGAGTTTCTCAATAACTATTTTTTCACGAAAACTACACTAACAGCGATGTCGGGAAAGCACATTGCCCATAACAATGAAAATTGTGCCCGTGTAACCCACAAGTGTCGTAGGGGGTGAGCAAGCGCATTGTCCAAGAGAAGGCAGCTTTTGGCGATCGCGCTCACCTATCACCAATTCAGCGACGTATTTTCTAGGGTTGTCTAATCTGTACAAAAATTTAATTGTTACGCTGAAAATGCTGTCGTTGCTTTTTTAGCGTAGTTGAGCTTTGATAAATTCCAATTCCTTGTTGATTGCTAGCTCTAGAACAGGGTCGTCAAGAACATTACAAGTAGCAATACCAAATTCGAGTAGAAAGACAGCTTCTACATGTAGACCTTTCATAGCTCTTGTCTTGGCTTCATCTTACAAAGCAATAACGAATGCATTTGCTTCTTGATAAGTATTGAAAGAACTAACAACTTTTTCGGGTTTAAGCTTTTTTAGCTGCTCGATAATATCCGAAGTGCTATTTACAGAAGATTTTTGGTTACATAAATCTGGTTCTGAAGAATGCGAATTCACCTCATTATTTGCTGCTCAAGCGCTGACCGCCTTTACTCAAAGCTTTATCGACTTTGATTTCTAGCCAATGTCGTTCTCATTCCTCTTCTGGGTAAGTTCCTCTAAGACTGCGATTTTTACTGTAGTAGTTTACTTGTATTAGGCATCGGCTAAAAACCTCTTGTTGGTTTCAAGAGCAGCAATCCTGGCTTCCTGTTGGTCTTAAGCAAGAGCGATCGCCTCAATTACCTTGAGATCAAAGACAGAGATGGTATTGCCATCAGGAGTTTGAAAATTCCATCGCTGTTGACCAGTTTCTTGAATCGTCACTGAAACAAACTGGCAATTAGAAATGTACTCCCAATAAAGTTCTAAACTTTCTGCACTCTTTCTTAGCTGTCGAATCGTAAAACTTAACTGTTTCAACACAACATCTCGCAGCTTTTCTGGTATCCAAGCCAACTGAGAAAGCGCATCGGGAGCAGAACACAAATGTGTGGTTAACAAGTTAGCAACCCAAGCACGTTGCTGCGAGCTCATGCAACTAGCAGCCTGCATCAGCTTTTTGGCGCTGCGTACCTGTTGTGCCAACTCTACCCAGGTGGCACAGCCCAACACTTTTGCTGCCAATTCTCGTGCAGTTGGTATTTGCTGTGGCAACTCTGTTTGAAGGAGTGCAATTGGTGCAATTGGTGATGAATTGGCGATCTCACCAACTGCAAGAGTGCAAGTATTAGCAAAGCTTTGGGTAGTTGAATTGGTGAATTGGTGAGGACACTCGCGTGCGGAGGTGTCCTCCGTTGAGCGAAGTGTCTGGTGAGCGAGTGTGATCTTGGGGGTTTCCCCCGTTGAGGCAACTGTCCGGTGGGGAGAGGCGTAAGCGTTGCCCTCTTGAGTTATTGCTTCACTCGGCTGCTGAGAAGTAATATGGGCATCTTGTCCATCAATTTCACCAATTAGTGTTTGTAAGTTAGTACTAGTAAAGTTTTCAGCGATTGGTGATGCCACCAACTTACCACCAACAGCCACCAATTCTTTATCATTGGCATCTGATTGAGTGTTGGGGATGTAGACCATCTCGCTGCCTTCACCTTCAATCCGACCGTGACCTGCTGCTGCTAACGGCTGAAAAATTGAGCAGCGAATTTTTTCTACTGCCCAGTTTTTTAGGGCATTGATCCGCGTCTTGAGGAACGATGCCCCTACACCCTTGCTACACTTAGTAAAAAACTTCTCTGCTTGAGTTTGTACCTTGAGAAAAAGCCCCTCTAGCTGGCGGTTAGGTGCGTTGTGTGCATGAATCAGCTTGTGCTGCCATAGATAGAACGAGGCAATTTCAATTGCGTATTGCATTGTCTCGCCACTAATAACTGGCAGCGGCTGTTCGCCTTGTAGCACGGCATTAACTAGATGCAACCACAAAGCAATGCGGGCAGTGTAAGACTCAATCTTGGCGTATACTAGCGACAGCCCAAAATGCACTTCCTCAATCTCAGCATTAACCAAAGTATGGTTCCACCCCTGGAACAGCACTTTAGCTTCGTGGGAGAGTAGGTAGTCGGTTTGGGGCAGTTTTTCTAATTCCCCATACAACTCCTGCAACTTCTGTTTGAGAGTATTGGCAGAGCGAGAAGACAATAGATCGAGATACCTAGCGGGTGCATCGACAATCGAGCAGTAGAGAAACCGAGACGAGTAACCGCTGGCAATGAAGTTAACTTCGTCTGCCATTAACCGCGCCAACGTATCCCATTGGTACGTTCCCGTCTTGCTCAAAGCAACGCGACCTAAAAATAGCCGCGCATCGTGATGATCGAAATTACCGCCAGAACCATTCCAAAACGATAGTTCTAGTTGCAAGTCATGGCGTTGCTGAATGAACAGTGGATTAAGTGGCTAGGGGAAGTGTTTTAAATCTTAAATAGTGCATCAGTAGCCGGACTGAATATCGTAACATCTCAAGAGATTTTGAGTAACAAAGAGTGGCTCGAT
>NZ_JADEWN010000016.1 GCF_015207655.1 Gloeocapsopsis crepidinum LEGE 06123 | reverse complement strand
CTGATTGAGGTGTCACCTTGTGTGTATGCCTTAACTATTTTTTCTCGCAAGTCGAGCGAGTACGGTTTCATTAGACTTCATTTGTGTACTCCTCTTACTGTACCTCATAAACTTGCAATAGGCTGTAATATTAAATAGTTATTACATAGGCTATACATCATTTAAATAGGCTTGAATATAATTAGCTAAAACTTCTGGTTGTTCTAATTGGGGAACATGACTGCAATTCTTTAACCAAATTAGTTGAGAATGTGCGATCGCCCGTCGAAACTTCGTTGCATCATTTACACTCAAAGTATCATCGCGATCGCCCCATAAAATAAGTGTTGGTTTCTTAATTCTATAAATCTTATCTACTAAGTTACTATACCCACCACTTTTCATAAAACTCAGCATTGCTTCATACCAGTAAGGCATATCTAAATGTAGTGATGCACAACGTACTGCTTCTAGAGAATTCAAATGATTCTCCCAGTAAAGTGCTTGAAGTTTACGCTGTCGCCAATACTCTATTGCTAAATAATCAAAGGGCGGAAATAAGAATTTGCCAAGGGGAAAATCACCACTAAAACCTACACTATTAATTAAAATTAATTTCTCTACAGCTTGTGGATAATCCAACGCAAAATCAATTGCTGTCGCACCTCCCATCGAAGCACCAACTAATGTCAATGGTTGATCGATTAGCTTCCAGAAACTATAAAGATGAGCTTTAATTGAGTTTGGATTGTATTCAATTTCTGTCATTCTTTCAGTAAAACCAAATCCAAGTAGATCAACTGCCCAAGTTTGATGAGATTTAGCCAGTAATGGTAGAAGATAGCGAAATTCTAATACTGAACTATCAAATCCATGCAGTAATAAAATTGGCTTACCTGTACCTTGACACACATAAGCTGTCGCGATCGCCTGTTTACTTAACGAAGTTATAATCGACTTACGCTGAATGCTTTGAGCTAAAGTAATTGCTGCATTTTCCTTAAGTAGCTGTACTTGCGATGGTAGAAAGGTAGGAAACATATTTTTAAACAACTTTAACTTTGCTGGCAGCTTGTAGTGCTTTTTTTCTCGCTTCCTCTACATTTATGCCTTTAGCCAAGGCTAATCCCATTCGTCGCCCTGGGCGTGCATCTGGCTTGCCAAATAAGCGCAATTCAACGTTTTCTATCAAAGCCTCTGCAACACCAGTATATGAAACTCGATCAGCGTATTCATGAGCTAATATAACTGCACTTGCTGAAGGTGTTAATAATTCAATTTGCGGTATCGGTAATCCTAAAACAGCCCGCAGGTGTAACTCAAACTCATTAAGATTTTGCGAAATTAATGTCACCATGCCTGTATCATGAGGTCGAGGTGAAAGTTCTGAAAATATAACTTCATCTTTGGTAACAAAAAACTCTACTCCAAAAATTCCTGCACCACCCAAGGAATCCGTAACTTTTTGGGCGATCGCCTGTGCTTCAACTAACAACTCATTTGAGATTTTAGCAGGTTGCCAAGATTCTTGATAATCTCCATTTTCTTGCCGATGTCCAATTGCTGGACAAAAAATTGTTGGCGCATTCCACTGCTTAATTGTTAAGAGTGTAATTTCAGTTTCAAATTGAATAAATTCTTCAACAATAATCTTCTGACTATCTCCTCTAGAATTTTTTATGGCATAATTCCAAGCTGTTGCTACTTCCTCAGGTTGATAAACTACTGCTTGACCTTTTCCTGATGAAGACATAATTGGTTTAACTACATTTGGAAAACCAATATCTTGAGCAGCCGTAACTAACTCATCTAAACTAGTCGCATAAGCATATTTGGCAGTCCGAATTCCAAGTTGAGTGTGTGCTAGTTCGCGAATGCGATCGCGGTTCATCGTAAAATTAGTTGCTTTAGCAGTTGGTATAACAGTAATCCCGCGTTGTTCAAATTCAAGTAATTTTTCAGTTCTAATTGCTTCAATTTCTGGAATAATGAAATCGGGTTGATGTTTCTCTATAACAGCTTCTAAATCGTCACCATTCAACATAGAAATAACTTCACATTTATCAGCAACCTGCATTGCTGGGGCATTAGCATAACGATCAACCGCAACAATAGAATTTCCTAGCTGTTGCGCTGCAATCACAAACTCTTTGCCTAGTTCACCTGAACCAAGTAATAGAAACTTTCGCGGAAGTGTTAAAACCATGCCTTTTGCTTGAGGATTCTTTTTACTAAAAACACTTTACGCCAAAAGTGAAACCCTCTGTATTACTCATTCATTTTTTATTGAAGATAAGCTAAAAATACTCTTCACAATTCTGAAGTTGCTATCTAATAAACAAAGGATATATAAGCATATGCACTGAAACAAAATATCTTAGTGTGTTTTTTTATACTTTAAGTAATTGAAATGTTTTAAACATAATTCAATCGAACTGAGCGTTACGTATTATTAAATTTTGTCGCTGAATATCAGTTAGTCCAATACCCATACCAAAGTTACAGTTCTCAACTGTCGTCCCCAGCCAAATCGTTGCATTTAATGTTGCACCAGTCAAATTAGCATTTCTCAAGTTTGCCTTCGTAAAATTGGCAAATATTAAATCAGCATTAACAAGACTACTACCTTGCAAGTTTGCACTAGATAAATCGCCCCGAATCAAATTGCTGCGATCTAAAATTAAATTAGATAGATCTGCACCTTGAAGCTGAGGAAATTTGACACGACTAGGGTTTTGAAAAAAACGCATAACACAAGCTATATTTGCTTCATTTAAGTGTATTTGCGTTAAGAAATCAGCATAACGTGCTAAACCAAGCTGCTGAAGTTGTAGTGAACGTTGATAGCTATCTTTTTGGAGAAACTGCTTGCACGCGTCGTAGAGGTTATGAGTTGCAGAATTTAACATTAATGCTAATAACAATTAATTTTGTACATAACTTCTCAGCATCCTGCTGAATTAAATGCAAAAGTAAGATATGACCGTTAATAAAATAACAATTTCTGGGAATAATACACACTAGCAAGCAAGGCTTCTAGTCTAATATTCGTGTGAACTCAGGATAACAAGATAGCTTGTGGTGGTGGGGTGATGAAGGAATCAGTAGACATTGCTATATAAATTTAAACGCTGAGAAACCAGTGAAGGAATTGGTGGGATGAAGAGGCTACCATTATATATTGTATTACTACAAAGTTTATTATTTGTTGGAATTAAACCGGCGATCGCTGGGATCGCTGCTATACCTTCGCAGTCACAACTAACAGAGGACAACCCTTTACATAAGTTACCATCAGGAGTATGGGTACTCCAAGATGACAAGCCGCAGCATCAACCATTTGTTTGGATAGTAGATAATGACAAAAAGGTAAAACAGCCATTTTTACAACCTGTCAAAGACGAAAACAAACCTAATATTCCAGAATATTTAGTTACAAAAAATACAAATAAGCAAGCTGACTTACAACCGTTTCATGAGGTTGTTAAAGATACAACAAAAGTAGAAGGGTTGTATACTCTCTACACGCACAAAGATACAGGCAAAATTTATTTAGAGATCAAGCCGCAGCAGTTAAATCAAAACTTCTTAGGCACAATTACTATGGAATCGGGTATTGGCGAACGCGGAATTTATAGTGGAATGCCTTTACAAGACTTCTTATTTTATTTTCGTCGTGTTAACAATAACTTACATTTTGTAGTACGTAACGTAAACTTTCGGACAAGTCCTGGAGATCCGCAAGCGCGATCGCTAGCACGTTCATTTAGCGATTCAGTTCTTTACGCTTTACCGATCAAAAGCATTCACCCCCAACGCCAAACAGTTCTTGTAGATCTAGGAGATCTTCTCCTTAGTGATGTTCCAGGGTTATCGTCGCACTTGTCAACAATGCTGTCAGTTCCCTATCAACTTGACAGCAAAAAATCACATTTTGGTGATGCTAAAGCTTTTCCCTTAAATGTTGAGATAGAGTCAGTCTATGGCTTTTCTTCAACTAATAGTAGTAATCCGGCAAATTTATCGACCATACCAGATAGTCGCGCTTTAACTCTGCGCGTCCGCTACAGTTTTTCTGAATTACCCAAAAACAGCAACTATCGTCCGCGTCTAGCTGACGAACGTGTGGGCTATTTTATTACAGCTTATCAAGACTTTTCTAATGACGATCGCAGCGATCCTTTCGTTCGTTACATTAATCGCTGGGATCTCGAAAAACAAGATCCCAATGCCCCGCTATCACCACCCAAAAAGCCGATTGTCTTTTGGATTGAAAATGCTGTTCCGCTAGAGTACCACGAAGCGATCAAAGAAGGTGTTTTGATGTGGAACCAAGCTTTTGAAAAAGCAGGATTTAAAGATGCTATACAAGTCAAGCAAATGCCTAATGATGCTAAGTGGGACCCTGCTGATGTGCGCTATAACACAATTCGCTGGATTAACACCGTCGATGGCTTTTTTGCTTTAGGACCATCTCGCGTTAATCCTTTAACGGGAGAAATCTTAGATGCCGATATTTTAGTTGATGCTAGCTTTGTCCGCCGACTGAAGCACGAATACCGTAATTTAATTCAACAACATCAAACACAACCAACATCATTACTATCTCATATGATGGGGGCTTCTGGTAATCTTTGCACCAACGAGTTACGCCAGGGTGACTCACAACCAACCTTAGCAAATGCCGCTGGTATTGCTAGCCCAGTTCCTTCGCGTTCACCGCTATCACAAATGGCAATAGAGTATGACCTGTGTTACGGCATTGAGGCACTCAACCAGTTTGCGATCGGGTCTTTAGCACTATCGCTGTTTCAAGACACAGCGCCAAACAGCGATCAGATGGAAGAGTATATTCATCAATACTTACGACTCATTATCGCCCATGAAATAGGACACACTTTAGGTCTACGGCACAATTTCCGTGGTAGCACATTATTGCAACCAGAAGAATTAAATAATACAACTGTTACCCAAATTAGGGGTTTGACAACCTCGGTGATGGATTATATTCCACCAAATTTAGCACCACAAGGAATGCAGCAAGGAGATTATTTTCCCTCAGTTGTTGGTCCTTATGATATTTGGGCAATTCAGTATGGTTATACACCAACTGATGCAGCACACCCAATCGCTGAAAAGCCGTTTTTGGATGAAATCGCACAGCGTTCCGCACAATCAGAACTCGCCTATGCTACTGATGAAGATTTGTTTGACCTCGACCCCGAAGTGAATGCTTGGGATAATAGTAGTGATGTGCTGCGTTACTCACAGTGGCAATTGGAAAACTCGCGTGTGATGTGGGATCGCTTGCACAAACGTTATCCGAAAACAGGAGAAAGTTATGCTAAATTGAGTGAGTTATTTGATGCGGTGTTTCTACACTACCTGCGCCATACTTACTACACAACAAAATACATTGGTGGGCAGACTTTCTCACGCAACCATGCTGGAGATCCTAACGGAAGACTACCATTTGAACCTGTACCTGTAGAAAAACAGCGTCAAGCGTTAGCAACATTAGAGAAATACATCTTTGCAGCGGATGCTTTTAATTTTCCACCCGATTTACTCAACAAATTAGCACCGTCACGATGGCGACACTGGGGTAGCGATGTCATGCTGGGGCGTCTCGATTACCCAATTCACGATAGTGTGAACTTGATGCAAAGCTTAGTACTCAAAGAGTTACTCTCAGGCGATCGCTTAGTTCGTTTGCGTGATATTGAACTCAAAAGTGAAGCTGAAACTGTATTAACGCTACCAGAGTTATTTGATACTCTCCAAAATGATATTTGGACAGAAGTCATCGAACCAGACCGACGCAATCCTGATATTAATAGTTTACGTCGTGCTTTACAACGAGAACACCTGAAGATTCTCACGGCAATGGTGCTACGTAACTCCTCTGTACCAGAAGATGCCCGAACACTTGCTTGGTATAAACTAAGACAACTTCGCGGTCACTTGAATCGAACTTTATCGCGTTCAAATAAGTTTGATGAATATACAAAAGCCCATTTAGAAGAAACACGCGATCGCATCGAAAAAACACTCAATGCTCAAATACAATCGCGATAATCATAAGAAGTTAGGGTAGATAGGTAGTATCTAATATCTAGAGTGGTTAGTGATTAGTAATGAGTGATGAGCAACTAGTCACTAGCAACTATCAACTAGCCACATGACTTATTTGCCCCATTTCTTTCAACTATCAAGCCGTCAAGTTTGGTTTCAAGCGATCGGTCGATTACTCTACCAAACAGGTTATGGGTTGATTCAGTTTTACATTCCGCTGATATTCGTTAAACAAATAGGTTTATCTGCAACTGCAGTCGGAATTGGAATTGGTAGTGGTTCCCTGGCGGGTGTTATCGGTCATTTCTTGGGTGGCTATTTAGCAGATTCTCAGTATGGTCGTAAAAAAACACTCTTAATCTCTGCTATTTTGTCAATCTTTGCTGCACTTGTTTTAGTACTGACTCACAATTTACCACTGCTAGTTGTTGCAAACTTAATTATGGGTTTGAGTGCGGGTTGTTATTGGACTGCAGCTGATGCTGCAGTGATTGATGTAACAACATCAGAACAGCGTCACCATGCATTCGCAATTTTAGTTCTAGCAGACAGTATTGGTAATGGCCTAGGAGTTTTTAGCGGGGGATTATTGCTTACCCTAGTTCATCGCATTGAAGCACTTTTTGTTTTGAGTGGAGTTTTGTTTCTTGTGTTTCTGGTGCTTATTCAAGTTGCGATTATCGAAACACGGCATGACGCTTCCAATGATACCAACACACTTCAAGGATTTGCGATCGCTCTCAAAGATCGCGCTTTGAGGCTATTTGTTGTTATTAATGTCCTGTTTACTACTTATGTTGCTTTAGTCAGCAGCACTTTACCTCTATATTTCACATTGCTACCGCAGAATACAACTCAAAATACAGCAAGCTCATTAACAAGTGTTGCCAATTTATTTACATGGTGTTATGTCGGTTTGGGCGCAGTTTTACAGTTACCCCTTGTCCAAATTTTAGGCTCATTAGTAAAAATCAAAGTTTTAATGATTTCTATGCTACTGTGGGGGACAGGGTTTTTCTTAGTTTGGGCTACTGGAATAGATTCATCAATCCGGTTTGCATTGATAGTTGCTGCATTTAGCGTGTTATCAATTGCCTCCATCATCTATAAACCTTTTGCTCCAGCAATTGTTGCCGAGTTAGCACCGCCTTCACTACGAGGAGTGTATCTAGCGATCAGCTACCAATGTTGGTCTATTGGTTATTTTTTTGGTCCTATTGTTGGGGGTTGGGCAATAGATCAACCACAAAATATTTCTCACCATTCATGGTTAGTTGTCACTCTAAGTACTCTTTGCGGTAACCTTGCTTTATACGTTCTGGCACGGCACAAAGTAACTAACGAATCTGTTGTGGCAATCGAAGAGTCAATATCAATTGCTCGATAGCATAAATGATTAGCGAATAAATTCGCTGCTATATAAATTAAAGTCTACCTCTGCGGACTTACAAACAAAACTCCAACTCTTGAATGTGCACTCGTTCACTTCGTTTGGGCAATCTCGAAGGGCATTTATAATTCACTTTTTAGGAAACTGGCGATCGCGTACTTCTACTGCAAAACTCTGTACAGCTTGGGCGATCGCCGCACTCAAATTGACATACATTTTGGCGAAAGGCGGTTGTTTCTCGGATAAACCCAACAAATCAGACGTGACTAATACTTGTCCATCACATCCAGAACCAGCACCAATTCCAATCGTGGGAATTGTGAGTTTCTGCGTAATTTGAATAGCTAACTCTGAGGGAATATGTTCTAAGACAATACTAAATGCGCCTGCAGCTTCCAATGCGATCGCTTCAGTAATCAATCTTTCACTGTCTGTCGGTGTTTTACCTTGTTGACGTAACCCTAATTGATGAACTGATTGGGGGGTCAAACCAATATGTCCCATTACGGGAACTCCAGCTTGGACTAAATGCGCTACAGTCTCTACAATTGCCGGATACCCACCTTCAATCTTTACAGCCTGTGCCCCTGTTTCTTTTAAAGCCCTACCCGCTGAATGCATCGCTTGCTGAAAGCTTTCTTGATAAGTCAAAAAAGGTAAGTCGAACACAACTAGCGCATTTTTCACACCTCGGCGTACAGCTTTTGCGTGATGCAACATTTCTTCTAGTGTCAGAGGTATAGTTGTCTCGTAACCTAGCATACCTGCCAAGGAATCACCTACTAAGATCAAATCTACGCCAGATCCATCTAACAACCTTCCTGTCGTGTAATCCCAAGCAGTAAGAGCGACAATTGTTCGCCCTTGTTGTTTCCATTGGCTAAGTTGCTGGGTAGTGATGGGCATATGTCACTAGTCGTTGGCGAAAGGCAATCAGAAATATACTGAGTGAAACGAGCAATATCTTAAGTATGCCAGATTAAATTTAGCTACTTGCTCTTGGAGCAGTCATGGCAAATTGCTGCTGTCCACATCTCACTACACTATTGAGTTTTGTTAAGTGATATCTCTTTTTGTTTTTAGTTTGTCTATAAATAGAACTAAACTTCACTGCGCTACGCTAGCACTCTAGAAAGAGATTTACTACTTTTAGTGATATTTTTCCCAAATCCAACGATTTCTTATTTAATTTGGAAAATGTATTTCTTACTACATTTTATATATTATATCACAAAAATTAATATTTCGTAAGATTTATAAAGTTTAATTATCAAACTATACAGCAGATTTAAATCTTAACTTATTGAATCCTTGGTATAGTTTTCCTAAGGAAGCTTGCTACTTAGCAAGTGGAAGTGAGTGACTTCTTGGGAAGAAAATATGTCTTACGCTCAAACAAAGACTCAGACAAAGACTGGGTATCAGGCAGGGGTTAAAGATTACAGACTAACCTATTACACCCCAGATTACACACCTAAAGATACGGATATTCTAGCGGCGTTCCGCGTCACTCCTCAGCCTGGAGTTCCTCCAGAAGAAGCTGGAGCTGCTGTGGCTGCTGAGTCTTCCACAGGTACATGGACAACAGTGTGGACAGACTTATTAACCGACCTAGATCGCTACAAAGGTCGTTGCTACGATATTGAACCGGTTCCAGGGGAAGACAACCAGTTTATCTGCTACGTTGCTTACCCATTGGATCTGTTTGAGGAAGGTTCTGTTACCAATATGTTGACCTCGATTGTAGGTAACGTATTTGGTTTTAAAGCACTACGTGCATTACGTTTGGAAGACTTGCGGATTCCTGTTGCTTACTTAAAAACCTTCCAAGGACCCCCGCATGGTATTCAAGTTGAGCGTGACAAACTAAACAAGTATGGTCGTCCATTACTAGGTTGTACGATTAAACCAAAGCTTGGTCTATCGGCTAAGAACTACGGACGTGCAGTTTATGAGTGCTTGCGTGGTGGATTAGACTTCACCAAAGACGATGAAAATATTAACTCGCAGCCTTTCATGCGCTGGCGCGATCGCTTCTTGTTCGTAGCAGAAGCAATCCACAAAGCTCAAGCAGAAACAGGTGAAATTAAAGGTCACTACCTCAATGTTACTGCTCCTACCTGCGAGGAAATGATGAAGCGGGCTGAGTTCGCTAAAGAACTTGATATGCCCATTATCATGCACGACTACTTAACTGGTGGTTTTACGGCTAATACCACTTTGGCGCGTTGGTGTCGCGATAACGGTGTGTTACTACACATCCACCGTGCGATGCACGCAGTCATCGACCGTCAAAAGAACCACGGCATGCACTTCCGCGTATTGGCAAAATGCTTGCGGATGTCTGGTGGGGACCACTTACACTCCGGTACCGTAGTTGGTAAACTTGAGGGCGAGCGCGGTATTACAATGGGCTTCGTTGACCTCATGCGCGAAAACTATGTAGAGCAAGATCGCGATCGCGGTATCTTCTTTACTCAAGATTGGGCTTCTATGCCTGGTGTTATGCCTGTAGCTTCTGGTGGTATCCATATCTGGCATATGCCAGCGCTAGTAGAAATTTTTGGTGATGATTCCTGCTTGCAATTTGGTGGCGGTACTCTGGGACATCCTTGGGGTAACGCGCCTGGTGCAACTGCTAACCGCGTCGCATTAGAAGCTTGTATTCAAGCTCGTAACGAAGGTCGCAGTTTGGCTCGTGAAGGTAATGATGTTATCCGCGAAGCCGCTAAGTGGAGTCCTGAACTTGCTGTTGCTTGCGAACTATGGAAGGAAATCAAGTTTGAATTCGAGGCAATGGATACACTCTAATAATTTGAGGCAGATTTTGAATTTTGGATTAATCTAAGATCTAAATTCTTAATCTAAAGTCTCAAAGCCTTCCGGCTGGGGTCAAGCATGGATTTAAAAAAAATTGCGAAAGATACAGCTAAAACGCTCTCAAGCTACCTGACTTATCAGGCAATGAGAACGGTACTAGCTCAGATCAGCGAAACTAATCCGCCTCTAGCATTTTGGCTGCATCGCTTTTCTTCTCAAGAAGTCATTCAAGATGGAGAAGCATACATCAATAAGTTGTTTCAAGAGAAACCAGATTTAGCTTTGCGGATCATGGTTGTCAGGGAACATATAGCACAGGAAGTGGTTAACTTTCTTCCTGAAATGGTTCTGCTTGACATTCAACAAGCCAACATGGAACACCGCAGACAGCATTTAGAGCGGATTACGCAACTTGAATCTAACCCCAGCTATGAGGAACAAGCAACAACTGAGACTAATTTGGACAATCCCTCCAATTAGTACAACACCCTAATCGATCAGAGCAAAACACTTTTTTTGAAGATATGCAAACTTTACCCAAAGAGCGTCGCTACGAAACCCTGTCTTATCTCCCACCTCTAAGCGATGCTCAGATTAATAAGCAGATCCAGTACATTCTGAATCAAGGTTATATTCCAGGAATTGAGTTCAACGAATCTTCTGAACCAGAGCAACACTATTGGACACTTTGGAAATTACCTTTATTTGGTGCTAAAAGTACTCAAGAAGTACTTAACGAAGTTCAAGCTTGTCGTTCACAGTACAGCAATTGCTACATTCGCGTAGTAGGCTTTGATAACGTTAAGCAATGTCAAATTCTGAGCTTTATCGTGCACAAACCAAATCAAAATAGCAGCTACGGCGGTAGGTACTAAATTCTCTTCTGAGTACATGGGGAAGCTGTAACTGAGTCGTCTATCCCCTTGCAAAAGAGGTAGCAAGCCTGCCTCTTTTTTTGCTGAATTCAACTCTAAATTATTATTACTACGACGAGCTACGATTAAGTCATCATGTTTAGAGCATGGCACGCTATATGCCTGCAGAAGTTCTTAATTTAAAACCTACTTTAGAGCTAACTGATGACCAATTCTACAAACTCTGTCAAAATAACTATAGCAATATCTAAATCAATAGAAACTTAAAGCTCACCTAAAAGTATTTTAGGTGAAGATAGATTAGTTGAGTTTGTTATACACATAACAAATAATTTTAACTGGGATAGAACTTAACTTAAATTTATAGTAGTTGCTCTCATAAATCTTCAGAAATATCGTAGTTTATAGCAGCTAATATTAATAGCTTAAGTTAGTTAAAATGCTTTAGTGAAGCTGCTTTGATAGAGAGCCGCATTTATTATAGTGAAAGTTAGGATGAGTTCCAAAAGTCAATTGCACAATACTGTAAATTTATGAGTTACTATATTTCTCCTCGTTTTTTAGATAAGCTTGCAGTTCACATCACAAAGAACTTTCTCGATCTTCCAGGAGTTCGAGTACCAGTGATTTTAGGTATTCATGGACGTAAAGGAGAAGGTAAAACATTCCAATGCGGATTGGTTTTTGAGCGTATGGGAATTGAGGTTATCCACATTTCAGGCGGAGAACTTGAAAGTCCAGATGCTGGAGATCCAGCGAGGTTGATCCGTTTACGCTATCGTGAAGCCGCAGAATTAATTAAAGTGCGTGGCAAAATGGTTACTTTAATGATTAACGATCTCGATGCTGGTGCGGGAAGATTTGACGAAGGAACACAGTATACAGTCAACACGCAGTTAGTGAACGCTACATTGATGAATATTGCTGATAATCCTACTGATGTACAACTTCCTGGAAGCTACGACTCTACGCCACTGCACCGCGTCCCAATTATCGTTACAGGCAATGACTTTTCTACTTTGTATGCACCACTAATTCGCGAAGGGCGCATGGAAAAGTTCTATTGGGAACCAGATCGCGACGATAAAATTGGCATTGTTGGAGGAATTTTCTCCAACGATGGACTATCTTCTCAAGAAATCGCCCGACTTGTTGATACCTTTTCCAGTCAGGCAGTGGACTTTTTCAGTGCGTTGCGATCGCGTATTTATGACGAACAAATTCGTCGCTTTATCCATGAGATTGGTGTAGAACATGTGTCATTACGAGTGGTAAATAGTACCGAAGAATCGCCAATATTCAAAAAACCTGAGTTTGGTTTGTCACGCCTGATTGAACAAGGCAATTTCATGGTTCAAGAACAGCAACGTGTAGACAATTCGCGCCTAGTTCATGAATATAACCAAGCTTTGTATTATGCAAATCGCAATCCGATTAGTGCTAACCGAGGACAAACACCTCCTCTAATGAACTCAGCACCTTCAGCACCAGAAAACAAAACGTCTGTACAGCCTGCTGCAGAACCTCAATCTTCACAACCCACCCTTGAAAACTCAAGGAAGCTAACGTATTTTCAACCAAAGCAATACGAACCTAGCTCTTTAAATCCGCCGCGTTACAACGGATTTAATACTTCAATGAACCGTCATAACGAAGTATTGACACGAAGAGTTGGTTTAGCAACATTAGAACAAGTCAAAAACTTAATTGCTCAAGGGTATCATATTGGTATCGAATATGTAGATAAAAGACGCTTTCGTACTAACTCATGGCAAAGCTGTAGCCCTGCAATTTTTGGTGAATCAGAAGCTGTAATTGCCTTAGAAACCTGTCTGGATGAGCATAACGGCGATTATGTGCGGATCTTTGGTGTCGATCCTAAAAACAAGCGTCGGATTATGGAAACAATTGTACAAAGACCAGATGATAATTAGCAATTAGCTAATTGTTGAAAGTAAATGGAAAAATAGTACGCACAATCCACTGTTTGCCATTATGTATTAATAACGTCACACCACTTGCTGTAAACTCGAAATACAACTGCTGGTGTTGAAACTGTGTCCATGCTGCTTTAAAGTTCTGCCGCGTTAAATCTCGAAATGCAACAGTCATATGTGGGGCAAAAGGACGTGTTTTAGAAACAGGATCGACAATTCCTAATAATTCACAATGTATCATTAAGTCAGCTTGTACATTTAGTAGTTCTAGAGATTTGCGTACATTAATGTAAATGACACGTGGTGAGAAAGCACCAAATCCGTCTAGGACAACGGGTACTAGCGATCGCTGCTGAACAAAATTTTTGAGATGACTTTCTAGTTCATTAACACGCTCAACTTCCCAAAGAAATGGTGGCTGTAATGTAATATGAGGTGGCGATCGTAATGCACCTCGGCTACTATAATGTTCAGCAAAATGTTGCTGGATGTCTCGCACAGAAGTTTGAATTTCCAGTGGTGGCAATAAAGCAATAAAATAGCGATTGGTTATTTGAGCCAAGGTTTCTGATAACCTGCAAAAACTTCTTTTTTATATTAATGCTGAGGATTAGTAACATAAATGCCTTGGTTTGTCAAAATTGAAAAGGGCATAGTCGAAAAGCCAGAGTTTGACCAACACATACCTGCTCACAAAGCTTATGTCAAAGAATTAATTGCCAACGGACATCAAGCCCGTAGTGGCTACTGGGCACAGCGCGGCGGCGGCATGATGATCTTTCAAGCCGAATCACTGGAAGAAGCAAAAGCAATCGTGGCAAAAGATCCTTTAATTCAAAACGGTTGTGTGCAATATAAGCTTTACCAATGGCAAGTTGTAGTTGAGTAGGAATTGAGTAGATAGATAAAAACTAAGTTCAAGAAGGTAATTGCTAAGTGCTAATTGGTTATTGACAAAGAACACTCAAAACTCCATCATCCAGAACAGTTTCAATCAAAACTCAACATTCAAAACTCAAAACTCCGTGTTATGCTAGGTTTAGACCTGGACCCATGCGATTATAACGCCCAAACCTTGTCAGGACCGGAAGGTAGCAGCAATACGGGATGCTTGTGATAGGCGTGGACTCCGGGTCGCCTTAGTTTAGGGAGCAGATCGTTGCCATGCCTGGATTTGGAGATGTAGTACAAAGAGCTTTTTATCTCGGCGTTGGGCTAGCTTCTTATGCAGGTGAGAAAGCAGGTGTCAAATTAGCAGAGTTGCGATCGCAAGCACAAAAGTTAGCCGATGAAATGGTTTCTCGTGGTGAGATGACCACTGATGAAGCCAAAAGATTTGTAGAAGATTTGATGCAACAAGCACAACAACCCTCTGCAAATGAACCAAGCTCTAGTGCCCAAAATAGAGAACCACGCCGCATTGAAATTTTGACCGACGACGAACCAACTACAGTGCAGCAGGAAGACCAAGATGTAGATAGCCTGCGTCAGCAAGTGTTAGGACTACAAGAAGAACTACAAAGACTTAAGCGACAACAATAAACGTACAAAATTGATGACTGCTTTTGTTCACTATTGTTTGTAAACTATAAATTGAATAGGGCAGGCTGACTTAACTAAATTGGTAGCTGATCGCGTCCCTTTGGGAGTAAGCAAGGACGTACTCGTTTATGGAAAAGTGGCAAAAAGACCTTTTTGAAATGCTAGAGACGGTAGCAGATGAAGTAGAACGGTTTTTTCAAGGAGTGTCAGATGCTGTAGATTCAGTATTTGAGATTTCTGAAGAAATAACTGAGCAAGTACACAACACGATCGCCATAGAAATTGACCAATATTTAAATGATTTAGCTGATCCATTGCTTGAAGTTTACTGGGAATTAGAAGACTTTGTGGGAGAAGCTGAACATTCTTTTCCGTACGAAGTTGAGCCTAGTCCAGAGCAAAATCCTGCCTGTATCGGTTGTCATCATTACCACGGTCAAGTGTACAACGGAAACTTATTAGTTTGTGCAATGCATCCTTATGGTTGGGATGATAATAACTGTCCAGATTGGGAGCAGTATTAAAAACTATGAGTAATGATTCAAGCTTAGTGCAAAGTGCATCAGATTCGAGCTTAGCAGAGAGTAATGAAGCTACTGAGCAAAAGTATGGCGAACGTCAAATCGCTGAAGGAAAGCTGATTACGTTTCCTAATCCTCGTATTGGACGCTGGTACCACGTTCACATTACTTTACCGGAGTTTACTTGTAAATGTCCTTTCTCTGGCTATCCTGACTTTGCCACAATCTATATTACTTATGTTCCTAACGAGCGAGTCGTAGAACTTAAAGCGATTAAACTATATATCAACAGTTACCGCGATCGCTATATTTCACACGAAGAATCTATTAATCAAATTTTAGATGACTTTGTCGCCGCCTGCGATCCGTTGGAAATCTCAATTAAGGGTGACTTTAATCCTCGCGGCAACGTTCACACCGTTATCGAAGTAACTCATAAACGTGAGTCGAGTAATACATTAACTGTAAAAAACTAAGCATCCTGATTGGCGATCGCCTGCACAGAGTTGTGTTCTTCTATTATCTGTTTTTGTCCTAACTGCTCTAATAGTGTCAAGAACTCTCGTTCAAAAGCAACGTGAGCGCGATTTGTTTTACCACCGATGTAAAGCTTGCCATCTTTTTGTAATGCCCAAACTTGTGAATGAGAGACGTAACTCATAATGACACCTAACATCAGCAAGCCAAAACCTGAATAAACAAAGGGAATTCCTGGATCGGCTTTAATCTGTAACCCTGTACTACCGACAACTTCTTCGATCTTCAACTTAACACCGTTGACCTCAACAGCCATTCCAGGGCGCACAGTATTGATTAATTGCCCTGTTGTGTCGTATAGCAGTAGCATTCCTTGTAGATCTCTAGCAACAAGTGAAACCCCTGCACTCAAGTCAGGTTTTGTGGGAATCCAAGTTGCCCAAAGACGTCCTTGTCCATTGGTGTTTAACCGTGCCATTGGTAATTGCAAAATGGGGCTTTTGTTCAGTCGAATGCGAATCGCTGCAATTCCCCAGTCAGTTTGATAAAAAGTGACACCACGATGACGTAGCGGTTCATTAACAAAAATCTTTTTGTGCTTAACTTCTTGCCCTTGATTGTCAATCACAGATAAATCTGAATAAAATTGGTCGATTCCGCCAGTAGGCGTATAGTCGATCCAAAATCTATTAACTCGTACAGACCAATCTTGAGGAATTTGTGGTGTTGCCCAAGGACCAGCATCAACAATATTTTGAACTTTAAAACTTTCTCCACTCGCAACCATTTCTTGCGCCATGAAGCCTGTCAACGCTCCCCAAATTGCGCCCACAAGAATCAAAATCATACTAGCATGGACAACAATTGGTCCAACACGTCCAACAAGACCTCGACTAGCGTAAAGCGCGTCTCCTTCACGAAAGACTTGATAGCGTTTTTCCAAAAAAGGTACTAAGTTATCCAGAGGTGTGCGGTCAACTTCTGCACTCAATGCAAACTTCCGAAACTGCTGTGGTTGTTTGTAAAACTTCCAAGTCCGCGCGAACCATTTCAGTGCAGGTAATTGGCGTCTAAATGTACAAGCAGTTAAGCTGGAACCGAATAAAATCAGCAGTGCCAAAAACCACCATGTTCGATAAACATGATCTAGCCCTAAACTCAGCAAGACTTTCCAGCTAAGAAAGCCAAATAATGCTGGTTCTTCAGGATAATTTGCCTGGTAAAACGGAACTGATTGTCCTTGTTCAATGACAGTACCAGAAATACTAAAAACGGCGATCGCTAGCAACAAGACAATTGCCAAACGTAAGTCCGTCAGTACAGGTAAAAACTCACGCCGAAAAAAGCGCCGCAGCGACAACCACAAATTTGACTTAGCAGAATCCAAAGACATCGACTTAAATAATTCCTACTGGAATGCGAGACAAAAGCGAAAAAACACCAAAACCAACAAGTAGCGCTCCACTTACAGGTGTAATCCAACTTGACCAGCGGCGCAATCCTAACAGTTTTTTGATAGCAACTGTAAAAGTTCCTGCCAAGATTAATGGCATGACATAACCAACTGTATATGCAAGAAGTAAAGTAGCACCAAGCATTAAATCTTGCGTTGTTGCCACCCAAGCAAGCAAAGTGGCTAATACGGGTGTACTACACGGCGAAGCAACCACACCAAAGCTTAAACCAACAAGGTATGAACGAACTCCAGGAGGCAAATCTTGCGACCATTCCACACTCCCGAATGATGGAAATTGTAAGGGCAATGCTTCAAGTAGATTCAACCCCATTAAAATTGCGACAATACTGACAACAATGGGCAGCCCAATACCTACTTGTCCGTAAACTCGTCCTAAAAAAGCTGCGGCAATGCCTAATGCTGCTAAGGTAGTTGCTAAACCCAGAGCAAACCAAGTAGACATTCGCATGGCGTGCCAGCGGCTTTCTGCTTCATAACCACCAATGTAGCCCACTGTAATCGGTAGCATCGATAGCATACACGGTGTCAAGCTAGTCAATAAGCCAGCAGTAAAAATGATACCAACACTCAACCAACCAAGATGCGTCAATTGGTTGGATACTAGTGTATTTGCAAAATGTTCGAGTTCATATAACCGAGTTTGCCAAATCTCAAGCATGGAGCAGATACATTGAAAGGCTGATTCTGCTTCAATCTTAGCTTAGTCACATCTAAGTAAGGCATTAAAGTTGTCTACTCGTGGCACGTCCTGGTAGTGTCACAACTTGAGTGTCCGCATTTTCTCTTGCAACACGGATCAATAATCCGGCAATCATCAAGCTAGCAATGATTGAATTACTGCCGTAGCTAATGAAGGGGAGTGGTAAACCTGTTGTAGGTAAAACTCCTGTAGAAACGCCGATGTGAAGCATTGATTGTCCTACTAAGAAAATCATTGCGCCAATTGCGATTAATCTATTTACTGGGTTCCATGCTTTGAGTGCCACAACTAAAGCGATCGTTGCATACACAACCAAAAGAAACAACAATAACACGCCCCCAACAAAGCCAAACTCTTCTGCGAAAATTGCAAAAATAAAGTCAGTATCTTGAATTGGCAAATAAAACAATTTTTGTTGCGACAGTCCAAATCCAGCACCCCAAGTTCCACCAGAACCAACTGCAAGCAGACTTTGAACCAACTGATAGCCACTCTTTGCCGGATCTATCCAAGGATTGCGAAAGGAAATGACTCGCACAAGTTGATAAGGATTTAAGCTAATGCTTGTTACAGCTACTAATATACCGAGTAAAGCGGTTCCTATTAACTGAAAATAAGGTAAACCTGCTGCAAGTGCTACTAACCAAAGTGCCATTCCACAAAGCGCTGTTGTACTTAAATTTGGCTGGCGGAGAATTCCTGCCAACATCAGCGCAAAAACTATTAGCCAAAATAAGCGGGCATTCCAGCGAATTCTATGCCATTGCCCAAAAACACGGGCACTTTGTAAGATTAGAAACGGCTTGATTAACTCAGAAGGTTGAATCAAAATCCCCATAACAGATAACCAACGTCTAGCCCCCTCAATCTCTACTCCCACGCCTGGAATAAGTGTCATAAAAATTAATCCTAAAAGAACTAATACACCCCAATGCGCGATATTCAAAACTGAACGTAAAGGTGAATGGACAAGAAAGTTAAATGCTACCAAACCAATAGCTGCCCCTATTAGTTGGCGCTTGAGGAAATACAGCCCATCTCCATACTTTATATCAGCGACTGGATAGGACGCAGAAAACAGAATGACTAACCCCATGAATAACCACAGTAAAGTTAGCCAGCGCAATAGACGGGCTTCGTTGACCCATCCAGCCACAGATTTGTCAAAGAAAGGAATGAGTTGACGGATCTGCACGGCAATTAAGTCGAATTTATAACATTAGGAGTATAGCGGTTATTTGAATAATGCGATCGCATTATTCAATACCACGTCAAAAGTTTTTATAAGAATTGTTAACTTGCTACAGATACAAATAAAGAGGTCTTTTAAGACCTCTTAACACTGATTATAAATTTAAAAATTAATTACAGCAGCCCTGTATTCATTCCAGGTTTTCCTGTAGCCAGTTCCACCTTAACAATCTTGCCACCCATTTTCATGATCCGTTGCTGTTCCCGAAACCAGTTGTCGTAAGGAACGAGCTTAGTGAAGTAGGTGTTTTGCAACTCCCGCTGTGTTCTAATCCGTGTTTGACTAGGAACACAGGCAGTAACCTTAAACATCCGCATTGGTTAACTCTCTCCTGGATTATTGAATTAGAAAAATTTTTGATTTCAATTGATTTGAGGGCAACAAAATACCACTGCTACCCTATTTTCTCATGCTTTGCTTACACAATTCTTTAATAAGCGAACAATTTCAGTTAATTGCTCAAAGGCTGGAAGTAAAGCGTCAATGCCAAACCTCTTAACACTTATTGCCTCACATTGAGGCTTTGAATAAGCGGTAACATGTCTGAACACTCACGATCAACTTCCAGACCTTAATTTAAGGAGAATTACCTTGAAGCTTTAGCTATTCTCTGTTATCAAGAGGAACAAAGCTTAGCTCAAGCCAGAGCAGATATAGTCAAAGTAAACACCCATTTCCTTACCAGCATCAGGACCTACTAAACTAGCAGTTACTTCTTTCATTGCTTGGATAGCTTGTACTGTTGCGCCGATAGGAACACCCAAAGAATTGTATGTTTCTTTAAGACCGTTAAGTACGCGCTCATCAAGGATAGAAGGATCTCCCGCTAACATGGCATAAGTCGAGTAGCGCAAGTAGTAGTCAAGGTCGCGGATGCAAGCAGCATAGCGGCGAGTCGTATACATGTTGCCGCCTGGGCGAGTGATATCAGAGTAAAGTAGAGACTTTGCTACTGCTTCTTTAACAATTGCTGCTGCATTAGCACTGATTGTTGTAGCAGCACGCACTCGTAGTTCGCCTGTTTGGAAGTAGCCTTTTAGCTTCTCCATAGCGGAGTTGTCAAGGTACTTACCTTGTACGTCTGAAGCATTAATTACTGATGTAATCGCGTCTTGCATGGTTTTAATTCCTTATTTCCCACCGTGTTGCAATTGTTAGTTTGAGAAGTAGGTTCTCACACCCTACTGCATAGCACCGACTAGATAGTCAAAGTAAGAGCCAGCTTCAGAAGCATCTTCCGAAGACATCATCGAGGTAGCAACATTCTTCATTGCTCGGACACTTTCAGCAACTGCTTCAATCGGAGTGCCGAGTGACTTATACATTTCGCGGACGCCAACAACACCAATTTCTTCAATTGGTGTAACATCACCAGCGACAACTCCGTAGGTGATCAAACGTAAGTAATAATCCATATCGCGCAAGCAAGTTGCAGTCATTTCCTGACCATAGGCGTTTCCACCAGGGGAAACAACATCAGGACGCTTTTGGAATAATTGATCGCCGGCTTGCTTAACAATACGCTCGCGGTTGTCTGTTAGGGTCTGAGCAATCCGTAAACGGCGCTCACCACTAGTAACAAAGCTCTTGATCCGATCGAGCTCACCAGGGCTGAGGTAGCGAGCTTCGGCATCCGCATTCACGATCGATTTCGTGACGATACTCATTAACCGATTCCTCCAAAAATTAATGAAACCAGGTTTATTTAGTTTCCCGTACTTACTTTGACAGTAATTCGAGACTGCTAGCACACACCTTGAGTAACTCAAGTGCTGGGTATTGCTAGTAGAAATTTACTCAACTTTCTGGATGCCACTGCGCGGAATTCCGCTACTTGCGCACTCCATTTGGGGAGAGTTCCCAGTTTTTCCAAGGTGTTTTTTATAACAGTAGTATTACCTTGGCTAGCTGTATCTATGCTTAAGCTTTTTGCTTTGACTTGCCAGCTAATTCACTGCTTTCGTCTAGACATTTACCAGCTACCTGCGTAACTAGAGATACATTAAGCTTGCAGATACAGTTACCTTCCGCAAATATTTTGCGGCATTTAGTTCATCTTCTGAGTCACCTGTTAACAGTTTTTAACATTACTTTTCAGTTTTCTGACAGACAAGAAGCTCTAACCAGTCATTTTGTCTTGACTGGTCAGAGGATACTAGTAGCCTACTCAGACTAAATGAAGCTTAGACTCTAGGAGCGGTTTAAAATCGAAGGAGACAAATCAGACCAAGATTGCTTAACCAGATCAGCAGCAGCCTTCACACTACCCAAATAGTTACCGGCTGGTAAAGAGGGATAGCGACGATAAGGTACAACATCCTCGCCAAAGAATTGAGCGTACTCAGCACTGTCTACCATTGCATCAACAGCAGCTTTCAGACCGCCATCAGCTAATAATTTATTGTATTGACGAATTTCTTGCTGCGTTGCTGGTGCTCGACCCAAAATATGACGGAATAAGAATTCAATCACCTTAGTGTTTGGGTATGGCGTGTAGAAGCGCCGCACGTAGATATCTGAACTTGCTAGAGTCCGGACAAATTCTCTAACTGAGATTTCACCGTTTTTCAGCTTGCTATCTAGATCAGAACGTCGCAAGCTGTCTGGGACTTGACCGCTAAACAAATCCATCACTTGACAGTAGATCGCATCAACAACGAGCGCCATTTCAGCCGAATTCGCTCCTTGAGTAGCGCGGTAAATCCGTGCAGGTCTGCGTCGAGTTGTTCCCACACCAACCTCAACTGATTGTCCGCGACCATCATTGAAGGAACGACCAAGCTCAATAAATAATGGACGAGTGCGATCCATTTGTCGGGCTTTTGCTGCTGTATCAGCGATCGCCTTCGCAGTTAATGGCATTTTCGCCGCATCCATTTTTGGTTTAACTGGCTCAAAGCTGGGCACAACCAAGTCATCATTTTGCTTAGTCAGCTGGTTATAGAGCTTCTCTGTATTAGGGAAATTAGCGGCTGGTAGTGTTGGGAAACGGCGATATGGCACTGTATCTTCTCCAAACACTTGAAGATACTCCATACTATTTACCATCACACTTACAAAGCCACGAATACCCTGAGCAGCAAGGATCTGGTTGTACTTGCGAATCTCGGCTTGGTCTTTTGGTGCGCGACCTAAGAAATGTTTGGTTCCTAGCTCAATCACCTTAGTGTTCGGGTAAGGTGTATAAAACTCTTTGATATAAAGCTGAGAACTACCTAACCCTTCAATAAACTCTTTAACAGTAATTTCACCGTTACCGAGTCGGCTTTCTAATGAGGTAAATTCATTCTCAACAATATACGGTTCGATGTCGCGCTCAAAGACTTGTCGGTAGGCAGCCCGAATAATGATTTGAACATCAGTCTTATCCGTAGTGCTTCCCAGTTTGAAAATTTTGGTTTGCTCGCGTTGTCGCGAAACACCTTGATTAACTCGGAATTGAATATTCGGTTCAGAGCGAGTTTCTGCTACCGCACCCAATTCAACAAAGCGTGGTGTCTCTTCCGTCTCGACCTTAGCACTAACAATATCTTCAGGAATACTGCTAACACGTAGCGATCGCAATGCCACACCAGCAGGAGTTAAATAACGCTCATAAGGAACAGTATCTTCTCCAAAGGTCTCATTGTACTCTGGACTGTCAATTAAGGCGTCAATGAGCGCGTAGAAGCCCTTCTTGGCACAAATATCAAAGTATTTATTTGTTTCTTGCCTACCGTAGGTAGGACGTCCCAGTAAGCGCCGATGAATGTATTCAACTGCCTTTGTTACATACAAAGAAGTCCAGTACAAACTCCGGAACAAATCTGATTTTGCTAATTGGCGAATAAATTCTCGAACACTAATTTCGCCGTTTTCTAGCTTGATTTCTGACACCTTCAGGCGCTGTCCTTCGTAAACATCGCGTCCAAAGACTTGGAAATACGCAGCTCGAATTACTGCTTGTGTCGAGCTTTCCGAGAATTTGACACTCGAAGTTGTTGGTGCTCTTCTGCTACCAATACCAGGTAACTGATCGAGACGAAAAACTTTGGGTCCAAGTGTTCCAGGAAATTCACCGCGTGCTTTAGGATTACTATTTTGGTTGTTAGTTGCAGGTCCCTGGTGAATCAAGATCCGCTTAGTGTCCTTGCCAAAAGGAGCTGGTCGCGTGCTGGGGTTCCGAGTTTCTTTCGGGAAGATTGCACCGAACTGAATTTCTAGCGGATCGTTGCCTGAACCGTAAGGATGCTGATCTGGTAGCGGCTGATTGTAATCTGCAAATAGCGTGATGAACTGCGGTACTTTGCGGAATGGCGCACTGTAATTTAAGAGATCTTGTTGTGCTCCCCAATTACGGCATTCTTGGGCTTCTTGACCTAAACCGCGAATATAAGGAACTGTTTCTTCACCGAAGTAGTCCGAATATTCTTGAGAATCTACTAATGCATCAACTAAAGCAGATAAACCACCTTGCGAGATGATGGAAAAGTATTCTTGTAGTTCTTCACGACTTGATGGACCGCGACCTAAAAAGTGGCGAAAAGCTAATTCAACGACGCGGCTGTTAATAAACGGCTCGTAGAATTGTTTCCGATACAGTGGTGATTTACCTATACGGCGAATAAACTCTTTCATTGAGATGTCGCCGTTTTTGACTTGAGATTCTAGGTAAGAAATCGACTGGCTGTAAGCACGAGTAATATCCCGCTCAAAAACTTGTCGATAGGCTGCTTTGACCACCGCTTGTTTTTCTGAGGCAGAAAGACCTGGTTTCATGACAAACTTTTGGCGTCTTTCCGCTGCATTGAAGTAAATTTGTGGCAGTTGCAAGCCTTGCTTATCAGACGAAGCAGTTTGGCGTAGCTTATCTGAAGGCGTTGGGGCTTTAAATTCTGTAATTAAGACATCCATGTACTGCGACACAATGTCTGTTGCTTCTTGGTCCCTGCGAAAGTAAGAGACTGCGGCTTGTCGCATTTCCTGTAAAGCTACAATTGTTGCTTCACCAGAACAGGCATTTTCAATGATTTCGCGTAAACCACGCGTATTGACCGCAATGATGTTTGGATCGCCAGCCACGATCGCATAAGTGACATAACGCAAAAACCACGATAAGTCGCGCAGTGACTTTTGCATATTGCTAGGTCCATACCGCGCCACATTAATTGGGCGAAATCCTGGTGGTGTCGCACCACCCCCACTGGGCGAAGCACTAAACAGCGATCGCAACCCTTCTAGAAATCCTCCACGGCTTTCGACGTAAGTGATATTTCCTAGTCGAGATGCATCTTGTACTGCTTCTTGGGCACCTACCGCCGCCATCTCAGCTTCTCGTGGCTTTTCGAGATACGCCATTGGCGAACCGCCTACAAAAATGCGGTTAGCGGCGCGAGACACAATTAATGCTGAGTTTTGGGTCAGTGTCTCGGCAATTTGTAATCGTTTTGTGCCTGATGCAAAATAATTTGCTAATTCATTTAGTTCACCACGTTCCAAAAAGCGGTCTTGTTGTTCCGCTTGGGAAATTGTGGCGACTGCTAGTGTTTGATATAGTTGCGGGCGTGCAACTGAGCTTCCACCACTTGCTTTAACACTCATTATTATTCCTAAAACTCCCTTGAGATCACAACACAGCGATCAATCTGACTAGAGTACTAGTTTCTGTTGCTTACTATTTTCCCACTAGATCTTCCACCCAAAATATTTTTGGTAAAGAAAGTCAAGCAGGAGTGGTACTACTGTCCCACAGAACTTATGATGTTCGTTTTTTATTGTTGAACAGCCAAGAACGAAGCTGAAACTTGAATTGCTTCTCCTGTTGCCTTCCCAACCTATCCTGACTTCTATCAAGCCAGTTGCCACTCGATTCGCTGCTATAACGGTCAAGTGTGCCCTATGGTAAAGGATGAAGGAGATTTTCGCAGTCAACTATTTACTTAACAAACTGTAATTGTTTATTCAGTCTCATACCTACCAAGGCAGGCAGAGAGTTGACTATTGCTTTAGATTTATACGTAACTTTATAGAGGTTACGTAGGAGATCATAGTGGATATAGGCAGAACGCCTGAGAAAAAAGATAAGTTTTGTTACTTTTAGCGTATGGAAGCTCAAGATATTAGTTCTGCCGTACAGCGGTTATATGATACATATCCGTTTCCTCCAGAACCACTTTTAGATAGCCCACCTCCTGGTTACAACTGGCGCTGGAATTGGACGGCTGCTTATAACTTTTGTACGGGTCAAAAACCTGACAAGCAAGATGTCCGTATTCTCGATGCAGGATGTGGGACAGGAGTAGGAACAGAGTATCTTGTACACCTCAACCCGCAGGCTACTGTCGTCGGAATTGACTTAAGTGCAGGGGCATTAGCAATAGCGCGCGATCGCACTCAACGTTCTGGTGCTGATCAGGTCAAATTTCATCACCTCAGCTTGTATGATGTCGCACAAGTACCGGGTGAATTTGATTTGATTAACTGTGTTGGTGTACTCCACCATCTCGCAGACCCCATCAAAGGAATCCAAGCTTTAGCCGCTAAACTTGCCCCTGGTGGATTACTGCACGTCTTTGTTTACGGAGAACTGGGACGTTGGGAAATTCAATTGATGCAAAAAGCGATCGCTCTTCTTCAACAAAGTGCAAATTATCAAGATGGTGTCCAAATCGGACGAAAAATTTTTGCTGCCCTGCCGGATGATAATCGCCTTGTCAAACGCGAAAAAGAACGCTGGTCGTTAGAAAATCAGCGGGACGCAAATTTTGCAGATATGTACGTTCATCCTCAAGAGATTGACTACAATATCGAGACACTCTTTGAACTGATTGATGCTTCGGGTTTAGCTTTTTTAGGCTTTTCCAATCCGAGTTTCTGGCAATTAGAGCGCCTTTTGGGAAAAGACCCAACGTTGATGCAACGCGCACAAGGTTTGAGCGATCGCGCGTTGTATCGTTTAATTGAACTGCTAGACCCCGCAGGCGCTACGCATTATGAATTTTTCCTCGGACGCCCTCCCTTACCTAAAGCCGACTGGTCAGCTGACGAGACAGTGCTTGCGGCGATTCCCGAACGTCATCCATGCATAGAAGGATGGGCAAGTCGTTGTTTATTCAACTACGACTACCAAATTGTCAATTTATCCGAAGCAGAATTTGAATTTCTGCAAGCTTGTGATGACAACTTGCAACAAAGCGTAAGTGAAATTTTGTCTCAAGTGAAGCTAGATTTAGCTGAAGTGCGATCGCTCCTGAAATCTGGACTAATTATTCTAAGTCCGAGTTAATTGTTTTTTAAGTATTGTTACCACAACATGTTATGATTTCAACTGGCTCATATGAGTCAAGTTAATCAACCGTACTGGTTTGCGTTTCCCGTGAACTTGGCAAACAACTCCTCAGAACCCGCACCTCTCCAGGGAGATATTTCTCCCACTGGTTTTGCTTCGTCAAAGCCAGGCAGCTCAATGCAAGATTTCTATCAGCTTGCTCAAGAGTTGTTATTTTGGACTCTCACATTGACAGGGATGATCTTTGTCTTTGTCTGGATGTTCTATTCACTTAATATTGCTCTGAACTACCTGATCGGGGCATGCACAGGTGTGGTTTACTTGAGGATGTTAGCAAAAGATGTTGAGCGACTAGGTGGAGAAAAAAGACAACTGAGCAAAACTCGGTTAGCTTTATTAATTGGGTTAATTCTACTCGCAAGTCGATGGAATCAACTGCAAATACTGCCTATATTTCTGGGCTTTCTCACCTATAAAGCTTCGCTCATCATCTACGTACTGCGGACGGCATTTGTCTCTGACTCTCACAAAGTCGGGCAATCCTAGAAGAGTTTTATTCTCACTTGGGGAATCCAGTTGAAGGGAAAATGCTGAATATTTTGCGCATCACCAACTTTGCTCACCTTGCCGAATTAGAAGTAGGCAAACATCTCTATTGGCAGATTGGTAATCTCAAAGTTCATGGTCAAGTTTTTTTGACATCATGGTTCGTGATTACCTTGCTAGTCATTGTGTCAATTGCTGCTACCAGAAATATCAACCGAATTCCCCGTGGGCTACAGAACTTCATGGAGTATGCCCTAGAATTCATCAGAGATTTGGCAAAAAATCAGATAGGGGAGAAGGAATACCGCCCGTGGGTGCCTTTTGTTGGCACTTTATTCTTGTTCATATTTGTGTCAAATTGGTCAGGGGCACTCGTTCCTTTTAGGCTTATTCATTTACCAGAAGGCGAACTTGCAGCTCCTACTAGCGACATAAATACCACTGTGGCGCTGGCTTTGCTGACATCATTAGCATATTTTTATGCCGGTTTCAGTAAAAAGGGCTTAGGGTACTTTGGTAATTACGTGCAGCCTGTACCTTTTATGCTGCCTTTTAAAATTATCGAAGATTTTACTAAGCCCCTCTCCCTGAGCTTTCGATTATTTGGTAACATTCTCGCTGATGAACTAGTAGTGGGTGTGTTGGTATTACTAGTACCATTATTTGTTCCCTTGCCAGTGATGGCTTTAGGTCTGTTTACAAGTGCAATTCAAGCACTGATCTTTGCTACACTCGCCGCAGCTTACATCGGCGAAGCGATGGAAGATCATGGGCATGGCGAAGAACATGGGGAACATGCATAAAACGGAGAGAATATGGAATAGGGAAGTACCTGTACACCCATTACCTCATACGCAACTCACGCGAGTTAGTTCAAATAAATTTGTAATTTCAGTTTTGTCAAGTAAGGAAGATAAATCATGGATCCATTGATTTCTGCTGCTTCAGTTATAGCTGCTGCTCTTGCTGTAGGATTAGCTGCTATCGGTCCTGGAATTGGTCAAGGAAATGCAGCAGGTCAGGCTGTTGAAGGAATCGCTCGTCAGCCAGAAGCAGAAGGCAAAATTCGCGGTACTTTGCTGTTGAGCTTAGCATTTATGGAAGCGTTGACAATTTACGGTCTGGTTGTTGCTCTTGTGTTGCTATTTGCTAACCCATTCTCGTAATTGCTCGTGTTTTAAAGTGTAGAGGCGCTTTTTGTAAAGTGTCTCTACATTGCCACGATATAAACTAATTTAACTTCTGCTCAACCTACATAGCCCCTTAGAATGACATCAAAGGGGTATGAGACTATGACACATTCAATAATCTTACTCGCAGCAGAAACAGCAGGTAAAGAAGGCGGGCTATTTGATATTGACGCCACCCTGCCTTTGATGGCTATACAGTTTCTATTTTTGGTTTTGATTCTGAACGCTACTTTTTACAAGCCACTGAGTAAAGCAATTGATGAGAGGGATGAATTCATCCGTAAAAATCAATTGGATGCACGGGAACGCTTGTCGAAAACAGAGCAACTAGCATCTCAATACGAGCAAGAACTCGCTACAGCACGCCGACAGTCGCAACAAATTGTCGCTGATGCTCAAGCAGAAGCTGAAAAAGTTGCCGCAGAAAAAATTGCCGCAGCAGTTAAAGAAGCACAAGCTCAGCGAGAACAAGCAGCGCAAGAGATTGAACAACAAAAGCAAGAAGCTTTAGCATCATTAGAACAACAAGTTGATACCCTCAGCCAGCAAATTATGGAAAAACTGCTAGGGACACAGCTTGTCGGTCAACGCTAGTTGTAGTTCAAATGACAAAAAACTAGAGTAGAAGCTTAATGCCGAAACTGGGAAAGGCAATCATTCACAAGACGAACTCAAGCAGCGCAGATGTGGACGGGTACAATGGAAACTTTTTTATTGTTGATGGCAGAAGCCAGCGCTGTGAATGCTGAATTGGCAGAGGGAAATCACGGTTTTGGGTTGAATTTTGACATTTTAGAAACAAACCTGATTAACCTTGTCATTATTATTGGCGTGCTGTTTTTCTTCGGGCGTAAAGTTGTCGGAAAAACTCTCAGCGATCGCCGCGAACGTATCGAAACAGCAATTGTTAATGCACAAAAGCGCGCAACCGATGCAAAAGCGGCACTAGAAGAACAACAACAGAAGCTGGCTCAAGCACAAGCGGAAGCTGAAAAAATCCGCAATAATGCCCAAGAAAATGCCAAAGTCGCCAGAGAAAAAATTCTCGCAACGGCGGCAACTGATATTGAACGCATGAAAGAAAATGCAAGTCAAGACTTGAATGCAGAACGCGATCGCGCGATCACCCAGTTGCGTCAGCGGGTCGTCGCGATGGCGCTAGAAAAAGTTGAATCTCAGTTGCAAACTGGCGTAGACAGTGATACGCAGCAAAAACTTATTGACCGCAGTATCGCGCTGTTGGGAGGTCGTTCATGAAAGGTGGTGCCGCAACCCAAATTGTTGAACCGTATGCTCAAGCGTTGATGTCAGTAGCGCGTAACAACAATTTAACCGAGCAGTTTGGTGGAGATATCCGTGCTCTACTTGATATTTTAGAGAATTCTGAGCAACTGCGTGATTTCCTCGCCAATCCATTTGTTAGCGTTGAGGACAAAAAAGCTGTGCTACAGCGCGTAGCTGGTGAAGTTAATCCGTATCTGAGAAACTTCCTCATGTTACTAGTAGATCGCCGCAGGATTCTTTTGCTAGAAGAAATTTGTCGGCAGTTTCTCGCGATTCTACGTCAGTTAAATCAAACAGTTTTAGCAGAAGTGATTTCTGCCGTAGATCTTACAGATGAACAGCAACAAGCTGTTCGTGAGAAAGTGATCGCGATGACAAGTGCAAGAGAAGTTGAATTAAACACCAAAATTGATCCTGATTTGATCGGCGGTGTCATCATTAAAGTAGGCTCTCAAGTCTTTGATGCAAGTATCCGCGGTCAACTACGCCGCCTTTCTTTACGCCTTAGCGGTAATACATAAATATAAGGGGTGAGGAACTAGGAGCAGAAGCTAGAAAAATTCGCAATGGCACTTTGTGACTCCTAACCCGCAACTCCTAAATCATACTCATAACCTTTAATTCCTCAACACCTAACACCCAAAATGATCAGCATTAGACCTGACGAAATCAGCAGCATAATTCAACAGCAAATTGAGCAGTATGACCAAGAAGTTAAAGTAGCTAACGTTGGTACTGTACTGCAAGTAGGAGACGGTATTGCTCGGATTTATGGCTTAGAAAAAGCCATGGCAAGTGAACTATTAGAATTTGAAGATGGTACTGTTGGCGTTGCACTGAACCTAGAAGAAGATAACGTAGGTGCAGTACTTATTGGAGAAGGTCGCGAAATTCAAGAAGGTAGCTCCGTAACCGCAACTGGGAAAATCGCTCAGGTACCAGTAGGAGAAGCCATGATTGGGCGCGTCATTGATGCTTTAGGTCGTCCTATTGATGGTAAGGGAGATATTCAAACCTCTGAAAGCCGCCTGATTGAATCTCCTGCACCAGGAATTGTGGAACGCCGCTCAGTCTATGAACCAATGCAAACAGGAATTACTGCAATTGATGCCATGATTCCCATTGGTAGAGGACAGCGCGAACTAATCATCGGCGATCGCCAAACAGGAAAAACCGCGATTGCTGTAGACACAATTCTTAACCAGAAAGGCGGCGACGTTGTTTGCGTGTATGTTGCCATTGGTCAGAAAGCTTCGACTGTAGCGAATGTCGTCAACGTGCTACAAGAAAGAGGCGCAATGGATTACACTGTCGTCGTTGCAGCAAATGCCAACGATCCAGCCCCGCTGCAGTGGCTAGCTCCTTATGTTGGTGCGAGTGTGGCTGAGTACTTCATGTATAAAGGTAGAGCCACACTAGTCATCTACGACGATCTTTCCAAGCAAGCTCAGGCTTATCGTCAAATGTCATTATTACTGCGTCGTCCACCAGGTCGGGAAGCTTATCCAGGAGATGTCTTTTATCTCCACTCGCGGTTACTCGAAAGAGCAGCGAAACTAAGTGACGATCTAGGCGGAGGTAGTATGACAGCACTACCCATTATTGAAACCCAAGCAGGCGACGTATCAGCATACATCCCCACAAACGTTATCTCAATTACAGACGGACAAATTTTCTTGTCTGCTGACTTGTTTAACTCTGGTATTCGCCCAGCAATCAACCCTGGAATTTCTGTATCGCGCGTAGGCTCTGCTGCTCAAACTAAGGCAATGAAAAAAGTTGCTGGTAAACTAAAGCTAGAACTAGCACAGTTTGACGACTTACAAGCTTTCGCACAGTTTGCCTCTGACTTGGATAAGGCAACACAAGACCAGTTAGCCCGTGGCGAGCGCTTGCGCGAATTGTTGAAGCAACCGCAGTATTCACCACTAGCAGTCTACGAGCAAGTTGCTTTGTTATATGCCGGAATTAATGGCTATCTAGATGATATCTCTGCAGATAAAGTAACAACTTTTACAAAAGGTCTGCGCGACTACTTGAAAACGGGCAAGCCACAGTTTGGTGAAATCGTCCAAAAAGAAAAGCAGTTAACTGATGATGCAGAAAAGCTGCTGAAAGAAGCACTTACAGAATACAAGCAAACATTCTTGGCAACTGCCTAACTTGTTCTTGATCCGCGATCAGTAATGCTCTAGTTGCTACTGATCGCTAATAACTGACAGTTGAGAAAACTATGGCTAACTTAAAAGCAATTCGCGATCGCATCCAGTCGGTCAAGAACACTCAAAAAATTACTGAAGCCATGCGTCTAGTGGCTGCGGCACGCGTACGCCGTGCCCAAGAACAAGTAACGGCAACTCGTCCTTTTGCAGATCGCTTGGCACAAGTACTCTATAACCTACAAGGTCGATTGCAGTTTGAAGATGTCGATTTACCTTTACTGAAAAAGCGGGAAGTTCAATCAGTAGGGCTGTTAGTTATCTCAGGCGATCGCGGTTTATGCGGTTCTTACAATACTAATGTTATCCGCCGTGCAGAAAATCGTGCGAAAGAGTTGAAAGC
Source organism: Gloeocapsopsis crepidinum LEGE 06123 (assembly GCF_015207655.1). Lineage (GTDB taxonomy): Bacteria > Cyanobacteriota > Cyanobacteriia > Cyanobacteriales > Chroococcidiopsidaceae > Gloeocapsopsis > Gloeocapsopsis crepidinum. The sequence continues at coordinate 50,289 of NZ_JADEWN010000016.1, read as the reverse complement.
TGAAGGTCTAGACTACAAATACGTTTTAGTAGGACGTAAAGCTAATCAGTACTTTCAACGTCGCGACCAACCAATTGACGCTACCTATACAGGCTTAGAGCAAATTCCTACTGCCGCTGAAGCTTCTAGCATAGCTGATGAACTTCTTTCTCTATTTTTATCAGAAAGTGTAGACCGAATTGAGCTAGTTTATACTAAATTTGTTTCATTAGTAAGTTCTAGACCAGTTGTGCAGACCTTACTACCGCTTGACGCTCAAGGTCTAGATGCTGATGATGAAATTTTTCGTTTAACTACTCGCGGTGGCGAATTTGAAGTTGAACGTCAAAAAGTAAGTACTACTGTCCGCAGTTTTCCACGAGATATGCTCTTTGAGCAAGATCCCGTCCAAATTCTAGATGCACTATTGCCTCTATACCTGAACAACCAACTTTTGCGCGCACTGCAAGAATCAGCAGCCAGCGAACTTGCAGCAAGAATGACAGCAATGAATAATGCCAGCGATAATGCTAGCGAATTAATTGACACTCTCACGCTGTCTTACAATAAAGCACGGCAAGCTGCAATTACCCAAGAAATTCTTGAAGTGGTTGGCGGTGCTCAAGCGCTGGGATAAAAAAAAGGCAGAGGATAGCTGCAAGAAATTTCTCTAGGGTGTTCTCCTGACCTCTCATCACTTGTCAATTCCCATATAGCTGACTATAATGGGAGTATAAATGCATGGGGCTGTAATGGTTTCGACGTGTTGGCGAACGCTGCTCTGTGATACAGGTCGAGAGCGAGTCTTCTCTCGTTAATACCGGACTCGAAAAAAATGTAACTGCGAACAACATCGTTCCTTTTGCTCGTAAGCAAGCTCTAGTAGCTGCATAACAATCTCTTAAAGATTCGAGCGTCTGTAGTCTGACTCCGTTAAGGGCTATAGACCAACCCCAACGGATGCTCTAGTGAGGTTTCTCTGGTTACTTGCTAGCTAAGACTTAACCACTGCATCCTACCACTCGGGATAATGGGTGGTTCCCGCCTTGAGGATTAGAAAGGCTAAGCCTGTGAATGAACGGGGGGTTAATACCCATTACGGACGGCAGTTCGATCCTGCCCAGCTCCATTACTCTAATTGCTTAGAAGTCTGTCTTTTCGTGAAAAAGGCAGGCTTTTTTGCTGTCTAATGTTGTATGTGAGCATTTAAAGACAATTGCCTTAATTAGTAGTAAAAGACACCGTCTCTCACAATCAACTGTTCTATTAATTAAACAGAACGTTCTACATAATAGCTTGAAGTAGAACACCGAAATTTAGAGCTTTTTATTCCAGCTATGTTTTCCGCAGCAAGAGTGTTTCTATTCTTGTATAGCTGAGAAAACTGCTTTACTTGCACAGTCGTTCTAGCGAATCAACTTTGCTAGGGCTAATTCACCAACTTAGATAGATTTTATGGAAGTTAAACCTCTGATTTCTCCTTCAGAACTTGCAAGTCTTTCACAAGAATCTGTTGTCGTGATAGACACTCGCGTAGCTGAAGAGTATGCTGTTTCTCACATTCCTGGTGCAGTTAATCTACGAGAGATGTTTACTTACCTAGCAACTTCTACACCTGAAGGATTAGCTGAGTTGCGATCGCAATTTGTAGAACTTCTGAGTGCAGTAGGAATCTGTGGTACAGAACGCATTGTCATATACGAAGATGCCTTGAATACTGGATACGGGCAATCTTGTCGCGGTTATTTTTTACTAAAGTACTTTGGCTGTCCTTCTGTCTCTGTGTTACATGGTGGTTATCAAGCTTGGCTGGCAGCAGGTTTACCAACTACAACAGAAGTTCCTGTAATTGAAAACAAAGTTTTCACAGTTAGTATTGATTCTTCAATGATGGTAACTACTGCACAAATGCTGCAAGTACTAGACAATCCAGCAATTATTAAACTTGATGTCAGAGATGCCGATGAATGGCGAGGAGAAAGTTCTTCCCCGTATGGTGTAGATTTTTGTCCGCGTAAAGGTAGAATCCCTGGGGCAGTTTGGATCGAGTGGTATCAGATGATGGAACTAAATTCTGAAATACCCATGTTTCGCTCTACCGATGAAATTATGGCAATGTGTCAAGAGGTTGGTATTACACCTGATTCCACAGTATACATTTATTGCTTTAAAGGTTCGCGAGCTTCTAATACACTCATTGCACTAAAGGAAGCTGGAATCAAGGATGTGCGCAATTATTTTGCCTCTTGGAATGAATGGTCGCGCGATGCATCATTACCAATTGAGATAGGAGAACCCAGCGATCGCAAGATTCCTGCATCAGTTTAACGACTAAAGAGTACTGTAAGAAAGCTAATAGTAAACCTCTCTATGTATCATCGTGAAGTAAATGCGGATTTACTATGCTGCGAAAACTTGCATAGCGTAACACAATTTACTGTTTTTTACAGTTACTACTGATTGAATTAGATAGAACATTCTATTTAAGAAAATGGCTGAAACTACACTGACAACACAACTTAAATCCCCACTACGTCCAATCAGTAAAGAGGGCTTAGAAAAACTCGCCACTAGTGCCAAAGCAAACCCAGATGTTGTTAAGTCCCTCAAGGTCAAGACAGTTTGCGAAGGACAGTTTCGCAATCTAACTTACGTACGCGATTTACCTGCACACGTTATTGACGAACCACCAACTTTATTAGGACAAGACACAGCACCCAATCCTTCTGAAGCCGTACTAGCTTGCCTAGGTTCCTGTCTATCGGTTGGGATTCATGCTAATGCAGCCATGCGTGGTATTACCTTGACAAAGTTGGAATTGGAACTTGAGGGAGATATCAATATTACAGGTGTTTGGGGAATTGGTGACTTGTCAGACAAGCGGTTGGGATTTACAGATGTTCGAGTCAAAGTTGAACTAGACGGTGATGCTAGTCGTGAAGAGTTAGAGGAACTTGTTGCCCATGCTAATGTTTGGTCGCCAGTTGCTAATACACTAAGGCTTCCTGTCAATATGGAAGTTACTCTGGCGTAGATATTTTATCTGATTAGTCGCATGAGGCTCAATCCTATGAGTAGCAACAAAATAAATATTGGGGTTGAGCCTATATTTTGTAATCAACTTGAAAGAGAATTTGCGATGCATTCCCATATTCATACGGTTCAAGATCTGCTAGTTGAAAATACGCCATTACCAGACTCAAATAGTGATGCGATCGCTCAAAATCTTCAAAATCTCATTAACTTAGAATTAAAGCCTAGAGTCAAAGATATTGATGAGAAAGGTGAATATCCAAAAGCGTTTTTACAAAACCTTGGTGCGATTGGTGGATTTGGGCAAAGTGTTCCCAAACAATACGGTGGTGCTGGACATCAAGGGCTAAAATTTCCGGTACAGATGATTGAGGCAATTTCTCAAGAATGCCTAAACACAGGGTTTATTACTTGGTGTCAGTTTGCCTGTACGTGGTATCTACAAAATAGTGATAATGAATACTTGCTAAGAAACGTTTTACCCAAAGTAGCAAGCGCACAAATCATAGCAGGTACAGGGTTATCTAACCCAATGAAGCATTTTGCTGGAATTGAGAAAATTGCTTTAGTTGCGCAACGTAAGAAAGGTGGATATATACTCAATGGTACTTTACCCTGGGTATCCAATATTGGTTCAGAGCATTACTTTGCGATCGCAGCTCAAATAATTAATTCCAATGACTACTTAATGGCAATTGTTACTGACAGTTTCCCAGGATTAACTTTACGTTGCAATTCTCATTTTATTGCCTTAGAAGGTAGCAATACTTACGCCTGTATTTTCAAAGATGTTTTTGTACCTAATACATTTGTTTTAGCAGCACCTTGTGAAGAGTATGTTGAACAAATTAGAGCTGGTTTCGTTTTAACTCAGGTAGGAATGGGTTTAGGATTAGTCTCCAGCTGTATTGAGTTGATGCAAGAAGCAAATAAACGTCTAGCTCATGTCAATTGTTTTCTTGATGATTGCGTAGAAAATTTAGAAAATGAACTTGAATCTCTACGCTTACATACTTATATCTTGGCAACAGAGATACAGTCACCTGAATCTATCCGAAATGATTTCTTTAAAAAAGTTGTCCAAGCTCGTGCAACAGCCTCAGAACTTGCTTTACGTGCTGCGCAATCTGCAATGTTACATTTAGGTGCTAAAGCTTATTTAGAAGGTAGCACCGTTTCTAGAAAGCTGCGAGAAGCTTATTTTGTAGCAATGGTAACTCCTGCATTAAAGCATCTAAGAAAAGTTTTGTCTCAAATGAAAGATACTGCTGTTTAATCAATTGAATAGAGTCATTGTTTCAAAAATATTTGAAGATAGAGAAGTTTACGTATTCAAGACTTCGACAGAAAGCAACATAAAAAAATAACTAAATAAAAATAAATCATGGTAGCTTTTCTCAATACTAAAATTAGAAAGACTTATAATTTAAATAGCTTCATGTCAAGATGCTCTTGTGGTGGCTTTCATACATCAGAAGAACATTGGAGATTTATGGAAGGAATGCCTCAAGATCCAGTAGATTTAGTTGCTGATCTAATTGCAATGGGGCAATACAAACCTGAAACGTTAAAGCTAGCCGAAAAAAATATTTATGCAGAATTCAGACAAGCTTTAGTGCAGCAAATACTTGCTAAAGCTGAACCAAAACAGCAGCAAATATGTAACGAGCTGATCAAACAAGCAGGAGGATTAGAAGAAGCATTCGCAGCTGCATTTGGTTCTCATGCGACAGTTTTTTTTAATGATACTTTGCGGGCGAGTAAATTTCGGCGCAGAGATTTTTTAATCAAAGTGGCAGCAACAGCAGCGATTGTAACGCTAGCAAGCTGTGCGGGCGAGAATAATATTAATACTTCACAATCGTCACCAGAAGCAAGCACTCCTGGAAACTTAGAAAAAACAGATTTAAATATTGGTTTTATTCCAATTGCCTGTGCAACTCCGATTGTCATTTCAGAACCCTTAGGCTTTTATCAAAAGCATGGCTTAAACGTAACCTTGCGGAAAATGCCTAACTGGGCAGCAGTAAGAGAGTCAGCGATCGCAGGTGAACTTGATGCTTATCATATGCTTTCACCCATGCCAATCGCCGTGACGCTGGGTTTAGGTTCGACAACTTTCCCAATTCAACTTGCAAGCATCGAAAACATTAATGGACAGTCGATTGCTGTTGCTCTTAAACACCGAGACAAAATTCAAGGTCCTGCGGACTTTAAGGGAATGACAATTGCAGTTCCTTTTCCCTATTCCATGCACAACCTACTATTACGCTATTATTTAGCTTCTGGAGGCTTGAATCCAGACACCGATGTTGCTATCCAGATTGTGCCACCACCAGACTCCGTTGCCCAAATGTCAGCAGGGCAGATTGATGCTTTTCTGATGCCTGATAACTTCGGTCAACGTGCAGTATTTGAAGGCATTGGTTACATCCATATGTTGACAAAAGATCTGTGGGATGGTCATCCTTGTTGTGCTTTTGCTGCTAGCCAACAGTGGATTGATGCGCATCCTAACACCTTCCGTGCAGTCAACAAAGCAATTATTGATGGTGCTGCACACGCCAACGCTGCTGAAAATCGTACAGAAATTGCCAAAGTCTTATCAGAACGTCGCTACCTCAACCAGCCCGAACCTGTGTTGCAAGCAGTGATGACAGGTAACTTTGAAGATGGATTGGGAAATACGTTAAATGTGCCGGATCGCGTTGGGTTTGATCCTTATCCTTGGAAAAGCTTTGCTAAGTGGATCTCCTCGCAGTTAGTGCGCTGGGATTTGATGCCAACTGAGAAAGCCGACTATCCTCAGATTGCCGAACAGATTTACATGACTGATTTAGCAAGAGAACTTGCCCAAGAATTAGGGCAAAATCCTCCGAATGAAGAAACCAGAGTAGAAAATCTGAAGTTTGACACTTTTGATCCAGCAAATCCTGCTGCTTATTTAGAACAACAAAATCAAAAATTCAACGTTTAAGCTTGATGCCATTTGTTAGATTCATGGCTAATTCACTACCACAACGCCGTAAACTCGTACCCATCTGGAACAGCAACTTACAAGCATTGGCTTTGTTCTTGGTTGTGTTGATTGTGTTTCTGGGCGCTTGGGAATTAGGAGTTCAGTTAAATGTCTTTTCTCAACTAGTGCCATCTGCGAGTAGAACATTACAAGCGTTTTGGGGTTGGGTTTCTGATCCATTCTTCGACTACGGTCCCAATGATAAAGGCATTGGCTGGCACGTCCTGGCAAGTTTGAGAAGGGTTGTGACAGGATTTTTAATTGGTTCTGCGATCGCGATTCCTTTGGGTATTTTAATCGGACTATCTGACGTTATTTCTAAGGCTGTAGATCCCTACATTCAAGTTCTCAAACCAGTCTCTCCTCTTGCATGGCTGCCATTAGGACTTGGCTTACTCAAAGACTCAGAAAACACTGCTTTATTCGTCATCGCGATTACTAGCCTTTGGCCTACTCTGATTAATACTAAATTTGGAGTGAGCAATGTCGATCCTGCGGTACTTAATGTAGCGCGTACCTTGGGCGCTTCGCGCTGGCGAACGATTTGGAAAGTCATTCTCCCTGCGGCTGCACCTAGTATTGTTGCTGGATTACGCATCAGTATTGGAATTGCTTGGTTAGTTATCGTAGCAGCAGAAATTTTGGTTGGCGGAACTGGAGTAGGCTACTTTATTTGGAACGAGTGGAACAACTTAGAAATTACTAGCATCCTCACCGCGATTATTGTCATTGGACTAGTTGGGTTACTGCTAGATCGGCTATTTGGATTACTACAAACTTGGGTTTCTTTTGGACAACGATAACCATGAATGCGAGTGCGGATGAATTCGCTGCTACACAAACAAAGTCCACCAATTTAGAGTTATGAGTTACTCGTAAAGAGTGTTGAGTTATGAGTTAAGAAAATTAAAAATAAATGCCTCTGTGCATGCTACGCTTTCCAAAACTCAAAATTCTTTAGAATTCAAAACTTAAAACTTTGCTTGGGTAGCCTTAACTCTGCAATTTTTAATTAAGTCAATTGACGTACTATGATTTCTTCACACGTTGATCCTGTTGACATTAGCTCTACTTCTGCTCAACTTGCATTGAATCATGTCTTCAAAATTTATCCTGGGCGGCAAAGTTGGCAAGACAAGTTACTACGACAGACTTCACCAGATTTTGTAGCGCTTGCAGACATCAACCTAGAAGTTGAAGCTAACACTTTTGTGTCAATTATTGGTCCATCCGGCTGTGGCAAATCGACTCTACTAAATATTATCGCTGGACTTACCCCACCAACTCGCGGTTCAATCAAACTCAATGAAGTTGAAATTTCTAAACCTGGTCCCGATCGCGGAGTTGTATTTCAAAACTACGCATTAATGCCGTGGATGACTGTTTTTGAGAATATTCGCTTTGCAATTGAGACAGTGTATCCACACATGACTATTGTTGAACAGAAAAACATTGCCCGCGAGTACATTGATTTAGTAGGGCTACGCGGTGCTGAACGTAAGCATCCTCACGAACTATCAGGAGGAATGAAACAAAGGGTAGGCATTGCTCGTGCATTGGCTATTAACCCCAAAATCTTGCTCATGGACGAACCGTTTGGCGCCTTAGATGCACTCACTCGTGGTTTTCTGCAAGACGAAGTTGCTCGAATTTGGGAACAACAGCGACAAACCGTTATTCTCATCACTCATAGTATCGAAGAAGCATTGTTACTCTCTGACAAGATTGTCATGATGACAAGAGGTCCTGCGGCACGAATTGCTGAAGTTTTAGATATTCCTTTTCCACGACCGCGCAGGCGTGAATCCTTAGATCAATACCCAGCCTACCACGAGCTAAAAGCTGAGTTAGAAATGCACTTATCCCAGGAAACTCGTGCTGTGGAGGAAGCACGCATCAAAGTTAAACCTTAATAAAATGCAAGGAGTAAGTAATGTCAGTTGAGATTCCTGAAATTACCAAAAAACTACTAGCTGCAAAGCAAGCAAAAGGCATCAGCTTTGCCGATCTTGAAAAAGCTGTTGGACGTGACGAAGTCTGGATTGCTACAGTGCTTTACCGTCAAGCTAGCGCTTCGGAAGATGAAGCAAGTAAAATCCTACACGCCTTAAATCTCAGTCAAGATTTATTGCCAGAACTTACAGCTTGTCCAGCAAAGGGATTAGGTCCAGTCGTACCTACTGATCCGCTGGTTTATCGCTTCTACGAAATTATGCAAGTTTATGGAATGCCTATCAAAGAGGTAGTGCATGAAAAGTTTGGTGATGGCATTATGAGTGCTATTGATTTTACGCTAGAGGTGGAAAAAGAAGAAGACCCCAAAGGCGATCGCGTCAAAGTGATTATGAATGGCAAATTTTTGCCTTATAAGAAGTGGTGACATTTGCTGTAACAGAAATAACAGAAATAAGATAGAAAATGGTGGAATAGCGGCTACTTACATTTATGGTCAATCTCAAGCGTACTCGTGAGGACATACTGTCCTCCGTGGGAGAACTGATTCATCGCCAAGGTATTCAATCAACTGGACTGAAGGAACTTTTTGCAGTAAGTCAGGTGTCTTCTGGTAGTTTCTATAACTACTTTGAGTCAAAAGACGAACTTGCTCACGCGCTTATTGACTTTAAATGGAATGAGCTTAAAGCTGCTATCCTCATCCCTGCAATGAATGCTTCTGAAGATCCGATCGCTAACCTCTTTTGGATGATTGATCGCTTAGAAGAAAAGCATCTTACCGATCCTAATTGTGCAGGCTGTCTCTTGGGTAATTTGATCGTAGATTTAGTAGCACACGATAGCTCTTTTCAAGAACATTTGGTGCAGGTTTTTGATGAATGGCAAAATGCGATCGCACAATTGCTACAAGCAGGACAAACTCAACTCCAACCAAATATTAACCCTAATGAACTAGCAGAACAACTACTCGCGATGATTGAAGGTGTTCTTTTGATGGAACGCCTATACAAACAGCCTGCCCGCTTACACCGAGGTTTTGACAATATTCGCTTTTTTTTAAAAGTAGCACTTCGTTAGTAGAAAGTAATTGTACTGACGACTTACACCTATTTTCTCAAGATACTTCTTACCAGAGCAGCAAAGTTTTGATTTTTATTATTCAACTAATTATTTAAAACACAACTCAAGCTTATCTACAACCGCAAAATTACAGATGTAAGCTCAAAATCATTTTAATATTCAGTAATCTTCACCAGGAAAAATAATTTGGAGTTATGGCACTGTTGAATCAGCAGCAAATTGTATTTGAGTTCTTTATTCTCAATAAAATTTGCTTATTGTCATATACATCCAAAAAAAATTAGCTATGAATTTAAAGTATACAATTACAAAATTTCCAATTTTGCAATATTTAAACCAACCTTTATTCGATTCTACTACTGAATTGATATTAAATCCACGACGATTTCAGTACGTATATAGAGTAGAAATGTTGGAAAGCTGTTGGATTATGGAATGCTACTTACAGAATCGTTTCAAGTAGATAAATGACTTGCTGAGGTTGGCTATCTACTCAAGTAGCAATATTTTCTCACCTAAAGTAACACTTAAGAGCCGAGGTGCATCAATCTTTAAGTAAATATTATTTTTAGCCTGCTTTGAACAATTTTTCTTAAACTACTCTTAACCAAAGCTTAAGCCAATGATATTATAAAGGCTCTTGATAAAGAGAATGCGTTGCCATGTAACAGTCAGTGGCAACGTAATCATTAGGATGAGGAATTGCTAATAGTGAGCAGGGTTAAGAAAAATAGCGAGCAGCAGAAACTGCTGGGAAGATATCTCATTGAAGCCGGTTTTATCAATTCAGAGCAATTGCAAGCAGCACTTGTGGCTCAGCAGTCAGAAAAAAAGCGCATAGGAGAAATCTTAGTAAATCAAGGTTGGGTTAAACGGCAAACGCTTGAGTACCTAGTTGAAAAAGTTGTTTTACCAGAGCGTAATTCTCAGAAAAACTTTGATGTAATTCAAAATCATCAAATTCCACAACAAATAGACGCACAAAAACAGGTATATGTACCACATCAAGTATTAGAAATTTCTGTTCTTCCTCAAAAAACCTTTCGGATACTCCTTTATATTGCAGTTGCCCTTCTATGTGCTCATTTATTAGGGCAATTTACTGAGTACTTTCTACCTGATTACTTTTCTAGAGATTTTCTTGCCGAACTTTTTAACTTAAATCGAGAATTCAATATTCCAACACTTTATGCAACGAGTCTACTGTTAACTAGTTCAATTTTATTAGCAATCATTGCTTATGCTAAGCAAGTAAGAGGCGATCGCTTCGTTCGTTACTGGATGGCACTATCGATAATTTTTCTTTATCTTGCTACTGATGAGATTATTAGTCTTCACGAGCGAACAGTAGAGCCTTTGCGTTCTAAACTCAATACTGGCGGTTTGCTTTATTATACTTGGATAATTCCTGGCGCTATATTTGTCTTACTGTGCTTATTGGTCTTTAGACGGTTTCTCAGAAATTTACCAAGCAAGACTCGTCAACTAATTTTGTTAGCAGGCACAATATTTATAAGTGGTGCACTTGGTGTAGAAGCCGTTGGTGGATACTATGCAGATCTTCACGGCGAACAAAGTATGGTCTATGCGATGATAGCAGGTATTGAAGAATTTTTAGAAATGCTTGGTATTATTGTCTTTATTTACGCATTATTATCATACATAAGTTCAGCAATGAAAGGGTTAAACGTGCGTTTTGCGATTGTTGCGCCTGAACGAATTTTAAACACGCAATTCATTAAACCTCTTGCATAAGTCGAAAAGCGGTGATGTCATTCCCAACGAAATGCAGTGAAGTGCAGAATCTTAAAAGATGTTTCGCGGAGTTCACCCTCGAATGAAGTGAAGGGGTCAACAGGACAGTTTAAGTACTTTTGCAAGAAGTATATTCATTTTAGAATCTAAATAAGTACAAGATTATCACGATGGATCACAGTTTCTGCACCTTCATATCCTAAAATTGTGGCAATTTCTCTAGAGTGTCGCCCACGGATTTGCTGGAGTTCATTGCTACTATAATTAACAACGCCTCTAGCAACTTCATTACCATACTGATCGCATAGCTGCACTGCTTCTTGGCTATCAAATTCTCCCTCAACGGCACTTATTCCTGCCGCTAGTAAAGACTTTCCACCTTGACAAATTGCTGTAAGAGCGCCTGAATCTAGGTAAAGCTTACCAGAAGGAATTAAACCATAGGCGATCCAGCGCTTGCGGGCATTCGTTGGTTGAAGTTGTGGTTCAAATTGTGTCCCTAGCGGTTCGCCTTGCAAAATTCGTTTGATGTTATGAGGAGATCTGCCATCAGTAATTGCAGTACGAACACCCGCAGCAGTAGCAATCCTTGCAGCTGAGACTTTAGTAAGCATACCACCTGTGCCCCATTGCGAACCGCGATCGCCTACTTGTAGATGAGCTAACTGTGTAATATTTTCAACCAGAATAATTGGTTTAGCGTCTGGTACAAAACGCGGGTCGGCAGAATATAGCCGATCGACATCTGTTAGTAAAAATAGCCAATCTGCTTCAATTAAACTTCCAACTAACGCAGACAGCGTATCATTATCGCCAAACTTGAGTTCTTCGACAGCAACTGTGTCATTTTCGTTAACGATAGGAATGACTCCTAAACTCAGCAGTTCCTGAAAAGTGTTATAGGCATTAAGATAGCGACTCCGTTCCATTAGGTCACTACGGGTTAATAGCACCTGCGCTATTGGTTGTTGTAGAGTTGTAAATAAGTCATCGTATACGCGGATTAAACGTCCTTGCCCAACTGCGGCGACTGCTTGTCTTGTTGCGATCGCTCGTGGACGTTCGACTAAACCTAATCGCGCACAACCTACTCCTACTGCTCCAGATGATACCAAAACAACTTTGTGACCTTGCCGTCGCAATTGAGTTAAAACTTCTGCCAACATAGCGATCGTGGAAAGCGCTAGTTGACCTGTTTCAGGTTGTGTCAGACTTGAAGTGCCAATTTTGACAACCAATGTTTGTGGCATTCAGGAAGAGAGGCTCGATCGAGTATTTTAATTATAAATTGTAAAGCGCCAGAACTTCATATCATTGAAGGCTGACGCTCCACATAATTATATAGATATGTATTATGGCAAGGTCTTTATGGGGCTGACCCGTTTTGAACTATCTTCTAGATTTTCAGATATTGACAGCTAACTGCAGAAATTTAATTTTTTCTTAAGATTGTTCTTTTGAAAGCAGCTTATTTTTTCACCGGCTGTTTTTTGGTTGGTAGTGACATGCCAATAAACTGTGACAGCAATACTTCAAAGTTACGTATTGGATGAGAACGAACGGCTTCACCAGGAGTCACAAATGGTTCTACTAAAATCGTAAACATTCCCAAGCGATTTCCTGCCAACACATCAGTAAATAAGCGATCGCCCACCATAGCAACATGCTCAACAGGTAAATTCATAGCAGCTAGCGCCTGCCTTAATTTGCGGCGAGAAGGTTTCACTGCACCATAGATATAAGGAAGATCCAAAGAACGAGCAATACTACCAATGCGCGTATTACTAGTGTTGTTGCTAACTAACCACATTTGGGCAACTTCTCTAGTTTGTGTAACCCAGTGCTGCAAATCTGGAGATGCTTCCGTTACTTTAAAAGGCACAAGAGTGTCATCAACGTCTAACACTAGCCCTTTGATTTGATGCTGCTGCAGAACATCAGGTGTTAAACACAGAACAGAACCTTCAAGAATGAGATCTGGCTGTAATAGTTTGTTCCAATCCATATTCTGCTCAAGGTGAAGATAAAGAAGTCAAGTATACTTTCTTTAGAAAATAATCAGCTACAGTAAGCAAAGTATCTTTTTTAGCCATCTTCCCTTGATTTTGCGCATTATTGACTTCTTGATTGCTGTTGCCTGCGAATTGCTGCTTGTGCTGCTTCGTGTTCCGATAAAGTGCGGCTAAAGACATGAGTGCCATCATAGCGAGCAACAAAATAAAGATAAGGAGTTTCTTCAGGAGCAAGTGTTGCTTGCAAACTGGCAATTCCAGGACTAGCGATCGGAGTTGGTGGTAGCCCTGCATTGATATATGTATTGTAAGGAGAAGGCGTATTGACTTGAGCAAGGGTCAAAGGTTGATCGGCAGTTTGCCGGATACCCAAACCATACTCTACTGTGGGATCTGCTCCTAAAGACAGTCCTTCTTCTAATCTCCGGACAAAAACTCCAGCAATGCGTTGACGTTCGTCAGCTACAACGGCTTCTTTTTCAACAATACTTGCTAGAGTAACCCATTCGCGGATATCAAACTGTGTTTGATTGCGGTGTTGCTCATACACTGGCAGTGCTAATTGCTCAAATCGTTGCAGCATCTGATCAACTACTGCTTGCGGCGTAACTTGATCGCCATTTAGTTTATAGGTATCTGGGTATAAAAAGCCTTCGAGATGAGGTAAGTCTGCAGGAAGCCAAGAGTATTTACTTCGGTCAACAGTACTAGCTACCGCAATAAAATCTGCCGCAGGAAAGAAGCCCTGCGTTTCAAAGTAAGTTGCCATCTGCTGTATCGACCAACCTTCCGGAATTGTAAAGCTTAGCTCGACAACTCTACCTTGCCAAATTTTCTCTGCGATCGCTGTTAATGGCTGCGTTGATGACAGTGCATATGTGCCTGCTTTAAATCCACCATCGGGATTTTGCCATCTTAGCCACCGTGCCCATAAATCCCATGCCCTTGCTGAACGAATTAACCCTGCTGCTTCAAGATCGCGTCCAATTTGCTGGGTTGGTGTACCTTGAGGAATGCGAAACTGTACTACCCTAGCTTCAGCTATTTCGGGTACAGCAGATGCTTCTATCAGCTGCGGTGGTGAACTTACAGAGTTCCACCAATTTTTGCCAGCCAACAGGCTCAATCCTAATGCTACTGGCAGACCTAAAATAAGCGACCACTTGAATATTCTTTGCACCATCTTTGCTAATTGAGCTGGTAGCTACGAACAGCTTAAAACGTTTGCTATGTGCCTACGTGTCAACTATGCACTATTCCATTTCGTCAAATAGCTGTTCTTCTAACTGTGGTTGTACTTTACGAAATTCTTCCGGAGAAAGCAACTCTGGCTTACCAGAACCATTTGCTTTCGCGAAGAACAGCAACGGATCTAGAGGAGTATAAATCGCGTACTCTTGTTCTTCATGATAAAAACTTGCTAATAGCTGCAATTGTTCAGGTTCTAACTCTGTTCCGTTTTCTTCGATTTCCAGCGTAAATAGCTCAGTTTCTTCAACAGGCGGTAACTCGCCAGCAACTGTCAAGGCAAAAGCACTGTGCTTCAGAACTAAATTCTGCTCAGCAAGGACAGCTTCTGCTGTGCTAAAGATGCTCTCAATAGTTTCTTCATCTTCAACAGGAACAGCTTCTTCTTCATCGCCATCACCCTGCCAAGCAAAAATTTCTACTGCGGAATCTACAGGGATCAGTAATAGATATTCTTGACTATCTACATAAAGCGATCGCTCTACATAACAATTCAATTCACGCCCTGTATCATCCGTCAGCGTGACGGAGCTAGCAGGGGATTGCTCATTATCTTCAGAAAATTCGGATGGAAACATAGTCGATAGTAAGAACCGTCAACTTATCTAACAAGAAAATCGTCGGTAAATTAGTTTACCTATACTAGACAAAACCTGCTAATGCAACTTTTTTCTAGGCACTGTTGGTTAGCTTTCAGAATATCACGCTAGTGCACTCAACCAACTACTAGATTTACAGGCTTTTTTCCAAACAGAATCAAACAAAATTAAAAAGGTAATTTCTTTTCAGACTTTCTCTGTGCTGTTAAAGAAGCACGACGTTCGTCTAACCATTGCTGCAGTATCAAAGCAGCGGCTTTACGATCAATAAGTCCTTTGTTCCGAGATGGCGAAATATTTTGTGAGTGCAGTAGCTGCTCAGCTTGAAATGAAGTGAGTCGTTCGTCTACATATTCTAGCGACAACTGTAAAGCTTGAGCGTACCTCGTCGCTAATTTTTGAATTTCTTGAGCTTGCTTACCTAAAGAGCCATCCATAGAATATGGTAAACCAACAACCAATATTTGAACATGACGCTCTTTGGCAAATCTTTTGAGTTGTGCTAGATCCAACTCAAAAGATTTGCGCTCAATTGTTGTCAATCCTGAGGCAATCAAACCTGTGCCATCACATCCAGCAACACCAATTCGCTTACGACCAATATCTAAGCCTAAAGCTGAAATAAAAGATTGCTTTTTCGGTTGCGAACTCACAACAACACTGTTGGGATTTTCGTGAGTGTCAGTGGCTTGCTGCTGAGTAGCTTTAGACATTCGTGTTTTTTGTTTCTCCTTCGTTGTCAAGGTGATGTTGTTGCAAGGAATGTTCTTCAGTGCTACTACTCGGATGTAATGATTCTGATGAAGAACTTACTTTATTCACAAATTGGTATTGCGAGTTCATTTTTATCTTTGAGCGGGCAGACGAAGTTTGTGGTATCCAAGACATACCACCTGGGACAGGTTTACGTGCTGGTTGCAGACCTTGAAGCACTTCAGGCCATTGTAAGCCTTCTAAAGATGCAAACTTAGACTCGCGGATTTTGTGCCAAACTGAGCGCGACATCATAAGTGTATGTTCTACACGCTCAGCACCTATTTGCTCTAAGTATTCCTCTCGTTCTGGTTGATAATCAGCAGAAGCTAGTTGCAAAGATTGTGGTGGTAAATCTTGAACGATTCGTGCAAGTTGAGATAGTAGCTCAGGATAAAGCCAAGTATAGGCAGGGTGTACTGTTAATGTTGCAACGTGTGGTTTTTGGCTTTTACGGCATATTTTCAGCTGAAAGTAACCAATTGCTGCTTTGCGCTGTGGTTCAAATACATAGCCGCTGACGACTTCAGTTCTACTCCGCCATTGTCTTAGTCCTTCAATCAGTGCACCAAGAAGACTAGTCTTAAAATCATGAATTTCGCGGTCAAAGACTTGGCGAACCAGAGGCGGCATTGAGGCAGTATCTAACTGGTAGAGCAACTGAGCATCAGCATTGCTGACAGGCAGCAAGTTTGGCAAATCTGGTTCTCTAGCAGCTAATTCTTGTAATAAGCTCGGCTTAATTTTCCAATAAGTCAACTGTGCCAAAGTTTGGAAACCATTTTGGCGATAGAGAGCCAAGGCATCTTTATTATTAATATTGACTTCTAATAACCACGTGCGAGCTTCACCGATCGCTTCAAAACAGTGACGCAAAAGTTGGGAACCAATTCCTTGGGTGTGAGCTTTGGTGTCTACCGCGACTTGCTGAACTTTCCAAGTACTGCGGGTACGATTAAAAGGGGTGACTTGAATCATCCCTTGAACCTGACGGTATTGCTCAGCTACGTAAATGCAGAAACGGTACTGTAGCGGATTGGGAAAGATGCTCAAACACTTGATTAACCCAAACCAGCGGCGCAGTAAGCTTAGATGCGATCGCCCTGGCGTTTCGGCAGGACTTGATTGATCCACCTCGAATGACTCGGCACTAAGCCGTTCAATGCCCTCAAGGTCTCGGTATTGAACTGGTCTAATGACTAGGCTTTGGTTTTGGGGAGGCATGGAAGTCATGTTAGATCGGGCCGCCATTCAGCCTGAAATTAAAAGGTTTCGCTGCCATTATCTTAACGGCAAAAGCTCAGCGATCGCTGTTCAGCTTAAGTACGGATTTCTTAACCATACAAACAGAAAACAGCAAAATGCCTGCTATGTCTGCTTTCTAAGACATTTTTGCTAGTTATCCGCCACAAAAATTTATTAGTTCTCAGCCTAAATAAAAACCTTGATGCGCGTTCTGCGTGCTTCAAGGTTTCTGAATTATGTTTATTTGATAATCTTTAGAAACTGGTTGCTTTTCGTGTTAGACAGCAGCGCAGTACTATCTAGAATATTCTCTGGCGAGAAATCAACTTTTCAACAGTTGCTTGAGTTTGATGGAGTAACTGTTCGCGGCTATCAATTACCTTTGGCTTGAGGGTGGGAACTAAATTCCGAGCTTGTAAAGTCATATGAAGTTGAAGATGAGCTACATACTCACTGAAATCTTCATGCACCGAATTTTGTTTTAGCTCCTTTGATTGCATTGCCACGGGGTTCTCCTTTCCTAAATTCTGTGCGGGTTCATCCACATCCGCAATTATCACGCGCTATCTCACATTATCTTTCACTTTGCAATGAAGTGTAATGCTTTATGCCGTAGTGTATTAAGAATAGTTACGAAAGAAGGGGCGAGGGGTGAGGGGTAAGGAGTGAGGGGAAGAAAAACATTGAGGAGAAAGGCTCAATTTTCAATTTGTTGCCTTTTCAAATGCAAAGCAACTGCTTGATTTCTTTCCTATCGATAGTTGTGTTTCAGTGTCGATCCGTCTTTTGGGTAAGGAACATAGGTTCTAGATATGCGATCCTTATTATCATAAAGAGTTGCATTTTCAACTTAATTAATGATTTTATTCGGTGGAGATCCGCATGGTGATTTCAGACCCGTGCTTCGGGCAGTAAAAACATATTCTCCGCAAGCAGTTATTTTGCTAGGCGATTTTGACTTAGCGCGATCGCTAGAGGAAGAACTAGCTGCCATTTTGGATAAAACCGAAGTTTGGTTCATTCACGGTAACCACGACGCAGATCAAGATTGTTGGTACGACCATTTGTTTTCATCGCAGCTAGCGCATCGTAATTTACACGGTCGTGTTGTTAAAATTGCTGGTCAGCGAGTTGCTGGATTAGGCGGTGTATTTCGTGCCAAAATCTGGCGTCCTCCTGCTGCCCCGAGATTTCCTAGCCATCATCACTTACTATCAATTTGTGGTAAAGGCGAACGCTGGCGGGGTGGTATTCCTCGCAAACATCATGCCAGCATTTTTTGGCAACACTACAAAGCGCTATCAAATCAACAAGCAGATATTTTAGTGACTCATGAAGCGCCTTCATGCCATTGCTACGGCTTTAAAGAACTTGACGAACTTGCTGAGGCACTAGGAGTAAAAGCTGTGTTCCACGGTCATCACCACGAGCAATATACTAAAACAATTAGTGGCGGTAAGATTCTGGTTCATGGAGTTGCAAAAGCTGGCATCAGCGATCAAGCAGGAAACGTTTTAATACCAGGTAAGTCAGATACTTATAGCAGGGGTCAGAAGTCAGAAGTCAGAGGTCAGAGGACACGCTTTTCTCAGACCTACGGTTCACAAATTAGGGGAACGGAGAGTTATGAGTTATGAATTATAAGTGTTGAGTGTTGAGTTAAGACACTTCTTTTAATAAATGCCTCCGGTATCTTTGTTCGCTTTCCAAAACTCAAGACTTTAATAACGTCCTAACCATATTGATCGTTGGCATAAAATGCGCATCAAAAGTTAGTTTGCCTTTAACGCTTGTTTGACATCTACACCCTCACGCAGTCCGACAGCAATTTTACTATGCTTTTCAATTTGTCCCATGACCTGTTTGGCGCGTTGAATCACCACTGGTGGCAATCCTGCCAAACGTCCTGCCTCAATGCCATAAGATTTATCTGCGCCTCCTGGTTGTACTTGATGTAAAAAGATGATTTGATCGGGTAGTTCTTTCACAGTGACTTGATAATTAGCAACGTTCGGCAAAATTGAAGCGAGTTCATTCAACTCGTGGTAGTGTGTTGCAAAGATCGTCCGCGCTTGAATCTCTGAGGCTAAGTATTCAGCTACTGCCCACGCAATTGAAAGACCATCAAATGTTGCAGTTCCTCTGCCAATTTCATCTAGCAACACGAGCGATCGCGAAGTAGCATGATTGAGAATATTGGCTGTTTCATTCATTTCAACCATAAAAGTTGATTGACCTGTTGCTAAGTCATCTACTGCACCGACCCGCGTAAAAATGCGATCGCAAATCCCCAATCGTGCAGAATTGGCTGGAACAAAACTACCCACCTGTGCCATTAACTGTATCAATCCTACTTGACGCAGATAGCAACTTTTGCCACTTGCATTCGGACCTGTGAGAATAATGAGATCGGGAAATTGGTTTGATGGTGTATTACCTAAACAGGCAGAATTGGGAACGAAAAAGCCTGCAGGTAAAGACTGTTCGACAACAGGGTGACGCCCATCTTTGATAATAATTTCTCGCCCTTCCACCATTTCTGGTCGGCAGTAGCCTTGATAAACTGCTACTTCAGCTAAACCACACAATACATCTGCCGCTGCTACAGCACGCGAAATATTGCGAATCAATTCAGCGTGTTCGGCAACTTCACCACGCAATTGCGTAAACACTTCATACTCTAAGCGATTCAAATCGTCTCTAGCACTAAGGATGCGACTTTCGCGTTCTTTCAACTCAGGAGTGATATATCGTTCTTCATTCGTTAGTGTTTGCTTGCGGATGTAATGCTTGGGAACTTGATCGGCTTTGCTGCGAGAAATACTGATGTAATAACCAAAGGTTTTGTTGTAACCTACCTTCAATGTGGGAATTTCTGTCTTAGCGCGTTCCTCTATTTCTAAATTCGCAATCCATTGCTGATCTGCTTCTACGGTGGTGCGTCTCTCATCAAGTTGTGAATCGACGCCAGGGCGAATTAAGCCGCCTTCAGAAAGTAAAATCGGCGGTGACTCAACAAGATGGTTGCGAAGTTTGACACCTAATTCTTGCAGTATCGATGGGACTTTTTGTAAAGCCCGTAGATATGGCGATTTTGCCGTTTCTACAAGACGAGCAATCTCAGGCAGTCTTGCCAGCGAATCTGCTAAAGCAACAAGATCTCTAGCATTTGCACTACCAGAACCTGCACGACCTGTTAATCTTTCTAGATCGTAAATTTGTCGCAAACAGGCACGTAAATCCTGACGCAGCGAACTATCTTCGATTAATTCTTGAATCGTATCTTGTCGGGCACGAATCCCCTTAATATCTATAAGTGGCTGCAAAAACCAGCGACGCAAGGTTCGTCCACCCATCGCTGTGCTAGTGCGGTCTAATGCCCATAGTAATGAACCATGAAACGTACCATCACGGACTGTTTGCGTTATTTCTAAATTTCGCCGACTTTGGTGATCTAATATTAAGTAATCAGTAATTGTATAGGTGCGTAAGGTTTGTAGCGCAATTGGATTTTCTTTTTGCGTTTCTTCTAGATATTGTAATAAACCACCAGCAGCCCTCACTGCTAGAGGAAGATGTTCGCAACCCAAGCCCTCAAGCGATCGCACTCGAAATTTTTGGACTAAACGCTGTCGCGCTTCTGCTGGAGTAAATGGAGTGTGCGATCGCAGCGCATAGCAAAATGAAGTTGGCAAACAAGATGGCAAATGTTCAGAAGTTTCTCCAGGACGTAGTAAACTTCCTAAATCTGGAGCATTAGTAGGCACTAGCACCTCTGAAGGTTGTAGCCGCATTAATTCTTGCGTTAGCTGCTCTAAGTTACTTTCTTGTGTTGTTAAGAATTCCCCTGTAGAAATATCTGCATAGGCTAATCCCCAATGACTGCCTGCAATGACAACTGCTGCTAAAAAGTTGTTGCACCGTGCTTGCAGCATTCCGTCATCTAAAAGTGTTCCTGGAGTAAGTACCCGCGTGACTTCTCGACGCACTTGACGATGTTGGGCTGCGGCAACTTCTGCATCTTCAACTTGGTCGCAAATTGCGATCGCATAGCCCTTCTCAACTAACATTGCACAATACCGCTCTAGTGCATGATGCGGCACTCCTGTCATTGGCACTCGCCCGATTTCCTTTCCTCCTTCTTTACTCGTCAGGACAAGTTCTAATTCCTGCGAAACCGTCAGCGCATCAAGAAAAAAGGTTTCAAAAAAATCTCCACATCGATACAGTAGTATTGTATTTGGATACTGTTCTTTCACTTTTACAAAGTGCTGGTACATTGGTGAAAGTTTGGTAATATCCAATTTCCGATAGTCAGCGTTACGCAGCATCGGCTTACCATTAAATTCCACGGAAGTAGATGCAGAGGAGGAGGTGTTCATCGCAATCAGTTGTGTGCCTTGGTCTTCGTTTAATTTAATACAGGTAGTTAATCAGTTCACTGATAGCTATCCTAGCTTAGGACAGTATCTGCACATTCAGTTTTTAGTTAGAAAATTTTATTAATACTCGAACATATTATACTATCTTATTTAGTTCTTATTTATATATAAATATTAAAACCGCATTGAGTTTTTAAAAACTTTGTTGAATTAAGTACAATCAAGCAAAATATCCACCTCATTTTTGGTATTTGAGTAAGTGGGCATGATAATTCTTCACATTTTTTATACTAATTCGTGATTAATAGCTAGCTAATCAACTATTATCAATTTCCTCTTTAACAGCTTTTAAGCTATGTTTATTTTCACTTACTTATAGCTAATTCCAATTATTCAATTTAGCATTTGATTCTAATAAAAGTTAAAAATCACAAGAACTTTTTTTAGGTAAAAATACTGCTGTGCTTGATATTTAAATATATGAGACAATAGAAAACAAATGCTAATATTTGGGTTTTAATATTGATAGTTTATATCAAACTGGTACTAACTGCGGTAGTTTGGGGCAGTACATTTATTGCAGGAAGGCTAGTAGTACAAAGTTTAGAACCTTTCTCAGCAGCATTTTGTCGTTTTGCTGTTTCCTCAATTTGTCTGCTACTACTCACATTAAAAATAGAGGGACACCTACCTCAACTTCAAAAGAAGCAACTTTTGCAAGTTTTTCTACTGGGAATGACAGGAGTTTTTGCATATAATGCATTCTTTTTTTTTGGCTTACAAACTATTGCAGCTAGTCGTGCTGCATTAATTGTTGCCTTAAATCCTACCTTTATTGCGCTTGGTTCTGTCTTGTTTTTTAAAGAGAAACTTACTACTTTAAAAACAATAGGAATTATTACTTCTCTGTTAGGAGCAGCTCTAGCAATTAGTAGAGGAATGCTAGATACTTTAGATAATAATTTAAGTTTGGGAGACTTTTTTCTTTTTGGATGCGTATTTAGCTGGGTTGCTTATACGCTAATTGGTAAAATTGCGATGCAGCAGCTTTCTCCTTTAGTCGCAACAACTTATGCTTGTCTTATTGGTACAGTTGCCTTATTTATTCCAGCTGCAATAGAGGGGTTTCTTCAAGAATTGATTCAGATTGATTTGGCAACTTGGTTAGTTATTTTATATTTAGGATTTTTAAGTTCTGCGCTTGGCTTTATTTGGTATTCTGAAGGCGTAAAAGCGATTGGACCTGCTAAAGCTGCAATTTTTATCAATTTAGTACCCGTATCAGCAATTTTGCTAGCAGCAGTTCTATTACAAGAAGAAATCACTCTTAGCTTGTTAATGGGGGGTGCTTTAGTAGTGGTAGGAGTATTGCTTACGAATAAGGCTTAAGCTTAATAAAGTCTAGCAAGATTTTTTGATGAGGAGCGCCTAAAGGCTTATATTCGCCAGCTTTTGCAGAATAACATTCACCTTGTAAAACTTGTTGAGGTGTTAGCAAACCCATATCCCATCCCTCATTGAGAACAAGTTGATCGAGTTCTACAGTTAATGGTGCGTGATAAACATGACGTACAACTTTTTCATCGTAATAGCAGCTAAAGTTTAGGATCGCTGGTGGAGTGTAGTTGATTTCCTCTTGTAGTTCTCGTATTATTGCAACTTCGGGGACTTCTCCAGATTCAATGTGTCCGCCAAATAAACCCCAATGACCTGGATAAAGAATTCCAGGAATATTATCGCGTAATTGCATGAGAAATTGATTCTGGCGATAGAGAACAGCGATCGCAACATGAATTTTCTGATCGTTCATACGTTAGTTTACTGGGAAGGAATACGTTCAAGTTGGCGGTGTTCTTCGACATAAGCCTCACCAAAATCTTGTTCTGCAACAGGAATACTGTGATAGCGTAGCTTTCCTTCAATTAAAACTCGATCTGCAAGTTGAATGTTCCGTTGATTAGTTAACACCCAAATTGTGCCACTAGAGTCTTGAACTTGGTAAGCCAACCAATCGACTAAAGGAACCAGCGCCGCAACTTTACCCTGAACATAGATTGTTTTGTCTTGATCGCGCGTTGGTTCAATATCACCAATTTGAGAAACATCAACTCCAAAACCTACATTAATGCTGTTGAGTGCAGAAGGTACACCGCTACAGCCAAGTAGACCAGTCAGCAAGAGAGAAGGTAGAATGTATAGAGGTTTCAGTTGTGGCGCGATCGCCTGACGAAGAAATTGCATAGTCATTGGCACCATCACAACTAATGAAGTAAGTAGATTTCAATCGTATGCGGAGAAATTGCGATCGCCCAGTATTGTTAGAAAAAATTAGTTTCGATTAGACGTATGGCAGGGTCAGGGGTCAGAGGACGCGCTTTTCTCAGACCTTTGGTTCAGGGTTAAAAGCGAGATTTGGAAATGGCTTTGAGCATCTTGAAGATCCTAACCGTGTTGACCATTGCCATAATACTTTTGATGCGAGTACAAGGTTACTCAATGTAGCTTTGCTAAAGGAAGGTGCCAAGAATGGTTATGAAGCAAGCACAATTGTTGAATGGTAAAGCTTTGGCGCAACGTCTTCAAAGCGAACTCAAAGAACAAATTCAAACTCAAAATCAATTTAATCGTCCACCTGGCTTAGCAGTATTGATGGTAGGAGATAATCCTGCGAGTGCTGCATATGTTCGTAACAAAGAACGCGCTTGCACTAATGTAGGAATTGCTTCGTTTGGGCAGCATTTTGAAATTGAAGTGACGCAGGCAGAATTAGAACAGACAATTCACCGTCTTAATCAAGATGAACGAGTTGACGGCATTTTAGTGCAGTTACCTTTGCCAGGACACTTAGATGCAGTTGCGCTGCTACTCCAAATCGATCCTGACAAAGATGCAGATGGACTGCATCCCACTAACTTAGGAAAACTTGTGCGAGGAGAACAAGGTTTACGTAGCTGTACTCCAGCAGGAGTGATGCGGTTGTTGCAAGAATATCAAATTCCGCTAAAAGGTAAGCAAGCTGTTGTTGTTGGGCGTAGTATTTTAGTTGGGAAGCCTTTAGCTTTGATGCTACTCGCAGAAGATGCTACAGTGACAATCGCTCATTCCCGATCGCAAAATTTAGGTGCAATAACGCGGTCTGCGGATATTTTAATCGGTGCTGTTGGTCGTCCTGGACTAATTACAGTGGATATGGTAAAACCTGGGGCGGTTGTTGTCGATGTAGGAATTAATCGCGTTACTGATGGAAGTGGTAGTAGCCGCTTGGTAGGCGATGTAGACTTCGATGCCGTGCAGAATGTGGCAGAGTATATTACTCCTGTTCCTGGGGGAATTGGCCCAATGACTGTAGCGATGTTATTACAAAATACGGTTACAAGTTATCTGCAACGCCATCAGTGAACAACATCAAATTTAGCTAGTTACCGATGATTAAAGCGGTGACTAGTGATTAGTGACTATCGACTAACCACTAGCAGTATTGCCGATAGCTTAGTTATTTGAACAGAGATGATATGACAAATGCTGAATTTGTCATTCATAAACTTCCCAAAGCCCCGTAAAATTGTTACGGATACCACAGCAGCTGAAGGAACTCAGGAATGGTAGTAACGGATAACCTACAAACGCCTCAAGAAAAAGTACCATTTGACCTACCAGCTTATTTACAACAGCGGCAATCTCAAGTTGAAGCAGCGCTTGATCGTGCCCTGCCAGTCACTTATCCAGAGAAGATTTATGAGGCAATGCGCTACTCACTATTAGCTGGCGGTAAACGGCTACGTCCAATTCTGTGTCTTGCAACCTGCGAACTTACTGGAGGTACAGCAGAAATGGCAACACCAACAGCTTGTGCTGTGGAGATGATTCACACGATGTCATTAATCCACGACGATCTGCCAGCAATGGATAATGATGATTATCGACGCGGGAGGTTGACAAATCACAAAGTTTATGGAGAGGACATTGCAATTCTGGCAGGAGATGGTTTATTAGCCTACGCATTTGAGTACGTTGCGGCTAGGACAGAAAATGTGCCAGCACAGCAAGTTTTACAAGTGATTAGTCGCCTAGGACGTGCTGTTGGTGCTGCAGGTCTAGTTGGCGGTCAGGTTGTCGATCTAGAATCAGAAGGCAAAGCAGATGTCTCAATTGACACGCTAAACTTTATTCACAATCACAAAACTGCAGCTTTGTTAGAAGCTTGTGTTGTTTGTGGGGCGATTTTAGCGGGTGCGCCAGAAGCAGATTTGCAACGGTTAACGCGCTATGCACAAAATATTGGGTTAGCATTTCAGATTGTTGATGATATTTTGGATATTACTGCGACTCAAGAAGAACTCGGTAAAACTGCTGGTAAAGATTTACAAGCACAAAAAGCAACTTATCCGAGTATTTGGGGCTTGGAGGAATCTCAGCGTCAAGCACAACAACTGATTCAAGCGGCAATTGCGGAACTTGATTCTTTTGGAGAAAGAGCACTTCCGCTACAAGCGATCGCCAAATTTATCACTAGCCGCACGCACTAAAGCTATCAGCTATCAGCCTATCTTTTAACCGACATCAAAACACCATGCAGGACTTTGGCGACATTCTAGACAACAGTGTAATGCTGGTTGCTGTAATAGCTTGTCTCATCGCTCAAGCATCAAAGCTCGTCATAGAATTAATCAAAAATCACAAGTTTGATATGCGCGTTCTTGTCACAACTGGCGGAATGCCTAGCGCACATTCAGCACTCGTTACAGCCTTAGCTACAGGTATTGGTCAAACTTCTGGGTGGGCAAGTAGTGAGTTTGCGATCGCTACCATTTTTGCCATTATCGTGATGTACGATGCTGCTGGAGTTCGTCAAGCGGCAGGTAAACAAGCACGCATTTTGAATCAAATGATTGACGAACTATTCCACGAACACAAAGAATTTAATGAAGACCGACTCAAAGAATTACTTGGACATACACCTTTTCAAGTGATTGTTGGATCAGTTCTCGGCGTAACAATTTCTTGGTTAGCAAGTCCGGCATATTAGTAGGGGCGAGGAGTGAGGAGTGAGGAGCGAGGGAATTATTAATAGTACTCTCTAATTGAAAGTAAAATTTTACGGTGAAGCTTTGGGGCGGATGAGGGTAACTTGGCGACTATTGACTAACAAAGCATAAAAGCCCTGATCGCTGAGTCTTTTTAACGTTTCAGTCGCTTTGTTTTGATCGCTTGTATGTAGTGCGAGTAAGTAAGGGCGCTGGACATATGAAGTTAAACCGACGTCAGTCCCTAAAAATTGCTGTACCTGTGCTGCAGTTTCGGGACGGTTGAAATATTCAACTAACACCGCATATCCTGCACCTAAAGGCTGGGGATCTGCTAGTGTTGATGCTTGTGGGTTTGTACTAGGACGGACAACAAAGGCTGCTACCCCTAAGGAGCGAATCGATTGTACTTGCGAGTTGGCATTGTCTAATTGTGTAAAAGTGCCAGTGCGCGTTACTGTCTCGTTGAGATAGCGGCAAACGATAGTATTAGTATTAGGTGGCAAAGCACGACGTAGTTTTTCTTGTGCTGCTGGCGTTGGCGATCGCACTAATACAAGATATTCGCCCGTTCTTGGTGGCTGGCAATCAGGAGGAGTTGATTGAGCCACTGCCACATTCATACTCATAACCCAACGGACAGCAGAGAGTACAATTAAGCCGAGTAGTGGCATCGCTCCACGTTGGTACATAGCCTCCTCACTGATATTGCTTTTCATTTTATGACGACATTGACGCCAGCGAAGCTAAGGGATTAGGAATTGTCTGTGACGGTGCTTGAAATTCTCCTGTGATGACGTACTCTAATCGTAATTTCAGCCAAGTAATAAATTGAGAACTCGTAGAAATCACCGCTGCAGCAGGTTGAGGACATTTAGCTTTGATTTGTGCCATTTCAGGTGCTTCTAAAAAGGCTGGCTGCAGGACTAACCAGAAATCGATTTCTTTTTCTTGTTCGTGATAATTGCGCGTGCGTTCTCTGAGAACCTCATCCAATGGTTCTTCTTCTACGAGAAAGCGCTGACTTGCCAGAACGTAGTAGTAAGTTTGCATATTGGAGACTAGAAAATAGGACGCAGGGAGTAGTTATTATCTCACCTTTCATTTACTGATTTAAGGAGAACTTTATAACTCTCCACGAATTGCTTGTTTCATCTCACGAACAGCACGTTCTAAACCAACTAAAGCTGCTCGACTAACAATTGTATGACCAATATTGAGTTCTTCCATACCTGAAATACAAGCCACGGCATAGACGTTCCAATACGTCAATCCATGTCCAGCATTGACGCGTAACCCCGATGCGATCGCTTGTTCGGCACCTTGAGAAAGGACTGTAAGTTCTTGTTGTCTATTTGCTTCGTTGTGGGCTTCTGCATAACGCCCAGTATGTAACTCAATAAATTGAGCTTTAGTCTTGACAGATGCTTCAATTTGTGCGCGATCAGCATCAATAAACAAACTAACAGGAATATCGGCAGACTGTAACTTGTCTACGACCTCGTTCATACGTTCGAGTTGACCAACAATATCTAATCCACCTTCAGTTGTAACTTCCTCGCGTTTTTCGGGAACAAGAGTCACGTAATCCGGTTTAATATCAAGTGCGATCGCCACCATTTCATCAGTAGCTGCCATTTCTAAATTTAAGTGCGTTCGTACAGTTTGCCGCAACAACTGCACATCTCTTTGTTGAATATGTCGTCTATCTTCGCGTAAATGTACAGTAATCCCGTCAGCGCCTCCCAATT
The DNA here is from genome assembly GCF_015207655.1 of Gloeocapsopsis crepidinum LEGE 06123. GTDB lineage: Bacteria > Cyanobacteriota > Cyanobacteriia > Cyanobacteriales > Chroococcidiopsidaceae > Gloeocapsopsis > Gloeocapsopsis crepidinum. The sequence continues at coordinate 22,453 of NZ_JADEWN010000016.1, read as the reverse complement.
CGGCAAGGACTGCTGCTGCGACAGGATCGGGTTCTACAGTTCGTCGTGCTTGTCTAATTGTTGCAATATGATCGATATTGACTCCCAATGTAGGCAATCTAACTTCTCCTAGCATTTATAAGTTCCAGCACTAGATTGTAGCGAAAATCTCCAAAAATCAGTGTGTACTCTTGTGTGGCATAGGTGTCCCGCTGCCGAAAAGTTAGGGATCAAACTACCGCCAAAATTTAATTTGACCTTCCTTGTCGCCACTAATTATCGTTTGATCGTCAGGGCTAATTGCCACAGAGTAAACATCCTCAGGATGTCCTTGAAAGGTATGTAATAACTGACCTGTACGCAAACTCCACAATTTGACTTCGCGATCTTCAGCACCACTGACTAGAAACTGACCATCAGCGCTAATTGCTACTGAGTTTACATGATCTGTATGTCCGTGCAAAGTTCGTACTAATTTACCTGTGTGTATGTTCCAAACTTCAACAGTTTCGTCATTACTACCACTGATTAATGTTTGTCCATCAGGGCTAATGGCAACAGTAATAATCTTACTTTTGTGTGCAGCCAGAGTGCGAATTAGTTTACCTGTATTAACATCCCAAATGTTAATGTCTTGACCTTGACCGCCACTCGCTAAGGTTTGTCCGTCAGGACTCAGTGCAATTGTTCTCAACCGCGGTGTCTCTGCTGCAAAGCTTCGCAGTAACTCTCCAGACTGTAAATTCCAAACTTTGATAGTGTTATTACCATCAGCGCTCAATAGAGTATTACCATCTTGGCTAATTGAAACTGCCCAAACGGTATCTTGCGATCCATTCATAGTTCGGATCAGTTCACCTGTTTCCAGGTTCCATACTTTAATTGTTTTATCGCCACTACCACTCACTAATGATTTACCATCAGGAGCGATCGCAACTGACCAAACTGCAGCAGTATGTCCAGATAACGTACGCAATGGTCTGCCACTTGGCAAATGCCAAATTCTAATTGTTGTGTCGCCGCTGCTGCTGACGAGGGTTTGACCATCCTGAGTTGTCGCCAGTGACCAAACAGTCTTGGAGTGATCGAGGCGTGTTTGAGCAGTTTGATTGTAGTCTCTGGGTGCAGCAACGAGAGATTCACCAAAAGGCAACTGTAACAATTGTTGTCGTTGCAGAATATAGGTTGCTCCCACTAAAGTGACAAGCGTTGTCAAGCTAACCCCTAAAAGCAGGCGGATGCTTCTATGTTGGAGTATTGGTGCAAAGATTGCCCTACTAGCTTGATGTATTTGTAGTTCTTCGCGGCGTGAGTGTATCTCTGATATAGGGACAAGTAAGATTCTGCTATTGTGTGTACTCAGAATTACTGGTTCTATATTAGCTGCAGTTGCTTCTGCTTTGCGACTGACATATTCGTGCAACTCATCAACTGCAATCTGGCGATCGCCATCTAAATCAGCCGCACCTTCTAAACCTTCAACAAGGTAACGCGTATAAGTAGAAAGGTCATTTCCTTTATTTTGAAAGAATGATTGAGTTACAGAAGATAAGAAAATAGTTCTATTGTTACCTCCAAGTTGCCTAGCAACATCATCAGAGATACGAGCCTGTGCTGCAACGACATTCACTGCAGCTTGAATAAAGCAACAATCCAAAATAACTACTTGCTGCGTCGCTCGGCTGTCATTCATAACATCTTGAATAAAACCAGCCGGTACTACTGTTGATTTAATAAGTTCCCTTTGAGGATTTTTACTAGTACTATTTGTCGCAAAATATAATTTATTACTGTAGTCTCTGATACAGTAGCCAGAAAAATAAAGTAATACTAAATCATCACTTTGACGCGCCTTATCTCGAAATAAAGCCTCAAGTGCTGCTTGCATGCTCAGAGGTTCAGGGTTTTGTAGAATTTCTACTTCATCAAATCCTAAATCTGGGTTTTGCAGAACACGTTGCATTGCCTCGACATCTTTTACTGCACCAGGTAAGGTGTTAAAGCCAGTACCGTGGCGGCTAACTCCAATAAGTAGTGCAAATTTAGCCATTATAATTTCCTACATTTGCCAGAGATGCTAACCCCAAAAAAGAACACTAACGCAACTTAATTGATTTGCTTAAACTTTAAACTTTCTTTAAAAATTTAGCAGTTGCTTCATGAAATCTTTATTTAAAAAAACATATGGGCTAACTTTTACTTACTAAAAATTTATCAAAAAAAGCATCTCTATACTAGAGATAGTTAATTGTTTTTCGTGAAAGTTGTTTACAGCTTACCTTGGTTACTGCAGGCAAATGAAATAACTCTCATCCAAACGACTAACCGTAACTTTTGTGAAAATTGTATTTTCTTTTTTTAACAAACTTGTAGTCATATTGCTTACATCGCGATCGCTGTCTTTAGTTATCTTACCTTTTCCTAAGCATTAACAAGCTTGTTACTATCTCTACTAAAAGGCATATGACTACTCTTATTACCCAAAATAAAGATTACCACGTTGATTTTGACCATTGGTTGCATTTTGGGAGCAATTCTATAGTCTTTAACTCAATTATCCAAATGGAAGGGTAGCGCTATTAGCATTAAATTTGCGATTGTGTGTGATTTATCATCAAAATTAGGGCTAAGTTAGATATCACTTTATCCAGTAAATTTAAGACTTCCCATTTGTACATTAGACAGCTTGTATGAATGCCATCATAAATAAATTTGCAACTAAATAAACTCTACCTACCTTTATGAACTTACTATAAAACTCTTACCAAAATTGTGTTTCTGCGCACTGCCTTTGAGTAGCTTTGACTTTATTTGAAGAGCATCTGTGATTTCTGCAAGAGATTTATTTTTAGCGAAGTCATCTATTTATAATTTTCAATTTAAATTGAATCAGTAAATTATCAATTTGCTACGGAAAGAGTATGTTTTTTACTATTGAATTGTCCATGTTTCATATTTCGTATAACTAACATTCTGAAAGGAAAGACTCAAGTGATAGCATCAGAGTCATTTGACCTTGTACGCCATCGATGCTAGTAGAGAAGCTAATTGCACAGAAGTGCAAAGAACTCGACCAAAGTAGGTCATTTAAATTAATTATCTAAATCTGAAAAGTTTTGCCGTTGTTGCTTCAATAGGATACTCGCATAGAACACCTATTTCAGGAGAAACGACATGGCAAGTTTTGTAGATAGTATTAGCACCTCTGATGAAGTGGATTTCTTTCCTGTAGAGTTTATTGGAGAAGTGGATTACACAATATCAGTACTTGGTGCCTCAAATGCTGGTGGAACTTTAGCAGATCCTGTAGTTGGCATCTTTGATAGTGCTGGTAACTTATTAGCTTATCAAGACGACAGCTGGGCATTGGGTTATGACCCTATGCTGCAATTTACTGCACCCACTAGCGGGACATACTACATTGGGGTTGCTGATGCGATCGGAAGTACTGGTACTTATACACTGGTGTACGACCAAACTTTACCTCCATCTCCTGTTGATACGTCCACCTTCCTCGTTTAAGACGACAGTGAGAGTATTTAATGCAGTCAACTGTTTATCAACTGGCTGCATTGATACAAACTGTAGAGATATTTTTCTATTGTCGAATAGAGCAAAGAAGATTTAGTAGCGATGACAACTACTTTACACGCTAATGAAACCGACATCACTGCTGAAGAAATCATGTCTTTAGTAAAGAGTTGCCAAATATTGCCACAATTGTGGCGTGAGAAGATTATTGAGCAGGCGATCGCCGCTATTGATTGTACTCCAGAGGAAACTATGAGTGCTTGTCAGCAATTTTATCAGCAACATCACCTTGATAGCGTTGCTAAACAGCAAGCTTGGCTAGAGCATTATGGTATAACTCAAAGGCAATTAATCTCTATGGCAACACGCCAACTCAAAATTGAAAAATTTAAACAATTAACTTGGGGTAGTAAATTAGAAACTTACTTTCTCCAGCGTAAAGGACAGTTAGATCGAGTCATTTGTTCGTTGATTAGAGTTCAGGATGGAGGAATTGCTGAAGAGATTTATTTCCGAATTTATGAAAAAGAGCAATCATTTACGGAATTAGCAAAGAAATTCTCTGTAGGACTAGAAGCACAAACTGGAGGTATCGTTGGTCCAGTAGAGTTAGGTACACTGCATCCACAGTTGTCAAAAATACTCAAAACAAGTCAACCAGGAAAGCTATTGCGCCCTATATTATTAGGAGAATGGTCTTTTATTGTGCGATTAGAAAGGATAATTCCGGCACAATTAGACGAGATGATGCGCCGGAAGTTATTACAGGAACTATTTACAGCTTGGTTACAAGAGCAAACTCAAAAACTATCTTCTTTTGACAGAATTTGGATGGAAGCTCTCGATCATACTCATTAGTAACTTACTTCAACCTTCCTGAACGAATTGTACTAAAAACTAGCCACAGTCCCAACAAACTGGCAGTAGCAAATAAAATAGTACTCAACCAAGATAATTCAGTAGTTTGGGCATTATTGGAAATAAGTGCTGCACCAATAATTAAAGAGCCAACTAAAATACTGAATGACAGACGATTAGCTGCCTCGTCCATTGTACGGCGTATGTTGTCTAAACCGCGTACTGATAAATTCCACTGAAGTGTTTCTGACGTTACTCGATCTAAAAGTAACTCAATTTGGCGAGGTGATTGTAGCGACAGACTTTTCAAATCTAGTGCAGTTCTTAACAAAGATTGCACAGGATTAGCACCGAATAACTGACGTCGAAACAAGTCTGTAATCAGTGGTTTGATTTCATCTAAAAGATTAATTTCTGGGTTAACTAAACGAGCAACTCCCTCTAAATTTGCTAATGTTTTTGCATATAAACCCAAATTACTTGGTAAACGAATCTTGTTGTTACGTGCTACTTGTAATACTTCATAAAATACTTGACTAAAGTTAATTTGTGACAAGCTTAAATTGTAATATTTGCGTAGCATTCGGTCATAATCATTCTCCAAACGCGATAAAATCACTGGTTGGGCAGAATCAGCAAGTTGCAACGTTAATTGCGCACATCTTTGGGCGTCTAAATCAACGATCGCTAGTAACATTTCCGTCAAAATTTGCTGCGATCGCGGATCTAAACGTCCTACCATGCCGCAATCGAGCAATGCAACGCGACCATCTCTGAGGTAAAATAGATTGCCTGGGTGCGGGTCAGCGTGAAAGAAGCCATCAATATAAACCTGCTGGAAGAACGCACGAAACAACAAGCTTGTCACAGCAGCTCGTTTTTTATAGGGATCTTGACCATTTTGCGCGCTCCCAAAATCTCCTGAGAGAATTGGCACTCCATCGAGCCACTCCATAACAAGCAACTTGGCTGTTGTTAAGTCCCAGTAGATTTCTGCTACGACTAACTGCGAAGAATCAAACCAGCGACTATTAGTAAGATTACGCCGTAATTGATCTGTAAAACTTGCTTCCCGAATAAAGTCTAGCTCTGCCTCTAACGCTTTGGTAAATTCTTCAGCCAAAGAGTCGATATCGTACATTTGCCCAAACTCAGTTCGCGATACCAAGTCGGCTACACCGCGAATGAGTGAGATATCTTGTGCAACAATCGCATCAATTCCAGGGCGTTGAACTTTAATTGCAACTTCTCGCCCATCAATTAAGATAGCTTTGTGTGTTTGAGCAATTGATCCTGCTGCAACAGGTCGCGGATCAATTGTGGTAAAGGTAGATTCAAGTGACTGCGGTAGTTGCTGACGAATGACAACTTCAATATCTGCCCAATTAACGGGTGGTACATCATCTTGCAGCATTGACAGTTCATCAATGTAAGCTGCAGGAAGCAAGTCAGGGCGAGTACTTAGTAACTGCCCAAACTTAACGTATACAGGTCCAAGATCGACCAAGATGTTTCGCAGAACAGCAGGAGTAGGTAATTGGGGTTCATCAGTTTTTCCTCCAGTCAACAGCCGTCGCATATAGTCCCAGCCGTTACGCAGGAAAACTTCCAGAATTTCTCTTTGCCGAGATGTTGTTTGAGTTAGAAACACAGCTTTTTATAAGGTAGTGCAGACGTTTTATAACAGATCCGTGAATTTGGGGTTATCCTGCAAAAGTTTGAGTGCTTGTTTAATGTCTTGAGTGCGATCTTTTCTCGCAATCAGAGTGACATTGCGATCGCGCACCACCACGACATCTTCTAATCCAATAGTAACAATCACATCATCGTCACTCGTGGCATAAAGCAGCGTATCTTTAGTATCTAACCCAATGTGATTGGCTAACTCAACGTTCAGGGCGTCTTTTTTGAGTAATCGCTCAATTGCATTCCAATCTCCCAAATCATCCCAACCAAAATCGACGGGCAAAACATAGGCAATTTGGGTTTTCTCCATCAAAGCGTAATCAATACTGATTTTTGGTAAATGTGCGTAAGCCGATACTCCTTCAGTTTCTAGTAATCGCATCATTTCTGGAGCGTATGTCCGTAGTTCTTCTAGCACAACACCAGCACGAAAAACAAACATGCCGCTATTCCAGCTAAAACGATTTGTCACTAAGAAAGACTCGGCTGTTTCGCGATCCGGTTTTTCAGTAAACCGATTGATGCGGTAGACGGGTAAACCTCCAAAGGAACCAGCCAAATCTCCTTGCTCAATGTAACCGTAACCTGTCGCAGGATAGGTAGGCTTAACACCTAAAGTTGCGATCGCCTTTTCTGACGATGCTAATAATGTCGCAGCACAAAGCGTTTTGTGAAAGTTGGCTTGGTTGTCAATCCAAGGATCGGCGGGAAAAAAGCCAATAACTGCGTCTTCTCCGTAACGCTTGGCAACTTCTAGTGTACTCCATGCCACAGCTGCGGCTGTATCACGTCCTTCAGGTTCTGCTAATAAATTTAGCGTTGGCAAATCTGGTAGCTGTTCATGCACACCTTGTACAAGTTGACTAGAAGTCACCACCCAGAGATTTTGCCAATCTCCTGCTAATGGTAAAAGTCGATCGGCAGTTGCTTGTAACAAGCTTTTTCCGCTGCCGTCCAAGCTTAAAAACTGTTTAGGACGTTGTTTGCGACTGAGGGGCCAAAATCGCTCTCCTTTACCCCCAGCTAAAATCACAGGTATCAGTGTGTTCATCTTGTATAGCTGTTGATGTGGATATCTTAAGCAAGTTTACCCGCCTCACTGGTAATAGCAAGAATTTTAATTACACAAAGCGAGTAGCTAATGATGAGTTTTGAATTTTAAGTTTTGGAAAGCGAACAAAGGTGCCGGAGGCATTTCATTTATTAAAAGAATTCTCATAACTCCTCGCCTCCCCCAGTTTCCTCTGCACCCTCATCTTAACTGTGACTAAATCGGTTATTGGGAGGGAAATACTACTTTAAAAATTGTCTAGAGCCGGCTGCTAGTCGTTAAGATCAAGAAAGATTAAGTTTATTATCAATTTTTAGCTTGTCAGCGCGATCGCTCGCAACAACTTAACGAAGATGACCTTCTTATTACTTGGCATAATCTGCCCACTCATATGACCACATACATGGAAATTCCCTTAATTGGCAAAGTCAAGCATCCACGTCGCTGGCTAATGGGGCTATTAGCAACTGGTGTTGTGGTCAGCGGTGGTACTTATGCAGTTATGAGTCGAACAACACCAAGAATTAATGTTGCAGAACTGACTGTACCCGTAGAATCACAAAATGTAACATTACGCATCACTGCCAGCGGTAAAGTTGTTCCTTTTCAGAGTGTGAACCTCAGCCCCAAAACCTCTGGGCGGCTTACAGAGTTGAGTGTTGAACAAGGCGATTCAGTTAAACAAGGACAAATTATTGCGCGGATGGATAACGCCGAACTTCAAGCTCAACTTGCCCAAGCGCGTGCTAACTTAGCTCAATCTCAAGCCCAACTCGACCAAGCACTTGCGGGTAGCCGACCTGAAGAAATTGCTCAAGCAAGAGCGCGTCTAGCTCAAGCCGAAGCCCAACTTGCCCAAGCGCGTACTGGAAATCGTCCAGAAGAAATTGCCCAAGCCCAAGCTCAAGTAGATGCAGCCCAAGCTAGGGTTAGTTTGACAAGTAGCCGAGTTCAACGCAATCGCGTATTATCTCAAGAAGGAGCAATATCACAAGATCGTCTCGATGAGGTGATCGCCGATGATCGTAGTGCGCAAGCTGCATTACAAGAAGCCCAAAGGCGATTAGCACAATTACAAAGTGGTAGCCGTTCTGAGGAAATCACTCAGCGTCAAGCCGCAGTGAATGAAGCCCGCGCCGCCCTTCAACAGGCTCAAAGTGGTTCGCGTCCGGAAGAAATTGCCCAACGCCGCGCCACAGTTGCTGCATCTGCTAGTCAAGTCCAAGCAATTCAAGTACAACTAGAAGACACGATCATTCGCGCGCCATTTGATGGGATTGTCACCCAAAAATACGCAACCGAAGGAGCTTTTGTCACGCCAACAACCTCAGCTTCTAGCACTGCATCAGCGACCTCAACATCGATTGTTGCGATCGCCAGAGGTTTAGAAATCTTGGCACAAGTTCCTGAAGTAGACGTCGGACAAATTAAGCAAGGGCAACCGGTGGAAATTATCGCTGATGCTTACCCTGAGCAGGTTTTTCAAGGTCGCGTTCGTTTAATTGCTCCAGAAGCCGTTGTTGAACAAAATGTGACTTCGTTTCAAGTAAGAGTTGCCTTGGAAACTGGCACGCAAGAGTTACGTTCAGGGATGAATGTAGATGTCACCTTTCTTGGCGAACAACTATCTGATGCCCTGATGGTTCCTACGGTGGCGATTGTCACAGAACGTGGTGAAACTGGTGTCCTTGTTCCAGGGCAAAACAATCAGCCGCTCTTTCGTCCGGTAACAATTGGACCAAGCCTTCAAGATCGCACGCAAGTTTTATCCGGTTTAGACGAAGGCGATCGCGTATTTATCGACCTCCCAGAAAGGCAACAACAAAGACAAGATGAATCAGTGTTGAGTGAATAGTGGCTAGTGAAAGAGTTTTGAATTTTGAATTAAAAGACTTTTTATAACTCAACACTTCACGACTCTCTTAAACTCAACACTCAAAATTATCAAATTATCAGTAATGGATATTTTAGAAAGCGTCAAAATGGCATCAAAAACGCTGCTAGCAAATAAGCTACGCAGTACACTCACAATGCTAGGCATAATCATCGGTAACGCGTCGGTGATTGCAATGGTGGGTATCGGTGAAGGCGCTCAGCGATTCGTTTCAGGACAGTTTGAATCTCTAGGAACTAATGTATTGTTTATCGTTCCAGGGAACCGTGACGCGCAGCGGACAACTGTTGATTTGCCAAGAACTTTAGTTTTAGAAGACGCTGAAGCGATCGCCACACAGGTCCCAACAGTCGCCGCAGTTGCACCGCAATTACACTCTCGCGAACTCGTCACCTACCGCAACCGCAATACATACAGCTTGATGGTGGGAACAAACCCAGACTTTTCTATCGTACGTAGTTTTGATACTGAGCGTGGTAGATTTATCACCGACCTTGACGTTAAGCGAAATAACCAAGTTGTTACCTTGGGTGTCGATTTAGCCGAACGCCTCTTTGGAAATCAAGATCCAATTGGTCAGCAGATCAGAATCAGAAATGTTAGTTTCTTAGTCATCGGTGTGATGGAGGCGAAAGGCTCAGTCTTAGGGACAAACTATGACGACAGTGCTTACATTCCCATTACCACAATGGCAAGCCGAATTATCGGTAAAAATTCTCCTTATGGCGTAAATTTAACTTTTATTTCGGTGTCGGCACAAAATGAAGCAAGTGTTGATGCAGCGCAGTTTCAAATTACAAACTTGCTACGGTTACGGCACAAGATTACGCGCGAAGATGACTTTAGCGTGGAAAGCCAAAAAGACGTTTTAGAGATTGCAGGAACAGTAACAGGTGCTTTGACGATTATGTTAGCGGCGATCGCTGGTATTTCCTTGTTAGTAGGTGGTATTGGCGTGATGAATATTATGCTCGTGTCTGTCACTGAAAGAACGCAAGAAATCGGGCTGCGTAAAGCAATTGGTGCGACTCAGGATGATGTTTTAATTCAGTTTTTGATTGAAGCTGTGATTCTTTCGGCAGCTGGGGGCTTACTCGGTACAGCCCTAGGAGTTGGTGGAGTCCTTTTGATTGGAGCCTTTACACCGTTTCAAGCTGGAGTTTCACCAATTGCGATCGCCCTTGCGGTTGGTGTTTCTGGTGGTATTGGCATTATTTTTGGTGTAGTTCCTGCCCGTCGCGCTGCTCAACTCGATCCAATTGTTGCCCTAAGAAGCGCCTAGCCATACAATTCTAGATTCTGGATGAGCACTGATTAGTAAATTACTTCAACCTGTGATGGCAAAAAACGATTTCTTACGCAATGTTTGGTACTACGCTTTACCTGGAGGCTTACTCAAACGGGGAGCTATGGTGGCAAAGACTTTGCTAGGTGAACCAGTGGTTTTTGCACGTAGCCGTGAAGGTAAAGTGTTTGCGCTACGCAACATCTGCCCTCATCGTGCAGTACCGCTAAGCTGTGGGCGGTTCGACGGACAAGAAATTGAGTGTTGTTATCATGGTTGGCGTTTCGATCAAACAGGACGCTGTACTGAGATTCCCGCCTTAGTTGAAGGCGATCCACTCGATCTCAGTCGCTTTCAAGTTAAGCAGTATCCTGTGCGGGAGGTGCAGGGCAACATTTGGATTTATATGACATCCAATGAGCGAAATGCACCGCAGGAACCAAATATGGAAGTTCCTGTCGTTCCTTTTTTTGGTGACAAATCCTATCAAATGGTCGTCACACTACATTTCCCCTGTTATGTGGATCATGCCATTATTGGTTTAATGGACCCAGCGCATCTACCGTATGTCCATCGTTCCTGGTGGTGGAAATCAGGGCGATCGCAATTTGAAGAAGTCAAAGCTTTTGATCCTTCGCCTTATGGCTTTACCATGCGGCGGCATCAAATTCCTAATGTCGCACTGGGCTATCGACTCATTGGTGGTGGCGCACCAGAAACTGAAATCTCGTTTCGTCTTCCTGGTGTACGAATTGAACACGTTAGTACAGCACACCATAATGTCTGTAACCTAACAGCAGTTACTCCCATATCGGAAACCGAAACAGAGGTGACAACTCTGCTTTATTGGACAACACCCTGGATTACAGCAATTAAACCACTGATTAGACCTTTTGTCCGTGCCTTTCTCGATCAAGATCGTCAAGTCGTGATTAAGCAGCAAGAGGGCTTGAAATACGATCCGACTTTACTACTCATTCGCGATGCGGATACTCAAGCACGTTGGTACTATCAGTTAAAAGCTGAGTTTGCCCGCGCTACAGCCGAAGAACGCCCTTTTAACAACCCAGTTAAAACCCAAGTTCTGCGTTGGCGATCGTAGGCAATAAAAGGGGCAAGGAAATAGAGAACAGCTTTACCAATTTTGATTTTGAGAAGATTTCAACTCATTAATTTAGCGTTTAGGATAAGTACTCTGCATGGAACACTACTCCTCACACTCTCCTATAGGAATTGCCCAGCGTGATGACGATGCTGTAGCAACTACGATAGTACGCCTAGAAAATGTCTTTAAAATCTATGGTGCTGGAGAAACTGAAGTTCAAGCATTAGCAGATGTTAGTTTGACCGTAGAACAAGGTGAGTATTGCGCGATCATGGGTGCGTCAGGTTCTGGCAAATCGACAGCAATGAATATCATCGGCTGTCTCGATCGCCCAACTAAAGGTCACTACTACTTAGATGGCGTTGATGTTGCAAATTTAAATGATACCGAGTTAGCGCACATCCGCAACCGCAAAATTGGATTTGTCTTTCAACAATTTCACTTACTCCCTCAATCAACAGCCTTAGAAAACGTGATGCTGCCGATGGTTTATGCAGGGATTTCGACATCAGAAAGACGCGATCGCGCTACTGAAGCATTACAACGCGTCGGCTTAGGAAATCGCCTGAACAATCAACCAAATCAGCTTTCTGGTGGACAACAGCAACGAGTTGCGATCGCAAGAGCAATTGTCAATCAACCCGTGCTACTGCTTGCAGATGAACCTACAGGCGCACTCGACTCTAAAACAACTCAAGAAGTCTTAGAAATTTTTGGCGAACTTAATGCCAGTGGGATCACGATTGTCATGGTAACGCATGAACCTGATGTAGCTCGTAAAACTCAACGCATTGTCTGGTTTAAAGATGGTCAAGTTATTCACTCCCATCTGACTCCATCTGATATTAATAGAGTGGCAACATCCTAGACAAGAAGTCAAGTTTAGGGTTATTTTCTAACCCCTGTTATTAGTCCACGTCGGTGGACTACCCTGCGGGAGGCCGTTTCACGTCTACGTTCGTTTAACCGCGACTTTAGTCGCCAAGCGATCGCGTTAGTGTAAAACTGCTAGAGATCCGGCGATCGCTGAGGCAGCTGCAGAAAAAAATATTGTGCCAAATAACCACCAAGCTGCAGTTTTTGCAACTTTTTGAGCCGCTTCTACTTGTTGTTGGGCTTGTTGTTTGCGAGTAGCTTCGATCAATTGTTCTAGCTTAGGAGTTAATTGACTAGGCTTTGATTCTAATTGCGAAGACTTGAGTTCATCTAAAAATCCACTGTGAAATCCTTGCGGTTGTTGCTGACTCCAAGCTTGCTGCCAAAAACCTTCCCAAGTGTCTAAAGCCTGATGAATAGATTGTTTTGAGAATTCTGTACGGCTATTTACTAAGTCTACAAAAGTTTGACGACCCATTTGTCGCAAATGATTTTCTCTGGCAATAGATTTCATCGCTGGATCAGCAACTAATCTTTCAAATTGTTCTTGAATTTCTTCGCGATCTGCCTCTGGCAACTGTAACTTTTTGAGATAGTTGTCGATTGCCTCGCGGCGACTGATTGCATCTACCGCTAAGCTCAACTCTTGTCTAATAACAGTAGCAGCAGTTTCTGCTGTGGAAACAAGCTGCTCGCTAACATTTTTAGCACCAATAGCTACTGCTGCTGTTCCTACAATACCTTGCAAACCCGAAGTTGCTGTTTTAAGAAGTGTACCAATGACAGAGCTGACAGTAGTTGAACTAACCCAGATAAGTAACGATAAGTAAGCTGCCCAAATAATCAGCCCAAGAATCACTCCCAAGAACTGATCGTGTGTGAAGCTGAGTTTGACTGCCAAAAAACAAGCTGCGAATAGTGTAATGCTGATAGTTCCTAAAGTCCTCAGCCCAACTACCGTGCCAATCTTATCTATCTTGTTGTCTAAGCTTGAGTCATTGTTAACATCAGAATCTAACGGTGTTGAGTCTGAATAGGAAATTCCTAAAGCAATGAAGAAATTACTTAGCAATATTTGAAAGGCAAAAGCTAGTAATACTCCTGCAATTAAAACTAAAAAACCTTGTGAACCAGAAAAGTTGGATAGGTTATATTCAGAAGTTGACATCTGTTCAATAGCTGCAATTTGAGTTATCCAAAATTGCGTTTTACCTTGCACGGTCATTATCATTGATTACTCGTCGCTCATCTTAATCGCATATTTACTAGTGGCTAATGTTTTTTCTAGAGTCAAACCACAAACTTCATATTCAGTACAAATCAATATGTTTTTAAATACAAGCTAAGCCCGCTGACACGGGCTTAAGCTCAAACGCAAGTACTAGTTGTGACTTAAATCTCACTAGTTTAAAGGCTTGACGTTTTTCCAGTTTGTGCTTGAGTTTCAATTGGTTTGACGTCGGTGTAACCCATTTGGCTAGCAATTGTTCGGAAAATTGAAATTTGATCGTCAAAATCAAGCCCTTCAATTTGCGACAACAAGCTGTTAATAGCTTCCGTTGGTTGATAGTCGTTAGGCATTCCTACTACACTATCGCCCATAGCTTGTGCCCAAGCATACCAAACCATCAGTTGATTGTTTTCTTTTAATGCACCGTAAGCACGTGAATATTCTGACTCCTCTCGGTTGACAATTTGCCGCATAACAGCAAGTTGCTCATTATCCGATAACTCATAGTAGTCTCCTAGTAGCATTGGTGCTAATTCTGGATCAGTTGCGGCTGGCGCAGCGGGAGTAATAGAACTACCCATTTTTTTATAAACCAGGTAAAACCAAGCTAGTTTTGCATCAGTTTCTAACCCATCGAAAGCTTGAACAACTTTTTGTGTTTCATCACTCAATGCTTGGGGCTGATTGGTATTTGGGCTAGAAGTCATAGCTTATCTCCAGAGAAAACGTTCTAGCTATCAGGAGTATCAAAGTTTGCAACTTTAATTCGCCCTCCAAGAGAGAGAGTTTAGTTTTGTGAGTTATTAATTGCGAATACTTCTTATAACAGAGATGCAAGATCTATCTCAATGAGGTTATGGCAGTGTAGTCGCCCTCTGATACGATCGCAGCATAAATAAAAAAATTCCATAGGAGACACTTATGGCTGACGAAGAAATCAAATCTAACCCTGAGCAAGCAACCACTCAAGAAGCACAACTTGCAGCAGAAAACATAGCTGCAGGCAAAGAGAAAGCAACAAATATAGATTTTGATGCCGATTACGCAGCTGCGCAGCAAATGAGTGTGAGTGATGTAGATCGTACAGAAGCAGGAGCACAGGCTGCACAAAAAGCAACAGCACCACAATTTGAAGTGTCTCAACAAGAAGAAACTAATACTGAAGCAACGACAGGTAATCCAGATGATTACAAGCAGATGGCACAAGAAAGTGTAGCTGAACCTGTAACAGAAGTTTCTGACGATTTAATGAAGAAAGCTATGGAGAAGGGTAAAGCTGGGAATTCATAGTGAATCTTTTTATCAAACTATATCGATATCACAGCTTATAATCTTTTGCTCAACTGACTGTAGTTGAGCATTAATCAGATTTCCTGCATGAATTAAAGCCCCCTAACCTCGCGAACAGATCTTCTCCCTTGTCATCCCCACCAGAATTAAGGGGAACTAAGAGGGAGACTTTTAAAGGATTAGTTTCTCCCGTTGTAGAAACTAGCGTAGGGGAAAGGGGGCTTTTCAATATTTGTGTAAGAGAGCTACTTTATGTAAAAGAAATAATGTAGCTATATCTTCAATGTGCCTTGATTACTCAAATCAGAATTTAACTGAATCTCGCTAGAATTTAAGGCTATGACTGCTGATAATAATTCTTGTGGTTGATGCACTAAAAAATCTGGGTTTTGTTGTGCTAAAACATCTGGAGAATTAAATCCCCAAGCCACGGCGATCGCCTTAATGTTACTCTTTCTCGCTGCTTCAATATCTCTTGTCTCGTCGCCTATATAAACAATATGTTCGCGGTTAAGGTCTTCCTGTTTAATAAGATTATTAATTACTTTGCTCTTACCGAAAAGAGTTGTTTCTGAGTAAATAAAATCAAATAAGTGTTGCCAATCGTTTTTTTCGAGAAACTCTACAATATTCTCTTTTGAATTAGACGTAATAATTCCCAATCGATGTCCCATAGAACTTAACTCGCTCAAGATGTCTGTAATTTCACAGATTGGTCTAATGTTCTTAATTTCCTTATTAAGTTCTGCTCTAACTTTTCTAATCAGAAAAGGTAGCTTTAAAATTGATATTCCTGAGTGCTTGACAATTTCTCTGGAACTCAATTTTTTTAGTTGTTCAAGTTCGACTTGAGTTGTTTGTTTATAGCCAAACTCCAATGCCAAACGATTTGTAATATCAACAATAACGTCAATCGTGTTGGCTAATGTACCATCAAAATCAAAAATAATCACTTTTGCTGTCATTGTAGGGCGCATTTATTGTTGGCTTGTGGACATTCTCGCTGTGCCCTGCAGATTTGCTTTAGCGTTTCGCCGTAACATTTCTGGTTTAATACGCCGTAGTGCTGAAGCTGGAAATTGCTTGTTCCACTCGGTATCAGAAATCTCAGCAAGTTCTGCTAATGTAGGGGCAATATTCCAGGGATAAGGCTGAAATTCTGCTACATCTGTTTCTTTAGCAAAACGCTGATTCCAGGGGCAAACGTCTTGGCAGATATCACAACCTGCAACCCAACCGTTGAGTTGCGATGCTACTGCCTCAGGTAATTTTTCACTCCGATTCTCAATTGTATGATAAGCGATACAACGATTTGCATCTACAACAAACGGCTGTGTAATTGCACCTGTCGGACAAGCATCAATACAGCGGGTGCAGTTGCCGCAATGTTCTGTGTGAGGGCGATCTGGAGTTAAGTTTAAGTTGGTCAAGATTTCGCCCAGAAACACCCAAGAACCGTATTCGCGTGTAATCACATTGCCATTCTTGGCAATCCAACCAATCCCTGCTTTCTGTGCCCAGACTTTATCTTGTACTGGACCTGTATCGGCATAGTATCGTACTTGAATTCCTTGTACTTGTGCTTCTAACCAATGACTCAGCAACTTTAGCTTTTTGTGTAAAACTTTATGATAATCCCTACCCCAGCCGTAACGGGATAGCTTGGCATATTTAGGATCTAGAGGGCGCTGGTGTGGAGTGTAGTAGTTTAATGCAACACAAATTAGCGATCGCACGTCTGGCATAACTAATTGGATATTTTGTCGCTTAGGGTTTGCCATCCATGCCATATCTGCTTGATACCCAAGTGCTAGCCATGCTTGTAAACGTTGACTCTCTGTTGCGTCATCGTCAACAGAGGCAATGCCGACTCGATGAAATCCTAACTCTAAGGCTTTCTGCTTGATCCAAGACGTATCTATATCAACCTTCTCCTATATCAAAGCCTTACATCCACGCTATCATCTCATACTGTTTTGCTTGCAAGTTGCTACAAATGAGACTGGGAGACTGAAAGAGAAAAGAAATTGGAGATTGATTCATTTTGCTAATCAATAAAGAGCCAATATTTTCCAGTTCATAAGTTCCCTTGTGCTAGATTGCAAGCTTTGTTTGTCTGTTTAACATTGCCTAATAGTTTGATTGGTAAATTTTATTTGCAATTTGTAAAGAAACGTTGCATACTAGAAATCAAGGAGGAGAGATTCATGCATACGAACCAACTCTTGTCAAGAATCTCTAGAGCAGACATGACATACACAACAGAGTCAGCTTCAACAACTTTCTCTAACCGCTTCGATTCCAGCACTCAGTTCGCTGACGCCGTGCCTGCCACCGTAGCTTTATTTAAGCGCCTCAGTGTGGACGATCAGCTAGCACTGCTTTGGTACGCGTACACTGAAATGGGAGGCTCAATCACACCTGCAGCCCCTGGTGCTGCGCGTTTGCAGTTAGCTGAAGGTCTACTAAGTCAGATCAAAAAAATGTCCCATGCTGAGCAGTTGCAGGTCATGCGCGATTTGGCAGCCAATAGAAATACTGCAATCAGCCGTGGCTACGGAGTTTTGAGCACAAATACTAAGCTAGCTTTTTGGTACGAGCTTTCTGTGCTGATGGAACAAGGCATTGTTATCCCGATGCCCCCTGGATACCAACCTTCCTCAGATGTAACAGAAGTTCTAGAGGCTATCAAGAGTCTTGATTTTGGTCAACAAATTACAGTGCTTCGTAACACAGTAGTTGACATGGGGGTCGATCCTTTAGCCGACTAACTTGATGTAACGTTAATTTTCTTCCCTTTCCATTACTGTTCTCTAATACAATCTTTTAAAAGAGCAGGTTACTATCCTGTTCTTTTTTGTATTACCTTGCTCCTAGACTGCCTGCTTATGAACCCTAAATTTCCCTCTTCAACCCAAGGTTCTATTGAACACTCGATGCGGATTGAAGGTATTACTGAGCCAACGATATTAAATTACTTTGAAACTTTAAACGCAAGTAAGTTTGATGAAACAGCCGCATTGTTTGCTGTTGATGGAACACTCAAAGCACCTTTTGAATCTCCTATTGTAGGGCAAGAGGCGATCGCTGCTTACCTTCATCAAGAAGCACAAGGCATGAGTCTTGCACCCACTCAAGGCATCATTGAGCCACAAGACGACGCATTTAAAGTTCAAGTTGCTGGAAAAGTACAAACTTCTTGGTGTGGTGTTAACGTCTCTTGGATATTTTTACTCAATCAACAACGTGAAATTCTTGCAGCTACAGTAAAACTTCTTGCTTCACCCCAAGAATTACTCAATATGCAGCGCCCTCAAAGTTGATGAAATAATCAGCCCACATTTTTTTATTCTTAAGCTACAAGTGATTGTTCGAGCGATCGCATGAGCATCTGACGTCCGAGATCGATATCTCGCTCTGCACATTGCCAGTCGGGATGGGCACTCATTAATAAACTTTCTAGGGTTTCTTGGTCAAACAAATGCCACACAGGTATTTCACCATCAACTTCTACTGCATAGCAGTTTGAGTTAATACAGTGAATTGTAAAGCTGCTAGCCGTCCGCGCTACTTGCATTTGCTGTTGCGGTTGCAACGAACGAAATCTGCGAATTGTCTGTTTCAACTCACTGACCGGAGACACCATTAATCCTGGAAGTGCAACCGGTGTATTTACATCACCATTGACTGTAATCCAGTAGTACCGTGCTGGGTCAATTCCTACTAACCAAGGCAATTCATCATCCAGACGATAACGAGGTGCTAAAGAAATTGATGGTGTCATAACAAAAGCTTTAATGAACTCGATCTACAACCAACCGCAGGTAAAGCAAATTTTTCTTTTTATGGAAAAGACGTTTTTTACCATACCGTGTAACTATTAAGATCAAGTTTTCAATAAAAACTTGTGTTTATAAACTCTTTTTAATAAAAGTTATAATAATAATTAATAAAGAGTCACTGTAATATAGAAAACTTATTCTAATAAATAGTGACCTAAAAGCTTAAGAAAGCTATACGGAGAGATAGAAACAGAGCTAGTTAGCAAAAGCAAAGGAAAACTTTAAACTCTCATACTGTATCTAACTAGATTAAAAAAAAATTAATAGGAGATGTGGGATAGGCGTCTTGCCTGCCCACACAACTCTGCTGATCGTCCTAATCGTATTATCCTACTAAACCAGAACGTAATGCGCGAACGGCAGCTTGAGTACGATCGTCGGCACAAAGCTTATTGAGGATATTGCGTACATGAGTTTTCACTGTACCTACAGTGATATACAGCTTTTCTGCAATTACTGCATTACTGCAACCTTCAACAATCAGTTGTAACACCTCAAGTTCTCTTTCTGTGAGGGGGTAAGCAGCAATCATTTGGTCATATTCTGCATCAGCAGCATTAATTGCAACTGTTTTACTATCTATAGTGACTGGCTCTATAGCTTCAGGAGTTTCTTTGGCTTGTTGGAGAACAATCCGTGCGATCGCAGGATCAATCCAAGAGTTACCACCATGTGTCACTCGTAATGCTTCTAGTAAGTTGTCAAAACTAATATCCTTCATACAGTAAGAGTCAGCACCCGCAGCAAACGCTGCTAGCACAGCTTCTTTGTTATCGCGTAACGTTAAAATCAATACTTTGGTGTTGCTATCATCATCACCGTCTTGATTTGCTTTAATTTGCCGTGTCAGTTCAATGCCATCTTTATCAGGTAAGCCAATATCAACAATTGCGATATCAGGATGGCTGATTTGTAATAATTTCAACCCTTCACTAGCATTAGCAGCTTCCCCAACCACTTCAATCTCTTGCCGCTGTTGCAGGGCTGTACGAATACCTACACGGGTGAGGTCATGGTCTTCAATTAAAGCAACACGAATTTTATTCATTGTCAATAACCGCTTGTACAATTCTTAAATTTAAAACCGAGTTTACTAATCTGACAGGATTAGTTTAGTTAAGATCACCCATTAACAGAAGTAGAGATTTCTCTAATCTAAAGCAATTTAATGGCAAATTTTTTTAGTTTTTCTGAAACGTCTCCTCAATAAGCGATCGCTTAAAATCTCTGCTCAAAAAAACCAGAAAAATGTATACTTTGTTACTCCTAGCTATACATACAAGTACACAAACACATGAGGCTTGTCTAACATCGTCAATTCATTAGCTCAATTTGTGGAATAATCTCAATTCGCCATAGTTAATTTTTAATAAGGCTCTTATGTTTGCGACTAAGGGTTGTGGAGATTATTGTATCAATTGGAGAGGCTCAGATTTCAGTATTCAAGAGAAGCAAGCGGGCGTCTATGTTGTATTGTTCGCTATCCTACTTTGTTAATGCCAAATGTAGTAGTTTCTTAGAGCTTCACACTCAACCTGCCAGCGAGTATCAGCAGCGTTATTTATAAAAGTAGAACATGACTCCAAAAAGTGGTTTAGAAATGCCAGTACCGCAAAATATTGTTGCATAAATTAACAACATGACATATGGATACTCGACAAGAAGACAGTGATAAGTTAGGCGCAAAAGATCAGCTGTGGGGTTTTGTTAAAGCACTACATCCAGAAGATCAACACCGGATAACTCAACGTACCTCTGCGATCGCACAAGGGCAACCATACGAAATTAAATACCGATTACTAGCTGCGGATGGTCACTATCACTGGTTCAGCGAACAAGGTACACCTGTCATTGCAGCAGGTCAAATTCAAGATTGGATAGTCAGTTGCACTCCTGTTGACAAGGAGAATGGATTAGAAGAACCCTTAAAAGCTTTGCAAGAAAGCGAACAGCGATATCGTTCGTTAGTTATTGCAACATCACAAATCGTTTGGACAACTGATGCTGGAGGTAAAGTAGACGATATGCCAGCTTGGCGGGCGTATACAGGTCAAACTGTTGCCGAAGTTCAAGGTTGGAGTTGGATAAGTGCAGTGCATCCTGAAGACCGCGATCGCACTGCGCAAACGTGGAATAGTGCAGTACAGCACAAAACGCTTTACGACACTGAATATCGCATTCGTGGTGCTGATGGCAACTATCGTTATTTTTGGGCGCGGGGCGTCCCAGTTATTGCCGAAGACGGCTCCATCCGCGAATGGGTAGGTATTTGTGCGGACATTCACGAACGCAAGCAGGTGGAGGAAGAACTCAAAAAAAGTGAAAAACGCTACCGTGATTTAGCAAATGCAATGCCTTTGATTGTGTGGACAGCACAACCAGATGGCACAATAGATTATTACAATCAATGGTGGTTTGACTATACCGGATTGACCCCTGAGCAAAACACAGGTTCGCAGTGGCAAGCAATTATTCATCCTGATGATTTACCTGAGTGTCTCCATCGTTGGCATCATGCTGTCAGTACTGGAACCTTTTATGAAATTGAATATCGTTTTCGGCGTAAAGATGGTGTCTATCGCTGGCACTTAGGAAGAGCTTTACCTGTACGCGATACTAACGAACAAATCTTGTCTTGGGTAGGAACTGCAACAGACATTGACGATCGCAAACGCTTCGAGGAAGCCCTCACAGAAAGTGAAGCCCGCTTCCGGAGTATGGCAGACAATGCGCCAGTCATGATTTGGGTATCTGGAACTGATACGCAATGTAATTGGTTCAATCAACCGTGGCTAGAGTTTACAGGACGGAAGATGGAGGAAGAAGTTGGTGATGGCTGGGTACAAAGAGTTCATCCTGAAGACAAAGAACCTTGCCTCAATATTTACCTCAAAGCATTTGCAACCCGTCAGCGCTTTGAGATGGAATATCGCTTTCAACGTGCAGATGGCGAGTATCGCTGGTTAGTTGATACTGGCGTACCGCGCTTTACACCGAGTGGCGATTTCACGGGATACATAGGCTCTTGTATTGATATTACTGAACGTAAATCTAATGAAGAAGCGCTGAGACATCGTGCCGAGGAACTGACTTATTTAACAAAAATGTTAGCAACGACAAATACTGCTTTAGAAAAGCGCAACCAAGAGTTGGATCAATTTGCTTATGTCGCCTCCCACGATTTGAAAGCACCCTTAAGAGCGATCGCTAATCTGTCGCAGTGGATTGAGGATGATATTGCAGAGCAACTCAGTGCCGAAAACCGGCGTCAGATGGAGTTGTTACGCGGGCGCGTACATCGACTTGAAGCATTAATTGATGGTTTATTGCAGTACTCCCGTGTAGGACGCATAGCAACACCTACTGAATTTGTCAGTGTGAAAAACTTACTCAATGAAGTGCTAATAATGCTTGCACCACCACCAGAATTTACAATCGCGATCGCCAAGGATTTACCCGCACTGCGTACTCAAAAGATGCCACTATTTCAAGTGTTCAGCAATCTCATCAGTAATGCGATTAAACATCACGATCGACTTGATGGCAATATCGCGATCTCTGCAACAGATCGAGGAGATTTTTACGAATTTACAGTAGCAGATGATGGTCCAGGCATCGCAGCAGTGTATCACGAAAAAGTGTTTGGCATCTTTCAAACCTTAGAAGCGCGTGATAAAGTCGAAAACACTGGGGTTGGTCTTGCGATTGTCAAAAAAATTGTAGAAAGTCAAGGAGGACGCATCTATCTTGCGTCTCAAGAAGGTCAAGGAGCCACTTTTCGCTTTACTTGGTCAAAGTAGCAATAGAGGTATAGCAGGGGTGAGG
>NZ_JADEWN010000015.1 GCF_015207655.1 Gloeocapsopsis crepidinum LEGE 06123 | reverse complement strand
AATTTCTCTACAAATCAAGTTTTCTGAATTACTCTCTGCCACAAAAGCGAATTTCCGCTTCTGCTGTCACTTTCTTACACTACTTATTCATGTATTAGTGGTTTTCCTGATAGGTGCAAGATGTGAGTCAATGCGTCGGGCTGTAGAGGCTGCTGGTTCATCATCATTAGCGATATGCTCTGCAACCGCACGGTACAGTCCCTCTTTGCTACCAAAATAGTAGGGGATAGCAGCAAGATTAACGCCTGCTTTGTCTGCAATATGTCGGGTACTCGCTGCTTCAAAGCCAGAGATGCCAAAAACTTCAATTCCCGCATCAATTAAACGATGACGAGCATCCTCACCACGCTGCTGCACATTGGGTTGAGGAGATTTTGGTTGAACCATTATGATGTCATTTTACTATTACCAGCACAACTTAATTGTAGTTCATTGACAAAATCAATCGACTGACTCACATTAAAATCAATCAATCAATTGAATAATTCAATTGATTGGAGTTAGGTGAAATATGTAGAGGCTAATTAATATGCAAAGCCAAATAAGTAGGAAAGTAATCGATGACAACATCTACTGATATTGCAGTTTCCAAAACCCTTGTTCGTCGTGCTATTAGGCTATCAATTGCAGTGCTTTTAGCTATTGGATGTCTAACACCCCTAATTTACTGGCAATTCCAATCATTTCAATCTAGGAATTTGCAACCTCCTCTAGTCAAGCAGCCTGAGATCAAAACTATCACTGCCTTGGGACGGCTAGAGCCTGAAGGCGAAGTCATCAAGCTTTCAGCTCCTACATCAGCTGAAGGAAGTCGCGTAGAACAACTCCTTGTGAAAGAAGGAGATCCAATCAAAGTTAATCAAATAATTGCAACTTTAGATAACCGCGTTAGCGAAGCTCTTCCGTAAGGAAGCTCGCCTCCAAGCAGCACTACAAGAAGCACAAGAGCAAGTACGAGTTGCCCAATTTGAGTTGGCGCAGGTACTAGCAGGAGCAAAGCGCGGCGAAATTCAAGCACAGCGTTTTGAGATTGCGCGTTTAGAGGCTGAAAGAGTCGGCAATTTGAACGCTCAAACAGCAACAGTTACCCGTCTAGCAGCAGAAGTGGAAAATGCACAGACTGAGTATCAGCGTTACAAATCTCTCTATCAAAACGGAGCAATTTCAGCATCAGAACGCGATCGCAAGCAGTTAGCTTTGACGACGACTCAAAAACAACTCCAGGAAGCACAAGCGGCTTCAGAGCGGATTACAAAAGCCACTCAAGAGCAAGTCGCTGCAGCGCGTGCCACACTAGCACAGATTGCCGAAGTACGTCCAGTTGACGTGCAGACAGCCGAGGCAAGAGTAAGTCAGGCGATCGCCGCTGCCAAACAAGCAGAGAAAAATTTAGATCAAGCTTATATCCGCACTCCTCAATCTGGTCGAATCTTCAAAATTCATGCCCGTCCTGGCGAACTCATTTCCAGTGAAGTAGGACTTGCTGAAATTGGGCAAACCGAGCAAATGTATGCAGTTGCAGAGGTTTATCAAAGTGATATTCATCAGGTACGAGTCGGACAGTCGGTGAAGCTAACGAGCGAATCATTACCCAATACAGAACTGTATGGAACTGTAGAAAGCATTGGCTTGCAGGTGCAGCGACAAGAAGTTATCAACAGCGACCCTTCAGACAATATTGACAGCAGAATTATCGAGGTAAAGGTGCAGCTAGATGCAGCATCGAGTCAAAAAGTTGCTAACTTCACTAACCTTCAAGTTCAAACAGTGATTGAAACATGATACTTCAACAACTTCGCCGGAGAACTCCTTTAGGTTGGATTCAACTGCGTCACAACAAAACACGCCTTTTAGTCTCAATCGGAGGCATTGCCTTTGCTGATATCCTGATGTTCATGCAACTGGGAATTCTTAATGGTTTGTACGACAGTAATACAGCACCTCATCGCCAATTACAAACTGACATTGTGTTAGTTAGTACTCAAGCTCGTCAACTGACAAATTTGTTATCTTTTCCCCGACGGCGACTTTATCAAGCAATGGACGTACCTGGTGTTGCATCAGCACAAGCTTTGTACATCAATTTCATTGACTGGAAACATCCTGAAACTCGCCAAAAGACTGCAATGTTAGTTGTCGGTGTAAATCCTGACACGAAAGCATTTGACCTGCCAGCGGTTAACCAAAGCTTAGATAAAATCAAGTTGCCAGATACAGTCTTGTTTGATCGCGCTGCGCGAGGTAACTACCAATGGGTTATCGACCAAGTTGAGCAAAAACGCACAGTCACGACAGAAATAGAACGACGCACAATTACCATAGCAGGACTGTTTGAACTGGGTGCATCCTTCACAACTGATGGTATTTTGCTGACGAGCGATCAAAGTTTTCTGAGGCTGTTTCCTAGTCGCCAAGCTGGACAGGTGAGCTTGGGATTAGTTCAGGTGCAACCTGGATCTGATCCAGAAGCTGTCGTTGAGGATTTAAATGCGTATTTGCCTCAAGATGTTAAAGCTATGACGAAGCAGGGGTTTGTAGATTTTGAAAAAGCTTACATTGACCAAAATCAGCCGATCGCTTTTGTCTTTGGATTAGCAACGACGATTGGTTTTATTGTAGGGATTGTCATTGTTTACCAAATCCTTTCTACCGACGTCAACGATCACTTAGCCGAGTACGCCACCTTTAAAGCAATGGGCTACCGCGATCGCTACTTATTGGGGGCAATCTTTGAAGAAGCACTGATTCTCGCTGCTATCGGTTTTATACCTGGTGTTGGAGTGTCTTTAGGTCTTTATAGCTTACTACGCCAGGTGGGAGCTTTGCCAATTTATATGCTGTTGTTGCGGTTGGTTTTAGTATTTACTCTGACTGTTGTCATGTGCAGTCTGTCGGGAATCGTTGCGACTCGTCAATTGCGCTCTGCAGATCCAGCAGACATTTTTTAATTTTGAATATTCTTGATTTACTCGCAATCAGCATCATGCAGCAACCTGTCATTCATATTCAGCATCTCAATCACTACTTTGGTGAAGGTGAGTTACGTAAGCAAGTCCTATTCGACATTAATCTAGAGATTTTTGCCGGTGAAATTGTGATTATGACCGGATCCTCTGGCTCAGGCAAAACAACGATTTTGACTTTAGTCGGAGGATTGCGATCGGCACACTCTGGCAGTTTAAAAGTATTGGGACAAGAACTTTGCCAAGCGACTTCTCAGCAATTAGTTCAAGCACGCCGACGTAATGGCTACATTTTTCAAGCGCATAATCTGCATTGCAGTCTGACAGCGCTCCAAAATGTGTGTATGGGTTTAGAAGTTCATGGCAATTTATCTCGCACCAAAATGCAACATCGAGCTGCTCAAATATTAGCAGAGGTTGGATTGGGCGATTGCTTACACTACTATCCTGACAATCTCTCTGGTGGGCAAAAACAACGAGTAGCAATTACTCGTGCTTTGGTAAGTTACCCTCAAATTGTTCTCGCTGATGAACCGACAGCAGCGCTTGACAGTAAATCGGGGCGAAATGTCGTTAATCTAATGCAGCAGATAGCCCAAGAACAGAGTTGCACCATCCTCATGGTGACTCACGACAATCGGATTTTAGATATTGCAGATCGAATTGTTCATATGGAAGATGGAACATTATCTAGTAACACGCTATCCCTCGATGCCGCATAGGTAGTTGAGACAGGATACCAACTAGGTTTTAATGCACCTTTCTACTAACAATGAATTAGGATAATGACAAGGCAACTACGAAACGCGAGTAGGATTAGGATATAGAGGAACCAGAGGAGCATCTACACTTGTACTCTAAATAACCTAGATACTATGAAGCGTAAGAGCAAGAATGTTTTATTGATAGAATTCTCAGCACAAAAATTTTTAGTAGGAATTTTGCTATGTGTGCTGCAGCAGTACTGCGTTGAGTGACTCAGCTGATCAAATATTTTAAAATCGATAAAACTGTAGCTAATTTGCTATGGATTGCAAAAAGGCGTCGAGCTTGCTACTTTAACTCTATGTTGACACTAGCTCTACAATGCTTGTTTCAATGCATAATTATATATGCTTATAAGTGTCTTATCGTATGTGTTGATTGTAACAATAACAGGCTAATCCTAAAATTTAGTGTGAGTAAGCTATAAAACAGAGTTTACCGATATCATAACTTGTGCGTAGACTACAGTAAGTCATTCATAAACCTAGAGTAAAAGCAGCATTTTTCAGCATGGTAAGCAGTGTAGCTTAAAGTATGAATGGTTTAAGAAGCATCTCGATATGTAGATATCTAGTCACTCCTGCTGCAGTCAAGTTGATTTTTGTGTGAGGAATCGTGGTGAAACAATTACGTCACAGCTTGTGGTTGAGCCTTACTATGATGGTGGCAGTATCTCAGAGTGCTGATGCTGATACCTTGCCAGTTAATCTAATTGATAAGAACACATTTTTAAAACAGCACAATAGCAGTCATAATAGTTTATTGCTAAGCGCGATACCTACCAATGCTGCAGGTAAAAGTGTTATCCCTAGCCTTTCTCAGAAAGGTAGCTCGACAGCTGGAGTTTTGTCCCAGAATAATACTCCGACAGATAATCGAAACATTGTTGTGCCCACGGTTCCTACTCCAGCGACGCCAGGAACTGCTATACCTCCTGCGCCTGACGTGCGTCCTCCAGCAGAGATACCAGATTATCTCAATCCCAGCCCTAATCCACTGCAATTTCCTACTCGACCAGAAGAAGTCCGTATTCAAGGAACTCAGCCGATTACATTTCAACAAGCACTGGAACTCGCACAGCGGAATAATCGCCAACTTCAAGTAGCGAGGCTCAATTTAGAGCGAAGCCGTGCTGCTTTACGCGAAGCTCAAGCGGCTTTACTTCCCAATGTCACTCTTAGTACAGGGCTAGATCGATCTGTGTCTGCACAATCAGAGTTGCAAGAACGCGCACAACCACAGTTTCCTGAGATAGAAGCTGGTGCTAGTACAGCTTTCAGTGGTACGGCACAACTGAGTTATGACGTTTATACATCTGGAGAAAGAAGCTCTCGTATTCGTGCGGCAGAGGAACAAATTCGCTTAAATGAATTACAGCTAGAGCAAACAGCACAACAACTTCGATTAGATGTTGCCAACGATTACTACAATTTGCAAGCGTCAGATGAGTTAGTCCGCATTAACCGGTCTGCTGTAACAAACGCTCAAGCAAGTTTACGTGACGCTCAAGCATTAGAACAGGCTGGCGTAGGAACGCGATTTGATGTGCTGCAATCTGAAGTACAACTTGCCAATGCCACACAAGAATTAACAAATGCTCTAAGTCAGCAGCAAAATAGTCGCCGTCAATTAGCCGCACGGCTGAGTGTAGCACAGTCAGTAAGTCTCGCAGCAGCAGAGCCAGTTCAAATTGCAGGGCTGTGGAACTTACCGCTAGAAGATAGTATCGTACTCGCATTTCGTAACCGTTCAGAACTTCAGCAGCAATTAGCCCAACGTAATATCAGTGAAGCACAGCGACGAATAGCCCTATCACAACTTGGACCCCGCGTGAGTGTTTCAACAAATTACAACATCCTTGACATTTTTGATGATGGTTTAGGTGTTGCCGATGGATATTCTTTGGGAGCTAACGTGTCTCTTAACTTATATGATGGTGGAGCTGCAAGAGCACGAGCACGGCAAGAAGAAGCAAATATTGCGATCGCAGAGACTAATTTCGCGGATACTCGCAACCAAGTGCGCTTTGAGGTTGAAGAATCCTACAATAGTTTGCAGGCAAACTTAGCTAATATTCAAACAGCTTCTGTTGCCTTAGAACAAGCAAGAGAAGCACTACGCTTAGCGCGGCTACGCTTCCAAGCCGGAGTAGGTACACAAACTGAAGTCATTGATGCTGAAAATGCTTTGACTAATGCTGAAGGCAATCGAGTTACTGCAATCTTGGACTACAACCGTGCTTTGGCAAGGCTACAACGTGCAATTAGCTCTAGTCAACCACGCTAGAAAAACCTGAGTGGCTAGTAGTAGCTAGTTATTCTAGTCACTAGTCACTAGTTACCCTGCTGCGGCTTGGGAGTCATCAAATGCACTTTGGAGGTAATAAACTTTTCTGGATTTTGTAAGAACGATTGGCATTTATTTTCTAGCACCACACAAATGTTACTTAAAGCTTCTTGATAGCTTTCCACATCTCCTTGTGCTAAAAAAAGTTTCGCGGCTTGCTTTAAATCTGTCAACGCACTGGAATGGTCTTGGTTCTGAGTTTTCCCACTTTGAGCGATTTCGTAGCGAACAATACCCCGATTAATATATGCTTCAGCTTCTTGATTGTTAAGTCGCAAAGCTTGATTAAAGTCATTGATAGCTTCTTGATAGCCTGGATGCTGAATATTTTTACTATTTTGCGCTAATTTATAGTAAGAGATGCCTCTTTTGACATATGCTTTAGCATTACTTGGGTTCAGCATCACAGTTTTGTCAAAGTCACTGATAGCCGCCAAATAATTTTTGTCTGTGTCTTTACTAAATTTGGCAGTGTCATGGCGAACCATACCACGACTCAGGTAAGCTTCCTCAGCTGATGGATTAAGTTGCAGTGCTTGATCGAAATCAGCGATCGCAGCTTGGTATTCCATCACAGGATTACTACTGTGTTGGGCTATTTCATAACGAGCATTACCACGATTGACATAAGCATTAGCATCGTTAGGATTATAAAGTAAAGCGCGATTGAAATTTTCGATTGCTCCTTTGTAGTCACCTAATTTGTAATGAAAATTGCCTTGATCGTAGTAGGCAATCGAAATTTGATTACCATTTAGTGAAGGTTGTGGTATTGCAGGTTTTGCCTCACTTCTATCAGGAAAAAGATTGGCGATAGTTTGTGGAGAAATTTGCAGATCGTGAACAATTACAATAATTTCTAGACAAACTAGCGCTCCTGTGCCTATCAAACCCCACATCAAAGGATTAAATCTCTTTTTATGTTTCCCAACAGTTAGTTTTGCAGTTGGGTTAGCTGCAGCGGAATTAAAAGCTGATAGTACTTGCTGCTGATAGTCTTTTTTTGGTAGTGTGGCACGCTTGCGCTTCACTGGTTGGAGGTGTTGACCTGCACGAACAGCTTGTAGTGAAGGAAACTGGTCGCGTCCTCCTAGTTTGACTGCCCGATCGCACCAAGGACAAGAACTAAGGTGGTTGCTGTAGCGGTGTTGGTTATTTGATGTGCAAGTTATCAGCGATTTTTCTGCTTCAATTAAAGCAGCTTGCCATGCTTGGGTATTCGGTCGCAATTTAGGATTGTGATGACCTTCTTCAAAACAACGTAAGAAAAGCTGCTGTAAGGAAGGATAAAGTAGTTCAAAAGGTGGTGCGATCGGCGTAGGATTGTAGGGGACACGCTTGCTTTTACTGTAGACAAAATGTCCAGCATTAATACGTGCTGAAAATGAAGGGGGATCGCCAATTCCTTGATAGATGCCAGCAAACGGGTGCGTTCCTTCCATCAGGAGTTGAAATAACAGAACTGCTAATCCAAAAAGGTCGTGTTCTGGTTTGCGCTCGAAGTGGGCGAAATTTTTGCCTTGTAACTCAGGCGGAGTAAATTCTGCTTTCCCAACTCCACAGCGATAAACATAGCCACTTTTAGGATCTGGCACTTGAAATGAGTCAGTGTCTACCAACGTAATTAAGGCAGTATCACTCACAAGAATATTTGATTCGTTGATATCTCCAATACAATAACCTCGGGAGTGCAGTGCTCCCATTGCGGTGACAAGGTTACGTGCTGTGCGGTGTAAGTAAAGATAGTTAAAGAAGGGGCAGGTTTGGCGGCGGGTTTTGGGGTTATAGAACTCTAAGACCGAGTGCATCTTGTGAACGCGAGGCATCAAAAAGCCGATAACGCGATCGCTACCATCTCCTGGATACAGCAAATCAGTAGGCCAAGCAATCGAAATATGCCCTTTTGCTGCTGTAGGATTTTCTGGCGGATTAGCAAGCATTGCCATGAGTTTTTGCGCGTGTGCCTTGGTTGGCTTGTGATAAATTTTTGCCACCAATTGCTCGTCTTGCGGCAAGACAAAAACTCGCGCTTCACCCCCATGTCCTACAGTCAACTTGGGTTCAATGGTGATAATTTGTTTGTTCGATTGACGTTGCAACCGCATAGCCCAAATTTATTAACTTAGTGTTGCCAACAAAAGCGTTAAATCATCGTCTGTTCGTTCAGCGATCCTCGGAGAGCGCAAAAAAGATACTAGTTGGTCTTTTGCTTCTGTTTCATCTTGGATCTGGGCAACAAAATGAAACAAGGGAGAGAAAAAAGGTGCATAGGGTTTTCCTTGATCTAATTCCAAAGCGAGCATTTGCAATCCATCAGATAACAATGCAATCTTAGCTGTTTTCCCTTGCCAGAGAGTAATTTGTGCCGTATCAAGTGCTTGTGGCGAGACGAGGAAAGTTGTTTCATTAATGTATTCCCCAAATTGAGGCGTAGTTAAAGAAATTAAATTACCTTGCTGATCGCTGGCAACTGCGACACCATCACCAACTTGCGCCGCAACGACAAGGCTAGGTGTTGCAACGACAAGAATTAATGTTGTTGCAAGTTCGCGGGCGGATAGCTGACAGGCAACAGCCTCTGCTTCTACAGTTGTCCTAGCTACGGTGAGAGCTTCGTTTAATAGTACGCGCCATTCACTATCATCGTTAGGTAGTGGCGGTATTGCTAAGCGATCGCGAACTGTTTTCACGGCTGTTTGTGCCGCAACAATTGCACCAACTTTCCCTAAATTTGCAGAACCCGCACCATCAGCCACGGCAGCTACTAAAATTCCTTCAGGTAACTTTTCCCAAAAATGTGCATCTTGGCACAGTTGCCCTACTTTCTCGTGACCTCTACCACGTACTGACGCTGCTGCCACACGCCAACTAACTTCTTCAACCGTATTCTTTTGTCTGAAGAAGTCATTCACGTTCATTTGATCTCACTG
Organism: Gloeocapsopsis crepidinum LEGE 06123; assembly: GCF_015207655.1. Lineage (GTDB taxonomy): Bacteria > Cyanobacteriota > Cyanobacteriia > Cyanobacteriales > Chroococcidiopsidaceae > Gloeocapsopsis > Gloeocapsopsis crepidinum. Next base: position 74,763 of record NZ_JADEWN010000015.1, on the reverse strand, counting down.
AAAACACCACATCAATAACATAGATGATTCGGATAGGCAAACAGCTAAGAATTGTTCCTGCTTTTCCCTTAAATTAGAAATCTAACTTCTTATATAGTAATCAGAATCTGCCGTTCAAGGATTTGTCATCCAATGTTTTAAACTTTTTTCATAAGTACTTCATCAATAATTTACTTAAATTTATGTAAGTTACTCAGGACACGTGCTATTTTAATGGGTCTACTCTTATTCAGTAGACATAAACTCAGGTGTTTTGTGCCATAATCACTCCAACCTATTCTGTTTCAGGTTTATTACCATACCGCATTGCTAGGTCAGTCATTTGGCTGTCAATACATGGTCAAACGAATTCTACCTACCTAAAGTTCTCAGCCAACCTTATAGAGTTCTTCCTTGCTTTTGGCTCAAACATGGAAGAACGCTCATGTAACAGCTACTCAGCATTTTTCCAGCGAAAGTGTCCTGCAGTAATAATCTTCTTTCAATTATGTATGCTTCTACCTTACTACGAAGTTGTCAGACAGCTTCTTATAGCTTCTTATAGAGACTAAGTGCTCTCTAGGGACTAGCATTTTTTTCTTGCGCTAAAAGCAATTCCGACTAGATAAATGATACGTAGACTGTGGACTGCTAATATATGTAGTTAATATCATTTCCAGTTCACAAGAACTGTATCTCTAATGTAAAATTCATATAACTTAACAAGTCAATACTACTAAGGTAGTAGGATAGCTTCTAAATAATGAAAACATATTGTTACTTCATTTCTCGTCTGTTTCAATTTCCATTTCAAAGAAAGAATAGAAATAATTGATTTAATAAACTTAAATTCAGTTATAAAACAATAGTTCAAAAAATATCTCATATTAGGGTACTTTTATAAATTTATAAGGTTTCAGTTATAAATGGCTATTTATGGCAAGTTTCAAACCCTACGCCCTTTAAGCTTACTAGCACATTTATGTAGTAGTTACGATAGTGCTTGTTTAAAAGTAAATAGCAATACTGTTTCTTGGTTGATTTATATAGAACAAGGCAAAATTATTTATGCCTCTCAAACAGTTGATCCTCTCGATCGTCTCGATTGTTATCTGCGACGATTCAGTTATCACACAGCTACACTCAACAGTGAAATTCGCACCAAACTTCGTTTGATGTTTGACGAAGAATCGACGCTACATCCTGAATACCAAGCAATTTGTTGGCTTGTAAATAATCAATATTTGAATCAAGCTCAAGCAGCAGCTTTGATTGAATATCTTGTTAAAGAGGTTATCGAATCGTTTCTCTTAATTAAAGAAAGTACGTACGAAATAAATGAAAACTATAGTCCACTACCTTCTGAATTGTGTCGTCTTGATCTCCAAGATATAGTTAAACACTGCCAAAAAAAATTACAAGTTTGGCAGTCTTTTGCACCTTATATTTGGTCTCCTTACCAACGTCCTTATTTATGCCATCAGCCAGGAATAAAAGAGCAACTTTCTCCAGAAATTCAACATAAATTGAGTGCAATTCTTAAAGGCTTTAGTATTCGGCATTTAGCTGTTTTGCTGAATCAAGATGAATTACAACTAGCACGAAGTTTGTATCCTTATATCAAAATGGGGAATATTATTTTGCAAGATCCCCAGCCACCATTTGAGCAGCTACCGAAAACCTATGAATCACCTACAGAAAGTCAAGCTGTGCAACAAATACAAACTCCTGCTACAGTTGACAACATTGCACCTTCAGTAGCATCTATCAAAAATCACAATCGTGATGATGAAAAAAATACAGTTTCTTTAACTAAAATTACACCCAATCTACAGCAACCAGTTGTTAGTCGTCGCCCTACTCAACCTATTGAAAAATTCGTAGTATCTCAAAACAACTCTGTTGAAAAATCAGCCACACCCCCAGAAAAAACTACTAATCCTTATACGAACAAAAATAAATTTAAAGTTGTCTGTATTGATGATAGTCAAGCAATGCTACAAGAGCTGAATCATTTTTTAGATGATGAAAATTTTGATGTTTTTACAATCAACGATCCTGTTAAAGCTCTTATGCAAGTTGTGAGGATTAAACCTGACTTAATTTTATTGGACGTGAAAATGGCTGGTATAGATGGTTATGAGTTATGTCGTCTTCTCCGTAATCATTTTTTATTTAAGAGTACTCCCATTATTATGGTGACAGGTAATACAGGAATTATTGATAGAGTAAAAGCTAGGATTGTAGGCGCGTCTGGATATTTAACTAAACCTTTTACTCAGTCAGAACTCTTTAAAATTATCTTTCGGCACTTATCTTAAGCAGCTTTTAAATAATTAGATTGACAATATATTATCAAGCGTTGAGGGAAATTGAAAGTGGCTACAATTTTGGTAGTTGAAGATACTTTATCAGAACTAGAGCTAATTAGTAATTATTTACGAGAGAGTGGTTTTACTGTCATTGGTGTTACTAGTGCTAAAGAAGCTTTGAATAAAGCGATAGAACAAAAACTCGATGCAATAGTCACAGATATTGTCATGCCAGGGATGAGTGGTTTTGAATTATGCCGTAAGCTTAAAAACAATCCAGATACAGAACAATTACCAATCATTATTTGTAGTTCTAAAGATCAAGAAATTGATCGTTTTTGGGGTATGAAACAAGGAGCAGCTGCCTATGTCACTAAACCTTTTACCCGAGAAGAGTTGGTTCGTGCTGTAAAATCTGTCGTAGCTTAATCTTATGGATATTCCTATCCTAACACCGCAATTGCATCAGCCTAAAACAAGTGTAGGTGAATCTTATCTAAGATTTCAACTTAATGAGGATACTCCAGCTGTCCTTTTGATGAAGTACGTTCAAGAAGTCTTAATTATTTCAACTGGGCGCATAACGCCTATACCTAATATGCCTGAATGCATATTGGGATTATTTAATCGACGCAATCGCATTTTCTGGGCAATCGATTTGGCATTTATGTTAACTTCACAACCTGTTGACGCTAGTAGTCAGCAGTACCACGTTATGATAATTCGGGTTGGGGAGACTCCGCTCAGCTTAATTGTACGAGAAATTAAAGGAACAATTAGGCTAGTGTCAGATTTACAGCCTTTAGAGGAGGGTACCGCCACAATACAACCTTACCTACAAGGATATATTTGGCAACACCAAGAGAAATTGCTTGTATTAAATGCTGAAGCAATTGTACACTCGCCCAGTTTATATAACTACTAGTTTTATAGTAGTCGAGCAAATACTGATTGGAGCTGATATGGCAACCCGATTTAAACAGGAACCAACAAGCAGACACAAGTACAAAAAAGCAAGTCATCTTAATGATTCTACGCGCAATACTCCTCAAATGCCTAGCAGCAGTGTTCAGCATCCCCTGTCAGGGTTAGATAATCATCAGATTCCAACTCAGCAGTCGAATCAAAACTCAGTTTTCGATCAGTTAGGTTTATCTTTTTGGCAGCGGTTGAGCTTAAAGACTAAAGCAACAACACTGGCGATCACACTCAGCACACTCCCAATTATAGTCCTTGGGGCAACAGCTTACTACATTACAAGTAAAACTATTACAAATAATGTCACTCAGCAACAACAAGCCCGTGCAATTGCTTTGGCAGATCAGTTCGATAATTTTATATCGCAACGCTATTTAGACATTCAGAACTTGGCGCAATCAAGTGTTTTGAATGATCCCACAGTTCGAGCGGTAGTTTCTACTCAATCAAAAGAATTAAGTTTAGAGCAATATATAAAAAATAACCCTGGCTACGATAATATTGCTGTCATTGATCCTGCTGGTCAAGTTATTCTGCAAACTGCTGGAGAAGGCATTGCTAATTACAGTAATGTAGATTATTTTCAGCAAAGTATTCAAACCAAGCGTCCAGTTGTGACGCCGCCAAGAAAGTCTTTATTAACAGGCGAGTATTCAATCTATGCAGCTGCACCTGTAATTAATACAACAACAGGAGAGGTATTCGCCGTTGTGCGATCGCGAACTCCTGTACAATATTTTAATGAAATCTTACACGCTGAAGCAAAAAACTTAGCTCAAAGTGGCAATCGTTTTGGAGTTGAAGAATATTTTGCAGTCAATGATTTGGGCAAAGTTGTTGTTGCGCCAACAGAGCATTTAGACTACATTGGCGAAGATGCTCAAGCAGTATTTCCCCGTGTTGCTCCACGCTTAATTAACAATACTTCAGTAGGTAGTCTCATCGATCGAGATCGCGTTGAGCGCCAGCAGTACTTAGTTGCTTATACTCCCATTCAGCAAATTGAAAGTCAAACTGCATTAAATTGGAGTGCAATGGTTGCACTACCGACAGCACAAGTATTCGCAGCCCGCCAGGGACTATTTTTACCCTTCTTTCTAGGAACAACAGTATTTACTATTCTTGTAGGTGCGATCGCTGCTCATTTAGTCAACCGCGCATTACGTCCAGTTGTCAATGCATCACTAGCAGTACAAAAACTCGGAGAAGGAAACCTCAACACAAGACTTAGCGTCCAAGGCAAAGACGAATTAGCAGTGCTAGGTTCTAATATCAACGTTATGGCGAACCAACTGCAAAGTTTGCTGCGACAGCAAGAAGAAGTGACAGAACAAGCCCAATTATTTGCTGATGTCACTTTTCGGATTCGCCGTTCTTTGAATGTAGACGATATTCTTAAAACAGCAGTTAAAGAAGTTAGAAAAGTTCTTAAAAGCGATCGCGTTGTTATTTATCAGTTCAACTCTGACTTGAGTGGCACTATAGTCGCTGAAGCAGTAGCACCAGGATGGACACAAGCTCTATCAGACACTATAGACGATCCTTGTTTCAAAGATCGACACATTCAACAATACAAAAATGGTCGCGTTCGAGCAATTGATAACATTCATCAAGCTGGTTTAACTGATTGTCACATCAAATCTTTAGAACGATTTGAAGTCAAAGCTAATTTAGTCGCACCGATCTTAAAAGACAATCAATTATTAGGGTTACTGATTGCTCATCAATGTGCCACAACTCGTGCTTGGCAACAAGCTGAAATTGATTTATTTACTCAGTTAGCAACTCAGATTGGATTTGCATTAGATCAAGCATATCTCCTAGAGCAAGTTGAAAAAGCTCGTGCAGTTGCCGAAGAAGCCTCTGGAGATCAGCGACAGCAAAAAGAATCACTCCAGCAACAGTTAATCGGATTACTCAGCGATGTTGAACAAGCAGCTCAAGGAAATCTGACGGTACGTGCAGAAGTTACCGCAGGAGAAATTGGCACAGTTGCTGACTTTTTCAACTCAATTATTGAAAGTTTGCGACAACTGGCGACAAATGTCAAAACAGCGGCAAGTCAGGTTAACTTTGCTGTTGCCGAAAACCAAGGGGCAATGCATCAACTAGCAGATCAAGCCTCACAACAAGCCGAAGCGATCGCCCACAGCCTTGATTCTTTGGCACACATGACAGATTCAATTCAAGCAGTCGCTGCTAGCGCGCATCAAGCCGCAGAAGTTACCCGCACAGCTTCTCTCACCGCCCAGGTAGGAGGAGTCGCCATGAACCACACGGTAGACAGTATTCTCAATCTACGCCAAACCGTTGCGACAACTGCAGGTAAAGTCCGACAGTTAAGCGAGTCTTCGCAACAAATTTCCAAAGTTGTTTCTTTAATTAATCAAATTGCACTGCAAACTAACGTTTTAGCTATTAACGCTAGCATAGAAGCAAATCGTGCAGGTGAAGAAGGTAGAGGCTTTGCTTTGGTAGCAGAAGAAATTGGCGAACTGGCATCGCAATCAAGCGCAGCAACAAAAGAGATTGAACAAATTGTGGAAAATATTCAACGCGAAACTGTTGAAGTTGCCCACGCTATGGAACTTGGCACAAATCAAGTTATTGAAGGAACTAACTTAGTTGAAGATACAAAGAAGAACTTGAGGAAAATCTTTGATGGCTCGCGTCAAATCGATCAATTAGTACAATCAATTTCTCACGCAACAATTGCTCAAGCTCAGACTTCACAACAAGTCACGCAATTAATTAAAGAAATTGCCTTAATTTCTGAGCAAACAGCAAACTCTGCAAGACAAGTTTTTGGATCTTTACAAGAGACTACTACTGTAGCACAACAGTTACAAGTTTCCGTTGGTGTCTTTAAAGTTGATGATGAAAGTTAAACTTTCATTTTATTTTCAGCAATGTTAATCACATGGTAAAGGACAAAGAACTAGAAATCCGGCTTTCATTTCTTGAGGAAGCTCAAGACTATTTAAATGCGATTGAAACCGGAGTTATGGTTGCAACAGCACAGCAAGATCGCCAACAAATGGATGCAGTACTACGTGCTGCACATTCCATTAAAGGTGGTGCGGCGATGATGGGATTTCCTGTATTAAGCGATCTGGCTCATCGTTTAGAAGATTTTTTTAAAGTCTTAAAAACACAGCAACTATCGCTTGACGCAGAGTTAGAAAGTTTACTACTAGCAAGCGTAGGTTGCTTAAGACAAGCGATCGCAATTTATCATCAAGGCAAATCTATTGATGAACGGTGGCAAGAAAATCACGTTACACCGATTTTTTCTCAACTACAGCAACGCCTAGGAAATGCTTCATCTATTGATAGTCCTGAGTTGATGTTGCCTGAAGATAGGCAAATGCAAACCTTAGTCTTTGAAACCGAAGTAGAAGAATATCTGCAGCGGCTAGAGAATATTTTAGCAGATCCACAACATCCTGGATTATTAGAAGAAACAACGGCGATCGCTCAGGATTTTGCCAGTTTAGGGCAAATGTTTCAAATTCCAGCGTTTCAAAGCTTGTGTGAATCAATTAGTCAAAATTTAGCAGAATTTCCAGAACGTGTTGTAGAAATTGCTAGTTTAGCATTACAAGAATGGCGGCGATCGCAAGCAGCAATATTGTTGAACCAAGGCGTACCATCAACAATTCCTACTAATATTAATCAGAGCGACTCATTAGCAACAGCACAAGCCGAAATTGAAGCTCTTCTCGATTTGCTTTCACCAGAATTAACTGAGGACAACTCTCAACTAGAATTCAATCCAACTTTAGCGCCAATTGATCCGCAACAATACTCACAAACCACAGAAAAAAAATCTCTTCATCTCGCTTCAGAATCAACTTTAAATTCAATTGAACAAGATAAAACAGTTCGTGTTTCTGTTGATCTTCTCGAACAACTAAATGACTTATTTGGAGAACTCACAATTGAGCGAAATGGTATCAATTTATATATAGATCGTCTCAGAAACTTAGTCAAAATTTTAGATGGTCGAGTTCACACTCTCAAAAATTTTGATACTCGCTTGTTGACAGCCTATGAAAATCACTACTCGCATGGCAATAAAGCTCATACGTTTAATAACATTATAGAAGAAAATAACTTTGCTAACCGATTTACCGATGAAAGCCACGATCTGCGAGCTTTAACTGATGAGGTTATGGAAAGTATTTTCCGTATTCAAGAAGTTGCTAATGACATTAGTATTAGTATTGAAGACACTGCACAAACTGTGGGAGAACTCAATCGCACAGCAAAACAGATGCAAACCAACTTAACACAAGTGCGAATGCGTCCGTTATCAGATTTACTCGATCGCTTTCCCAGATTTTTACGCGAGCTTTCATTGCAGTACAACAAAAAAGTTGAATTAAAAATCCAAGGTGGTGAAACTTTAATTGAACGGAATATTTTAGAAGCATTAAATGATCCTTTGACACATCTTTTACGTAATGCCTTTGATCACGGAATTGAAGATCTGCACACACGGCGATCGCATGATAAGCCAGAACAAGGCACAATTGAGATCAAAGCCACCACACGCGGAAATCAAACTTTCATCAGTGTTAGTGATGATGGTCAAGGTATTGATTTGAATAAAATTCGTGCTAAAGCACAGCAGTTAGGTTTAAATGCACCAGCCCTAGCCAAGGCTAGCGAACAAGAACTTTTATCACTCATTTTTGAACCAGGTTTTAGCACCGCTAAGCAGGTATCAAACTTATCTGGTAGAGGCGTAGGACTTGATATTGTCTGCACTAACTTAAGAAAAATTCGTGGTGATATTAAAGTAGATACGCAGTTAGGTAGCGGTACAACTTTTCATCTCAATGTACCTATAACCCTCTCTATTGCTAAAGTTATTTTGGTGGAAAGTAATAGTATGCTCATGGCATTTCCTACAGATACGATTGAGGAAATGCGCTTACTTAATTCTGAACATATTACTACAATTGAGGGTAAGGAAAAATTCAGTTGGGAAGAAAACATAATACCTCTAATTCGCTTAGGACAATGGCTAACATTTCGTGGTGCATACAAAAAGTCAGACGCAGCAACAGTAGCTACTATGGGCGTTCCAACAGTGCTAAAAGTTGTCCAAGGTCATGAATTAGTAGCTGTTCAAGTAGATCGCTGCTGGGGCGAACAAGAAGTCGCCATTCGTCAAGTAGAAGGTGCGATCGCTATGCCCCCTGGATTTTCTAGCTGTACCATTTTGGGTGATGGTCGAGTTGTTCCGTTAGTCAATCCATCTGCTTTACTACAGTGGATTGCAAGTAGTCAGCAATCGGCATTAGTACAAACAGAGACATTAGCTAATACTCAATTTCAAAGTAACAAAGATACAGTTTTAGTAGTAGACGACTCAATTAATGTACGTCGTTTTTTAAGTTTAGCTTTAGAAAAAGCTGGGTATCGTGTTGAAGAAGCTATTGATGGTCAAGATGCAATTGAAAAACTTTTTAGTGGCTTACCAGTAAAAGCTGTGATTTCTGATGTTGATATGCCTCGCCTTGATGGTTACAGTTTATTAGCACAAGTTAAATCAATTGCTAATCTCAAACAACTACCCTTCATTATATTAACTTCTCGTCAAGGACAGCGAGAGCGGCAACTTGCAACGAATTTAGGTGCAGCAGCTTATTTTTCTAAACCTTTTAATGAACAAGAATTACTCCAAACTTTACAGCATATTTTAAATTGAAAATATAAATTCTAACTATTTGATTAGCAACTTACATAAGTACATAATACAGCTAGTAAAACTTAGAATAGTTACATCTATTACGTCACGGCTCACAATTATTACAAGTCTAAATCAAGAATTATTTCCCTAATTGCCTGCGCTGCGAATTGAAGTGCTACAATCATCAATCAAGCTAGGGGTGTCTGGATGTCCAGGCTGAGATCAAACCCTGAGAACCTGAGACCGGCTCATACCGGCGGAGGGAAGCTGTTACTAGAGGAACTAAATAATGCGTACAGAATGGATCGCACAGCGTCGCGGGCAAACTAACGTGACACAGATGCACTACGCTCGCCAGGGCATAATCTCTGAAGAGATGCACTATGTTGCCCAACGAGAAAATCTGCCAGCATCACTCATCCGTGAAGAAGTTGCACGAGGACGGATGATTATTCCCGCCAATATCAATCACGCGAACTTAGAGCCAATGTGCATAGGTATTGCCTCAAAGTGCAAAGTCAATGCCAATATTGGTGCGAGTCCCAACTCTTCCAACTTAGATGAAGAAGTTGCCAAGCTTAACCTTGCAGTTAAGTACGGTGCAGATACCGTCATGGACTTATCTACTGGTGGAGGAAACTTAGACGCAATTCGCAGCGCCATCATTCAAGCTTCACCCGTACCGATCGGTACAGTGCCAGTTTATCAAGCACTAGAATCTGTTCACGGCACAATTGAAAAACTCACTCCTGATGACTTTCTTCATGTCATTGAAAAACACGCACAGCAAGGAGTAGACTATCAAACAATTCATGCCGGAATACTAATCGAGCATTTGCCGTTAGTACGCGATCGCCTGACAGGAATTGTTTCGCGTGGCGGTGGTATTCTTGCACGATGGATGCTTTATCACCACAAGCAAAATCCGCTTTACACGCACTTCCAAGATATTATTGAAATCTTCAAAAAATACGACGTTTCCTTCAGCTTAGGCGATTCACTTCGCCCTGGATGTACGCACGATGCATCTGATGCTGCGCAACTTGCCGAACTTAAAACCTTAGGACAACTAACGCGCAAAGCATGGGAACATGACGTGCAGGTGATGGTCGAAGGTCCAGGTCACGTACCGATGGATCAAATTGAATTTAATGTCAAAAAACAAATGGAAGAATGTTCCGAAGCACCCTTCTATGTGTTAGGACCATTAGTGACAGATATTGCTCCTGGTTATGACCATATTACATCAGCAATCGGTGCAGCAATGGCAGGATGGTATGGTACTGCAATGTTGTGCTATGTGACGCCTAAAGAGCATCTAGGATTACCTAATGCTGAAGACGTCCGGAATGGATTAATTGCATATAAAATTGCGGCTCACGCCGCTGATATTGCGCGCCACCGCCCTGGTGCTAGAGATCGCGACGACGAACTGTCTCGCGCTCGTTATAACTTTGATTGGAACCGACAGTTTGAGTTATCGCTCGATCCGGAACGCGCCAGAGAATACCACGACGAAACTTTACCTGCAGATATTTACAAAACTGCAGAATTCTGTTCGATGTGTGGTCCCAAGTTCTGTCCCATGCAAACAAAAGTTGATGCAGATGCATTAACAGAATTAGAAAAGTTCTTGGCAAAAGAAACTGTATCTAGAGGCGCTTAGACTAGAGACTGGGGGCTAGGAATTGGAACTAGTTCCCAGTTGTCGGAAATGTTTCTGCAGATCTTCAATTGTAAACACCGATTGAAATTGCAACCCAGCCGATGCATATAACTCAGCACCTCCTTGTAAGCGATCGACTAAGGAAATAACATAATTAACGTTGTAGCCCGCCGCTTTGAGCCTTTCTGCGGCTTTTAATGCCGACCCTCCTGTTGTCACTACATCTTCTAACACCACCACACTCGCATTTTCTGGCAAATTGGGACCTTCAATATATGCTCTTGTGCCATGTCCCTTCGCTTCTTTGCGGACAATCAACGCTGGTATGGGGCGATTTTCATATGCAGAAACAACACTGACTGCTGTAACAATCGGATCGGCACCTAAAGTTAAACCTGATACAGCCTGAGTATCAGTTGGTAGTAGAGAAAGAATGATCCGCCCAATGGCTAATGCTCCTTGGGGATGTAACGTGACTTCCTTACCATTAATGTAGTAGGAACTGTGTTGCCCAGAAGAAAGCACAAAATCTCCTTCGCGATAAGCTAGCCGACAAAACAAATCTAGTAGTTGCTGGCGAAGAATAGACAAACTAGTAGTAGTTGCCCAATTATCAGATGCTGGCTGCGACGCGGTTTGATCAATCATCAGTGTGTCAACGGTGGTAGCTAAGCAAAAGTTAAGCTAAAAAGAGTTTAAATTCCAGCATAAATGAAGACTGCGTTAGAAAGTGAGGTTAGCTCATGCGTTTCTCGTACAAATACTTGTTGAGTAGTTTAATAATTCTTGCTGTTCCTACTACGGCGATCGCCCAAACTCCTCCGCCTCTAGAACCGACAAGCAGCGACACTTTACCACAGGCATATTACAGAGCTTTTTTTACAAATGCGCCTGACTTCTATCGCGATCGCACTTTACTGCGGCAACTTAGCACATTTTTTGGCATTGGTTCTTTGACTCGCAATAGTTTTCCTGAAAACGAATACGCTCGTGACGCTCGGCTAATTAACATTTTGTACCAAGATACACTTCAACAACAGGCAGGTAGCACAACTATTCGTACCCCTGATTTACAAAATCCTTACGACTCGTCACTTTTTTTACAGCCGCCCGCAGATGTCACTACTCAAGATGAAAATAATATTTCGCCCGATACAGATGATGTAGAAAACTTGGAGCAAAACGACATTGATGTTCCATCCGATGCGGAACCAACTGAAGACAGCCCTATAGAAAATGATTTTGAAAGCGAAACGGAGACTCCTGAAATTGTCCCCTTCGAGTAGAAGTTTTTAAAAATATTAAAATCGGCAGTGCAGGAGTTGAACCTGCCTAAGGCGAATTATGAGTTCGCTGCCTCAACCGCTCGGCCAACTGCCGTAATTTTTTGCACAATCAACTACTCAAATGGCTTGTTGTAGCTGACATATTAGCATATCATCTTTATACTATTATTGCTCATGCAATGCAGTTTAGTCATTGCTCAATGCTATGGTTCTAATAATAAGATAATTAAATAGACACAGCAAACAATGTGTTGAGCAGCAACTTGTATATTAAATAACCAATGAAAATAAATTCTACTGTAGCGCTCAGTTTGCTCTTATTAGTTCTCATGGCAGTAGCAGGTTACGTCAGTGCAGTATGGGGGTTTACCATCGGTAGCGAAGCACTTGAAAGCGTGACACAACCCGATACTCGCCCCACAAGTAAAGCTAAAGCTCCTTCAGGAGGCTCGCAACAACGGGCAGTAGTAATGTTGAAAGAGCAAGATATTCTCACCAATGTTCGGGCAAGAATAGAAGGAAAAGGCAAAAATGCCAAGCCCGAACCACAGCCACAAAAAAATGATACTCAGTCTAGTGCCAAACCAAAAGCACAGTTAGTAGTAGCCGCAAATCAACCTGGATTTCCTTTAGTCAATCGCGATCGCGGTGTCATGCTAGAGGTGGTCTCAGCGCAATATTCTGGCGGAACTTTGCAGCTTAGATTGAATCTCAAAAATGAAAGCGATCGCACAGTGCGCTTTTTATATAGTTTTATGGATGTCACTGATAACCACGGACGCCCTTTAATTGCAAATGCTGAAGGTTTACCGGAGAAGTTACCGCCAGATGGTAAACCAATTTCTGGCATTCTCAGTATTCCCTCAACTGCTCTAGATGATGTTGAAAAACTGTCTTTACGATTGACAGATTATCCGGAGCAGCAACTTAAACTGCAAGTGTCTGAAATTCCTGTCAAAATTTAGGTAGTGTAGTATCTTAATTCGAGCAAGGTAGACCGCGATCATCTGGAATCAAACTGATGTCTCACTTGCCGATAGTTTTCTGTATTGTTCCGCTGTTGGCTGTATCACCGTTGTTTATCTCAGACATTTGGTTACGTCTACTGTCGGTGTTATTGCTCATTGCAATTAATGCCTTTTTTGTGACAGCCGAGTTTTCTATGGTGTCTGTACGGCGATCGCGCATTCACCAATTAGTCGAAGCTGGAGATGCTCCTGCTATTACACTTCAAGCCCTGCAACATAGTATTGATCGCTTACTATCTACAACTCAATTAGGAATTACTTTATCGAGTTTGGCGCTTGGCTGGATTGGAGAAAGTACTATGGCTGTACTCGTTGCTACTGGGCTGACACAGTTACCCTTATCTGATGTTATGCGGATCAGAGTGGCGCACTCGCTATCAATTCCCTTAGCTTTTTTTTTGGTAGCATATCTCCAAATTGTTTTGGGAGAACTGTGTCCTAAGTCAGTCGCATTACTTTACTCTGAACGCTTGGCAAGGTTGTTGGCGCTACCGGTTAAAGCGATCGCGCGTTTTTTTACTCCCTTTATCTGGATTTTGAATCAATCTACACGCTTGCTGCTGCGAGTTGTCGGAATTCAATATACAGGTCAAGCTTGGCTTCCTCCAGTAACTTCCGAAGAGTTACAATTAATCATCGCGACCGAACGAGAATCAACGGGGTTAGAAGCCGAAGAACGCGAGCTACTCAATAATATTTTTGAATTTGGCGATGTTACCGCAGAAGAAATTATGGTACCACGCACTGGAATTGTTGCTTTACCAGAGGACGCAACGTTTCAAACCTTACTTAAAGAAATGGCGACAACTGGACACTCTCGTTATCCAATTATTGGTAAGTCTTTGGATGATGTGCGGGGGATTGTTCATTTTAAGGAACTTGCAAAGCCTTTAGTTTTGGGCAAGTTATCGTTAGACACAAAAATTAATCCTTGGCTTCACCCAGCAAGGTTTGTTCCTGAATACATGCCTTTAAGTGAATTGCTACCACTGATGCAGCGATCGCACCTACCAATAGTAATTGTTGTCAATGAATTTGGTGGTACTGTCGGCTTGATTACAATTCAAGATCTAGTTGCTCAAATCATTGGTAATACAAGCGAACTCGCAACTACAGATGAGTTACTCGTGCAAAACTTGGACGAACAAACTTTTCTTGTGCAAGCACAGATGAATCTTGAAGAACTAAATGAGTTACTAAAATTAGATCTACCGCTACGCGATGACTATCAAACACTAGGTGGTTTCCTGCTTTACCAACTTCAAAAAGTTCCGGCGATCGGGGAAACTTTACACTACCAAAACTTAGAATTTACAGTAACATTAGCCCAAGGACCGCGTTTACAACACATCCGCATTCGCCGTCTTCAGCCAACATTCACTAACGAACATCAAGAGTAATATCAAACAAGATGCCCTTCGACTCCCTTCGGAGCTATTAAGCGAAGTGTAATTTTATGCAGTTAAATAGAATTTATATCAGTTTTTTTACTTACGTAAACTTTGTTTGTATAGCAGCGAATTTATTTGCACTCGTATTGGCATCACTATGATTACGCCACAAATGGAAAAACATTTTCCAACTTCCCTGTCAAGTTATAGTCGTTATGACTAAAATCAATTTACCTCAGCGTTGGCATGAGTGTTCGTAATCTCACAAGATGACTATACTCAAGCAGGTAATCTCTGGCGCATCTTTTCTGAAGAAGAAAACCGTACAGCACAAGCGATCGCTGGGGCGCTAAGTGGAGCACAAGACAAGATATTTAAATACGGCAACTGTGCCACTTTTTCCGAGCTGATGTCGATTACGGTCGGCGCGTTGCTCAGGCGTTAAGTATATAAATTGACTCTCGCATGCTATAACACAACCAACAGGATAATCCTCAGCCTGTTACGGTATAAGTCATGTAACGTTTTCCTCCGTAAATTTACTATTAAAAGGAGTGTATTTAAACACCCCTACTCACAGTACCTATTACCTTTATCTGAATTTATTGCCTCAGAAAGAACGGCAGCTATCGTGCCTAATTTCAAGCAACCGCATCTCAATTAAACTTGAATCCCGACAGGGCAGGCAACATTAGTTCCACCTAAGCCACAGTAGCCGTTAGGGTTTTTTGCTAAATACTGTTGGTGATAGCCTTCAGCATAATAAAATTCAGGAGCATCTAGAATTTCTGTTGTAATTGTTTTGTACCCTGCTGCACTCAGAGCTTGTTGATAAGCTTCTTTGGAAGCTTCAGCTAGTTTTTTCTGAGTTTCAGAGTATACATAAATTCCAGAGCGGTATTGTGTGCCTACATCATTTCCTTGACGCATTCCTTGAGTAGGATCGTGACTTTCCCAAAAGGTTTTCAAGAGTTGCTCGTAGCTGATAACTTTAGGGTCAAACACAACAAGCACAACTTCGTTATGTCCTGTCCTTCCTGTGCAAACTTCTTGATAAGTAGGATTCGGTGTAATACCTGCCGCGTAACCTACCGCCGTAACAAAGACTCCATCTAGCTGCCAGAATTTACGTTCTGCTCCCCAAAAGCAACCCAAACCAAACATGGCGATTTCCATACCATCGGGGTATGGCGGCTGTAGAGGATTGCCGTTAACAAAGTGACGTTCGGGAACTGACATCTTTGCCGCACGTCCTGGCAAGGCTTCTTCTGGTTTAGGTAGCGTTGATTTTTTACCAAGTCCAAACAGCATAGTGATTTATGAAAAAACTCTTTATATTCCTTAATATAACGCGATCGCCCATCTAATCGCTTGCTACTACATAGATTACCGCCAACAGCCAAATATATCTAAATAAACTTAGTCTCAACAGAATATTGTTTTTTCTCACCCCTCACTCCTCACCCCTTTTTGATAAGTTTGCGCGCGGTAGGGAATCGGATCTTCCAATCCCAATTCTACAAAAGCTGCTAAGCGTAAGCGGCAAGCATCACAAACACCACAGGCAATGCCACCTCCAGCATAGCAAGACCAAGTTTTTTCCCAAGGTACACCTAGCTGATTGCCTAATTGAATAATTTCTGTTTTTTTCAAGTTAATTAAAGGCGTCTCAATTGCGATTGGTTGTCCCTCACGTCCTTGCTTGGTACCGAGACGAAAAACTTCTTGCATTGCTTGAATATAGTCAGGACGACAATCAGGATATCCTGAGTAGTCAAGGGCATTAACACCTATATAAACACGCTCTGCGGTGATTGTTTCTGCGTAGGCTAAGGCAAAACTTAAAAAAATTGTGTTGCGGGCAGGAACGTATGTGACAGGAATATCTTGAGACATCTCTGACACAGAACGATCGCTTGGTAAAGCAATACTGGTATCGGTTAATGCCGAACCCCCCCAAGAACGTAAGTCAAAAGTTACCAACTTATGAGCCAGTACTTGAGTCGATTGGGCGATCGCGATCGCGGCTTTTAATTCGCGTTGATGTCGCTGTTGATAATCAAATGAGAGTGCATGGCACTTGTAACCATCTGCCACTGCTTGGTACAGTACCGTAGAAGAGTCTAAACCTCCAGACAATAAAATGACCGCTTTCATCAGTAAACCTCTTAACTTGACAATCTATTTGCTTTCTAATTTCCCTTAACTTCTAGCCCTCACCCCCTAGTCCATTCATAATGGACAGGTCAGAAAGTGACACATTGCGCCTACGCTATACACCTCAGCAAAATCACAATGATTGAAACCTAGCTTGGTGATAAACGTAACAATCTGCGGAACATATAAGTAAATTTGAAATTCTTCATAAATAGAGTCATTATGCTACCATCTGGATGATTTGAGACTGTAATCCAGTCAAAATTGCGTATTGGCGCTGTTATAGATGCGTCTTGATAGTTTTGGTGGTGGAGGAGAAGACAGAGGAGTGCAAAGCATGACAGTGGGACAACCCATCCCTCATTTACAGCGCAACCAGCCTCAACCAATCCGTGTTGGCGTGATTGGAGTAGGCAACATGGGACAACATCATACCCGTATTCTGAGTTTACTCAAAGATGTAGAACTAATTGGTGTTGCCGATATCAACGTCGAGCGGGGACTAGATATTGCTAGCAAGTACCGCATCCGTTTTTTTGAAGATTACCGCGATTTGCTGCCTCATGTCGAGGCAGTTTGCATTGCTGTTCCCACCCGCTTGCATCACGCTGTCGGGATGACCTGTCTCCAGGCGGGAATTCATGTTTTGATCGAGAAGCCCATTGCTGCCAGTATTGCTGAAGCTGAATCTTTAGTAAATGCCGCAGCCCAATCGCAGTGTATCTTACAAGTAGGTCATATTGAGCGCTTTAACCCAGCATTTCAAGAACTCAGCAAAGTTCTGAAAACAGAAGAATTACTGGCTTTAGAAGCACATCGCATGAGTCCTTATTCCCAGCGAGCAAACGATGTTTCGGTTGTGCTGGATTTGATGATTCATGACATTGACTTGTTACTTGAGTTAGCAGGCGCACCCATTGTTAAACTAACCGCTAGTGGTAGTCGCGCTGCTGGTTCTGGTTACTTAGATTACGTCACCGCGATTCTCGGCTTTGCTAATGGAATTGTTGCGACACTCACTGCTAGCAAAGTGACTCATCGCAAAATTCGGCGGATTGCGGCTCATTGTAAAAATTCCCTGACAGAAGCAGATTTTCTAAATAACGAAATTTTGATTCACCGTCAGACAACCGCTAACTACATGACGGATTATGGTCAAGTACTTTATCGTCAAGATGGTTTGATTGAAAAAGTTTACACAAGTAACATTGAACCTCTACATGCAGAATTAGAACACTTTGTGTCATGCGTACGCGGTGGTAATCAACCTTCTGTAGGAGGCGAGCAAGCACTTAAGGCTTTGCGTTTAGCTAGTTCTATTGAGCAGATGGCTTTAGATGGGAAAGCTTGGAAAGAAGAAGTAGAGCTTTATCAACGTAATGGTTCTGCTGTCGTTATCTAAGCTTTCTTCAGAACATCACAAAATTAACTGCAAGTGACAGCCCAATCTGAAAAGATGAGGGCTGTTTTTTGTTTTAGTTACTTGTTTAACCAGATTATGTATGATAAGTGAAGTATGCATCTTATTAATTACCTATCAGTTTCATTAATCTGTTTTTCTGCGGATAGATAAAAATTGTAGTCAGCTTTTAGCATAAAAAAGAGTATTTTAATTATAAGTTTTACAAATTAACGAACAAAGATACTAAAATCGAAACGGGCAAAATCAACACTCTGTCGTTGAAGGAGAATTTACATGTCTGACTTAGATCGTGGAATTATGAAGTTTAAAGGAGCCGATTCCCCAAAAGCAGTTGCAATTTCAACAATGCTGATATTAGGTTCAATTACAGTCCTCATTTTATGGGCATTGCAGGTTGCTTATGCTCAATAACTAGGTTGTGGAAATGAGGAATTTTACATAGTTTGCTTTTCGTAAAGGAGAGCAGGCTTCTGCATGCGCTAAATTATTAGCTATTAGGCTTGAGCTTTGCAATACCTCTAGGTATTACTTTAAAGTAAAAAAGAAGTAAAAATGATCTTCGTCGTTGCTCCGATCAACTGGAAGAACAACCCATAAACCGTAATTCCTAATTCTCAAATGCTGCAAGTCTGGGGTGCGATCGCTATCTTTTTGATCTGTCCCCTTATTGGCGGATTACCACTCATTGCTTGGATTGTATCAGCGCTGACTGGACATAATTTAGCGAACTCAGGTACAGGTAATATCAGTGTGTCCGCAGCGTTTTATCATGGCGGTAAACTTGCAGGTGTTCTTGCCGTTCTCTCTGAAGCCTTAAAAGGCATAGCGGCTGTTCTTTTAGCACGGGCATTCTTTCCGCAAGCTTCAGTTTGGGAGTTAATTGCTTTAATTGCCTTAGTAATGGGACGTTATTGGATAGGTGGAGGTGCAGGGACAACAAATGTTGTTTGGGGCTTCATCGTTCACGATCCCGTTGTTGCAGGGTTAGTATTTCTGATTGGTGGAATTAGTTTCACCGTCTTACGAGAAAGGCAATTGGGAAAAATTGGGGTCTTAATTTTGTTTCCCTTACTAACTGCACTGCTACGTCCTCATGATTCCGATCGAATTGTCGCAGCGATCGCTCTAGCAGTTTTACTGGGATGGATTTATCAAAAAATGCCTGACGATCTCGACTTAGCAACAAATGCAGGACACACGGAGTCGCAAAAAGTGTTTCGCTTTTTTCGTGGTGATAAAGCCATAGTTTCCTTAAGTGATGAGTTGACAGCAGCTCAAGTCGGACAGAAAGCAGCAACACTTTCACAATTAATCCGCTGGGGCTACCCTGTACCAACAGGTTGGGTACTTCCTCCTGGTGATGACTCAGAACCTCTCGTTAACTATTTACCCTTAGAATCTCCCTTAGTTGTACGTTCCTCAGCCGTAGGTGAAGATTCTCAACAAGCATCAGCAGCGGGACAGTATAAAACTGTTTTAGGTGTGACAAGTAAAGAGCAATTGCAGCAGGCGATCGCTACGGTTTTAGCTTCTTACGACAATCCAGCAGCGATAGAATATCGCAAACAACGCGGTTTGCCAGAATCAGCAATGGCTGCCCTCATTCAAAAACAAATACAAGGCGTTTTTTCTGGAGTAGCATTTAGTCGCGATCCGATGACACAGCAAGGTGATGCTGTTGTGATTGAAGCTTTACCAGGGGACGCCAGCAAAGTCGTTTCAGGACAACTTACACCAGAGCAGTATCGCGTTATTGTGCCGCAAACTGACTTAGAACACAGCCAAAACTGGGTATTGCCAGAAAACATAGCATTCAGCGTTGAGGGTGAGGGAGACATCCCACCTCGTTTGATTCAACAAGTTGCTTTCTTAGCCCGACATCTAGAAGTACGCTATCACGGAATTCCCCAGGATATCGAATGGAGCTATGATGGTCAAACATTGTGGCTGTTACAATCGCGCCCAATTACAACGCTGCTACCAATTTGGACGCGTAAAATTGCGGCAGAAGTCATTCCAGGATTGATTCGTCCGCTTACTTGGTCAATCAATCGTCCTTTAACTTGTGGCGTTTGGGGAGAAATTTTTACAATTGTCTTGGGAAGTCGCGCCCGTGGTTTAGATTTTAATCAAACTGCAACGCTGCATTATTCTTATGCTTACTTCAATGCTTCACTGTTAGGGCAGATATTTTTACGCATGGGTTTACCACCAGAGAGTTTGGAGTTTTTGACACGGGGTGCAAAATTTAGTAAGCCCCCGTTAAATTCTACTGTGCGCAATGTCCCTGGATTAATGCGCTTATTAGGACGCGAGTTGAATCTAGCAAAGGATTTTCAAAAAGACGATCGACACTACTTCCAGCCAGCATTGATTGAGTTGAACTCCAGCGATCGCGATCCAGTACAACTGCTATCACAGATAGACTCGATTCTGGTGTTGCTGAAAAGGGCAACGTATTACAGCATTTTGGCACCTTTAAGCGCGGCTTTACGACAGGCAATTTTCAAGACGAAAGATACAGAAATTGATAATAGTCTGGCTCCTGAAGTGGCTTCAATGCGATCGCTTGTGCAACTTGCAACTGATGCGCGTCGTGTTTTACCTAATTCTCAAAATGTGTCTTCCGAAGAGGTGTTTACTCAATTGGCTACAACAGACCTAGGTAGGGCAATTTTACAACGATTTGATCAGTTGTTAGAGCGTTATGGCTATTTGAGTGAGGTAGGAACTGATATTGCTGTGCCTACTTGGAAAGAGGAACCGCAGTATGTACGAGAGTTGTTTGTGCAGTTTGTCAGGAGTGGAGGTATAGGAGGAAACGAACCACACAGACGCAGCGAAAAGTTTGATTGGAGGTTTCTTCCGATCAAAGCTTTTAAAGACAGAGGACGCCGAGGCAAGATAGTACAAGGGCGGGTTGATTTGAAGGGGAAGGTGACTGAGGTTTATAGTCAGTTGTTGGCACATTTGCGTTGGCGTTTTGTGACGTTAGAGCGTGTTTGGATACAGTCGGGATTGCTGACATCTACGGGGGACATTTTCTTTTTGGAATTCGCGGAAGTACGACAGGTTGTGGATGGTGACTCCAAGCTGAGTTCTCGGTTAAAGGAACTTGTGGAACAGCGGCGATCGCAACTTGAGAAAGATCGTGGCTTAGATGTCCCTTTTTTAGTTTATGGCAATGCTCCCCCAGCCTCTCCTTCTTCTTCTGCTCCCTCTGCTACTCTACTCAAAGGCATCGGTGCTAGTCCTGGTAAGGTAATAGGGCGTGTGAAGGTGCTACGAAATTTGCAAGCAACTTTTGAGATTGACCAGGATACGATTCTTGTTGTACCGTACACAGATTCTGGTTGGGCACCATTATTAGCAAGATCGGGCGGGCTGATTGCAGAAGTGGGAGGACGGCTCTCTCATGGTGCAATTGTAGCGCGGGAGTATGGATTACCAGCAGTTATGGATATTCATAATGCCACTGTTATCTTAAAGGACGGTCAACGAGTGCAAATTGATGGTCAGTTGGGAACAGTACAAATTTTGGCAGATTAAAGCTATTCATCTTTATATCAAGTACGTTTGGGTTTGTTGAAGAAGGGGCTAAATAGTCCTGGTAAGCAAACTCATATCAATTGAAAATCTCAAAACAAAACGATATGACTCGTCGAGCATTATTACTAATTAATCGTCACGCTCGTCAAGGACAAAATTCACAAGCGATCGCTCAACTGCAAAAGTTGAATTTGGAGTTAATTACAGAAAATATTGAAGATGTGCGGTTTTTATCTGAGATTATTGAAAGTTACCAAAATCAGGTAGATTTAGTCATCATTGGTGGTGGTGATGGTACTTTAAATGCTGCGGTTGACGGTTTAGTAAATACTCAGTTACCTTTGGGCATTCTACCTTTAGGAACAGCTAATGACCTAGCACGCACTCTAGGAATTCCTAACTCTCTATCTGCAGCTTGTCAAATCATTGCTCGTGGTCATGTTCAGCACATTGACTTAGGCTGTGTTAATGGTAAGCACTTTTTTAATGTTGCCAGTCTTGGGCTGAGTGTCCAAATTACACAAAGACTCACCAAGGAAACTAAACGGCGTTGGGGAGTTTTTGCTTATGCCATAACTGCAATAGAAGCCATGTGGCGAGCGCGACCGTTTCATGCAGAAATTCGTCTCAATGGAAAAACAATACAGCTAAAGACTATTCAGATTGCGATTGGAAATGGTCGCTACTATGGAGGTGGAATGGCGATTGTACACGATGCTAAAATTAACGATCAAAGGTTAGATGTGTACAGTTTAGAAATACAGCACTGGTGGCAAATGTTAGCTTTGCTACCTGCTTTACGGCACGGAAGACATACCACCTTATCGGGTGTTCGTGCTTTTCACGCTCAGGAGATTGAAGTTTATACTCGCAAACCCCACCCCATTAATACTGACGGAGAAATTACAACATATACACCCGCTCATTTTCGTGTTATTCCTCGTGCTTTAGCTGTTTTGATGCCGTAGCTATGTCAATGCAGAAATACAACACACCCAATGCTGAGATTTTCTCAAGATATTAAGTTATTGCTAGAAAAGTTAGCCTCTCAGCCACTTACTATTGGCGATATTTTGGCAGAAACTTCGGAAAGAGGCTTTAGCTTAGTTATTGCATTGCTTGTCTTACCCTTTCTCTTTCCAATGCCTCCAGGATTCACAGGTCCTTTGGGTGTAGGCTGTTTGTTACTTTCACTGCAAATGGTTATGGGTCGGCGATCGCCTTGGTTGCCTAAAAAAATTGCCCAGTTTCAATTTCCTCACCGATTTGTCTTACAACTTTTCCACAACTTAAGACGTGTTACGCGAGTTATTGAAAGGATTGCACGTCCTCGACTGACAGCATTTGCCAAAAGTCAAATTACCTGGCGACTCAACGGACTGTGTATTTCTTGGCTGACGATACTTCTCATTTCTCCAATTCCGTTCACAAACCCCATCCCTACCATTGGAATTTTATTATTGGCTGTGGCTACTTTAGAAGCTGACGGTTTACTAATGTGCATCAGTTACATTCTGACGGCTTTAATTACCTTGATAGTTCTATCAATTGGCTACACGCTTTGGCAAGCTCCTCAGGTATTGCCAAGTTTATTTTGATAAGGCAGTAATATTATAGGAAACTTGAGGTAGCCAAGATGCTTGCCCCATATTTAAAACAAAAGCTCCAAGAAGGTGAACAAAGATACTTTTCTTTGTTACACCACTCTTAGAACTTAACGATATACAGGAAATCTATAATTAGCGAGTTTCCTTGCGCCGATCAACAACCTTAACTTCTGGCTGGTTGGTTGTGTTTACTACATTGCTTTTTGTCTTATCGCTGGTATAGCGATGTGTTGTTGGTTCTACTGTGTCTTGATGTATCCTCGGCTCTACTTTAGCGTTAGTAGGTATGGTATCTGCGTAACTATTGCTAGCAGGCATATCATACACGTTCCACTGATGAACACCTTGATTGCTTAGAAGTGTACTAGCACGGTCAATATCTGCAGCAGTACCTTCTATAAACACCAAGTAATCACCATGAGACACGCGATCGCTATATGTTTTGGCGTCTTCTTCAGGGATTCCCAAACCTGTTAGTGCTCCGACAATACTTCCTGCTGCTGCACCAATACCTGCACCAGCTAATGTAGTTGCAATAGTTCCACCTGCAAGAAACGGTCCTACTCCAGGGATTAGCAAAGCTTCTAAGCCTACTAGTAATCCTCCAGCACCTCCTAGGATTGTGCCAGTAGTTGCACCAATACCTGCACCTTCTTGGGCTTCAGTGTTACCTCGTTCATTGACTTGGTTGCGATCTTGCAGATCAACACCAGCAATTTGGTCATCACGGGTTGAGTCTTTAGCCAATATTGAAACTTTATCCATCTTAAAGCCTGAATCTCTTAAAGTATTAAGAGCAGATTCGGCTTTTGTCCGGCTGGAAAATGTACCAACTGCACGCTTAAGCTGAGTTGCCATTGTTCCCTCCTTTTCTAACTACATCAGCAATGAGCTTTGTACTCGTCACTTGAATTTATAGTTTCTCCAATAAAGCTGGTTGCTTCATCAGTCTATGGTTTTAGCTATTTATCTATCAGAAGAGGGGGAGGTTTATAGATATCAGCTTGATTAATTGGCTGCATTCAGCTTTACATCAATCAAAAACAATTTTTATCTTCTGCTCAAGAGTCGAAGTGTTAACATATTGCCGCAATAAGAATACGAAGCGATCGCACCTCCTCATTTTGGCTGCTTGGCTATCACAGAATAAGAAATGAAGAATGCGTTCAACTTTTCAGATTCAACTTAAATGGACGTAACTGGATTCGAACCAGTGACCTCTACGATGTCAACGTAGCGCTCTAACCAACTGAGCTATACGTCCGCCGGAAATCAATACTAGCATAGGTATAGACCAGAATGCAATCATCAAAATTCACTGCACGGCGATCGCATTAATTATTTAATTTGAGTAGCATCCTAACTTTATATCAAGAAAGAAAAATACTGAAATAAATAGAACGATGCAAACTTGATGGAATATATCAAAACATCTACTAGAAACTGATTTGACATGTGGTATTCTCATTGATAAGTCGACCTGCAACTGAGCAGAAGGTGGCTCCTATGTCAAAGCTTAACCAAGGAAAATATAACGACGCTTCAATAATTTTTTTACACATTCCTAAATCTGCAGGTAGTACGTTAAATACAGTAATTAATCGCCAGTACAGAAAAGAATTTATCTTTTCTATTTATGGTTTTGAACGTAGTGAAAGAGAAGTTAAAACTGCAGAACAGTTTAAAGCTCTTCCAGAAACACGTAGAAGAAATATCAAACTATTAAGAGGACATATTGGGTTTGGATTGCATAAGTACTTGGTACAGCCATCGATATATATTACTTTACTCCGCGATCCAATTAAGCGAGTATTATCGCAGTATTATTATATTCTTCGGCAACCAGAGCATCCTCTTTACAAAGAATTAAAGACTAATAACATGAGTTTACAAGATTATGTTATTAGTGGTATAGACCCAAACGTTAATAATGGTCAAACTAAAGCTCTAGCTGGAGTCAAAGCAACCACTATTAAGTTTGGAGAAGTTCCAATTACTCTTTTAGAGGATGCTCAGAAAAATATTCAAGAGCATTTTGCTGTGGTAGGTTTGACTGAAAAATTTGATGAGTCTTTAATTTTATTACAGAAAGTACTGGGCTGGAAAAGTCTTTTTTATACTAAAAAAAATGTTGCTAAAAATCAGCAATCTAAAGATATATCTGCTGCTGATATGACACTTATACAACAATACAATGAGTTAGATATAGAACTTTATAATTTTGCAGAAAAGTATGTGGAAAATAA
Source organism: Gloeocapsopsis crepidinum LEGE 06123 (assembly GCF_015207655.1). Lineage (GTDB taxonomy): Bacteria > Cyanobacteriota > Cyanobacteriia > Cyanobacteriales > Chroococcidiopsidaceae > Gloeocapsopsis > Gloeocapsopsis crepidinum. Next base: position 49,440 of record NZ_JADEWN010000015.1, on the reverse strand, counting down.
AATGAATCAGTATAAAGATTCTTTTCAAAAGGACTTAACCGCATTCAAGGTTTTAAACCAGCAGTATGGATATATCCGTTCTATTTCTCATTCAATACGCGATAGAATTAAATCATTGAGTCACAAATAATTAGCTGTTATGCTACTCTAAAACATAATATCTATTATCTTCTTTAAAAAGACTTTACTATAATAGATGTTGTTTCACTTCAATTTGCTATAAAGACAAGCAAAACTCATGCGCTCCTCAAATATACAATTAATAAGCTTATTTTCGTAGGACAACAACTGGACAGTGAGCAAATCGAATGACTCTTTCTGCTACTGAACCAAGAAAAAAACGACTAAGCCCAGTACGTCCGTGAGATGGGATCACTATCAAGTCGGCATTGATTTCCTGAGCATAGTCAATAATCTTGGAGCTAGGATCGCCAACCAAAATAGCTAGATGAACGCCCTGATATTCTGAGTCTTTGAGGCGCTCGTGTAGTGCTTCTAATGCATGTTTTTTACGTGTCTCGTCATCTATCGTATTCCATACAACTCCTGGCTCAGCAGGATGGAGATGAGAGAGAATATGCAACACATACAACTGAGACGGTTCTTGCACAAACTCTCGTGCAGGTTGAAGCGCAGCAAACGATTCTTCAGAAAAGTCAATTGGGACTAAAACACGGTTTTTTTGTAGCCAAGTCATTATATTTTTCCTGATTAGCAGTCACATCTTTTTATATTGATTAAGGGTCAATGGTTAACAGTTAGAGAAGTAGAAGATTTGGTTATTAACCATTGACTAATTATCAATTACTAGCCTTTATGTTATGTTTACTTGCACCCATTTACTTAAAAGCACTGTGCCTCGGTCTTAAATTACCGATAAACTGGCATTTGTCCAGTGTTTAAACGCTTCATATAGCTTTCTAAATCTACTACTACCTTCCCAGACAATAGATAGCAACCGAGAATATTAGGAAAAGCCATAGCCAAGATCATCATGTCGCTGAAGTCGAGAACAGCACCTAAGTTGACGACAGATCCGATGAAAACAAAGACAACAAAGATGACTTTGTAAATTAACGTAGAGCGATCGCCAAACAAGTAAGCCCAACAACGCTCACCATAGTAACTCCAGGAAATCATCGTTGAGAAGGCAAATAAAAACACTGCAAGTGACAGAATAATCGGGAACCAGGTAATTACCGAAGCAAACGCAGTACTGGTTAGCTGTACGCCACTATCTGTTTGATCGGTGTAGACACCAGTAATCACAACAACTAGCGCCGTCATATTACAAATGACTACAGTGTCAATAAATGGCTCTAATAAAGCCACAATTCCTTCTCGAACAGGTTCTTCTGTACGGGCTGCGGAATGGGCAATCGCCGCTGAACCAACACCAGCTTCGTTAGAAAAAGAGGCTCGCCGGAACCCTTGTACTAGTACTCCAATAAATCCCCCTGTAACCGCTTGAGGGACAAAAGCTTCTCGCACAATCGTGCCAAAAGCAGCAGGAACCTGCGGTAAATTAACTAAAATAATCCACAATGCAGCTAAAACATAAATCAAGCACATTGCAGGAACAAGTTTCTCCGCCACTCCACCAATACGACGGATACCACCAATAATTACTAAAGCAACCATAGCCCCCAAAATTAGCCCATACAGCCAGCTTCGTCCCTCAAACAAAGGAACAACTCCGGCGATCGCTGCGTAAGACTGGTTTGCCTGAAACATATTACCGCCGCCAAAGGAGCCACCGATACACAAAACTGCAAATAAACCAGCAAGCAGCCTTCCGAAGGGACGCAGTCCGAGTTCACCTAAGCCGCGTGATAGGTAGCGCATTGGGCCACCAGAAACTGTACCATCAGGTGACACCAAGCGATATTTTTGACCTAGCGTACACTCAACAAATTTACTCGACATCCCTAATAATCCAGCAATCGTCATCCAGAACATTGCACCTGGACCACCAAGCTGAATTGCGATCGCCACCCCAGCAATATTTCCTAACCCAACAGTTGCAGAAAGTGCTGCTGATAAAGCTTGAAAGTGTGTCACCTCTCCTGTTTCAGATGGATTATCATAATGACCTTGAACCACAGAAATGGCATGACCAAAACCGCGAAAGTTAATAAAATTCATGCGCAGTGTAAAGAAAACTGCACCAACAATTAACCACAAGACGATAAATGGTAAACCTGCAACGCTAAAAAATAGTACCTGCGATAAGGCATCTACCAAAGTGGAAAAAACAGCATCGATTCCAGCCAAAAATCCGTTGTCTGCCGTTGTCTCTTCCGCTGCTAAAGCTGTTCCTGACACAACCAACAGCAGCACTACTGAAAATATAGGGGATTTTCGCAGCACCCGTAAAAGCGAATATTGTCTCATCAGATACTAATGCAAACACTAGGGACAGAATGTCAAACAAACTATAAATTTATTTGATAATAAAACTGTTAACAAGGAAACATTTTTTTGCGTTTTGCTAGAAATCTACTCGTTTGTCTATCTCCATTGGTATAAAACTCTTTCTTGATAAACTCTAAAATTTAGAGTTAAGTAATATTAAGATTCTTTAAACAATCATTTGGTAAAAAGCATGACAACTGCTTTAATTACAGGTGCCTCTGCGGGGATTGGCGCTGTTTTTGCTCAAGAACTAGCTACTCAAAAGACAAATCTAGTTTTAGTCGCGCGATCGCATGAAAAACTCCAACAGCTAGCAACACAACTACAAACGCAACATCAAATTTCAGTAGAGGTGATTGCCCAAGACTTGACCGCGCCGCAAGCAGCACAAATTGTTTTCGATACACTGGTTCGCAAAGGCATTACTATCGATCTACTAATCAATAATGCAGGCTTTGGTGAATACGGTGACTTTATCGAACTGGATCGCGAACGACAGTTGAACATGATTCAGTTAAACATACTGGCGCTAGTGAATTTAACACATCTATTCTTGCCAGGAATGCGGCAGCGTCGTTCAGGAAACATCATCAATATGTCTTCTGTTGCTGCGTTTCAATCGATGCCTTACTTTAGTGTTTATGCTGCAACCAAGTCATTTATCCTAAGTTTTAGTGAGGCTTTGTGGGCAGAAAATCGTCAATATGGCGTTCGCATTATCGCAGTTTGCCCAGGACCTACTGATACAAGTTTTTTCCAAGATGCAGACTTTCCATCAGTTTTAGTTAATATTGCAGAAAAAAATTATACTTCGACCGAAGTCGTTGTTCGTGAAGCTTTAGCGGCGCTACAAAAAGAACATCCTGTTGTTGTTCCTGGAGACTTGCGCAACCAAATCTTGGCAAATGTACCGCGATTTTTACCAAGAGAAGCCATTACAACTTTTTGGAAAACAGTTTTAGGTAGTAGAAAGTAATTATGAGCGATTAGCAGTTAGCTTTTGGCTTGCTAAACACCAATCCTATTATCAAAACTACAGTTGTATATTAGACCTCCTGCATGAATCAAAAAAACATGGATGTCATTCTGAATGAAACGCAGTGTAGCGTTGCTTTGCCGCAGGCTAGGCTAGAATCTCAGGAGATTGTTTCGCTTCTCTTGACAGGACAATTTTAGGTATTCGCGCAGAAGATCCACTGTTTTAACCCTGAACGAAATTCTGTGCAGCATCCTCTGATCTCCGATCTCTGCTATACATACCGTGTTAGCTGTACGCGGTAGCGTTCTTTTTTAGTGACAGCAACTTCTCCTACTTCTAAACGCCCTTTACCGCGAATTGCTATTAAGTCTCCAGGTTTAACTTGGGTGCTTGCTTGAGTAACTTCTTTCCAGTTAACGCGTACATCCCCAGAGTCAATCATATCAGCCATTTTGCTACGCGATGTGCCAAATCCAGCTGATGCGATCGCATCTAACCGCATGGAAGCTTCAACCGTTGTTAGTTCTTTCTTCTTTGGTTCGCGAATTTTCAGTTCACTTAATTCAATGCGTTGTGTTTTCACAGGAACCGAACGAACCTGCTGAAGATTCATCTCCAAAAACTCTACAAGTTCCGGCGCAACTATAGCCTGCGCACCACGTTCGCCCAAAACGATAATGTCACCGGTTTTATCACGAACAATCCCAGTACCAAGCATTGCACCTAAAAAATCACGATGAGTTGCCGTATCAAATAGAAAATTCCCCGAAATCTCTAGCGCAGCGACAACAACGCGTGACAAATCTAGCGGAATTTCAGCGCGGGCGATCGCGACTCTTTGCCTTTCGGCTTGCGAATAGCCACCCCATGCGATCGTTTGAACTTCAGTTAAACGGCTAAAAACTTGTTGCGTTTCAGCTAATTCTGGAGGTGACAGAAAATCAGTTAATACAACTTCCCAGGTTTTGATTGCCTGTTGTGCTTGATCTATTACCCGTGCAATACTATCGCGGTTTTCAACGCTCTTTAAAAGTTCTTCTCTCGGTAGCATTTTGAATATACTAATGTGATGTGTTGTGCCAATACTAAATTGATAATTCCCTATTCTCCTCTGCCCGCGCCAGTTGCTCTCACGCGCGGAAACCTCCGCACCGCATTGGCTATCCCTTGCACCTCTACTTTCTCTGCGTTTAGTAAGGTTCGCAAATAATATTCACATAGACTTGTCCTATCACGCTCCAGCCGGATCAACATATCCTTGCAAATTTTCTGGTTCAAACTGGCGGAGAACGCGAGTTGCTTGACGAGTTAAACTTTCTGAACCGCGAACAACAACCAGATACTTACCCGCATCCAGACGATTGCGATAAGGCAAAGCGTCACCACTACCAAAAGCTATTCCCGCTGCACCACCTACAAAAAAGCTTCCCATAAAACCAGCAGCAGCTCCTAACAAACCGCCAATTAACTGATTGCCAATCTCGCCCGCCCAAGGGAAAGTATTTAAACCCGTAAGCAAATTAAATGCAATTCCTGCAATAAAGCCAAACGGTACAAGCCATAACATCATTATCTTCGACTGCTTTTTAGCCTGTTCTTTAGGATCGATTAACCCAAATTCATCTGCACTTTTATAACCTTTACCCAAAATACTAACTTTATCCGTTGGAATTCCTTCTTTTTCGAGTGCCAAGTAAGCAGCTTCGGCTTGGATGCGATCTGGTAATACAGCAATCAGGTAGTTCATTTTAACACGTTGTATTAACTGACAGTTATGCTTGAGTAGATATTTTGCGCTCATGCTGACTTACATACAGCAAGTAATATGCAAACAATCTCAATTTTTAATGTACCAGTGGCAAGCACGCTGCTGGTTCTGTCGTAATTATGATTTGCTCAAAACTATAGTGTTTTATCGGTATATTAATAAGGGTATAGCCCAAATGCAGAAATTATTTTGTGAAATGTTCTAGGGTGGACGCCTTTACAGTTAAAATAACCTACGGCAGAAGCAACTGCGCTGTGGCATAATTTGCCCAACTTACACGCCCACAATTGCGTCACCGATCGCAATAGCTCAAGAGCGTTTTCCTCACCTAGTCTTGCTTGCTAATTGTTGCTAATTATGGCTAAAGTTCTCGTCTCCGATCCAATCGACCAGGCAGGAATTGATATCCTGTCTCAAGTTGCTACCGTTGATATAAAAACTGGACTATCGTCAGAAGAACTGGCGCAAATTATACCAGAATATGACGCATTGATGATCCGCTCTGGCAGCCGCGTCACCCAAGAAATTATTGAAGCGGGAACGCAGTTAAAAATTATTGGTAGAGCAGGTGTCGGAGTAGATAATGTAGACGTTAACGCTGCCACCCGCAAGGGAATTGTTGTCGTCAACTCTCCTGAAGGAAACACGATTGCAGCCGCAGAACACGCGTTAGCGATGATGCTAGCTTTATCGCGGTATATTCCCGATGCGAATGCTTCAGTCAAAAGTGGTAATTGGGATCGCAAAAGTTTTATTGGTGCAGAAGTTTACAAAAAGACTCTTGGTATTGTTGGTTTGGGTAAAATTGGCTCGCACGTTGCCACTGCAGCTAAGGCAATGGGCATGAAACTGTTAGCGTACGATCCTTTTATTTCTACAGAAAGAGCCGATCAGTTAGGCTGTCGCTTGGTTGAAATGGATGTATTGCTGCAGGAATCTGATTACATTACTTTGCACATACCCAAAACATCAGAAACAACTCACTTAATCAACGCAGATGCGATCGCCAAAATGAAACCCAATGCCCGCATTATTAACTGTTCGCGTGGGGGAATCATTGATGAAATGGCATTGTATAACGCACTCAAAGAAGGAAAAATTGCAGGTGCAGCCCTTGATGTTTATGAAACAGAACCGTTGGGAGATTCACCTTTAAAGTCACTAGAAAAACAAGTGATTCTCACTCCCCACTTAGGAGCATCTACCACTGAAGCACAAGTGAACGTCGCAATTGATGTCGCCGAACAAATTCGCGATGTCTTGCTTGGATTACCTGCGCGATCAGCAGTGAATATTCCTGGGCTTGGTCCTGATGTTTTAGAAGAACTACGCCCATATATGCAACTTGCAGAAACTTTGGGTAACTTGGTAGGGCAGTTAGCTGGAGGAAGAGTAGAACAACTCGTTGTCAAATTGCAAGGAGAACTTGCAACAAACAAAAGCCAGCCTATTGTAGTCGCAGCACTCAAAGGTCTACTTTCGCAGGCGTTACGAGAACGAGTAAATTATGTTAATGCTTCCATTGAAGCAAAAGAACGCGGAATTCGGGTAATTGAAACGCGGGATGCAGCAGTTAGAGATTATGCAGGTTCGTTGCACTTAGAAGCCAAAGGTTCTTTAGGCGAGCATTCTGTGACAGGTGCTTTGCTTGGTGACAGTGAAATTCGCATTACAGACATTGATGAATTTCCTGTCAATGTTCCTCCCAGTCAAAATATGCTGTTTACGCTGCACCGCGATATGCCAGGAATTATTGGTAAAATCGGCTCGCTACTGGGTAGTTTTAATGTCAATATTGCCAGTATGCAGGTAGGACGCAAAATTGTGCGTGGCGATGCTGTGATGGTTTTGAGTCTTGACGATCCTCTACCTGATGGCATTTTAGATGAGATTACCAAAGTGTCTGGCATTCGAGATGCTTACACAGTGACTTTGTAGGGGCGAGGAGGAGCCAGTTGCGTGCGGAGGTGTCCTCCGTTGAGCAAACTGGCGTTGAGGGGTGAGGGGCGAGGGAAGAAAAATGATTCTCTAGAACTTTGCCTCACGCTTACTGGATTGAGTTATGACAAATACTTGGTGTGAATTACAGATTGTTTGCGATTCTGTGCTAGAAGAAACTGTTTTTTGGCAATTAGATCAATTTGGGTTTCGGGGAATGGCAAGTGAGAAAAAAGGAGATCTTCGCCTGATTCGAGCATACTTGCCGTTGCAAGAAGTGCAAACAGCTGATTTAGCAGCTTTACAACAGCAACTCAGTGAAAATGCTGCATCAATGGGTGTAGCTGCACCAGAGTTACACCAGCGATCGCTCGATGAAGAAGACTGGGCAAATAGTTGGAAGCAATATTGGCATCCGCAGGAAATTGGCGATCGCTTTTTAATTAACCCTGCATGGCTACCCACACCCGATACTCGGCGACTAATTCTCCGTCTCGATCCTGGTGTCGCTTTTGGCACGGGCAACCATCAGACAACGCAATTGTGTCTTGAAGCACTAGAAGCTCATATTAACAGTGAAGCCGTTATTGCAGATATTGGCTGTGGCTCTGGTATTTTATCAATTGCTGCATTACTTTTAGGCGCAAGTAAAGTTTATGCAGTTGATGTCGATCCTCTGGCAGTGCAATCTACTGTGAACAATGGCGAACTCAATTCAATCAAACCAGAGTGCTTAATTGTTGAGCAAGGTAGTGTCGAGCGGCTTGTATCCTTAGTACCAGCACCAGTAGACGGCATTGTCTGTAACATCTTGGCAGAAGTCATTATCAAGTTAATTCCCCAGTGGAATGCGATCGCCCATGCATCAACTTGGGGCATCTTGAGCGGAATTCTTGTCAGCCAAGCCCAGGCAGTTAATGAGACTTTAAATCAGCATGGCTGGTGTATTACTAGCCAATTGCAAAAACAAGACTGGTGCTGTCTAAATATTCGCCGCGCTTAAACGATCAATAAATTACAGCAACGTCTGTAGCTTTTGGATCAAAGCATCTGCTGGCATAACCCCCTCAATACGTTCTACAGGTTGACCGTGTTTAAAAAGTACTAATGTTGGTAATGCTTGAACTTGATGCTGACTAGCGATTTCAGGATATTTTTCTGTATCAATTTTAACAACGCGCAGTTGTTGCTGGAACTGAGCATTGACTCGCTCTAAAATTGCTGCCATCATCTGACAAGGACCACACCAGTCTGCATAAAAATCAACTAGTACCGGAACATTCGATTGAGCTAATAATTCTTCAAAGTTTTTGAACTGTTGCTTAGTTGCCATAGAACAGTGGTTATTTTTTAGAATTGCATCTCCATCCTAATTTTTTCCGACAGCGATCGCACCTATTTCTAGAGATCAGAGATCAGGGAGTTATGAGTTCTCAGTTTTGAGTGTTGAGTTTAAGAAAGTGTAATTCAAAACTCTTGAGGATTCAAAACTCACCCCTCATCCCTCACTCCTCACTCCTCCCCTATAGGTTCAGGGCACAAATCGACTTACAATGCTTGAGCAAGATAGTTGTAGAGGTGTTTTTATGGAAGCATTACCAGATTTGCAAAAATTACGTGACAAAGTAGCAATTGTGACTGGTGCTTCACGAGGAATTGGCAAAGCGATCGCCCTTAGTTTAGCGAGTGAAGGTGCAAATATTGTTGTTAACTATGCAAGTTCTAGCACTGCAGCCGAACAAGTTGTTGCAGAGATCGCCGCAGGAGGAGGAAGTGCCATCGCGCTGCAAGCTGACGTATCCAAAGCCGATCAAGTCGAAGCGCTGATTAACGCTGTCATGGAAAAATGGAATCGTATTGACGTACTTGTCAACAATGCAGGAATTACTCGCGATACGCTGTTATTGCGAATGAAGCCAGAAGAATGGCAAGCAGTTATTGACCTTAACCTCACAGGTGTTTTTCTGTGTACCCGTGCTGTTAGTAAAATTATGCTCAAACAACGCAGTGGGCGGATAATTAGTATTACCTCAGTTGCTGGTCAAATGGGAAATCCAGGACAAGCAAACTACAGTGCTGCTAAAGCTGGAGTTATTGGATTTACAAAAACCGTTGCCAAAGAATTTGCCCCACGGGGAATCACAGCGAATGCTGTTGCGCCTGGATTTATTGCTACCGATATGACAGATAATCTCAGTAATACGGAAGAGATTCTTAAGTTTATTCCCCTAGGTCGCTACGGTCAACCTGAAGAAGTCGCTGGTATGGTGCGCTTTCTTGCTAGCGATCCTGCTGCTGCTTACATTACAGGACAAGTGTTTAATGTCGATGGTGGTATGGTAATGGCGTAAGTGGAGCGTTAACTTACAAGAGAGTAGCAATTTCTGCGGACTATCTAAAGCTGTTATCTTGTTGTGGACAGGCAAGATGCTTTCTCCAAATCTCTTAATTATTTAATTGGATTAGACTACTGTAGAGCAACTAATAGCTGTTAGTGCTGATGTAGTTTAGTTTTGCGGTGAATAATAGTAGGAAGGGTTAACTTATAACCTTTACCACAGACTACAAGGTACATAAGGCTAAATATGGGATAAACCAAGCTCTTTCTTCTAGAGAAAGCCGCCGTGGACGCATAGTTTGTTTATCAACAAATAAGCCTTTTTGAACGCCCTCAGCCGCAAGTATTTGTTGACTATTATAGAAACGAAATTGCATAGTAGCAGAAGCATTGCGCAACTCAGACAACCAAAGTTCTATTTGAACGCGATCGCCTAAATACAACGGTGATTTATAGGTAATATTGGTTTGCACTAAAACTGGTGCAAATCCTTGCTTGAAAATTTCATGAGTTGGCATTCCTACCGCTTCAAGCAGCTTAGTCCGTCCTATCTCCATCCAGTGAATATAAACAGCATTGTTGACGTGTCCAATGAAGTCAATTTGGTAAGAGTAAATATCTAAATCAAAGGAAATTTTCTGCATAGTTTACTCTCAATTAACAAAAATTAAATGTTTCATGTTGAGAACAGTAACAACTAATTCACTTTTTAAATACTTTGTGTTCCTCTAAATGCGCTTGAATTTCTCTGCGCGATCGCCACACTGGACGCAATTGCTTTTGTGCAAATAACGATAACTGATCTCCGTTATGCTGCGAATGAGGTTGCGTTGAATTACCGTAACTGTTGATTGTCATTGCCCGAATCGGATTTGAAAATTCAATCGCTGCTACATATGAATCGCCACCAATCGATGTAAAACTGCCGTCTTTTTGGGGTGCAAACCAAACTGTGCGAAACACACCTAAGGCGTCAAATCCACCATTACCAGGCAATTTCTGGTTGCCATACTGTAACTGAAAAACATCTCCCCAGCGGACATTCAATGTACCATACGCTTGTTTTACTTTACTAGCAGCCGTTTCTAACGCTTTGACGGCACTTTGAGGATTTGCTAGTCCATTCGGTGTAGTTCGTGGAGAATCAGCATGCCAAGGAGTTGCAAACACTTCAGGAAATTTGACTTCATTTGTCCATGCTGCAAATAACACCGCACCTTTACTATCAGCTTCAGTTTGACGATCCCAAGATTCCAGAACATCCGCTGCCTGACGCACTAATTCATTACCATATTCCCGTGCTGCCGAAATTAAATCAGCGATTAGGCGATCGCTCAATTCCATGCGTGTTGAGTGCTTATATTGCATCATCTTTTCAAACGAGATTTGCCGATCTTCATCTAGCATACGTGCGGATCGCTGTGCTCGAAAGTGCATGAATTGCGGTGCCATGTATGCGGGAAATTTTGTCGGATCTAGCACCTGGGGAAATGTCGTTGTCCACGGTGGATCGTTAGCATTCTGTAACCATCCACTTGCCGGATCGACTACCCGTGGTAAATCTTGGTAAGCATGATATTTTGTCCACAATGTTTTTGAAGTCTCACCAGGAATGATACCCGACCAATATTGATAGTCTCCTGCTTGTCGAATAGGAACTTGCCCGTTAAACAAATGCATAATGTGACCTTCACGGTCAGCATACATTACAGTAAACATGGGTAGTTGCAAGCGTTGCAACGCGGCTTCAAACTGAGTCAAGTTTTTAGCCCGCGCCATATCCCACCATTGTTCTAATACACCAGGTTGATCGAGTCCGACAACTCGCAATGCTAACACTTTGCCATCTTGTTGTGATATGACAGATCCATGAACTGAACGTCGTACTAGTAGAGATTGCGATCGCGCACTTCCATCTTGCTGCTTCACCCGTAGCGTTAGGTTTTCCGTCTCAAACGCCCGTACCTTGCCATCAAAAAGATACCCATCATCTTGAAGTTGCAATTCATAGGCATCCCAGCCATCGTGAGTATTGACAGTATATGTCCACCCCAAATTATTATTGAATGCGATCGCTAGCCCAGGAAACCCGACAAGCGTTGCCCCATAAACATCAACGCCAGGAGCTTGCAACTGTGCTTCATACCACAAAAATCGATCCGACCACAACAAATGCGGATTTGCGAGTAACATAGCATGACCATTCGCCGAGTGAGAAGGTGCGATTGCCCAAGCATTAGATCCCGCTGAGTATTTTTCCTCCACTCCTGCAACTTGCGCCGGATTCACAACAAACGTAAAGTACAGCACCCGCTGCAAATGCGCTAATACATCTTCCGGATTAACTGGTAACACGACTTCAACTTCATCATCAATCAAGTTGCCATGTTCCTGCGCATACGCATTAATTCCCGCCGCAAACGCCTCAAGATAACTTTGAAAAGCCGGACTTTGTAACTGATACCAACGACGCGCCCTGTTGGGCACACCCATCGTCAACACCCAGCGATCCGAATCTAAATAATTCTCCCCCCAATACTCCGCCGCACGTCCCCGCGCTTGTCCATAAAGCCGTAGCAGTAAATCCCCATGACTCTGCATCTGCGCCCACCCAAAAGCTTGAAACGCACCACGCGCATCCTTAGCAAACACATGAGGAACACCATACGTATCCCAAAGAATCTCCGTCACTGTCGGCAAAATCGCCCTACCATACCCCCCAACCAGCAACACAACAATCAGCCCTAAAACCACCAATCCAAATCGCCAAAACCTCCCTTGCATCTTTTCTCTGCGCCCTCTGTGCACGCCACTTTCACGGGAGTTGCTACAACGGGGGAGACCCCCGCAACGCACTCCCTCCTCAACGGAGGAAACCTCCGCACGGAAGTGGCTCCTCTGTTGTGGTTCGTCTAAGCGATCGCACTTCTTACCTTCCGACTCAAAGGAATACACATCGGTGTTCCCGCAACCGGATCAGCAATAATCCGAGAATCCAACCCAAACACCTCACGCACCACCTCTTCTGTCATCACCTCTTGAGGAGTTCCATGCGCATAAATCCCTCCCTGTTTCAGCGCCACCAAATAATCTGCATAGCGACAAGCTTGATTCAGATCGTGCAACACCATTACCAAAGTTCTACCTTGCAGGTGATTCAACTCCTGCAATAAATCCAACACTTCAATTTGATGTGCCAAGTCCAAAAAAGTTGTCGGTTCATCTAATAGTAAAATATCCGTATCCTGTGCCAGTGCCATTGCAATCCAAGCACGTTGTCGTTGTCCACCAGATAGTGTATCAAGTTCGCGTTCAGCAAACTCTGTCATTGCTGTCGTTGCTAATGCTAACTCTACCAACCGCTCATCTTCTAGCGACCACTGCTGCAACCAGCTTTGATATGGATATCGTCCGCAAGCAACTAAATCCTTTACTGTTAAACCTTCTGGGGCAACTGGTGATTGTGAGAGTATGCCTAATTGCTTTGCAACTTGTTTAGTCGATAACTTAAAGACATCTTTTGCATCAAGGAACACAGCCCCCGATCGCGGTTTGAGTAATCTTGCCAACCCTCGCAATAGAGTTGATTTACCACAGCCATTAGCACCCACTAAGGCGGTTATTTTCCCTTTCGGAATTGCCAAATCTAAGTTTTTGATGATTGCTGCTTTATCGTAAGCAAGCGTGAGACGCTGAGTTGATAGTCGATTTGGCGAGGAAGCTTTCAAAGTCATCTTTTGCAATTGAACACCAATAAAGCGTTGTCGGAGTACAAGTCACCAATCTTGCGGTTAATTCTTCACAATGTCACTACACATTCAACTTCCAAGAAATCCTTAGAAATCAATGCAAAAACGACACAGAGTTTATGTTTGATTCTCCGTGTCGCTATTGTGTGCGAGGAGTAACACTAAAGATTACTTTATACTTATTGCGAGTGATTATCAAGTTTTTGAGGAGCGATCGCGTTTTACGATTAGCAACTCTCTTAAATTCTCAAATCTTCAGTATGATAAGTAACACCTTCAGGCAAAATATCAAGAATGCTGTGAGCTAAAGAGCGTTAGTTCTATGTCCTTTGCAAAAAAATCTCTCCAGCCCCTGTGGTTTTGGCTAGGAATGTTAGCAGTATTTCTGGTCTCTCTGGGTCTGCGGTTTTGGCAACTGAGTCGGTTTAATACCTTAGTATTTGATGAAGTTTACTACGCTATTTTTGCCAATAACTACCTAACTCGTACTCAATTTTTTGACGGACACCCACCTTTAAGCAAATATATTATTGCTGTAGGAATGTGGATTGGCAGTCATCTTCCCGTTGGACAGGATACTGTAAATAGCCTCACGGGTTCTTTACGCTCTACGTGGAGTTATCGCTGGTTAAATGCGCTCACTGGGACTTTTATTCCCTTAGTCATTGCTGGAATTGCTTACCAAATCAGTTACAACCGTACCTATGCATTGATAGCAGCATTATTTGCGGCGGCTGATGGCTTGTTTTTAGTCGAGTCGCGCTATGCACTCAACAACGTTTATTTAGTAATTTTTGGCCTATTAGGACACTTATGCTTTTTACTGGCATTAGAGCATAAGAAACGACGCCATGTATGGCTAGCACTCGCTGGAATTGCTTTTGGGGCAACTGTATCAGTAAAGTGGAATGGCTTATGGTTTTTATTGGGAGCTTATACTGTATGGATAGCTGGGTGGCTGAGTTGGCTATTTCCCAAACGCTACAGTAATTATCAAAGTCACTTTATTCGAGTTTCTTCGTCTTTAGTCAATCTTAGGCAAATTAAGCTTTGGCACGTTGTCTTTTATTTAGGCATTGTTCCAGTTGCTTTTTACAGCATTCAGTGGATTCCGCACCTACAATTGAATCCATCTCCTAACTTCTGGGAAGTACAGCAGAAAATTCTGTCTTACCATCAGAACATTGGTAGCGGTAGTGATGTCCATCCTTACTGTTCTTCTTGGCTCAGTTGGCTGTTCATGGTAAGACCTGTAGCCTATTTCTACTACATAGCTCAGTCTATAACAGCACCAATATCAATTGTGGGACCACCACTTCCCGCTAGCTATGCTCGCGTGATTTATGATGTTCATGCCATCGGAAATCCTATCTTATGGTGGCTGTCAACAGTAGGAATTGTCACTCTGCTGTGGAGACTCATAAGACGCTTTGTTATCAAGCTGGTAACTCGTACCAAGCGCTTGCCTGAACGCACATCACCTACAGATACTTGGATTGCCTTGTACTTAGTTATAAACTGGTTAGCCAATCTATTACCCTGGGTAAGAGTAACGCGCTGTACATTTATTTATCACTACATGGGCGCTTCAGTGTTTGCAGGACTTGCGATCGCCTGGCTAGTCGCTCGCTGGATACAAAGTTACTCTTTATTATTGCGGGCAGTTGCCGTGACAATTATTTTCCTCATCTTGGCAGCCTTTGTCTTTTGGATGCCAATTTATCTTGGTTTACCATTAACTCCAGAAAGTTATCGATTACGGATGTTATCCCCTACGTGGATTTAACTGCGCATAAACACCGCCCGATACACAGGTTGTTCTCGCGATCGCGTTGATTTTTCCCTTTCAGTCTGAATTGGTAAAGGATTTTCGGCTAACCACTGCGTTCCTTGGCGATGAAAAACAGGATGTGCCGTAAAGCGATCGCACATTTCTCTGGCAACTGCTTCAATATCCGATTGCAGAAAAACAATACCACCAGATGCTAGATGTGTCGCCAATTCTGCTACTAATTCTGGTTGCACGACTCGCCGTTTGGCATGGCGATGTTTAAACCAAGGATCGGGAAATTGAATTGTAACTCGCTGTAACGTGTTGGCAGGCAAATTACTCAAAAGCGGTGCTAGAGAATTATTTGCATTACAAAACAAGTAATGTAAATTTGGTAGTGCTAGTTGATCGCGCCAAGAATTAGCTTCTTGAACAAGCGGTTCGCGAATTTCTAATCCTAAGAAATTCCAGTTAGGCTGCTGTGGTGCCATCTCAAGTAAAAATTTCCCTTTACCGCAGCCAATATCTAGGTGTAGGGGCTGAGTAAAATTACGATAGATTTTCTCCCAATCTAAAGGATGAACCGGTGTTTGATACTTCTGCGATAATGGATTGACGTGTTGACGTACTCGGAGTGTCAATGTTTGCCCTCCTGAAAACTGAATTTTAGATCGATGAAAGCCTCTCTCAGTCAGTTTATCGAATGATTTGCTTTGTCGTGATTTACGAATAACGGATAACTTTGCTATGCGGGGCTAAAAACCGTTTTACAATTAGCTAATTGAAGATCGCTAATAGCTAAGTACTCTCTAGTCATGACTTTAAATTTTCGCTTTGCCGTAGTTAGCGACTTACACATTGCCCTGCCTCACACCGTCTGGCATCATCCTAGTCGATTTCACATGGTGGAAGTGAGTATTCCCGCGTTGGAAATTGTCTTTGAGCATTTAGAACAACAGCAACTTGATTTTTTATTACTTCCTGGCGATCTTACTCAAGACGGAGAACCAGACAATCATACTTGGTTACAACAACGTTTAGCGCAGTTACCTTTTCCGGTATATGTGATTCCTGGCAATCATGATTTTGAGACGAAAATTCCAGGTAAACAATCAATCGCCGCAATTGACTTTCCTCAATATTATCGCAAGTTCGGTTATGAGACTGCACAAGAGCTTTACTATACTCAGCAAGTGCTACCTGGGTTAAGACTTATCAGCTTGAATTCCAATTATTTCAATGCACAAGGAAAACTTGTCGGGCGATTGGATAATAATCAACTCAAGTGGTTGCATCAGGTTCTTGAGCAAGCCGCAGAAGATGTTGTGTTTGTTATGGTGCATCATAATGCGATCGAACACATACCGCATCAATCACAACATCAACTCGGTCAGCGGTATATGATAGAAAATGCGCCAGAGTTATTACAACTCCTCCAAAATTTTGGCGTACAGTTAGTCTTTACAGGACATTTACACGTTCAAGATGTCGCGCAGTGGCAAAATATTTATGAAATTACGACAGGTTCGCTTGTCAGTTATCCTCATCCTTACCGCATCATTCAGTTTCACCAAGATGACTCAGGACAAAATTGGTTAAAAATTGAGACGCATTGCGTAGAAGCAGTTCCTGATGTTCCACAACTGCAACAAATGTCACGTCAGTGGCTTGGCGATCGCAGTTTTCCTTTCATGCTTCACCTGTTGACTCAACCGCCTTTGAACTTACCGCAAATTGAAGCAGCAAAACTTGCTCCTCATTTGCGCTATTTCTGGGCAGATATTGCGGCTGGAGACGCTTTATTTGAATTTCCTGACTTTCCGGTGTCTGCACAACGCTATTTTGCTAAATTTGGTGCGATCGCACCAAATGGCAAACCATTACTAATTGATAACAACACAACTCTAAAACTGTGAAGCTACAGAAAAATAGTTGCTAGTGGCTAGTTACTAGTCACTACTTTAATTATTAGTGATTAATCAAACTTGCCATCACGGTTGGCGACAGATCGCAAACACTGATGTGTAGCCATGTAGAAAAGTACTACCACCCACAGGACCAATTTCTCCATTACAGAAAAAACCCCCCATTGATACATTTGGTATGTAGCTGCTAAATAGCTGAGAATCAAAGTTAGGTTTCCCGTAGAGCATTTCTCCTCGTCCCAAACAAGAAAACATTAACGCCCCAGCAGGTGATAAATCAGGATGAGTTTGGATGTATCGTTGTAGCAACCATTCCAAATCATCAGCAGAAGTTTCGGCATCGCGCAAGTGGAACTGAATTCGTTGTCCTGGGCGAATTAAATCAGCGACAGCGATCGCCCCAACTTTCGGATCGACTCCTAATAAATTCCGGATTAAAAAGTCTCCTTGCTCTAAATTCTGCTTAAATTCGTCGCGCACAACACCGATAAACAAAGAATGTTCAGCTAATTGCCGATCAGAATCATTTAAACTCGAAATGAGATCGCGCAAAACTTCTAAGGGGGGTTGTTCTTCTAAAGCAAGTAAAATGTTGCGTTCGGAGGCGCTAACACGGTAAGGTTCGCCAATTGGTCGGCATCCTTGTGCCACAATTGTATCTAGGACAATATTGCCACTTAATGCAACACCTACTGTTCCTGAACGATGTAAAGTGTCATTGCACAACAAGCCAATTCGACCAGGCATTTGACTACCACTTGCTAATCCGCCTACTGTAATCGAACCAGGGTAAGCATAATCGATACCTTGCAGTAAATCACTAACTCCTGAAGAAAAAGGATCAGCTAGCAAAATAAACTGGGGTTGCTCAGCAGGCGAGACACCTAAAAGATCAACCCAGGCTGTGGGAGGACTATCAAGATCGGGAAATTGCTCAGCTACAACGTGAAAAGGTTTGATTGCGACGCCTGGTAAGTGTGCCAAAGTCAGGCTTAGTGCTGGTACACCCTCAAATTCCTGCACAGATCTTTGCTGGTTCATCCCAATAATACCACCGCCACCACAACCAATCAGAACTTTAACGTCGGGTAGCTTTTCTTGTAATAAAGGAAGCAGGCGGGAATACTCACTAGTAAAGGCAGCAGAAATAAAAATTAATCCAAGATCTGCTGGTAACTGTAACAGTGTAGAAGCTTTTTCTACAACTTCTGCAACAGCTGCTTCTAATGAAGCACGAGTTGATACGGCGTTTGCCCACTGCATGAAGTCTGCCATATGTTATACCATCACTCCTCTTCTAGGCTGAGGTCTTTTCTATTTTCGGTGTTAATAGGGACTAAAAGCATCTAACTGAAGTTAATTTAGCTAACTCCTAGGCTTCCAGCACCAGACAACCCTTCACCTCTATACAAAATAGTCTGTTACGATTTGTAAGATTCGTTGGGCTGCATGACCGTCACCGAAAGGGTTGATTGCGGTTGCCATAGCTTGATAAGCTTCTGCGTTACTTAATAGTACGCTGGCTGCAGTAAAAATTTGTTCTGGGTCAGTTCCGACTAGTTTAGCAGTACCAGAAGCGATCGCTTCTGGTCTTTCGGTTGTTTCGCGCAATACTAATACTGGTTTTCCTAAAGAAGGTGCCTCTTCTTGCAATCCACCTGAATCAGTGAGTAGTAAGTGCGATCGCCCAATTGCACCAACCAATTCCGCATAATCCAATGGTTCTGTTAAAAATATGCGAGAGTGGTGACTTAACGCCGCTTGCAACGGTTCTCTCACAATTGGATTGCGATGCAGGGGTAAAAGCAAAGCTGTATCTGGAAACTGATCTAAGATTTGTAAAAATCCTTCAGCAATCTGGAGGAGGGGTTCTCCCCAATTTTCGCGTCGATGCACTGTTGCCAACAAAACACGGTATTTTTTCCACTCTAAACCAGGGACATCACACGCAGGTTGACGCTGAGCAACTGATAGCAAAGCATCGATCACAGTATTACCTGTTTGATGAATTTTCCCTAATACCCCTGAACGTTGCAAATTTTGCACAGCAAGCTTTGTAGGGGCAAAATGCAATTGTGTCAGCTGTGATATTAAACGACGATTGGCTTCTTCTGGATAAGGGTTCAAAACATCATCTGTCCGCAATCCTGCTTCTACATGACCTACAGGAATTTTTTGATAAAACGCTGCTAATGCAGCAGCAAAAGCAGTTGTCGTATCTCCTTGAACTAAAACTAACTGAGGTTGGAGTTGCTTAAACAAGCTTTCTAATCCCTGTAAGCTGCGACATGTAATATCCGTGAGAGTTTGCTTTGGCTGCATAATTTCTAAATTTTGGTTCGCTTCCAAGTCAAATAACTGCATGACTTGTGCCACCATCTCAATATGTTGACCTGTTAAAATTACCTGCGTGTCAAAGAGGGGCGATCGCCTAAAGACTTGAATCACCGGAGCCATTTTAATTGCTTCCGGCCGCGTACCTAAAATAATGCAGACTTGCTTTGCCATGTGCTCAGGACTTATGACTGGAGTTAGAGAAAAACTTTCTCCTGATATATGTTCTCCTATCTTCTGTATCCTGACACGATTTTGGATAAGGTTGGGTAATATGGCAGGGTTCAGAGGGCAGTGTTAGAAGGTTAGAAGTTAGCACTTAGCAATGACTCTGAGTTCCTGTAATAGTTAATCAGAAAGCTATTACAATTCTTGGCATGAAAAAACCCGGCTTTTACCGGGCAGATCCACTGTCATTGCGGATAGATACTATAAAACTACTTTGCAAATATCCGCTATCCCAGCGCTCCTTATTGCTTCAGTTCACAAGTTAATGGACAAGCCGCGTAAACTGAAGTGTGTAGGGTGTCTGCCTCGCCGTGTAGCCAGTTTAGCCAGCTAACTTCTTTTGGATGAATGCCTTTGAGTGTTAGTATGCCAGCACCAAACACTACTGCTAATACATTGATGGTAATGATGCTACCAACGACTAATAAAACTGCACTAACTGGTATCACTGATTGCAGCACAATTGATAGTAGCGAACCAAATGTTGCCATCAAAACAACAAGGGGAAACCCTACGACTAATAAGCAAACTGCCAGTGTAAAAGTCCAGATTAAAAAACTTTTGAGCATAAAGAAATAATAAGTCTTTTTTAGACTGGAGCTTTGAGCTAGAGCCATGATTTCTCCTCCACAGAGAATAAAAAAGTGAATTAAGTAAAATTCTTGTTAACTAGTTTTAGCTAGCTTATCTATTGAAATTTAGTATATAGAAACCAATGGTTAAAATGATCTTTTAGTTATTAAACTTTACAGTGGAGCAATTGTATTTATGAATACTCAATTAAAGTTGTTGCGTTTTAGCTGTTTATCATTGGTGATTACATTGGCATCTATCAATAGGTATAAAAGCCACAAGACTTGCTCTTTCGCGATCCCAACCTATATTACTTAATATATTTCTGCAAAAGTTGCGCTATTCACACAATAATTTATTGAGGGCTACAATCAAGGCTTAACATTTCTTATAAATAAATGCATTTTTTCTCATAATTCTTTTAGTTCAGATTTGAGTAAATTAGTTCTGAAAAACAGTGCTCTGCTGAGGGTATTGATGCCTCCGCTGTAATAGAGATTCATCAATTCTTTATTTATAAGAATGTCATTGCGATCGCAACTCGATAAAAAATTAACAAGTTGCGTTAGAACAAATGTATAAGAGTACAAATACTTACTAATAGAAAGCTAAAAATTATTACGCTTTCATTTTTTTGAGAGTCTGTAACAAATTCATTACAAAGCGTGTTAGGTGTCCTGGTGTTTTATCAAGAAAAGCAACAATGCAGTAGTGATTTAGAAATATTACACACCATAGTTCAAGTACACCTGATACAAAGTGTGGCACTGAGGGAAAACTATAGATGGATGTCATCGCAGCCATTTGGTAGAGCAACAAGCTTGCAATGCCTCATCTAATACTTAACCAGGTAGCCAAAAGTTAACAGTTAATACATGACAGAATCACAGCGTCCACCAATTCCTGCTCCAGCGATTCCCCGCGTGCCACCGATGCCACTGCCAAAGTCTAAGGTAGCCAATCCAGTCACAGACATAACCGAGCTACAACCACAGACTGTTTTACAACTGAATACTCATGTGACTCATCATTCTAAGCCAAGTACTGCAGCAACGAATACAGCCCCAACGTTAGAGCAACTAGTACGAGAAGCTCATGACAAAGGTATTTCAGACTTACACTTAGGAGTCGGAGAAGTTCCTCGTTTGCGCGAACGTGGAGAAATTATTTTGACAGATCATCCAAAAACAGATGAAGCTACGTTTGCTAGCTGGCTGCAAGAAATTCTTACCGAACAACAAATTGCACAATTTCACGAATATCTAGAATACGACGGTGCTACACAGTACGAAGGAGTAGCACGAGTGCGAATTAACGTATTTATCTCGCTCAACGGTCCAGCAATGGTGCTACGATTAATTCCCTTAAAAATTCTGACGTTAGAGCAACTGAGTTTACCACCCATTTTTCGAGATTTGTGTCACTATCACAAGGGATTAATTTTAGTCACAGGACCAACGGGTTCGGGTAAGTCTACTACGCTCGCAGCAATGGTTGATTATATCAATCAAGAATTGCCCAAGCATATTATCTCAATTGAAGATCCTGTGGAGTTTGTGCATCAAAGTAGAAAATCGCTAATCAAGCAACGGGAAGTAGGCATTCACACGTTGAAATTTGACAATGCCTTGAAAGCATCATTGCGGGAAGATCCAGATATAATTCTCATTGGGGAGATGCGCGATCGCGAAACTGTTAATACTGCTTTAAAAGCTGCCCAAACTGGACACCTTGTCTTTGGAACTTTGCACACAAATAGTGCAGTAAAAACAATTGAAAGAATTCTTAATCTTTACAATCCTGACGAGCAAGCTCCGATGCGAATTCAGGTTGCAGAATCTTTAGTTGCAGTTATTGCCCAAAGCCTTGTGAGGACAACTGACAACAAACGAGCGGCGATTCACGAAATTCTGATTAATACAGATGCTATTAAAGATTATATTATGCGCAACGAGGTTGAAGAAATCGAGGCAATCATTCCACGCTGTAACTTTGAGGGCATGTGTACCATGAATCAATCAATTTATAAACTATACGAAGAAGGAAGATTAACAGAAGAAACTGCTTTAGAGGCGTCACCTAAGCCGAACGAAATGGCGATGATTTTACGCGGTAGAGTTTAAATAGAAGAATGAGGAGTAAGTGAATAGTGTTTAGTGGCTAGTGATTAGTTTTGAATTTTGAGTTTTGAATTTTGAATTGAAGTAAGTTTTATAACTCATAACTCAACACTCTTTACGAGTAACTCTTTCAAGCTCCTCTGCTCTAAAAAATCCTAATTTCTTACTCAAACAATTGAATCAAGCTCAGTCACAAGATATAGATACGTTTAAAGGTATTGCGCTGTTTACCCCAGGGGGCGATTTAATTTACTGCATTGACCCCAAAAAACAAGGACGCTGGCATTCACATCTGTGTGCAGGTTTACAAGAAATACTCAACCTTCCTGAACCACCTCATTTCTTAGTGCCTTGCTATACTGCAACAATTGATCGTTGGTTAGATCCACAGACACAACAGGTACAGACTTACGCAGAAGCACATCCTCCTGTGCTACGGTACCAACCTCTGTTAAATGCTGTTTTTCGCACTCATGTAGTTTGGCAAGCTGCTCCTGTCACAGAAGGTTTGTGCGATCCAATATTACTAGCTACGTATCGCACCTCATTTCCGCAACTGTGGGAAGAACACGAGCTTGTTGTGCACTTTGAGCGCTCGCTTGCCAGTTCTCGTTTTATTGAGCCAGTGTCATCTCAGCCATCAATAAAGCATAGTCCGCAACCACTAGAGTGTACCCTGTACTTATTTGTTGCAGGACAGAATCCAGCAACAGAGAGAATCTTACAAAGTTTACGCCAAGTTCTTGAGCAATTTAACTATCCATACATACTAAAAGTCATTGATGTGCTTAAGTATCCAGAGCAAGCCGAAATTTATCAAGTGACAGCGACACCAACACTTGTAAAAGTCTCTCCAAAGCCAACACGACGCTTAGTTGGCAATCTAGACAATACTGAAAAACTGTTACAGTTGTTAACTTTTCCTGAGGTTTGAAGTAAAGAAAGTGGCTAGTAATTAGTGGGTTGCACACAAGTTCCGTTACTAATTACTGAGCATTTTCCGATGCGTATTACTAGTCACTAGCCACTAGTCACTTTGTCGTCGCCACTCTCTTAAGCGTTGCTCGTTGCAGGATCAGCCTCTAAAGGCTCAGGCGTAGAGGTTTGTAAAGATGCTTCATCGAGTTTTGTCCATTCAGTATGGAAGGCACCTTCTTTATCAACTCGGGCGTAAGTATGTGCCCCAAAGTAGTCACGCTGGGCTTGAGTGAGATTTTGTGGCAAGCGATCGCGGCGGTAGCTGTCGAAATAATCCAGTGAAGCACTAAATGCGGGTACTGGAACGCCGAGTTTAGCAGCAGATGCAACTACTTCCCGCCAAGCGTTTTGCCGATCTAAAATTGTTTGCTTGAATTCTGGTGCCAGCAGTAAGTTCAGCAAATTAGGATCTTCTTGGTAAGCGTGTTGAATCTTACCTAAGAAACCTGCTCGAATAATACAGCCACCTTTCCAAATCCGAGCCATTTCGCTCAAGTTCAAATTATAAGAATACACTTTCGAGGCAGCAGCTAACTGTGCCATACCCTGAGCATATGAACAGATTTTTGAGCAGTACAACGCATCGCGAATCATATTGATAAAAGCTTCGGCATCGCCTTCATACTTACCTGTAGGACCTGTAAGCGCTTGCGAAGCAGCAACACGCTCCTCTTTAAATGAAGACATAACACGTGCATTGACTGCTGCAGTGATTGTTGGAATAGCAATACCTAGTTCCAAGGCACTCTGTACTGTCCAACGTCCAGTTCCCTTTTGACCTGCAGCGTCAAGAATCATATCAACCAACGGCTGCTTTGTGTCTGGATCGATGTACCTGAAAATATCTGCTGTAATTTCAATGAGAAACGAATTGAGTTCTTCAGTAGTGTTCCATTCAGCAAAAATCTCGTGCAAGCGATTGTGATCGAGATGCAATGTATTTCTGAGTAAATCGTAGGCTTCTGCAATCAGCTGCATATCACCGTACTCAATGCCGTTATGTACCATCTTGACGTAGTGTCCAGCACCACCAGGACCAACATATGTGACACAAGGTCCATCTTCTACCTGAGCGGCAATTTTTGTCAAAATTGGCTCTAAGTACTCATAAGAGCTTTTTGTCCCTCCTGGCATCAAACTTGGACCATTCAGCGCTCCTTCTTCGCCACCACTGACTCCCATACCAATAAATCTAAAACCAGCAGGTTCTAAAGCACGGGTGCGTCGCGCCGTGTCGTCATACAAAGAGTTTCCACCATCAATAATGATATCTCCTTCATCCAACAAGGGTTTAAGCTGGTCAATCACAGCATCAACAGGTGCTCCAGCTTTTACCATGATTAAAATTTTTCGGGGTCGCTCTAGCAAGCCAACAAATTCTTCCAGCGAGTAGGCAGCTTTAACGTTCTTACCTTGTGCTCGCGTATGCATGAAGGCATCTGTCTTTTCTGGGGTACGATTGTAGACTGCGATCGGAAAACCGTTGCGCTCGACGTTAAGGGCTAGGTTTTCACCCATAACGGCTAAACCAATTACACCAAAGCTTTGCTGTGTCATAAGTTTGCTTCGCTAACTCCGCTATTGAGATATTAATTCCCCTTCAGGGTAGCTCGAACTATCAGATTTCTTCTGTAAAAAAGAGATTAAAGGTGTTAACTAAGTTGGGTAAAAGTACATTTAAAATACAGATTCTCTGACTAAATAGATCAAAAGATAGATTTCTCTCATTAGCTTTCAGTTTAACTACGAGCTAGATGGTACATTGAGGATGCATAATCAGTGTGAAAAAAGCAAAAACATTGCTCTCCCAGCCAACTTGATTTTCCTTCCCAATTAAGTAGATTCCAAGACTAGTCCAGTCAATTAACTAAGATTTGTATCCAAGTGAACAATAAAAGCGCAAAATTAAAATATGTAGTCTGATGACACAGTAAGGAGTAACCCACAAATGCTGGCATACATCCTGGCGTTGGCGGTAGGTTTTTTTAGCCTCGCTATCTACATGACAGCTTTCTTTTTTCCTGAGGTACACCGCAAAGGTGACTTTATTTGGAGCGGGGTAGGATTATTCTACGCCTTAGTCCTATGGGTGTGTTCTGGACGCATCACAGGGGGTGTACTACTCGGTCAAGTAGCTGGCGTTGCTTTATTAGGTTGGTCAGTCACCCAAACGCTGTTGCTACGACGACAACTCACTCCACACCTTCTGCAAACCGCAGCACCCAGCGCGGAAGAAGTAAAAAACACAGTACAAGAAAAAGTTTCTAAATCCTCTTTCTTTTCTAAACTTTCGCAATTGACTAAACGCGGTAGCAATAGTGCGGCTACTGCAAAAGATCGGTTGCAACAACTCAGTAAGCAAGCGCAAAGCTCAGAAACTGCTACAAGTAGTATTCCTGCAACGAGTACAAATAACTCAATTGAGATTATTGATAACCGATCTTCCACACCAGCAACGAGTACTTCCACAGAATCAACAATAGAAACTGTATCGGAAGTCTCTCCTGACGCACCAACGGAGGAACCTCAAATAGCTGAATCCACGGCAGCATCAGTTACAGAGTCTATCCCAGACGCATCTGAAGAAGTTGAAGATACATTGATAGTTGACGCAACGGCAACAGAAACAATATCAGAATCAGATGAATTAGTCCGTCCTAACCCGCCAGAACCTGAATTGATAGACGCGGCGCTCAAAGATGCTGAAGAAAAACATCAAGAAGCTGCACCACCCGAACCTGAAGCACCAGAAAATCCCTCTCCAAGTTGACCGTGTGATTAGCTAACTGCTAATTGAAGAGTGCTAATCGCTTTTGAGGTTGAAGCAAAAGCGGATTGTCATTGATAATAGTTGCAAAACGACTTTATCATCTTTCGGCATTAAACTGTGACAGAACCAGGAAGCTACAAAGATACCGTTAATCTGCCTAAAACCAACTTTGATATGCGGGCAAACGCTACAAAGCGCGAGCCAGAGATTCAACAATTTTGGGCGGAAAACCGAATTTACGATCGCCTGTCGCAGAACAACCCAGGCGAGATATTTGTTTTGCACGACGGCCCTCCTTACGCTAACGGCGCACTGCATCTCGGTCATGCGCTTAACAAAATTCTCAAAGACATTATTAACCGATTTCAGTTGTTGCAAGGACGTAAAGTGCGTTATGTTCCTGGCTGGGATTGTCACGGTTTGCCGATTGAACTCAAAGTGTTACAAAATATGAAGGCGGCTGAACGGCAAAACCTCACGCCTTTAGAGTTGCGTCGCAAAGCAAAAGACTTTGCCTTAGCTGCTGTCGAGGAACAAAGCAAAAGTTTCCAACGCTACGGCGTTTGGGGTGACTTTGATAATCCTTATTTAACTTTAAAGCCTGAATACGAAGCAGCACAAATTGGCGTATTCGGGCAAATGGTCTTAAAAGGATACATCTATCGCGGTCTTAAGCCTGTCCATTGGAGTCCTAGCTCAAAAACAGCTTTGGCAGAAGCTGAATTAGAATATCCTGAAGGACATACTTCGCGCAGTCTTTATGCTGCCTTTCCTGTCACTCATCTTTCTGAGGCTGTCTCTGCACTAGGAGAATTTTTACCGCATCTGAGTGTAGCAATTTGGACCACCACACCCTGGACGATTCCGGCTAACTTAGCAGTGGCTGTCAATCCAGAACTGACATACGCAGTTGTAGAAGTTTCCGCCGATGAGCATCCCAAATATTTAATCGTAGCTGCTGATTTAGTAGACCGCTTGTCACAGATTCTCGCAAGCGATCTCACAATTAAAGCTAAAGTCAGTGGTAAGGATTTAGAACATACAACCTACCGCCATCCACTCTACGATCGCGAAAGTCCTATTGTCATTGGTGGTGATTATGTCACAACTGAGTCAGGGACAGGGTTAGTCCACACCGCACCTGGTCACGGACAAGATGACTATATTGTCGGTCAGCGTTACGGTCTACCAATTTTGGCACCAGTCGATGCCGATGGTAACTTTACAGAAGAAGCGGGACAATTTGCAGGGTTGAATGTTCTTAGTAATGGTAACTCTGCTGTGATTGATGCCCTATATGCGGTGGGGGCACTACTCAAAGAAGAACCTTATGTTCATAAATATCCCTACGATTGGCGGACGAAAAAACCAACAATTTTCCGTGCAACAGAACAATGGTTTGCCTCAGTAGCAGGATTTCGCGATGAAGCACTCAAAGCAATTTCTGGGGTGAAGTGGATTCCCGCAATTGGTGAAAATCGGATTACCGCAATGGTGTCCGAACGCTCAGATTGGTGTATTTCTCGACAACGTAGCTGGGGTGTACCTATCCCTGTGTTCTACGACGAAGAAACAGGCGTTGCACTACTCAATGAAGAAACGATCGCCCACGTTCAAGGAATTATCGCTGAAAAAGGTACAGATGCTTGGTGGGAATTATCAACTGAGGAGTTATTGCCAGAAAGTTACCTTCACAATGGTCGGTCTTACCGCAAAGGTACAGATACGATGGATGTTTGGTTCGATTCGGGTTCCTCATGGGCAGCAGTAGCCCAACAGCGTCCGGAATTGCGTTATCCCGCTGATATGTATTTGGAAGGCTCCGACCAACATCGAGGCTGGTTTCAGTCGAGTTTACTCACGAGTGTAGCAGTCAATGGCTATGCACCTTACAAAACAGTCTTGACTCATGGTTTTACAATTGATGAGCAAGGTCGCAAAATGAGTAAATCGCTGGGTAATGGCATCGAACCAGAGATTGTCATCAATGGCGGTAAAAATCAAAAAGAGGAACCAGCATATGGTGCTGATGTCTTACGGCTGTGGGTATCATCAGTTGATTACACCTCAGATGCCCCGCTGAGTAAAAATATTCTCAAGCAATTATCCGATGCTTATCGCAAGATTCGTAATACAGCACGGTTCTTATTAGGTAACTTACACGATTTTGACCCCCTTCAACATGCTGTACCTTACGAACAATTGCCCGAACTCGATCGGTACATGCTGCACCGAATGACGGAAGTCTTCAAAGACGTCACTGAGGCTATGACGAGTTATCAATTCTTCCGGTTTTTCCAAACAGTGCAGAATTTCTGTGTGGTGGATTTATCTAATTTCTACTTAGATATTGCCAAAGACCGATTGTACATCAGTGCGCCTAATGCCTTCCGACGACGCAGTTGTCAAACTGTGTTAAGTGTCGCACTCGAAAATTTAGCACGAGCGATCGCACCTGTACTATGTCACATGGCAGAAGATATTTGGCAACAACTGCCTTATCCCACACCGTACAAATCAGTTTTTGAAGCTGGTTGGGTGAAATTAGAAGAACAATGGCAAAATAGCGAACTTGGCAATTCTTGGCAAAAGCTACGCCAAATTCGTGGAGAAGTTAATAAGGTTCTCGAACAAGCACGAGTCGAGAAAATGATTGGTTCTTCTTTAGAAGCTAAGGTGTTGCTTTATGTGCCTGATACTGTACTCAAAGCACAATTACAAACATTACACCCTAGCACGACACCAACCCAACCTACTATAGTTGCGCCTGCGTTGGTAGAAACAGCTAAAATCTCTGCAACAGAAACCCCAAAAACCTGGCAACAGTATTTAGCAGGGATCTTGCAACCATTTACGCGATCGCCTAGCTACTTACGTGATGTATTAAAGGTATACCGCGAACTTTGGATATTTGCAGTTGTTCTTGCGGTGTTTCCTTTAGTTGTTTTACCAATTGGTTTATTAAAAGCCCTGCTTGTCGGAATCAATGAAATTCCGCTACTACCGCGCGTATTTCAACTTATTGGGATTTATGCAACGCTGCGCTACTTGTTATTCGCATTTATGCGTCTGATGTTATCGCAGAAACCAAAACCGCAAGTTACCGAAACTGAATTTATCACAGATGCACCAGTACAACCAGAAAAGCAGTTACCTCAATCTAATGGAGTTGATGAATTACGTTATTTATTCATTGCTTCACAGGTAGAACTCGTCAATTCATCAGAAGCTGTCCAACAGGCGAAGTACAACTTACAAACTGATGAACTTGGCGTTGGTGTTGTTAATGCAGATGGGAAAAAGTGCGATCGCTGCTGGAACTACTCAGTTCATGTTGGCGAATCGTCAGAACATCCGCTGATCTGCGAACGATGCGTTTCTGCATTAATCGGAGACTTTTAACGGTGGGGTGGGCATTGCCCACCTTGTTACACTCAAACTAACTAATATTGACTAATTGCGTTTGCTGTTGGCTGCTACCAGTTGCTTGCAGTTTTTGTAAAAACTCTTGCGTAATTTGAGTAAACGCTTTAGCACCAGCAGACTGCGGATTTGTCAATACAACAGGCATAAAACTATCAACTGCTTTAGCAACATTAACATCAGTTGGTATTTGTGTCCTGAAAATCTGTGCTGCATCAAAATCTTCGTTAATTCTCTGCATCACCTGTTTGTAATATCGCCCCGTAATTAAATTACCCGACATTGTAAATACAATACCTAACAATTTGATGTTTAAATTAACTTCAGATGCATGGCTTTCTTTGAGTTGGGCAATCCGTCTTTCTAATAGCTGAATACCTACTATCGATAACGGCTCAGATTTTGCAGGTAGGATGTAAAAGTTACTAGCAGCAAGTGCGCTTCGAGTCATCAAATTGTAACCAGGGGCGCAATCGAGAATAATAAAATCGTAGTTTTCAATAACCGGATCTAAAATCTGTTTCACTAATCGTCGTTCAAACCGATTCCAAACAGTTTCAAAATCTAATCGATCTACCTCAAAAGCTTCCTCATGGAGCATTTCAGAAACGACAAATTCATCATATAGCTCAATGTCTCCAGGTAACAAATCTAAATTAGGAAGCTTACATACATTGTGATGAATTGCTTCTTTAACACTTATTTTTGAGCGTGTCTCTGGCTGAATAGCTTGATTGATTAAATATTTTAAAGTTCGTTTTGTTTTGCGATACTTAGCAAAATCTGTCGGGGACATCATACTCAAGGTAGCGCTAATTTGAGTATCTAAATCGAAAACAAGAACTTTTTTACCATGATCTTTGGCTAGCGCAGTTGCTAAGTTGACACTTAACGTTGTTTTGCCCACACCACCTTTCATATTTGCTGTTGCAATGATATAAGCCATTAGTAAAATCCTGGAATTCAGTTAATGCTTGATTGCACTGTGTTGTGATTTAGCTGTCTTGAGGTAGACAGACACAAAAGTAGATTAATGCTAAATTTACTCGAGTGATACTGTTAAGTTATGTTTAGGAACCATTGTTTTATGGCGCATATTCTGCATATCGATTCTAGTCCTCGTGGTGAACGTTCTTTTTCACGTAAACTTTCTTATGAGTTCATCACAGCTTGGAAAAATGCCCATCCAGAGGATACACTGACTTACCGCGATTTGGGCAAACACCCTGTACCTCACGTCGATGAAGGATGGATTGCTGCTGCGTTTACACCACCAGAAGCGCGTAATCCCGAACTAGATGCAGCAATTAAGCTTTCGGATGACTTAGTAGATGAATTTCTCGCCGCCGATCGCTACGTGTTCGGTATTCCAATGTACAACTTTAGCGTACCTTCGACCTTCAAAGCTTATATTGACCAAATTGTTCGTGTTAATCGCACTTTTGCCACTACTGAGCAAGGCTACGAAGGTTTAGTTCATGGAAAGAAGATGCTAGTTGTAGCTGCTAGCGGTGGTAGCTATAGATCGGGTCCAGCAGAACAGTATGATTACCTCAAGCCTTTCTTACAAGCTGTTTTTGGCTTAGTTGGTATTACTGATATCACATTTGTGCAAGCTGATAACCTCAGCAGCGGTGACGACGCGCGTCAAGAATCTTTAGACGAAGCCCGTACAATGATTGAAGAGTTAGTTGCTAACTGGTAGTAACTTGGCTGTAGAACTACGACTTTACAGGATTGACAGTTGAGGGGTAACACTTTCGTCAAAATCTGATATAGAGGATGCGTCTTAGAAAAGGTTAGTCATATCAAACTTCAGACAGAATCATGGCGAGGTGTAAGGCTTCTCACAGATAAGTGGGTGAAACTCTTCAAAGTCAACATTTTGACCAATTAAATTTAAGTTGGTTGCAAATAATGACTGATTTTACGATGTGACCAAACCATGTAATATATTGAGTGGAAACTAGTAGAGAGTTGAAGAGTTTCACTGCCTCCATTTTTATGAATATCAATATCTAAGAAATACTGCCTTCACATAAGACTTTTAGTGCGCTTATGATTTGATACTCCAAAAATTTATTCAGAAAAATTGCGATCGCTTTGAGTTTAGTTGAGTTTAGTCTGCTACTAGCATAGCTGACGATAACTTTTGTGTAATTCTTGTATATCTAGGATAATTAAGCTGGTTCATAACTCCAGATAAGCTATCTTCAATAAAAATTGCGTCAGCTTCACTGATATAGTCTTGCCATTTTTTGGTAGGTTTCTTTATCGTACCAAATAGGTTGGGATACATCTTCTCTTCAGCAAACTCAGGATATTCATTTCTATTTTCAGGAATACACTCCTCTTCGTATGATTCATCTAAAAAATCACAAACTTGACGAATTATTAATTCTGGCTTGCTAATAAAGTCTTCATACCGAATTAACATAAATTGGCAGGAATTGGAGTGATACTCTCTCAATACCAATTGGATACGTTGCGTGTAAAGCTCGCAAAAATCTTTAGGAGAAAGCATTAACCAGGTAAGTTTTGATTTTTCAATACCATTTTCCAAAGAAACCTTGAGTCTCTGCTTATAAGAACTATATACATCAAGGGGATGACGATATATATGAATAAACTTAGTTTTGGGAAATGTTGCTTTTATTTCTGGAATTCTATATACGTGCAAAGGACTTTTTTCAATTATTCTTTTCATGCCTCGTGCTTGCTTGGCATAGTAAAAGAATGTCTGAAGCAAAATTACGTTAAAAGTTAGCTTATATATTAAAGGTCTTAATAAATTAAAATTAGTCGCAATTCTACTAGTTAGCACCTCAGTAAAAAAACAATATTGAAATAGCTTTATCCATCTGATTTGTTTAAGAAACTTGCGATAGTAATCTGTATTGCGTAGCAAATACTTTAGTGGCTTTTTGTTATCAGCATAACAAGCAATACAAGAATTATAGAAAACCTTAGATTCTGTGAGATCTACTCCAGTTTTTTCCTTACTGTTATATGGCTTAAAGCTAGAGTGTCTTTGAAGTACTCGGTAAAGAATACTGCTACCACTTCGAGAACCACCTACAATAAACACAGGTGACTCTTGTTTCATAAGCTTTGAAATTTCAGATAGAGTTAAATTCATAAGCTTGTTATAGTAATAGAATTGAACTTTCCTCAGTCGTTAAATTTTGGAGTAATACCTTAAACAACATTTGTATATATTAAACTCCTACAAATTTAACAATTTGTCTATTAATAGAATGTTAGGATAGTTCAGGTAATTAATAGAAATAAATATTTTTTTGATATCGGTAAAAGAAATAAAACAATTTATGTAAGATGTTATACACCTTTGTTAGTTAGAGATAAAAATCTGATTGAGAAATAAGAGATAACCTAGCTATAAAGTAGGTAGTTGTATAGTTTACTCAAATGTGCAAACTTCGCTACGTAAACTATGCGATCGCTTTCTCACGATTACGGTAGCTGAATCGTTTTCGTAAATAAGCTTTGTAATCGATGTAGTTGTGCGCCACCTTGGTAGAGTAAATCGCCTTTACCGAGTAAATAAGCTGCTAAAGTTTGTTTTCCCCCTAAGATAATCGCAGAATCAGCCTCACTCGCAGTCCGTAGGGCGATTCTTCCTGGTAAATTGGAACGGATGATGGGAGTGACTACCTTAGCTTCTGGACGTTGCGTAGCAATGATAAGATGAATTCCGGCAGCGCGTGCCATTGCACCTAATCGCTTAATACTTTGTTCGAGTGCATTGCGGCTTTCTTTTTCTGCCATAAAATCAGCATACTCGTCAAAAATACAGACGATACGAGGAGTTGAGGAATGCGTTTTCTGATTGTAGCTATTCAAATCGGCACATCCTGCTGATTCAAACAGTTGATAGCGCTGTTCCATTTCTGCCACAAGTCGATCCATTAATTCAATTGCCTGTTCGGTATCCTTAACTACAGGTGAATAAAGCGATCGCATCTGTTCAAATTCTGGAAACGTAACTCGTTTAGGATCGACAAGCGCAATTTTGAGACGATCTGGGGAATGACGGGTAATAAGACTGAGAAGCAGCGATCGCAAAAACTCACTTTTACCACTACCAGTTGTACCACCAACTAAAAAGTGACAAGTATTCGGATCAGACAAATCAGCTTCTACAAGTTGTCCTTCTAAATTTACTCCAATAGCGATTTTTATCTGAGCATCAGCAGGTAACACTTGCGATCGCACATATTTTTCAAAACTAGCGATTTGGCGATCTTGACGCGGTAAATCAATACTAATATATCCTGCTCGCGGTGCAATTAAAGGAGGATTTGCGAGTCCTAACTGCACTTGTAAGTCGTTAGATAAGCGTAAAATGGAACTAACTTTGACTCCTGCATGAGGTTTGAGTTTCACACGTACAAATGCAGGTCCAATAGCAGCACCTTGGTAGTCAACACCAATACCAAAAGATTCTAATGTATCGACTAACTCTTTTCCAGTGCGATCGGCGTTTGGAATCAAGTCTGTCTGTTTATCTTGAATAGATGGAGATGACACTACTGATAAGCTGTCAATGGCGATCGCTTCACTGTCATTAAAAAAAGATTGACATTTCTTGTGCTGCGGACAGACGTAACATAAATCAGGCTGACTTGTAGGCGGTGGTGGATCGGGTTGCGGTGGTTCCCAAGTTAACCATTGCTGCATTTGTTGCATTTTTTGGGGAACAAGTTGATGTACTGTTTTTTCCAGTTGTTCCCATGTAAAAGTGAGTTCATGCAAATCGGGTAGTACGCTATAAACTGCGGAATTAATCTCAACGCCAATCGTTTTGCGCAGCATATAACTGTAAAGCGCAACTTGCGCTAACTGTGCTGATTGATCGACAGCTTGATAAGATTTATACTCAACTACACACAAACGTTGCTCAGCAAAATCGTAGATAATGCTGTCACATCTACCTTTAATTAACTGCTGCGTTCCATTAGGAAGCGTAAAGTAATGTTGAATCTTCAGTTCTTGCGCTAGAAATGTTTTAGAAATAACTTCTTGTGGTGTACAGTAGTGACGATTACCAATCAATAACTGCACCCAACGGTGAATAAGTTGCGTAAGTCCTACCCACAGTTGATGTAATGCGGGTGCTTTTCCAGGTTCTTTCTGAATAGATACTTGCAAATAAGGAAAAAAAACTTTTTCATAGAATAGTTTTTGCAATGCAGAGGCGATCGCTTCTATATCTAACTGTTCAACCTCTAGTTCAAATAAAGCTGAAAACTGCGAGTCTTGTTTTGCGACACGGACAAATTGATTTGATAACTCATGGAATGCTGTTCCAATTCCAATTGCAGTATCCGCAGGTAAGAAAAGCGTCATTCCTCCAAAGTGATAGCCTAGATAAAATAATCGCGGACACTCAAAGGCTACTCTGACATTAGTAACACTTAAAGAAGGTTTAGTTTTAGCTCCTAGCATATTATCTATTGGCTTAGAGTTACTTTTTGCAATCTCAATTAAACGTCGATGCACGTGAGCTAGATACACTGTGTCCATCTTGGCATACTGTAACTGCTTTAGCGTCAATGGTCGCCGTCCCCAATCACTTCCTTGTTCCGTTTTATCTATGTTGGCAAAGTGACAAAGTTCTGAGGCTAAGGTTTTTAATTTTAAATTTGTGACAGATAGAGAAGTTTTAGCTAACTTTTTGGCGATCGCCCAAGTACAAGTTACG
Organism: Gloeocapsopsis crepidinum LEGE 06123; assembly: GCF_015207655.1. Taxonomy (GTDB): domain Bacteria; phylum Cyanobacteriota; class Cyanobacteriia; order Cyanobacteriales; family Chroococcidiopsidaceae; genus Gloeocapsopsis; species Gloeocapsopsis crepidinum. The sequence continues at coordinate 14,406 of NZ_JADEWN010000015.1, read as the reverse complement.
TTTTTTGCGTCTTTTTTTCCTAAAAATCTTAAATCATAATTAGCATTGTGAAAAACTTTTTCGATTTTGGGATTTGCCATAATTTTATGAACGAAATATGTTACTAAATTAGGCTTATCCAATACGTCTAAAATTACTGTAGAGTTACCTGTAAGATCCTTATGATTGCTTAATACCTGAATTAGAGATAATCTAGGGCAAGTAGTTTTGTAATCAGCAACTTCTGTGTCTAGCCAAAGAATGTTACTAGAGGCAATTTGATGAATAAATACTCGAATATCATTGTCTTCAGTAAGATATAGTGCCTCATTTAAGTTACTACTAAGAGATTGATTCATTTTGAATTAGGCACTAAACAAACGAGTTGTGCTTCAGGTTTTGCCTTAGGGTCAAGAATTTGCACTTTATTTTCTTGGCATAACTGCTGAATGAGTTCTTTAACTTGTGACTCATTGGCTTGAGGAAAGCTTTCAAGTGCATTTTGTATTAATGTACTTCGCCCTAAAAGTTGCTGTGTTGTCACTAAGTTTATGAGAAACTCTTTTACTTGGTGTAGATCTGGATCTCGATCTGGCTTGGGTTCTGCTTCTTCAGCAAGAACTCCTAAAACTTGCAATAAACTACAATTTTGCAATACTTGAGCATCACGCACAAAAGCTTGTAATTCTTTTAAGTCAGGAATTTTGTCTATAATAACTAACTCTTGAGAACTAACTGCATTAACCATGCTGTGGTAAGTAGCTAGGTAGTGAATCGAAGTAAGATCTGGTACAATGTGACAGTGAGGTGAACCTTTAAAAATTTGCTTGTAGATTTGATAGCCTTGATTCGTTTTGTTACCTAGTTTTTCTGCTCGAATCAGAAACAAAGTTTGACAGTGTTTTTTTTCCAAAGCTTTGTGACAACCTTTCATCACATAAAAGAAGCTACTCATATTGGGATCTTCCATCCAGACAATTCCACTTTTTTGTTGCTGTGATGGTAGAAAACAACTTAGGGAATAGCTGGTATAAGTAGGACTAGGTAAAAATTTTGGTTGAGTTTTTAATTCCAAAGCTTCCAAGGCTTCACGTAACATTTGAATTAGTTCTGGCGAGGATAACTGACGAATTCGCGTAATTTTTTGTTCAACTTTTTTAAGTTCTTTATTCCAGATTAGTTGAAAAGCAGCTAAATGAGGATTGACAATAGGTGGATCAATGACTTTTAATTTATACAGTTGAAATAATTGCCGTCCTAGAATTAGTGTATTTCGAGGAAAAGTTTTACCACCAGGAAATTTTTCGTCTAAAACCTGTCGCTTTAGTGGATAGATTGAAGAAATTGGCAATTCATCAGCTTGTTGATGTAAAGGAACAAGTCGAGATTTCCAAATTGCTTCCGCTTCGTCAAGTTTAATGGGTTTGAGGACAACTAAATCATCAACTCTTACTCTATCGGCTGATTGAACGCGGTTTTTATTTTCTCTCCATGTATTCGTAATAATGCTAATAATAATTAGAAAGTTTTTTAATAATTGATTGTGAATACTAGAGTTAACGCTAAATAATGCTTGTAAGTCAATAAATCCATCTGTACGTGGAATATTATCGAGTTGGTCAAAACATAAAACAATTGGTTGAGTTTGGGCAGAAATTTTGCCAAAATTAGCTAAAATATTCTGGGCGGCATCTTCGGTAACAACCGTATTTTTGACTCCTAGCGCTTCAAGACTATCTGCATCAAGATCGTCGCCGCGTAACCAATCACAAGCAAGTAGGTGTAGTTCGGGATTAAGTAAGTCATACAACACGCTAAAAAACTCATTAGCGTTGTACATATCAGATGGGCAAGTTACTTTTAACTTGTGGATAAATGCTTTGCGATCGCCTAGTAATTTATCTATAAGATTACGTTGTTTAAAGATCGATAAACTCTTTAGCCATAACAACAACTGTGATTCTTGTTGTCCTTCTGGTACTTTGAGTAAACTGTCAACTGTTTGGCGTAAAGTGTGTCGCCAAATAAAATTACTGTCAGCCCAAGGACCAATGTAAACAAAAAAAGCTTTAGAGTTCAGTGTTTGCTTCAGCCTACCTAAAAGATGGCTTTTACCTGAACCAGAATCACCAGCAAGCATTATAGTGCGCGTCCGATGATCTTTTGCTATCTGAGCTAAGGTATACTCAATTGTAGTAATTGCTTCTTGGTGAATCGAATCAACATTCAATGCTGGATCTTGCTGTTCTTGCCAAAAGTTACCTGGTTTGAAGGTTGTCGTATCAAAAGGGTTAACTTCGCGTTGGATAATTTGATCTATAGATGCCATCCTGCTACCTTGATAAAAACTGAGTACTACAGATAATTCAAGAAAACTTTAATTCACAACAATAAAAAACAAAGGTCCACCAATATCCTGAGGAATTCCTGCATCAATTTGTTCTGGAGTATAAGCAGTAACCTCTTGCAAGGAACTCAATTCAATTTGGTCATTACGTTGTAAGCGATACAGTATTTCATCTAATTGCTTACGTGAGATTACGGAAGCAAGTTTCTGGCGTAAATGAAAAATTGGTAAATAGTTTTCTGTCCCTAATTCTTGATCTAGGCTTTGAATCGTTTGAAAAACTTCTAAGTCGCTAAGTTCTTTTGCTAGCGTTGCTGATACTCCATTTGATTCAGTATAAGTATTCCTTTCCGTGTTAAAACTTTTACGTATAAAACGTATATAGTTACCTAAAAGCTCTAGACTAATAACAGGTCGAACTCCTTTGTTAGGAATATATTCGTCCCGTAGATATGCTTTACCTTGTTCAGATAGCCAAACTTCTTTAACTTTAGTCTCTACCTCAATTAAACCGCGTTCAGCCAATCCTTGAATTACTGCTTGCCGATCTGCAATAGGAACTTTTGTTTCTCCTGGCAAAATCTTTTTGTTTTCACTAGCCTTCAGGGCTTTGAGTTCATTTTGAGTAACTGGTACTTGCGGCTGATCCAGTTTGAGTAAGGCTTTTCCTGGAGGTGCAATCTTAAGTTTTGTGACTTCGTAGGAACATTCAACTAAACCGCGATCGCATAGTTGACGGCAAATTTTATTTCTTTCTGCTGCTTTAGTATTATTACCCAGGTTGATTTCAGTTAGTGATATCCGGTAATCTGTAAAGCCCAATAATCTCAAAAGGAACTTAAGTTCAATTGTCTCCATAAGCATTCACCCTTCACTTATTGATGATTCATTGCTAAATTGAACTACTGCGATGTAAATTATTAGTTCACATTTTTATAAGTAGCATTTATGCGATCGCTAATTTCTTTGCTACTAAATAAAGTCTTGATAATTCAAGAAGACTTTAAGCTTAAATGACTCATCTACATAAAAACTTTATAAAAAGAGTAAACTACCTTAATGAAATAGTTGTTTTTACTTAGAGTAATTATTGGAAGTTTTACAAACAAATCAGTTTAATGAAGTTGTTTATACACCAAGCACAATTCTACGGAGACACGATCAATATCAACAAAATCACCAGCGTAAATATACGGGTTTTTGAAAAAAAATTATGCTTTAGGATAATTAATCCTATACCAAAAAAATAGCTATTTACTCCTCATAAATATGTGAAAAAGCTGGTCAAAACAAAGTAAAGTTAAAATATACTGGTAACAAATAATGCATGAAATAGCTGCATTAACTAACTTCAAATCACTTCTTATTAGCAATGATGCCGGATGCTTGAACGCAAATGTCAAAACACAAGCATAAACTAACCAGAAAATACACGCTTGCTGATACATCTTTTCCGCAGCACAACTCAAGCTATGGAAAAAGAAAAGAGCAAATGGCATTTTTACTAGGAATTACGTTGTTGCTAGGCGCAAGCGGCGTAGTCGTCAGCGGCATATGGTTGAGTTATAGTTTGTTTTTTAATCCAAGTGCGATCGCATCCTTAAATGACTTCTTACCGCAGTGGGCGCAGCTACCGTTAAATCAAGAACCAGCCCAAACTCTGACACAAATTGCAGCGGAGTTAAGCACACAAGGAAAAATTGCTGGGAAACCGTTACCTTTAGAAGTTAATCCTGCTAATTCGCAACCAACGTCTGTCATCTTACCTGTGCGATCGCAAAATCAGATCGTCGAATTGCGAGTGTATCGCATCGCAGATGCTAGAAATCTTCTTAATCGACCGAAAGGTGAAATCCACTATCAGTTTATAACTCAAGCTGATGTCACAGGACCTGAAGAATCATTTGTTGTCGCACCCCTCATCAATCCAGAGACAGCAGACACAAGTTCAAATCGTCCCCTACCAGTAACCGAACTGCGTCGGTTTGAGAGTACCACACCAACCCAAGGAATTTGGTTTTATCTTTGGGGAGAACGACAACGAGGACAAGCGATCGCCTACGGTCAAATTGTCCACTATAACCCCGATCGCTCCTATCTTAGTTTAATGTTGCCTTGGACAAGTCCCACTCAACCGCAATGGCAACAAGCGATCGCCGGAGGTTCTCCAGAGTTAGTTATCGATCAAACCATTGATTTAGAACCGCGATTGCAAGTTTATCAAGTCAAACCAGCAAATTTTATCTTTGATCCACTGCAATTAGAACCTGTTTCCATCGCAGAACCAGCATTAGATGATCGCAATTATCAAAATGCGTTACTTATTGCCCGTAGTGGATTGTGGACACCCGCCGAAAAATGGTTGCAGTTTATCAAACAACAACGTCAAAAGCGTCAAGCATGGTCAAGTGCGGCACAAGCACAACTCGATTTTATTCGATTACACGCCGAAAAAAGCCAAAAGCGAGCAAATCAAACTTGGGCAAGTCCTAGTCAACAAGTTCTCGCTGTTTTAATCGATGGGCGTTGGGGAGAAGCCCTAAAAGTTTTTCAAGCTTCACCGACAAATACACAAGAAATTACGACTTTATTAGAAACAGATAATGGACGATTAGGTAATCGTGTAGAAGTTGCCTTACGTGTTAACCCGAAGCGAACTGAAGTCAAAGCTTGGGGGGCGCTACTTAAAGGCGCACAAGAAAGTAGAAGAAATGCGATCGCCTGGCTAAAACAGCAACCACAGACAACATCTGCTGATATTGCTTATATCCAAAAACTCCTCAAACGTTTAGAAGGTGATTTCTCATCAAATAAAGTTGCAACTTCTCATTCCAGCCGCTTTGTTGGTACTGCACAACAAGTTACGCAAATTAATCCTCAGCAATGGCTGCAAATTGAGCAAACACCCTTACAGATCGCCGATCAGCAAACATGGTATCAAATCCAACTTAGCGCCTATCACGATGGCAATACCTGGCAACAAGCGCCGTTCAAGCTTACACCTCAACAAACCGCAGCCCAATACTGGCAGCAATTAGGTTTAAATTCAGATGCTGAAGTTCAAATTGTTTCTTGGCTACCAGGTGGATATCAGCAAATCGAGCTTGCTGTTGTCAAAGCAGTACAGTTACAAGGTAGCACGCTGAAACTGTTAGCCGTATCTGATGCGTTTCCCATAGTATCAGCTTCACGACAACTAGCACTTACTAAAGCAACATTACAGTGGCTACAACCCCAAACAATCGCCTTTTCTGAATTGACACAACAATCGCAGCCTATTGAAATTGTCCAAATATTACCTCAGTTATGGCAGGAATTGCAAAAACGCAACCCAAATTCTCAAAAAACGCCTGCTCCAAATGTAGAGAAGATGCTAAAGCAACTGGGAGAATTGCCAGTACAGTTAATTGACTTAGATGGTGATGGTACAGCAGAAGTAATAATGATTATCTCTCCACAGGAGATTGCTGCCGTTCATAATTTCGAGATCAATGTACTTCAACAAAATGATTCGCGATCGCACACAATTATTTTTTCACACAATGGACGTATCCTTTACAGCGAGTTTGGCAGTGCTGCTGAGCATCGCGCAATCGGAATTGCCGATCTAGAGGACGATCAGCCTCCAGCATTACTAGTTGCTACTAACAAAACTTATCAGCTCAAGCGCTGGTCTTCTCAACACCAACGCTTCGATTCATTTCAGCCATGAAGTTTAAGCTTACTACTTGTAGCCTCATTTGACTGATACTTCTTCAGCAGCCGTATGACGCTGTTTTTTAATTGCTTGTAACTGCTGCAACAGTGATTCTACCTCTGCTTCCAAATGTAGAAATTTAACTTGTACACCAGCGGCGTATAAAGTTTTTTGTGAATCGTTCCAAGGCGATGGCTTTTGGCGCTGGGCTTCGCCCAATCGCGCTGTCGATGTTCCAGAAACCGTATTCACTGATTGATTAGTATCCGCCAACGTGGAGGAAGGAGACGTAGTAGCTGAACAAATTCCCATCGTTTATTAAATAGTTATTTTTGCCTACTCACACCAAAATGTTATTGTAACTCTATCTGGAAGCATAGTTGTATTAAATGTGTCGATTTTATAACTGGCTATGGGCTGTACCCTATGATAGTTCACTTGTCAGAGTAAACTAAATAATACAAGCTGAAGATCTGTTATATCGCTTTTCAACTCAAAAAGTGAATTAACTGCAAGCACTCTGCTTATGCTTCCAAGATCTCTATCTAAAATAAAGTTGCTGCAAATACCGTGACTCTGATTGCTAACAAATCTACTAACCGCGAAGTTTGGTCTGGATTAATCAAAACGTACCAACAATATTTACCCGTAACTGAAAATACGCCAGTAGTGACACTATTAGAGGGTAATACTCCGTTAATTCCGGTTCCCTCAATCGCCCAGCTCATCGGCAGACAAGTACAGGTATTCGCTAAGTACGACGGGCTAAACCCCACGGGTAGCTTCAAAGACCGAGGAATGACGATGGCGATTTCTAAGGCAAAAGAAGCAGGAGCGCGGGCAGTAATATGTGCTAGTACAGGTAATACTTCCGCAGCAGCAGCCGCCTACGCGAAACGTGCGGGGATGAAAGCTTTTGTCCTAATTCCTGATGGCTATGTTGCTTTAGGTAAGTTAGCGCAAGCACTGCTTTATGGTGCTGAAGTGTTGTCGATTCAAGGAAACTTCGACCAAGCACTGAAAATAGTCCGCGAGATGGCAAACAGCTATCCGGTTACTTTGGTCAATTCAGTTAATCCTTATCGCTTGGAAGGGCAAAAAACCGCAGCATTTGAAGTGGTTGATGCTTTAGGTGATGCTCCTGATTGGTTGTGTATTCCTGTAGGTAATGCTGGAAATATTACCGCCTACTGGATGGGATTTTGTCAGTATCATCAATCCGGTAAATGCGATCGCCTACCCAAAATGATGGGCTTTCAAGCCGCTGGGGCAGCACCGCTCATTACTGGACAACCCATAACTCACCCTGATACTGTAGCAACAGCAATTCGCATCGGGAATCCGGCAAACTGGGAAAAAGCGATCGCAGTAAAGTCTGCCAGCAAGGGAGAATTTCACGCGGTTACTGATGAAGAAATCTTAGCAGCATACCGTCTACTCGCTTCTGAAGAAGGTATCTTTTGCGAACCTGCAAGCGCGGCTTCAGTTGCAGGAATGTTAAAAGTTAAAGACCAAATTCCCACAGGTGCAACTGTTGTGTGCGTACTTACTGGAAATGGACTTAAAGATCCAAACACAGCAATTGATAACAACCAAAATGCATTCAAGCCAGGAATAGAACCTACACTCGAAGCTGTAGCAGCAGCAATGGGAGTCATTTAGTTATTAATGATGAGTAGCTAGTAATTAGTGGCACAAGCATCTTGCTTGTCGCAAGCAAGAAACCCTGCTTTATAATTTTCCCTAGCTTCTGACCTCTGATTCCTGACCTCTCGCATGTTTAAAACCCGCTTTGTCCGGTTTTTTCGCCACATGACTTGGGCTACGTTAAGGACGACCTTTGTGCGTGTAGCTGAAAGAAGACTATTAGGTTTGTCAGCAGAAATTGCTTACAACTCAATGTTATCCCTGTTTCCTGCTATTTTGGCTGTGCTGACGGCGATTAGTTTATTTCAAGAGTCTCTGCAATCTACGTTTAAACAGCTAGCATTGCGACTCAGTACAGTTGCACCGGATGAAGCACTTTTTTTGATTCGTAATTTTGCCCAAGAAATTACTCAAAATAGAAATGGCGGGTTATTTTCAATCAGCTTTGTTGCAGCAATTTGGATCGCATCTGGGGCATTAAATACTATTATGACAGCCCTCGACCAAATTCATCAAATTCCTTCACAACAAACGCGCCCTTTTTGGAAAGCTAAGTTAATTTCAATTGGTCTTACTATAGGCTCAATTGTATTATTAGTAGTCGCTTCTTTTCTAGTATTTCTTAGCGATTTAATCTTGGCATTTTTTGTGCGTGAAAGTGGTTTATATTTCTTATTATTTATTTGGCAAATACTAATTTGGCCTTTAGCTTTAGGGGTTATGTCTTCTGCGTTTGCCTTCATTTATCGCTATGGACCAAGTCGTTGGGATGCTGGTACACCTATGATGCCTGGCGCAATCTTAGCAGCCGTCTCTTGGGCAATTTTATCTGCTTTATTTCGGATGTATGTAGCAAATTTTGGCAATTACAATCAAGCTTATGGTGCAGTCGGCGCAGTCATTGTTTTAATGCTGTGGTTATATATGAGTGCAGCAGTTCTTTTGGTCGGCGATCAGCTTAATGTTTCCGTGGGTGAAGCTATGCGATCGCACTCTAAAACTGTGATAGAGATTGGCAATCCAAACTCTAAGGTAAAAAATTCATAAATTTACTCACTCTCTAGATTTATTTCTTTAGATAATTCGTTTAGAAAAACTCTTCCTTTGCGATATACGTAAATATCGCTATAGGTACACTACAAGTAATGTTGAGAAATGTTTAAATTGAACTATAAAAGATTAACGGTTGTGTTTCATCTATGACCCAATCTGCTACTCAGTTTGCCAATAAAGTTGCAGCTCACTCTAAACTTACCTCAGTACAGCGTTTACGTAGGTTTAGCCGTTTGCTTGATAATGCTATTGGCATTCCAGGAACAAAATTTCGGATCGGTATCGATCCAATTATTGGTCTAATTCCTGGTGCTGGAGATATTGTTGGAACAGCGCTTTCTGCTTATATTGTTGTTGAAGCAGCACGGCTAGGTATTCCAAAAGCCATATTAGGACGGATGGTAAGGAACATTGTAATAGAGAGTGTATTTGGCTCAGTTCCAATCATCGGTGATATGTTCGACTTTGCTTGGAAAGCAAACATGAAGAATGTGGACTTGCTGGAAGAGTATCTCAAGAACCCACAAAAAGGCGTGAAATAAGAAATATCCCTCTAGATGTGCTTAAAATATTTCTAGAATAGATAGGCTGAAAGTTAATCAGCCTATTTTTTAGTTAAATTAGGTAATCAATAGACCTCCTCTATAAATACGCTTGCGAATAAATTCGCTACCACATAAACAAAGTCCATCAATTTAGAGTCGTGAAATGTTGAGTTATAAAACTTTTTTAATTCAAAACTCTTAAAACTTCGTTTGAGTAGCCCCGACTTCAGTCGTAGGGCATTTGTGATTTATGTGGGAAGTCTAATAATTTCAGCAAGCAATTCTGCTCAGATTTAAAGCTAATGCAAGACTGGTGGAGAGAAACTTTTCCAAAAGGGCGGCAAAATTTAACGATCGCCGATGCTAATGGTAATCCTGTCTCAATTGCCTATGGAGAAAAAGGCACAGGAAAACCGCTAATCTTAATTCACGGTATTGGTAGTTGGTCTTATGGTTGGCGTCATTGTATTGAACCACTCTCAAAACACTTTCGCGTGATTTGCTTTGATGCGAAAGGATACGGTTTCTCCGAGAAACTAGCACATCCAGAACACCCAGGGCATCAACTGATAGAATTAGAGCGGATTATTCGTGCTTTATGTAATGAACCTGCGATTGTAGTAGCAATATCTTTAGGTGCATTAGTGAGTCTTGCAGTTGTTCAAGAGCATCCAGACTTATTTGCAAGTTTAGTTTTAATTAATGTACCAATATTTCCTGAACGATTACCTAACCGATGGATGCGATCGCTTTCCGATTTACCAATTGAATTATTAAAAATTGTTGATTCACTGCGGTTAACGTTCTTTTTCTCGACTCTTGTCCGCGCGATCGTGCGAGTCGAACGCCGTGAAGTTTTGGTAGATTGGTCAACAGTTACACCAGAAGAAGTCTACTGGATTACCTATCCCTACATATACATACCTGGAACACTAGCGAAAGTCACTGAAGAACTACAAATTGCTGCCCAGGAAATCAAACGCTTACAGCAAAAGCAGCCTAATTTAATTAGTAAAATTCAAGCACGTTTAGGTGAGATTACTTGTCCAACACTCATTGTCTGGGGCGATCAAGATCGCTGGTTTCCGGTTACAGATGCTGAAAAATTGCGATCGCATCTTCCCCATTCGCAGGTAAAAATTATCCAAGACTGCGGTCACGACGCACCTGCAAACTCTCCTAATGAACTCAATGCTGCAATCTTAGAGTTTCTTCAGGATACAGGTTTTACAAATACTTAATTGGAGTAAACTGCGACTACCTTCTAAAATCGTGCAAATTTCCTAACTTAGCACCGAAAACGCTACTGTTAGAGTGCTAACAGGTTTCTATTAATTGTTGTACCTGAGTAACTAATTCTGTAATCGGAAAAAGATATTTCCCTATATTTGGGTGAGAACACAAGTTTCTCAAGACACGAGAATTATCTGGAATAAAAAAGATATGCCTGTATGACACAAGTTGAGATATCTTTTGTTCACTTAAATCAGAATCATCGCTAATTACCCATATTATTTTACTAATTTTGTGTTGAACGTAGATTTTATCATCAGTTGTGTATGTCTGCTTCCATCTTTCTCTTAAAGTTCTTTTCAAAGTTACTCCTATATACCACCCATTTTTAGTTTCAACCCAGTTGTCTATTTCCAAACCAGCAGTAAAATGCTTAGGTTTACCTCCTGTTTGAATATCAAAATAATTGAAAATAAATTCAATACTACTTTCTAAGTCTTTACCAGCCCTAGTTTTTCTTTTTTGAGCGACTCTCCTTTCGTATTCTTGACATAATGCTGTTAAAACAACATCTTCATCGCTTTTAGATATATTTTCCTCAAAATTACTTAAGCTTGTTGCTAAATTCTCTTTAACATTTCTATACAATTCAACTATCAAATCTCTTTCTTTATTGATAGCGAGCATTCCTGTGAAGTCATCCCAATCGCGAATTAAATTTACTAAACCTTGCTCTTTTTTAGTATCAAGTATAGCTGTGGCATACCTTTTAACAAAAGCATAAGTTTCATCAGTTGGAACTTTTCCTACAGCTTCATTAGTAGGCAACATCACTTCTTTGATTGATATTGCAAAAATTAAATAGTCTTTAGGAGTTATTAAAAGCCGTTCCAGGTCTACTAAGAGTTTCTCGTACTCTAATTTAACGCTAGTACTATCTTTCAGTTGAAAGAATAATGACTGCTCAAAAACAGAACGAAGAATTTTTAGTTGATTTGTTTCTGATTCTCCTCAAAGAGTAATGAGTTTATATGTAGTAGTTAAATCATTATAAATAGATTCGATACGTTTAGTATCTTTTCCTAACTGTTTAGCTCCACTTCTAATTAAATACCGTAAGTACCAGTAACATTTTCCCAAACTGTTAGATTAGCTGCTGTTTTGAATCCTGCTTTTTGTAATTCTTCTGTTTGATATGTCTATAGTATCCAGTTTTTCCAAAATTGCTTGAGCAATTCTAATAACCACAGGTACAGCAACAGAGTTGCCAAACTGCCTATAAGCCGCAGCAGCACTATTCGGTAGGAGATATTCTTCAGGAAAACCTTGTAATCTGGCACATTCCCTTGGCGTCAGCATTCTAGGGTTTTTACCCTGTTGAGGAATTAGGCATTCTTTCCCATCTTTGTAATATCTTGAAACCAGAGTGCCAGATGGTTTGTCTAAGTTTGCTAATTTCACCGTAAATCCAGCACCTCTAGCTTCATTCCTTTGCGATCTTTTCTGATGTCCTTCCCAAAGTTTATCTGAAATTGTAAATTTATTGCACACGTTTTCTTCTAAAATTAACCTTAAAGGTAATGGTTCTCCTTGAAAATTAGGGAACTCAAAGTGTACCTTATCTCGAAAACAAACTATATAAAAACGCTCTCTTCTTTGAGGAACCAGTGAGCTGGAATTTACAATTTTGTAATTAAAAGAGTAACCTAAATCCTTCTCAATTGTTTCCCTAACAATATGAAAAGTTTTTTCTTGATCGTGAGTAAGAAAGTTTTTTACGTTTTCTAGTAATAAGAATTTAGTTTTTTTTACTCTAGCAATTCTAACGATGTCAAAAAACAAATTTCCTTGTTCAATATCTTTAAATCCATGATTTTGACCTAGATAGTTTCTAGCCGACACTCCAGCCCTACTAAAAGGTTGGCATGGAAAACCAGCAGTTAATAAATCATGGTTTGGAATGAGGCGATCTATTTCCTCATCTAATATATTTGAGTTAGTAAGCTTTCTAATATCTCCATAAGGTAACTCTCCGAAGTTTGTCTGGTATGTTGCTCTCGCTGCTGCATCACTATCAGACGAAAATACACATTTTCCACCAAGAGATTGTAATACTAATCTAAAACCTCCAATACCGCAGAATAGATCTATAAATTTAAATTTGGGTTTTACTGGTGGTGGAAATGGAACAATACTCATCTAAGCAAATGGCTGCTTCTACTCGAAACAAAAATAGTCAGGTTAATCAATATAACACATAATCTATCTTAAGCTATACCTGAGCAACTTTAATAGCACTCACTGATAAATTTCGATTAAACAAAACTCGCGGGCGCAGTAAAATTTTAAATATTAGTAATAAAGAAGCTAATTCTCCTGGTGTATTCTGAATTTTCCATTGTCCAGGACGACAAAATAGTATTTCTATTAGTTGACGTTGTTGAGTTAAATCAAGTGTCTCAAAAGATATCCGTAGTGTAGGAAATTCACTGTCAAATTTAATTTGTTTAATTTGTCCTGATAAAGTTAATTTTTCCTCCATTATTTCTAATGTTACTGGTATAACTATATGTGAAAAAGAACTTATTGATTGAGTTAACATTACTTCTGCCCCCACTTCTGAAAGCATTGTCGTTATACCCCAAAACGTTTTATCAGCAATTTTGAGTTGCACAATTCGTCTGAGGTAAAACCACGCAAATAAATCATTAGGAACATCAATTAAAATTAGTAGGGCGATCGCGATCGCAACTAAGTTATAAGCACTCCAGATCCAGCCTAAATTAATACCTTTAAGTTGCTGAGATATTTCTGGAGTTGCCCAGGCACCTTTGACAAGACACATTCCTAAATTGCGCCAGAGACTAATTGTTGTAGCGATGAATAAAACAATAAGAGGTGAAGCAAGTTTCCAGTTGAAAGTGTAGCGATCGCTTTTAGTTCCTTTGGGCGTTACTTTAAAGCCTCTAGAAAAAGGACGCAGCATAACTTGAATTGTATTCAATGCTAAGGGAAAACATAGAACTAGCGAGTAGATATCTGATAATAAAGCCGAGCGCGATCGCCTATTTAACCAAGCAAATACTGTTAATTGAACTAAATAATAAGGCAAAAAGAAATATAAAAGTTCTGGTATTGTTGCTCGAATAGGAATAATATTCAAGAACGAATAAGCTAATGGCATCATTAGGAAGCCAACACGGGAAATACTCGTAAACCAGTGTAGTAAACCTTCTAAATGAGCTAACCTCTGTAATAGAGTTAACCCTGGAATCGTTAACGGATTGGCACTAATAAAAAAACCTTGTAATGTACCTTGTGCCCATCTCAATCGTTGTGTAGCATGAGCAGCAATATTTTCTGCAGCTAAACCTGCGCTCAACTTTTCATTTAAATAGATCAGTCGATTGCCTTGAGCAGATAAACGAATGCCTGTAAAGTAGTCTTCACTGAGTGAATCTGTAACAAAGCCCCCAGCCATTTCTAACGCACGACGACGCACTACAAACGAAGTACCAGAACAGACAACACTACCTGCTGCATCTCGAATTGGCTGAATTTGTCGATAAAATACTTCTTCTTCAGATGTAAGAATGTTTTCTAACCCTAAATTACGAGTAATTGGATCGAAATTATAAAAGCTTTGTGGCGTCTGTACTAAGGCAACAGCATTATCTTGAAAAAAACCTACTGTGCGTGTTAGAAAATTTTTCGTTGGTACAAAATCTGCATCAAAGACAACAATTAATTCGCCCTGGGTTTGCCTGATTGCATGATTTACAGCCTATTGCAGTTTTATGAGGCACAGTAGCAACAGTGAGTAAACCAGTTTTTCAAATGCACGGGATTAATTAAATCGAGTGCAGTGGCAATGAGAAGATCAACCCTGAATGCAGTAGTTGGGG
>NZ_JADEWN010000014.1 GCF_015207655.1 Gloeocapsopsis crepidinum LEGE 06123 | reverse complement strand
AATTTTTGGACAACCATACATCATCTTTCTCAGAGCGATTGCCTGAGTCAAGCTATTACTGCTAAATGGGCATTACAAGCTGTAGTGCTTATTCTGCAACACTTTGAGCTTTTCTTCGTGCCATTCGACTAAGAGACAATTTTTGCTCGAGTCATGGGTTAGGATCAAGCCGAAGCCTTTCTACGTAAGTTGTCAAACACTGTTACATATACCTGCAACTATGAAGGTATATTGTTGGTACTCGCTGCAAGCAATGCAACTACCATTAATTAGGCTTGTAACAAATAAGGTGTGAGTTGCTCAACACCTCAAAACTAAACGATTGACTGAGACATCCTGTAGCTATCACGGGATTACTTAGGAAGCCGTGCTGCAACTGAGCGACACTAGCTTGACTCGCAGGAGTGTGAGCATCTCCCATAAATAAATGCAAAGCAACGATTTCAGTTTGGGCGCGCTCGTCTGAGTTGTTTATTTAGTGGTGTAGCTTTTGAATAAGTGCAACTGTTCATTTACACTCGCATCCACAAGTTAGAACGTGACCCCAACCGGATCATACGCGGTGATTCTTGAGCTATTTTGAGGTAGACACACTACTGCTTACTCTTCTACCGTAAAGAATAGCTCCGAAGCCAGTTACGTACATCAGCAAGCTATAAACAGCCGCAGGTACAGCCATATCAAGATTATTGAGTAAACCAGCAGTGATTGCGATCGCTAACGTTCCATTCTGAATTCCAACCTCGATCGCAATACAAATCTGTTGAGCTAACGGCAAACGAAACAGCTTTCCGATCCAAAATCCTGCCAATGTTGCCAGTAAATTGAGTAACAAAACTCCGATTCCCACCTGTGCGATGAATCCTGGCAGTTTACTTCCTTCTCGAATCAAGATCAGCACAATAATCAATGCCAGTAAACCTGCTGCAAGACGACTCATTTGTTTTTCAATGCGCTTCGCTGTATCGGGAAACTGGTGACGAATGACCATTCCGAGCGCAGTTGGCAACAATGTGATCAGAAAGATTTGCAGCATTGTTCGTCCGATCGGCAGTGAGATTGCAGCGCTTTGATCTAAGAAATGCTGGAGTGCCAGATTGGTAAAAATGGGAATCGTAAATACGGTAATAATGCTGCTGAATGCTGTGAGCGTTACTGAGAGAGCAACATCACCTTTTGCGAGATAGGAGAGAAGATTGGAGGAAGGACCACCAGGACAGACGGCAAGGACAATTAAGCCTACTGCGATCGCACTCTGCATCGGAACAAAGAGCGTAATTAGCACTCCAAGGAGCGGTAGTAGCAATACTTGACATATTGTTCCCACTGCAACGGCTATGGGGTCACGGGTAATGCGTTGGAAGTCTTTTGGAACTAGACTTAGCCCCATTCCTAGCATGACAACTGCCAGAGCTAGTGGCAGTAGAATCTCGGTGAAAAAATTGCTTTGCATTGAAGTAGAAACTGACGACTAGAAAGAATTTAACTCGTTTACGCTCGCATGAGCGATAAAACCTGTTTGGGCTAAAACAAAGGGCGTTGCTGAATAAGTAGTGGATATGCTAAAAAAGAAAGAGTTAACAAAACTCGGTCAGTCTAGATGAAGTGTCCACAGTGCGACTCCTCTAATCTTCGCAAAGATGGCCATCAGAATGGCAAGCAAAGGTTTGAATGCAAGGATTGCGGTCGCCTTTTCCGAGAATCTTACCAGGTCAAAGGTTATCACTCTCAAGTTAAAAAGATTTGTTTACAGATGTACTTGAATGGCATGGGATTCCGCGCTATTGAAAGAGTTACAGGCATTCACCATACGACTATCATCAACTGGGTCAAAGAATCAGCACAAGAGTTGCCAGAAGATGAACAAGAGCAGCCGACGGTAGCCGAGTTGGATGAACTTCAAACCTATGTCGGTTGTAAAACAGACAAAATCTGGCTTTGGACAGCTATCAATCATCATGCTCCTGGCATTTTAGCCATGGAAGTAGGCGATCGCAGTGGTCAAACTTTTGCCAAGCTTTGGCAGAGAATTCAAACCTGGAAAAGCCGCAGGTATTTAACAGATGGATATTGTGTTTATGCTAACTATCTCAACCCAAAAAAGCACTTAGTGCTACCTAAAATTCTCTTGACGAGAGTTGAAGGAGAGAATACGAGATTAAGGCATTATTTAGCTAGGTTACATCGAGCCACTCTTTGTTACTCAAAATCTCTTGAGATGTTACGATATTCAGTCCGGCTACTGATGCACTATTTAAGATTTAAAACACTTCCCCTAGCCACTTAATCCACTGTTCATTCAGCAACGCCCATAAATCGCCCTAAAACACTGCCTTGAACAATGGCGCAAGCAGTAATCAGGACTACTGGAGCAATGATGAGTTGAATGGTTCTGGCAACATCGGCTGCACTCATACTGAATTTAATGAACCTACACTAACAGTAGTTTTCCTGTTTTTGCACATTTCGAGCAGTTAAACCAAATTTGCCCTCGACAAGCTCAAACTTTACCAAGGTTCTAGCTTAGAAAGTACAATTCAGCCTTAATCGCTCAGATTATACTTAGCCAATCTGAGGACTCCCTGAGTTTTGGCTGTGAGTTTTCAAATCTATCTGAAGCAAATAGGCGATCGTGAGATGCGATCGCCTAAACACAACAAGAACCTAGAGATTAGGCAAATACGAAACTATTACTACTGAGTGTACTAGCTTGAACGCCTGTGAGGACAGCAACATCTTGGTCTAAAGCACTAATTAACGTATTCGCACCAGTTTGGGCAATTGTCAGGTCATCAAAAGAGTTGATCTGTGCAATTCCACCGATTCCAATGACATTATTGCCTAGATTAAAGTCAGTAATCGTATTTGCTGTTTCTGGTAGTTGATTCAACGCAATCCAAAACTGATCGTTTCCTAAACCTCCACTCAGGAAGTTACCACCGCTACCAGCATAAAGGACATCGTTACCAAGTTGACCATAAAGTCGATCATTGGCTCCACCTGCAAACAAAGTATCATTACCAATGCCACCGTAGAGTTGATTATTACCTGTACCATCTGCGGCATTTAAATAATCATTACCCAAACCACCGATTAAAGTATCATTGGTACGAGCAAACAATTCGTCGTTACCTCTGCCACCATTAATGATATTGTTACCAGTTAAACCTGGTGCAGGACCTACTAAGTCATCACCATTACCTGCAAAGATAGTCTGTCTACCTTGGGCGGCGATTTCATCATCACTAGCAGTTCCAAACACTAAACGAGAATTACCCACTGTGGAAGTTGGATTTGCTAATGCAAAGCGCGATAGTAAGGGATCGTGATCGCTATCTTGATCGACAAATTCTGCATTGACATGAACTACATCGTATTCAGCGTTAGGTAATAAGCTATCAGTGACTAAAATGTGATCCAAGGCTTGCGAGTTACCTTCAAAAATGTAGCTGTAACGTTCATTTTCTGGTAAGGTTTCAGTCAAATTGTTCAGAACTTGTTCAGCACCTCCCTCAAGAACTTCCAAAGGTGGGAAAAACTGAAATTCATTTAAGTCACCTAAGACAATTGCTCTGGCGTCTGAATTTGCTGCTAAGATGTCCTCGACAAACTCGCGATTAATCCGCGCTTGTTCGGTACGCGCATCTTCTCCATTGTTATTAGGCGGTTGAAAGCGACCAAACAGCGGATCGCTACCACCTTTTGAGCTAAAGTGATTGTTGATTAAAAATAACCGCTGACCATTAAAGACAAACTCGCCAGCTAGTGGTTTACGGCTATCCTCAAATGCTGGATCGTTGGGTTCTACTCTACCAGGACTTTCTGACAGCCGACCGTTAATAATTGTCGTTTCACTTGTTGCAGTACCGTCAGGGCGATCGATAAAGTTCACCCGTTCAGGATTGTAGAGGTAGCCAACGCGAATATTCCCACCAGGTTGTCCGCCGTCTTGTCCATCGACAGGGGCGATGTCGCGAAACTTGTATGTAGGTCCACCACGCGCAGCGATCGCATCAATTAACACCTGATAAGATTGGGAAGCATCTACAATACCGTTATTTGTTGGACCAGAGTTATCCTGAACTTCTTGCAATGCAATAATGTCTGGTGCTTTCAGGTTTTGGGCAATATGTCCGGCGACACCGTTAATTTGTGATGCAGAACTGCCAGGATGAAAGTTTTCGATATTATAAGACGCAACTGTTAAGCGATCGCCTACAGAATCTAATGTTGTGACTTCTCGCTGTAACCCTCCTGGTGTTGCTGTTACAGGAACAGTACTCAACACTTCAAAGTTACCAAAGCTGTAATCCATGATGCCAGTGACACTATTTAAGCGATCGCCAACATTGACTTGAGGTGCGCTTCCTGGTGTCAATCTACTATCGATTTGAATCTGAATGCGTTCAGGGTTAAAGTCGTCAGGGCTAATCACAATACCACCACGCGGAGTGCGCCCTGTTGCCGCAACACCATTGTCTCCTAGTACCCAAATTTCATTAAATCGGTTTGTCGGACCGACAACAACACCACCATCAACTTGCACGCGCATTCCTTCTAAACTTTCGTAAAAGTCGAGTCCGTTGCGTTGTGGATTAAACTCATTTCCAGGATTTTCGACATTACCTCCTACAGCATCGCCATAAATTCTCTCGGTAGGGGGCTTTCTTCCTTCTAAACCAATAATTGTTGTTTCTGGTAGCGCGTTACCACGCGACAATATGCTAAAATTTGCTGCTGGATTACCTGCACCACCAATCTGCGTTGTTGTCAAGTTACCGCTGTTTGCACCACCAGGACGAAACTCGCCGACAGTTCCACTAGCTAAAATTTCATCGCCTACCGCAACATTGGGAGCAGAAGAAGTAAAGATAAAAATACCATCTGAAGTCGCATCATTACCGTCACCCGTCGCATCTTGAATGTAGAAACCGTTATTTCTCACGGCGGTGACAATTCCAGGAACGTTTGTCACTTGCTGTCCTTCTAGGGGTGAACGGTGCAATGTTCCTTGAATATCAAAAATCCGCACATCACCAGGTTCAACTGGATCGGGATCTGGATCGCCTTGTTCGCTAATGGCAATCGTAAAATTATCAATTGCTAAACCATGATCTGCGCCAGGATGATCGGGATCAAACCAGCGTAACCAAATTTCTTGTTCAGCTTCAAGGACTAAATTTGTCAAAGTTGCTGATTTAAATGTACGATTAGCATCTGCATTACCATTGAGTGCTCCAGTTGTCCCACTAGTCATGGGACTAGTAAAGTCTAGAGGATCGAAGTTAATCCAGTTACCTGTCGTTAAATTTTGCGCTCCAATTTGGTAAGAAAAATCAACAGTTTGGGCAGCATTTGCACCACTAAAGCGCCACTGTTCGCCAAAGTAATTAATATCTAATCCAGTGATTGTCTCATTGGTGTCATTAACTAAGCGTACTCCCCAATAGAAATCTCCTGCTGCTGCATTTCCTGAACCAATTGAACCCAAAGCGCGATCGCTACTATCACTTGCCAAACCAAAACTATAAAGATTTCCAGCATTACTACTTCCGGTAGATGCGACAATACTTGTTCCGGTTCCGGTTCTTGCTGTGTACCAGCCTGGAATTGTAGCGTCATCAACCCAAGTTGCAGAACCAGAACTAATTAGAGAATCAAAGTTTTGCGAGTAACCATCTTGAGAAAGGTTAACTGCTGCCATTTAATAACCTCTGGGATTACAACTGCGATATATCATCTACAAATCCCATAGGAACTTTAACAAATCTCTATTGAAAGATTAAAAGATGTTTAGTAAGTGGGTGAAAATCAACGTAACTTAAGGGCTGTTATCGGTCAATGGTCAGTAGAGCAACTATTAACCAGCATAAAACGTGCGATCAATAATTACGCCCAGCTACTGATCTTCTCGATTAACCTTAAGTAGAAATGAGAAGTTTTCCTGTTTAGTGATATTATGGACGGCGTTGAACTTGTCATATTAATGTTGTATTAAACAAAATTCTCGTCTTTTTCATCAAGATATTGCACGCCTCTCAGTAAAAATTATTAAAACTTCTTCGCAACAAGGTATTACGTCAGGATTATTACGCCATCAAAATAATGTTCACAGTATCTTCGCAGTTGCTCCGTCTTGGAAATCTTTCACTCTTTCAAAGCTTACGCTATTGGCGCGTTGCTAAATTGAGCTTGAGCTTGTTTTTGCTCGGTCTAATGTTCACCGTATTAGTGGGTTTAAAAAGTTCAGCAGTAGAACCTCAAGAGACTGAAATACTTTGGGATACCGTAGGTGTTCCCCATATTTATGGCAAGAATGACGAGGGTGCATTTCGAGCCTTTGGTTGGGCGCAGATGCAAAGCCACGGCGATTTAATTTTGCGTCTCTATGGTCAAGCACGGGGACGCGCTGCTGAATACTGGGGAGAAAAGTATCTAGACTCAGATCGCTGGGTACAGACTATGGACATCCCAGAACGTGCCCGCGCATGGTATCTGGCACAACCCCCAACTTTTCGCAACTATCTCGATGCCTTCACTGCTGGGATTAACGCTTATGCTCAAGAACACAGCGATCGCATTGATGACGAAGTTAAAGCTGTACTGCCAGTCAAACCAGAAGATGTGCTAGCTCATGTTCAACACTTGCTTCATTTTACTTTTGTAGTCAACCCGCATAAAGTTGCAGATATAAGTGACGAAGACTACTCAGCAGGGTCGAATGCTTGGGCGATCGCACCTTCAAAGTCTGCGAGTGGAAATGCAATGCTGCTAGCGAATCCGCATCTACCGTGGTCAGATCAATTTTTGTGGTATGAAGCCCAGATAACGGCTCCAGGAATTGATGCTTACGGAGCAACACTCGTCGGCATTCCTGTGTTAGCGATCGCGTTCAATGACTACCTCGGCTGGACTCACACAGTCAACACGCATGATGGATGGGATACTTATGAACTCACACTTGCAGACAAGGGTTATCGCTTCGATGGACAAGTTCGCGCCTTTGAGACAAAAACTCTTGCCTTGAAAGTCAAGCAGGAGGACGGCACGGTGCGTTTAGAGCCACTTGTAGTAAAACGTTCCGTACATGGTCCCCTTGTTACCCATAATGGCAAAACTTTGGCTTTACGTGTTGTTGGTCTTGACCAACCAGGCGTACTTGAGGAGTGGTGGGATATGGCGCGTGCCACTAATCTTTCTGAGTTTGAAGTTGCTTTGAAGCGACTACAACTGCCAATGTTTACGGTGATGTATGCAGATCGCGAGGGGCATATTATGCACCTGTTTAATGGTCAAGTTCCAGTTCGAGCCAAAGGTGACTTTGAATTCTGGCAAGGGACTATACCAGGGAATATATCTGACACACTGTGGACAAAAACCCACTCCTATGAAGATCTACCGCGCGTCATCGATCCCGCAAGCGGCTGGTTGCAGAATACTAACGATCCACCGTGGACAACGACTTTTCCCCTCGCCCTCGATCCTGATAAATTCCCGCCCTATATGGCACCACGTTTTATGGATTGGCGATCGCAGCGCTCTGTGAAGATGCTGACAGAAAATCAAAAAATGTCTTTTTCACAGATGATCGATTACAAACATTCGACACGTATGGAGCTTGCCGATCGCATACTAGACGATCTCATTCCGGCAGCCCGCCAACAGGGAAGTGATTTAGCACGTCGAGCAGCGGATGTACTAAATACTTGGGATCGCCAAGCAAATGCAGATAGCCGAGGTGCAGTCCTCTTTGCCGCTTGGGCAGAAGCAATGGATTTTGAGCAGGGGTTTAGTAAGCCTTGGAATGAAGATTCTCCGCTGGTGACTCCTGATGGTTTAGCAAATCCTCAGAGCGCAGTAGCAACCCTAGAAACCGCAGCAGCAAAGGTTGAAAAAGCTTATGGAGCGCTGGATGTCGCGTGGGGAGAAGTTTTTCGGTTAAGTTACGGCGATGTAGATTTACCGAGCAATGGTGGTTCTGGAGGTTTCGGAATTTTCCGCGTTCTAGATTTTGCTCCCTCAGAAGATGGACGCTTTCAATCGGTCGCTGGAGATTCCTTTGTTGCAGCAATTGAGTTTTCTAATCCGGTACGGGCTATGGTACTCAACAGCTATGGTAACGCGACTCAGCCTGATTCCCCGCACGTAGGAGATCAACTGCAGTTATTCGCCCGCAAACAGTTGCGTCCTGTGTGGCGATCGCATCCAGAGATTCTTGCCCATCTAGCCGAGCGTCAGGTCTTTTAGCTGAGTGAATAAATTCGCCGCTAGATAAACGAAGTCCATCTCCGTGGACTTACTGTTGCAAGTTGAGTTTTTGAACTAGGCTTTGGAGTAAAAGTGCTTGAGCCGAGTGGATAAAAAAGTGATCGCCAGGAAGCATTTGTAATGAAAAGGAAGCGCTTGTCTGTTGCTGCCATGCTGCAAGCTGTTCGCGGGTGACTTCTTTGTCTTGTAACCCACCAAAAACAGCGATCGGACATTCCAGCGGTGGCTCGCTAGTATAAGCGTAAGTTTCCAGTATGGCGAAGTCTGCCCGTAGTGTAGGAATCAGCAGTTTCATCAGTTCAACATTCTGTAGCACTGCTTCAGGTGTACCGTTAAGATGGCGCAGTTCTGCTAAGAATTCCTGTTCTGGTAGGGCGTGGATCGGTGCATCGCAAACATATTGAGGAGCGCGGCGACCGGATATAAATAGATGTACTGGACTAATACCATGCTGTTTGTACAGCAGGCGGGTAAGCTCAAAGCTCACAAGCCCACCCATACTGTGACCGAAGAAAGCGAATGGTTTATCTAAATATGGTACAAGAGCGCGGGCGATCGCTTTTACCAGAGGTTCTAACCTGTTAAATGGGGTTTCTGTGAACCTTCTGCCTCGCCCAGGAAGTTCGACAGGACAAACTTCAAGCGTTGGTGGTAAACTATTCGACCAGGTGCGAAAGTTCAAAGCACCGCCACCTGCATACGGAAAACAGAATAGACGCAAGCTTGCTTGAAGATTGGGGTTAGGGTAAATCCAATTAGATGTTGATGTAGTCACCACGTTTCAATGTGCAATCTGAATTGAAAATCTCCTGATGACAATTAGCTGTGATAGATATTGGAAGCTTCCATTTGCTTGCGAAGACTAAGTGGTTTCATATCAGTCCACACTTCTTTAATATATTCAAGACACTCCGCTTTCAAACCAGTTTTACCCGCATCACGCCAACCAAGAGGATTTTGTTGATCTGCAAACCAAATAGAATATTGTTCTTCATGATTTACGACAACTTTGTAAATTGTATTGTCTTCCATCTGTTCTCTATTCATATATTAATCTCCTTAAATATCATTTGTGATGTAATTTAATCAAGGTAAAAAATGTCCTTCTCGCAGGTTTTGAACACTTTCTTTAACTGCTTCAATTATGTAATTGATATCTTCGTCACTATGGGCTGTAGAGAGTAAACCACCACCTGGACGGAGAAAAACACCTTTTTCAATGAGGTGGTAATAAATTAAACCTAAGTTAGCATCTGCTGCATTATCAGAGGCTACAGAATCATCTAAGGGCACAGCATTAAAAATAGAACCGCAATTTGCTAATCGGATAGGAACCTCATCTTGTGCAAAATAAGTATTGAGCTGATTGATGAATTGAGTCGTGCGATCGTTGAGGTTCTGGTAAAGTGAAGCTCCTTCTTTTTTGAGGTGTTTTAGTACTGCTAATGCTGCTGCCATTGCTAAAGGGTGTTTGCAATAAGTACCAGCAAAGAAAGTCGTTTCTACCTGTGGAGAAGATGTATCTCCATAGTTCCACATCCCACCATCAATGCGATCGAGATAAGTAGCTTTGCCAGCAATAATACCAATAGGCATCCCTCCACCTACTATTTTTCCATAAGTTGCAATATCTGCTTGAATGCCAAACCATCCTTGTGCGCCATTCGGATGAATGCGGAAACCTGTTAGCATTTCATCAAAGATTAAGGCAATACCAAATTCTGCTGTTAATTGCCGCAATTCTTGCAAAAATTCGCGCGGTTGTAAATCAGGACGGCTATTTTGTATAGGTTCAATAATGACAGCTGCTAAGTCATCCGCATTTGCTTTAATAACTTCCAATGCTTGAAAATTTCCGTATTCTAATACTGAAACATCAGCAATGATATTGTGTGGTATTCCTATATCTGTAGGCATAACTGTTGCAATGCCATCAACAATTTGAGATTTTGCTAGAGTGCCATCAAAATGCCCGTGATAGGAGCCAGAAAACATGACAATTTTATGACGTCCGGTTGCAGCTCGTGCTAAACGTAATGCTGTCATGACAGCTTCAGTACCCGTATTGCTGATAGCAACTCGTTCCATTCCAGTTAATTTGCTGAATAACTCAGCTACCTCTCCCGCTAAATCTGATTGCGGTCCAAAGTGGATACCTTGCTCAAGTCGTTGTGTAATAGCTTCCTTTAGAAAGGGTGGATTATAACCAAAAAGATTGACTCCAAATCCCATCATTAGGTCTACATATTCATTCTCGTCGATATCCCACATTTTTGAGCCAACAGCATACTTACCAATGATCGGATAGACAATTTCTTTGTATTCTGCCCGAAACCCTGCAGAGCCTCTGACATCAGCTAGAACTGGGCGATATTTTTGTGTTTGTTGTTTCGATTTTTGAGTTTTTTGATTATAACGTGCAATGAATTTTTCTAAATATTGCTGTTGATGATTAGTGAGATTTGTATTGTTAGTTAATAAGCTAGATGTTGGCATACTGTTTAAACCTTTGTTGAATTAATTTGAGTTGAATCTTTTACTAACTTCAAAAAAATAGCAGGCTATAAAAATCCGGTGCGCATCATGTACGAAATATAAGTAGTCAGTAGTTTTTCATCAATTGCCGGACAAACAATAGATGTATCTGCAAGACCAGCCATAGTATTTTTACAATCAAACTCTAAAGCTATGGGTTGAGAACTTGTCTCCGATTCTCTAGCTGAGAAAAAAGGCACTAAAGGATATAAAGGATGCTCTGGCGAAGAACCAGCAGTATCAATTAACTTGTTGTACCATGGATTGTAGGAAATCTGTTGAATTTGATAACCAAGCGAATTAATAACTTTAAGCAGCATATCTGTGTGAAGAAGTTGAGAATTTACCAAATGAAAATTTTTATCTTTGTCTCTTTGATGTTTTGACAGGTGAATGATAGCTTGACTGACGTAATCAACTGGTAGAATGTCTTCCATAATATCTACATTGGGTACACTACCAAGATGTACGCAACCAATAATTAATCTATAAACAAAGTCATTACTATTAAAAACACCAGTTTGGCTATGTCCCGATACACGTCCAATTCTATAGATATAAGCTGGCAATCCTCTTGCTCGTGCAATATTAACTAACTTTTCACTTACCCATTTGGTTTGAACATAGCCGTTATCAGGTAGCGCATAATCATTCAATTTATCATCTTCTTTAATACTTAATTTTCCTGACATACCTGCTACAGAGAAAACACTAGAAGTGGAAACATAATGTAAAGGTTTAGATTTAGTTTTACAGGCTAATTTCAATACTTCTTGTGTGCCCAAAACATTCGTATTTTTGAGAACAGAATAGGGATAAATATGATGTACCCAAGCCCCATTGTGATAGATAACATCAATTTTGGCTGCCAGTTCTTGAAACTTTTCTTCAGAAAGCCCTAAAAGTGGTTGCGACAAGTTTCCAATGATAGGAATGATTCTAGAACTATAAGATTTATGCCAGAGTAATTTAGATTCGAGATTTTTTTGTAACTTATTTTTACCTTCTTCTAGCGTAGAAGCGCGGATCAAGCAATAGATATCTGCTTGAGTTTGCTGCAAAAGTTCATAGAGTAAAAATGCGCCGAGAAAACCTGTTGCTCCTGTTAAAAGAATACACGATAATTGAGTTGTTATCTCTCCTTCAGGAATAATTTTGCCATCTAGAACTGCTTCAGTATTTAAATCAATTAAATTCGTCTCTTTTTCATTACTTAAACTTGTATGAGCTGAATTTAAAATATTATGAATGCTCTCACCTAAACTAGCTATGGTAGGTGACTCAAACAAAACTTTTAAGGGTAAATCAACTTGAAATGCTGAGTGAATTTGCAGCATTAACCGAGTTGTTAACAGAGAATGTCCTCCTAATTCAAAAAAGTTGTTATGAATACCAATTTCTTCGATATTAAGAATTTCTTGCCAAATGTTTGCTAGAGTTTTTTCTATAACATTTCGAGGGGGAGTAAAGGTTATTTTCAACTCCTGTGTTGGTACTGGTAAGGCACGACGGTCTATCTTCCCATTTGGCGTTAGTGGTAATTTTTCTAGTTCGACAAAGGCGGAGGGAACCATGTAATTAGGTAAGCGTGTCTGTAAAAACTTGCGTAGTTCACTTGACTGTAAATTGGTATGTTGAAATGTTGATGTGACTATATAAGCAATTAAATTCGGTTGGTTTGGTGTATCTTCTCGGACTATAACTACAGCCTCATGTATTTCTGGGTATTGCCTTAATGCTGCCTCAATTTCACCTAATTCAATCCGAAAACCACGTAATTTGATTTGATTATCAATTCGACCCAGTAGTTCAATATTTCCATTTGGAAGATAACGACCTATATCACCTGTTTTATATAGGCGATCTGATGGTTTTTTACTAAAAATATGAGGAATGAATTTTTGAGCAGTTAAATGTGGTTGATGGAGATAGCCTCTAGCTAAAGCAGCACCACCAATATAAATTTCTCCTGTAACTCCAACTGGTACAAGCTGTAAGGCATTGTCTAAAATATAGATTTGAGTATTAGCAAATGGTCTGCCGATCGGAACTAATTGTTCGACTGATAAGTTGACTGTATATACTTCAAAATAAGAACTATCAATTGTTGCTTCGGTTAAACCAAAAGAGTTAATTAATCGTGTTTCAGGGCTACAAAAATTTTGAAATTTTTTATATTCATTGATGTACCAACTATCAGAACCACAAATGAGCAGTTGCATCCAATTAAGATGCTGTTGTGACTGTTCGAGATACTCGATCAAATTGCGTAACACTCCTGGAACAAATTCAGCGCAATCCACCTGTTGTTGCAGCATGAGGTGATAAAGTTTTTGAGGTTCGAGTAAAAAATCACGAGGACACAACACTAACTTTCCACCAGAACATAATGCACGGACTAGATCGCCTGCAAAAACATCGAAGGAAAAACTTGCCATTTGCAGATGACAATTAACTTTGTGTAGTTGATAAGCTTCTTCCCAAGCATAATAGGCGTTAACAAGGCTACGATGAGCTACCATCACGCCTTTCGATTTACCTGTGGAACCAGAGGTGTAGATGACGTAAGCAAGGTTGTCTGGGATAACTGCAATTTTAGGGTTTTCCTTAGCTTCGCTGGCGATTTGTTCCCAGGTGGTATTGTCTAAACAAACTTGATTGTGATGTGATGATGCGAGTAAGTGGGGTTGGGTAAGCAGGATTGATACTTGAGCGTCTGCTAGCATAAATGCGCGTCGTGCTTGCGGATATGCAGGATCTAGTGGTAAATAAGCTCCGCCTGCTTTGAGAATTGCTAAAACTGCTACGATTAAATCGAGCGATCGCTCCATACAAATACCCACAACAACCTCTGGTTTGACTCCCAAGGCTTGCAAGTAGTGGGCGAGTTGGTTAGCACGCTCGTTGAGTTGTGTATAGGTAAGGTATTCATCTAAAGCAGTTGCGATCGCAACTGTGTCGGGGGTTTGCGCTACTTGGGCTTCAAATAAAGTATGGATGCACTGCTGAGGTACATCTAGGGACTTGCTATTCCACTCTTCTAGAATTTGATACTTTTCTGTTGCAGTTAAAATAGGTAATTCAGACAACCGCCGATCGGGATTCGCAACAATACCAGTTAGTAAAGTCTGAAAATGCTCAATCATGCGGGTAATTCTTGTAGCATCAAATAAATCTGTATTGTATTCAAACCACCCACTCAATCCTTGTTCTGTCTCGACCATTGACAGCGTTAAGTCAAAATTTGCGGTTTGGCTTTCGACGGCAAGCGGGCTAAGTGTTAATCCTGGAAGTTGCAAAGTCTCGGTTGGTGCGTTTTGCAGGATAAACATCACCTGAAACAACGAATTGTGGCTTAAATCACGTTCGGGTTGGAGTTCTTCAACTAACTGCTCAAAAGGTAAGTCTTGATGCGTGTATGCACCCAATGTTACTTCTCGCACTCGTTCTAAAAGCTCTCGAAAACTTGGATTACCTGCAAGATCAGTACGTAATACTAATGTATTGACAAAAAAACCAATTAGCCCTTCAATTTCCGAGCGGTTGCGATTAGCAATCGGAGTGCCAACAATAATATCGGTTTGCTGCGTGTAGCGACATAGTAGTAACTTAAATGCAGCTAGCAAAGTCATGAATAATGTCACCCCTTGCTGTTGGGAAAGGGTTTTAATCGCTGTGGATAATGACTCGGATAGATTTAGGGATGCGATCGCGCCGCAATCAGTTTGAATTGCACGACGGGGACGATCTGTTGGTAAATCTAAAACTGGTAAAGTTCCGCCTAGTTTTTGCTTCCAGTAAGTTAGTTGATTTTGTAGTACTTCTCCTTGCAACCACTGTCTTTGCCAAACGGCAAAATCTGCATACTGAATTGGTAGTTTCGGAAGTATGCAAGGTGTGTTAGTAGAAAAAGCTTGATAGAGTGCGGTTAATTCTTTTATAAGTATCCCCGTTGACCAGCCATCGGAGACAATATGATGCATCGTAAATAAGACGACGTGTTCTGCTGCACCAAGCTGCAATAATGTTACTCGTAATAACGATTCTGTTACTAGATTGAAGGGTCTTTGAGCTTCAGAAGTTGCTAGTTTGATGACTTCATTGTGTTGTTCAGTTTTAGCGAGAAACTGCAAATTAATTATTGATAACTCGAATTTAGATGACTCATGAATAACTTGTACAGCTTCCCCGTTTTCTATCTGAAATGTTGTTCGTAGCGTTTCATGACGACGGATGAGTTCATTAATGCTACGAGAAAGTGCTGTTACGTTGAGATTGCCAGTTAAACGAACTGCGGTCGGAATATTATAGGCACAGCTATCTGGTTCTAATTGATGAAAAAACCATAAACGTTGTTGAGCAAATGATAGTGGAAAAATTTTTGTATTTCGACTTTGTGGTTGAATTTTGGTGTGTGAGGCATTGTGCTTTTTCTGGTTCAATTTTTCCAGAAGTTTTTCTTGTTGTTCTGGAGATAGTTCTTTAATGCGGTTTAGTAGGTTACTCATTTATTTCTATTATTTGACTATATAAATTTCTTTTGAAGAGTTATAGCACTCCTATCTGATTTGTGAGAACTATTTTTTAACGTAGACGCGGAGCGGCATGCCGCAGGCTACCACTTCAGACGCAGAGAACGCAGAGGAAAGAATGAAGAGAGGTTTTACTAATGGTGTGCAAATGCTGTGTGTGAATTTTATCTTTCTATTTTTTATTAATAGGAATTTGGATTGATTAGACTTCTTGATTTTGCTCTTCTAATAGTTCTAATTCAGCGAATGCTTGAGCTAAAATTTCTGTGTCGGTTTGTTCGGCAAGCTTTTGTGTCACAATGAGTGCTAAATCGGCGATTGTGGGTGTTTCAAACGTTTGCTGGACGAAGATTTCTACATCAAAAATATCACGTAAACGGGATATTACTTGAGTTATGAGTAAAGAATGTCCTCCTAAATCAAAGAAGTTGTCGTGGATACCGATCCGCTCTAATTTCAAGATTTGTGCCCAGATTTTAGCTATTTTTTCTTCAGTTGAATTGCGCGGAGCAACATAAAATTCATCGAGTTCTGGTCGTACTTGATCTGGTGCTGGTAACTCTTGGCGATTTACTTTACCATTTGCTGTTAATGGTAATTCCTTCAATGTGATAAATACTGAAGGTATCATGTATTCAGGGAGTTGCTGTTGCAGGAATTTTTTGAGATTGCCGATTGAAAAGGATGATTGTTTAAGAACAATGTAAGCAACTAAACGTTGGTCGTCTGCTTCTTGGCGTACTGTAACTACGCAGTCTTTGATTGCGGGATACTGCAATAGTGTAGACTCAATTTCTCCTAGTTCGATGCGGAAGCCGCGAATTTTGACTTGTTCGTCGATCCGTCCGATAAACTCCAGCAAGCCATCCGGTCGAAATTTAACTAAGTCGCCTGTTTTATAAAGACGCGCCCCTGGTTCGTTGCTGTAGGGGTGAGGAACAAATTTTTCTGCTGTTAATTCTGGGCGGTTGTAGTAACCGCGTGCGAGTCCTGCGCCTCCAATGTAAAGTTCGCCGATAACGCCTAACGGTACTGGTTGCAAGTATTCGTCTAAAACATAAAGTTGGGTATTGGCGATCGCTTGTCCAATGGGAATTGAACCAGATTGATGCAGGTTTGTGGGTACTTGGTAAATGCAGCAACCCACTACAGTTTCTGTTGGTCCATATTCGTTCACTAAGATTGTTTCTGGGGCGAAGTCTTGCCAAAAGGCGATATTTTCTAACGTGAGGTTTTCACCACCAATCACAAAAGTGCGTGTTCTCTCTGCAACTTGGTGAGGTGATAGTTGTTGACTGAGTAACTTGAGATGAGAAGGTGTCAGTTTAACAAGACTGAGGTTATTTCGTTCTTTCAGTGTCGTAGCAAGGCTTTCTATACTCTGATCGGGTAAAAGTTCAACTTGATTTCCTACTAATAATGGCGTAAACAAGCTAGTAATCGTTAGGTCAAACCCCAGCGACGAATGAACCAGCGTTCCTGTACCTTCTGCAACTGCATACGCTTGAGTCGCCCAGCTTAAGTAGTTAACTAAACCTTGATGCGGAATGAGAGTTCCTTTCGGTTCTCCTGTGGAACCAGAAGTATAGATGACATATGCTAAGTTGAGTGCGGTTGTAGAAGTCACAGGGTTTTCTGTTGGTTGGCTAGCAATCAGATCCCAATCGCGATCTAGACAAACAACTTTGAGATTATCTGCAAGGATATTTGCGGTTAAAGATTGCTGTGTTAGTACGAGTGGTGTTTGCGTATCCCTGAAAATATAAGCTTGACGTTCTGGGGGATAACTGGGGTCAATTGGAATGTAAGCTGCACCTGCTTTGAGGATACCCAACAGCCCAATGACCATCAAGGGAGAACGTTCTACATATAAACCAATTAATGTGTCGGGTGCAATTTTCAATGAGTGCAAGTAATGTGCTAGTTGGTTCGCACAGGTATTCAGTTGGTGATAGGTTAATTGTTGTTCGCCAAAGACAACTGCAATGCGATCGGGGGTAGTAGCACATTGTTCTTCAAACCAATGATGAACGCATTCGTATTTTGGTAGAGGAGTTTGAGTGTCGTTAAATTTAAATAACAGTTGTTCTCTTTCCCTCATACTGAGAACATCTAAGCGTGTTATTGTCGCTTCTGGATTTTGGCTAACACTTGTCAACAACGTTTGAAACTGTTCTGCTAAACATTGAATAGCTTCAGGTGTAAACAAGCTAGTATCATAGTGAAACTCTGCGTTTAGCGTATTATCTTCTGTAAAAAAGCTAAGTTTTACTTTAAATCGGTCAGTACAAACGTAGCGTTGGCAGATAGAAAATGAGATACTACCCGCAGAGTAGGTTTTTGGTAAATCTGTAAATTCGTAACAAAACGGAAAGAAGGAAAACTGTGGATCATCTTCCACTTCCCAAATAAAGCTTTCCTGCCATTCTAAAATTTCCTTGGTCATTTGTTCTGTCTGCGACATCAACTCATGAAATTGAATATCTAGACTTATATCGCAGACAAGTGGTAAATATTTTGCCAACAAACCCAGTGCTGGTTTTAATTCTTCATAGTTGCGACCGTCAACACCAATACCCAGTAGCAAATTAGATTGTCCCGTCAGACGCCATAGCAAAATCTGCCAACAAGTTAACAACAACCCGCTTAAAGAAGCTTGATACTTGTCTGCAATTAGTTTTATTTTTTCTAATAAATTGTTATTAATTGGTAAATTGATACATTGTGGTTCAAATTCAGAGTTTTCTGTACAAAGTTTCTCACTAACTAATTGTAAGTTTTTTAAGCTAGAAATATCCGGTTGCTGCCAGGACGTTGTTTTGGCTTCAGTGAGTAATTCATTCTGCCATGCAGCGATATCCGCATATTGCAGTGGTTCGTCGGTTATTTCTTCATCTGTATAGCAGCAAGCTAGTTCGCGAACAAGGTTATGCAGCGTTGTTAAATCTGCACATAACGCAGGTAAACTGATTAATAGCAATTTGTTGACAGAAAAATTCATTAAAGATAGATGTAGTAGCGAATCTTTCTCCCAATGCAACTGATTCAGTCTAGCTTGCTGGAATAATTGACTTATATCTGCTTTGCAGTAATTATCTCCTAAATTTTGGATATCAATCGAGATATTCTCATTGTTAATAACCTGAAGGGGAACTTTGATGCCCCAAGCACGATGGAAATTTGTCCGCAAAATTTCATGACGATCGACTACTTTCTGTAAAGTTGATCGCAATAGTTCCACATCGAGATTGCCCTCTATTAAAATTGCACACTGGCTATAATAAGTATGATTATTTTCTTGCAGTATCCAAAGACGCTGTTGTTGTGGAGAAAGCTGAAATCCTTGAATTTGACTTTGCATTGCTTCTTACCGTTAAGTTTATAAATTCTAAAAACTAGTCATTTCACCCATTGCAACGAGTAATTTTCTTTCTCCTACAAAGGGATTGCGGGCGTGTGCCGTCAAAACATTATCAAGTAGTAAAACGTCTCCTACTTCCCAAGGAAAACTCACTTCTAACTGTTGATAAACTGCACAAATTTCTCTCATTACCGAATCTTCTATTCGACTACCATCAGCGTAGTAGCAGTTGCGTGGGAAATCCTCTTCTGTAAAGGAAGCAAAGAAAGATTCTCTTGTATCTGTATCTAAACAAGCCGGATGCCAATGTTGCGCTTGATTAAACCAAGATATTTCGCTTGTTTTTGGATGCTTAATAACTGCGGGACGTATTGCACGAGTTCGCAATCCTCCATGAGATTTCCACTCAAAATCGATGAAATTTTGCCGACAATAAGCTTCAACTTTGGCTTGATCTGATGTTTGAAAAACAGTTTCCCAATTTAAACCAAATCCATCGCCATAATTACGAACATACATGATATTTTTGTTGATAAATTTTTCCTTGATTTTTGGGTCAATTAACTCAAAAACCTTACGGCTATCAACAATTGGTGTTTCTCCTCCCTGTTGTGCTGGTTGCCGACAACAAAATAAAATTTTCATCGGATAGTGATGATTGAAAGAATTTTCGTTATGCCACAGCAACTTGCGATCGCCAGGATAAAAAACTGGAGTATAAACATTACTCTCGATATTTTCGCGGGGATGTTCTCCGTTCGCATTAAATAACTCGGTACAAACAACTCGACTAAATCTTTCAAACTCTGGCGCGGTAGTAACGTTAAATCCCCGAAAAAGAATGACGCCATATTTAAGCAAATTAGTTGTGATAAATTCTTGGTTGCCTATTGCCCAATCTGCCAGATCTAGATTTTTAATAACTGGTTGAACGATAAATGGATAGTTTTTATTTGGTTCGGCGATCGCAACTAACTTTTCTTGAGACATGCCTTGACGCTTTCTAGCGTTATTGATTTGCAACCCTGATTTCATTCTGCAATCTCCATATTATGCGTCTGAATGATTTTACGCTTGATTAGTTTTAGTTTTTGCTGATATTGCGCTTTTGTTTTTTGATTCTGAATCAGTTCATTTTGTTTATTACTCTGTGTAATTTTTTTGATTAAATCTTGTAAGTGTATATTGGGTTGTTCTATAATGTGATGTAAAATAGCTTCAAAACTATTTGAAATTTGCCTTGCAGTTGTATCATTAAATAAATCAGTATCGTACTCTAAAACACCAACTAAACCCTCTTGTTTTTCGGTTAACTCTAATAACAAATCTAATTGAGTTGTTGGATTCTCGAATTTAGCTGAACTTACAGTTAAGCCAGTGAGATCTAAATTAGATGATTGAGTATTTTCTAAAATGATTTTTACTTGAAAAAGTGGCGAACGATTCAATCGGCGTTCAGGATTGATAATATCAACTAACTTGTCAAAGGATAAATCTTGATTTGCATAAGCATCTACAGTTATTTCGCGTACTCGTTGTAATAGTTCCTCAAAAGTAGGGTTTCCTGACAAATTTGTACGCAGAACTAATTGGTTAGCAAAAAAGCCAATGAGATCCTTAGTTTCTGGTTGATTGCGGTTAGCAATATCTGTGCCGATCGCAATATCTTCTTGCCCTGTGTACCAGTACAATAAAGTTTGAAATGCTGCCAGCAGAGTCATAAACAGGGTAATACCTTTGTGGGCATTAATTACCTTTAGCTTTTCTAATGTAGGTTTAGGTAATACAAAAGCTTGTCTAGCACCACGAAAAGTTTGTACTGTCGGGCGTGGATAATCTGTAGGTAGTTGCAGTACAGGGATATTTGCTAGCTGATGTTGCCAATATTTAATTTGTGCTGCTAAATGTTCTCCTTGCAACCACTGTCGTTGCCAAACTGCAAAATCAACGTATTGAATTGGTAAGTTAGGAAGTGGAGAAGGTTGATTTTGACAAAAGCTTTTGTAAAGAATATTCAGTTCGCGTGTGAGTATGCCAATCGACCAACCATCAGCGATAATATGATGAATTACTAATAGTAAAATGTGTTCTGTTGTTGCTAGTCGCAGTAAGGTGACTCGTAGTAAAGGTGTTTGGGTTAAGTTAAAAGGCAACTGTGCTGCTTGATTGGTTAGTTGCAATACTTCTGCTTCTTTTGCTGGAGATTGTTGTAAATCAATAACAGGTATGTTTAATTCTAGATTGGAAATAATGACTTGAAACGGTTCTCCATTCACAAGAATAAACTGAGTTCGTAGTGCTTCATGACGGTTGATGACTTCGTTGAAACTACGTTTTAATGCCTCTAAATTTAATTGTCCTGTTAAGCGCATTGGTAAGAAAATATTCAATGCTGGGTTTCCTGGTTGCAATTGATCGAGAAACCATAATCTTTGTTGAGCAAAAGAAAGGGGAAAGCGATTTTTTTCTCGATGCGATTTGATGATTTGAGGTGAAACACTAGCTTTTTTATTATTTAAACTTTGCAATAGTAGCTTGCGTTTTTCTGGAGAAAGCGCCGCAATTCGGGCTGAAATATCATTCATATAAATTCTAAAGTGATTGACTTGCAAAGGAGTAGAGAAGACACGTTGCAAAGCTATTCTTCCTCTGCAAAAAGAGTTTAAATGTTACAAATTATTCTTGCAAAGCAAGCATTACTTGGGCTTCGTCGTTTGAAAGCTGTTCGATTTCAGCTAAAGCTTTTGCGAGTTCTTCTTCGTCGGTGAGTTGAGTTAATTGTTGTAAGATTTCTACAGATAATTGTGCGATTGTTGGAGCGTTGAAGAAACTTTTGTAAGGCAATTCAATTTGGAAGTTTTTACAG
The DNA here is from genome assembly GCF_015207655.1 of Gloeocapsopsis crepidinum LEGE 06123. GTDB lineage: Bacteria > Cyanobacteriota > Cyanobacteriia > Cyanobacteriales > Chroococcidiopsidaceae > Gloeocapsopsis > Gloeocapsopsis crepidinum. Next base: position 63,360 of record NZ_JADEWN010000014.1, on the reverse strand, counting down.
ATCTGGGCTACAAGTTGGGTGGCAAATAATGAATCTCCGCCTAATTCAAAGAAGTTGTCGTGAATGCCAATTTGATCGATACCTAGAAGTTGTTGCCAAATCTGAACAAGGTTTTGCTCAATTTCATTTGTGGGGGCAACATAAGGATTTATTAATTGCGGACGCGGGTGAATTGGTTGAGAATTACGTAATGATAATTGTGCGTCCCATGACTGCTTGGAGGTTTTGGGCTGAATTAAGTTTTGGATGTTTTGGGTGTAGACGAGAATTTGAGGAGTTTGACTTGTGGCAAGAATCCGGCGAAAGGCTGCAATTCCTTCAGATGTACTCATTGCTGGGCTTAAGTTCTGACCTGTAAGCTGTTTGTGTCGTGCTTCTACAGCGATCGCCATACCGATATCCCATCTATCCCAGTTAATTGAGATTGTGGGGCGATTTTGGTTTGTGTTGTAGTGGGCAAAAGCATCAAGGAAGGCATTTTCAGCAGTATAGTCTACCATTCCTGGAGTGCCAGTAAATGAACTGAGTGATGAGCAAAGTACGAAGAAATCGAGGTGAGTATCTTGGAACAAAGCATCAAGTACTCGCGTTCCTTGTACTTTTGGGGCAAAGGCTTGCGCAACATCCGCAGGTGTCTTGAGTTGAATCATACCTCCTCCAGGAACTGCGGCAGCATGAATGACTCCATGAATTGCACCAAACTTTTGTTTTGCTTGCTGCACGACGACAGCCATTTGTTGATAATCTGCAACATCGGCACTGTGGATCGTGATTTCTGCACCTAGTGCTTCAATTGCTTGCAGTTTGCGGATTTTTTCACTGAAAGGATCTTGAGTGTGAGTCAATAGTTCCCACTCCTCGCGATGGGGAAAATGCGATCGCCCAACCAAAACTAATTTTGCTTTTACAGTTTGGGCGAGATACTCAGCCAACGCTAAACCAATACCACCCAAACCACCTGTAATCAGATAGACTCCTCCTTGTCTTAAGCAAGGTGCTTCTACAGCATCTATTGGCATTGGTTCAAAGGTTTGCAACCAGCGATGATGTCCGCGATAGGCGATCGCAGGATCTGGTGTTTGGGCAACTAATTCTGTGAGTAAATGGTCGATCAGTTGTTTTTCTTGCCAATCTGCTGCGGGTAAGTCTATGTCAATGCTGCGACACGTAATATTAGGATATTCTAGCGGCATGACGCGACAAAATCCTAGAATTAAGGCTTTTTCAGGACACAGCACCTCTGAACCTGTCACATCCTGGATATGATTAGAGACAATGCCAATTTCAATCTCATTGTTAAAGTTTTGCTCTCCAATCGCTTGCGCTAAAAACAATAAGCTGTAAAAACCTAATTCCGATATTGACTCATGCTGTTGATCGGGCGTAACGCTCCACAGATGTATAACTTTGCTGGGAATTTTACCCAATCTGCGTAATTCTTGAAAAAGGCGATCGTAATCTGAACGTTGTTTAGGATTGAGGATGTATTTCTGCTGAGTATTTTGGTTAACTGAAGACAAATCATCACCAAATTCGCAACCAGCCTTAACCGCGATGACCTCTTGACCAGCTTGTGTTAAATTTTGAACGAGTTTATCGCCTAAACCACAATCATCAACAAACACTAACCATGTTTCAGGTGAATTATGCGATACGTAAGATGTAAATGGTGGTAGTGGTGAAGTTCTCTTCCAAGTTGGGAGATAGAACCAATTATTAATATCTGCTGTATCCTCCGTCTCATCTAATGGTGCTGTAAATGCGGCACTCGCGGAACCATTCGGTGATGCTTCAGCTACTAACACCTGTTCGGCAAACACTGCGGTTTCATCAAACGCCTCGACTTTGGCAAAACCATGTGCAGATAGCATTTCTCGCCACTGTTGTGTTGATAAAAAGGGATTTCCTCGACTACGTTGTGCATCTGCTAAAGGATTCATTAACAATGCATCGGTAATATCAAACTCTAATTGAGGTTCGGTGATTTCCCAAAGTAGCAGTAATCCTCCAGGGGCTAGCAAAGAACGTACACGATCCAAGGTTTCATTTAAGTGTTGAGTCACATGCAGCACATTAACCGCCACAATGACATCAAAGCTGTGGGGTGTAAAGCCTTGGGTTGTCGGTGGTTGTTCAATATTTAATAACCGATAGTCAACAAAGGGATAAGCACTAAATTTTTGCTGCGCTTTTTGAAGGAACCACGCACCCACATCGGTAAAGGTGTAGTTTGTTTGTTTCGGTGGCAAGATGGGTAGCAATTCGGTTGTTGCAATACCATGTCCCGCACCAATTTCTAAAATCCTCAAACGCTTGTCTGCGGGTAATGCCTTGACAACCGCTGCCAAACAGCTACGCAGAATAGATTTTAAGCAAGTATTGGCAGGCTTTTCAAGAGTTGGATTTTTATTATCAGTTGCACTCAAGTACAAACTTAAAGGTTCTTTTTCCCCTGTTAATACATCTGCCAAATCACCACAAAACTGAATAGAGGTTGGGACTTGCGATGCTGCCCATTGAGTTTCGACTTCGGCTGAAAGTTCCTCAAAATCTGCGGTAGAACAAGGGACAAAGTTAGTAAACAAATCTTGCGCTTGCTGGAGTTGAGTGCGTTCTACTAATACATCCAACCAGCGATGCAGCAATTGTTCGTAGCGAGGAATAATTTGACAGCGTTCCTGCAATTGGGTTACGGAGTAGCGTGTCGGACTGCTAAAAGCTCCTAAACGTTGGAAAGTAAGGTTAATGTAGGCGATACAAAGCTGTTCTAAACACTGTTTCTTTTCAAGATAGGTCTGTGTATCAATTTCGGCAAGACTTGCATTCGCTTGTTGATGACCAGATATAATAACAGACTGCCAAATATCACTCATTCTTGCAGATAACTGCCGCGTTGGTTCAATCCAATAACGCTGGCGTTCAAAAGGATACGTCGGCAAAGGAATATGACGGCGTTGCTCGTCAGCATAAAAACCTGACCAGTTAATTTTTATACCTGCTTGCCAGAGATGCCCCAAAGTATTTAATAAAAATGTGACATCCGAATGTTGCTCCTGGGGGTGGCGTAACGAAGACAGCGCAATCAGTCCATCATGCTGATGCTGTAAGGCGAAAGTACATAATGTCCGCCCTGGTCCAACTTCTAGTAATATTCTTTCTGGTTGTTTGAGTAACTCAGTCATTCCTGGGGAAAATAAGACAGGTTGCCGCAAATGAGTAGCCCAGTAGTTGGGGTCAGTCGCTTGTGCAGGTGTTATCCAAGTGCCGCTGACGTTAGAAATAAAGGGAATTTGGGGAGGATTTAAGCGGAATTTTTGTAACTGAGTTGTAAATACTTCGACGATCGCTTCCATCATTGAGGAATGAAATGCATGGGATGTTTGCAGTCGCCGACAACCAACACCTTTGGCTTGCAACTCAAGCTCTAAGCTTGCGATCGCCTCAACTGTACCTGCAACGACACATAAAGAAGGTGCATTTATTCCCGCTAGCGATAATGTGTTTCCTAATAGCGGTTTAACTTCCGATGCTGGTAGTTGTACCGAGAGCATTGCCCCACGCGGAAGTTCCTGCATCAAGCGTCCGCGCAGTGCTACCACTGCTAGAGCATCTTCGAGGCTAAAAACGCCTGCGATCGCAGCAGCGACGTATTCCCCAATACTATGACCGATCGTCGCTTCGGGATGTATCCCCCACGACATCCATAATTTTGCTAAAGCATACTCGGTGATGAATAATGCCGGCTGAGTAATTGCAGTTTGCGTAAGTTGCTCTGAAGCGGTACTTGTGTAGAGGATATCGCGTAAATCGATGCCTAGATGTGGCTTGAGAATTGCACAACACCTATCAATTTCTTGTTTGAATATCGGCTCAGTTTGATAGAGTTCTCGCCCCATTGCGGCATACTGTGCGCCTTGAGGAGAAAACATAAATACAACGGAACGATGACATGGTTTTTGGTAACTTGATGCTGAATTTAGTGCAGAGATGGCATCCGTAAGGTTTTGGCAAAGACACATTCGCCGATAGTCAAAATCGCGTCGTCCCACTTGCAGCGTGTAAGCAACATCGGCAATATTTAAATGGGGATTTTGTGCGAGATAGGTAGCTAAATTAGCTGACGCAGATGCTAAAGCTGTCTCACTTTTGGCAGAAAGAACGAGTAAATGCCAAGAACGTGAAGGGTGTGATACTTCCACAGCAGGCGCTTCTTCAAGAATGAGATGCGCATTTGTCCCGCCAATACCAAACGAACTTACACCAGCACGACGGGGAATATCGCTAGACCACTCAGCAAGTGTTTTGTTGACGTAAAAAGGACTATTGGCAAAGTCGATTTCAGGATTAGGTTGGCTAAAGTGCAAGCTGGGAGGTATTTGTTTGTGTTTCAGCGCTAGTACCGTTTTGATTAAACCTGCTACCCCAGCGGCTGCATCTAAGTGTCCGATATTAGTTTTAACTGAACCAATTGCACAAAATCTTTTCTTATCGCTACTCGTACCAAAGGCTTGAGTGAGCGCAGCAATTTCAATAGGATCGCCTAACGATGTTCCTGTACCATGAGCTTCTATATAAGTAATTGTATCGGGTTCGACTTCAGCAACAGCCTGCGCGGTTTTAATGACTTGAGCTTGTCCGTCAATTCGAGGCGCAGTGTAGCTGACTTTACGCGCTCCATCGTTGTTAATCGCAGAACCTTTAATCAAAGCATGAATAGTATCCCCATCGGTTAGGGCGTCTTCTAGGCGCTTTAAAACGACAATACCAACGCCTTCGCCGCTGACAGTTCCCTGGGCTTGCGCATCAAAGGCGCGACAGTGTCCATCGGGCGACATGATCCCTGCGGGTTTATAGATGTAGCCACTTTTGCGCGAACCACTGATAGATACACCACCAGCCAAAGCCATATCGCATTCGCCATTCAGTAAACTTTGGCACGCTAAATGCACCGCGACAAGTGAAGTAGAGCAAGCAGTTTGTACGGTGTAACTTGGTCCTGTGAGGTTAAGTTTGTAAGAAACACGCGTGCTGAGATAGTCTTTGTCGCTAGCGATCGCCATTTGCAGATGATCGACCGAGTTAAAGATATCTTGGTTTAAATAAACATTGAGCAAATAACTGCTGAAGCTGACACCCGCATATACTCCAACTGCACCTTGATATGTCTCGGAGTTGTAGCCTGCATTTTCGATCGCTTCCCACGCACATTCTAAAAACAATCGCTGTTGTGGATCTGTAATTTCTGCTTCTTTAGGGTTAAAACCAAAGAAATGAGCATCAAATAATTCAACGTCATTTAATACAGCTTGTGCTTTGACAAAATTGGGGTCGCGAATTAATTCCGGTTCGACTCCTGCGGCGAGTAATTCAGCGTCGCTAAAAAAAGAAATTGACTCGACACCATTTTGGAGATTGTGCCAAAATTCATCAACATTTTTAGCCCCTGGAAAGCGACCCGTCATGCCGATAATTGCAATTTCGGAGCCATGATATTGAGTAGTTAAATTATTCATAATTAATATTTTTAATTTTTTGTAAGCGTTTTCTTTGCTGTGCTTTACCAGCAGCTATTTTTTCAGTTGAAATATCCCTGATTTCCACTGTTGTTTGATTTAAATACTCTGCTAGCAACCTAATTGTGGGATACCTAAACATATCGAGTATTGAAAAATCGACTGTAATCATTTCACGCAATTGGCTATGAACCTGCGCCAAAAGTAACGAATGACCTCCCAATTCAAAGAAGTTATCATCGATACTTATTTGCTCAAGATTCAGAACTTTTCTCCACACTTGGGCAATTGCTTTTTCCCAATCAGTTTGTGGCACTACATAGGTTTCTAAATCCGAACGTCTCACTTCTGGCGCGGGTAAAACTTTGCGATCGAGTTTGCCATTGGGCGTGAGTGGGAATTCTGGTAAAATGACAAACGCAGAAGGTAGCATATATTGCGGTAACTTCTCCTGCAAAAAGTGACGCAATTCTTTACTTGTCAGCGTCTCGTGGGTTTGGGAAGCTACATAGGCAACGATGTCACCTTGTCGAGCGATCGCGATCGCCTGCTGCACTGGCGGATGCTGATTCAACTGCGCGGCAATTTCTCCTAATTCAATGCGAAAACCGCGAATTTTTACCTGATCGTCAATTCGTCCGAGGTATTCAATATTGCCATCGGGTAGATAGCGAGCCAAATCTCCAGTCTTGTATAAATAGTCACCTGGTTCTGTACTGAAAGGATTGGGAATAAACTTCTCGGCGGTTAAATCGGGTCGTTGCCAATAACCCCTGGCTAATCCCACACCGCCAATGTGTAACTCACCAGGAACGCCAATCGGAACAGGTTGCAAGTAGCGATCGACTATATAGATTTGCGTATTTGCAATGGGAGAACCGATAGGAACAATCCGCATTTGATCTGGTTGGCAAATCCACCAGGTAACATCAATTGATGCTTCAGTAGGACCATAAAGGTTATATAGTTTTGCATTGCAATGCTCAAAGAATTTTTCTTGCAGTTCATAGTCAAGCGCCTCACCACTGCAAATGACATTTTTCAAGCTATGGCATTCTAATCCTGATTGCAGAAACACTTGCAGCATTGAGGGAACAAAGTGAAGTGTTGTAATTTGTTGCTGGGTAATTAATTCGGCTAGATAAACACTATCGCGATGACCGCCAGGTTTTGCTAAAACAAGACTTGCTCCGGTTAATAAAGGTAAGAAAAATTCCCAAACAGAAACATCAAAACTAAACGAAGTCTTTTGTAAAACTCGATCGCTGGGTGTTAATTGCAATGCAGCTTGCATCCACAACAAACGATTACTGATACCCTTGTGGGTATTCATTGCTCCCTTGGGCTTGCCTGTAGAGCCAGAGGTATAGATTGTATACGCTAAATTATCGAGGGTGACGCTCGCAACAGGATTTTCTAAGCTTTCTTGTGCGATCGCCTGCCAATCCGTATCTAGACAAAGACAATGATGTTCGGGAAATCTGGTCAGCAGTTGTTGTTGAGTTAATAAAACTGGTGTTTGTGAATCTGCTAGCATAAAAGCTAGGCGTTCTGGTGGATAGTCAGGGTCTAGAGGTACATAAGCGCCACCCGCTTTCAAGATACCTAAGAGGGCGATCGCCATTTCTAAGGAACGTTCTAGACAGACGCCAACTAAAACCTCTGGTTTGACTCCCAGTTTTTGCAAGTAGTGCGCGAGTTGATTGGCACGTTCGTTGAGTTCTCGGTAGGTTAATTGTTGATTCTCAAAGATAACTGCTACTGCATTGGGTGTTTGTTCGACTTGTGCGGCAAATAACTCGTGAATACAAGAGTTTTGTTGATAATCGATTTTCGTATCGTTCCACTCGACGAGTAATCGGTGTTGTTCGGCGCGACTCAGCAGGGGTAAACTTTTAATCTCTTGCTGCGGATTTGCCACAATTCCTTCTAACAAAATCTCAAAGTGTTCCACCATCCGCGCAATTGTCTCAGCGTGGAATAAGTCGGTATTGTACTGCAAACCTCCTCGTAGTCCGGAATCAGTTTCTTGCAGTGATAGACTTAAATCGAAGATTGCCGAAGTGCGATCGCATTCCAGCACACTCAAATTCAAATCTGGTAACTTGAGTTCAACCGCTGCATTTTGCAAGGCAAACATCACCTGAAATAGTGGATTGCGATCCAGGCTGCGATCGGGTTGCAGTTGCGCGACTAAGTACTCGAACGGTAAATCTTGATGCGTATACGCTGCTAACGTCATTTGTCGCACTTGTTGCAGCAAATCTGCAAAGCTTTGGTTGCTTGTCAGATAACTGCGCAACACCAAGGTATTGACAAAAAAGCCGATTAATGGCTCAATTTCCACGCGGTTACGATTCGCAATTGGTGAACCAACAGCAATATCACTTTGCCCGCTGTAGCGATATAGCAACGTCTGGAACGCCGCGAGTAATGTCATGAATAAAGTTACGCCTTGACGACGACTTAAGGCTTGGAGTGCCGCCGTGAGTGCGGGTGATAGCGAAACAGTTGTCGTTGCACCGCGAAAGCTTTGGACTGCTGGGCGGGGTAAGTCGGTAGGTAGTTGCAGTGGTGTGATGTCTGCGAGTTGTTGCTGCCAATAATTCAGTTGTGGCTCAAGTTCACTTTGTAGCCAGTGGTGTTGCCAGGTGGCAAAATCTGCATACTGAATCGGTAGTTCAGTTAATGGCGAAGGTTTACCTGCACTGAAGGCTTGATATAGAGTTGTGAGTTCATTAATTAAAATCCCAATTGACCATCCATCTGCAATGATATGGTGCATAGTTAATAACACCACATGCTCGGTTTCACCCAATTTAAGTAGGGTTACTCGCAACAATGGGGCTTGCGCTAAATTAAAGGGGCATTGAGCTTCCGATTTTGCAAGGCGTTTAACTTCTGCTGCTTTTTCGCTGTTGGGTAAATGCCGCAGGTCTACAACTGAAATCGTTAAGCTTAAAGTAGGAGCAATGATCTGTACAGGTTGACCGTCAACAAGTGCAAAGCTTGTCCTTAAAACTTCGTGACGGCAGAGGATTTCATTGAAGCTCTGTTGTAATATCTCAATATCGAGCCAACCCTTGAGACATACTGCTTCAAAGATGTTGTAAGCACTATCTGTCCCTAGTTGGTTAAGAAACCAGAGCCGCGCTTGAGCAAACGAAAGTGGACAAGAATCAGTATTTCTCCTGGGAATAATCTGTGTTGCTGTCTCTATTTGTTGTGGTTGGGCTTTGATCGTTTGAGCAATTTTTTCAATATCTTGCCCATTACCAAGTTTTGCTAATGCCTCTACCAAACCTTCAATAGTAGGAGCCTCAAACAAGCAACGGATAGGAAATTCGATTTGAAAAATTCTACTCAGGCGGGAAGTGACTTGTGTCGCGAGTAATGAATGTCCGCCTAACTCAAAAAAGTTGTCTTGAATGCCCACTTGTTCGAGATTGAGAACTTGTTTCCAAACATCTGCAACAACTTCCTCAGCCGCAGTTTTGGGTAGAGTTGAGCTACGTTCTATCTGTGGTGCTGGCAGTGCTTGAAGGTCTAATTTACCGTTGGGTGTTAATGGTAGACTGTCTAACAGTACAAATGCCCACGGAACCATGTAGTCGGGTAATTTTTGTTGCAGATAACGACGTAATTCAGCAGTATCTATATCTCGGTTTGGTACAATGTAGGCAACTAAGCGTTTGCCATTAGCAATATCTGCTTGGGGCTGGACAACTGCTACCGATACATCTGGATGCTGTTGCAGTACAGCCCGAATCTCTCCTAATTCAATGCGAAAACCACGAATTTTTACTTGATCGTCAATGCGTCCGATGAGTTCAATATTTCCATCGGGTAGGTAGCGAGCGACATCACCAGTTTTGTACAAACAAGCATCTGGTTCGCGGCTAAAAGGATTGGGAATAAATTTCTCAAGCGTCAGTTTTGGTTGATTGAGATAACCCTTTGCCAAACAAGCACCACCGATGTATAATTCGCCAGGAATTCCTACAGGTGTAGGATTGAGATGTTGGTCAAGGATATAGATTTGGGTGTTGGCAATTGGACGACCAACGGGTACGTAAGCATGAGCTTGCTCTGTATAGGTATTGGCTTCGTAGACTGTCACGCCAATTGTTGCTTCGGTTGGTCCATAGGCATTTAACCACCGGACGTTTTGACTTGCAATTTTTTGCCAAAGTGCAAGTTTTTCTGATGATGCTTGTTCGGTTCCAACAATGACTAAGCGCACTGTAGAAGGTAAGGAAGTGTTCGTAAATTGCAGATAGGATACCCACTCGTGCCAATAAGCCGTTGGTAAATTGAGGACGGAGAGTTTTTGCTGTGATAAGAATTGCTGGAAATTGGCAAAACTTGATATTTGTTCAGTGCGAATGACAACAGTTGCGCCACTCAACCAAGATGCAAAAATTTCTTCGGCTGCAACATCAAAACTGATTGAAGCAAATTGTAAAACTCGATCCTGCGGTTGCAGTTGGTAAGCTTGCGCGACTGCAAGGCTATGGTTGACTAAAGCGCGATGACTAACTAAAACTCCCTTGGGCTTTCCTGTGGAACCAGAAGTGTAGATAACATAAGCTAGATTTTCAGCGTTAACGCGATCGCTAGAATACTCTATGTCAGCCTGATAATTTATCTCATCACTATCCAGACAGATTATCTGTGCTTGATGCGGAGGTAGTTTTGAGTGTAAGTGCGTCTGAGTCAGTATGACTGTCAGCTTTGCATCTTCTACAATATAGGCTAGACGTTCTTGAGGATAAGCTGGATCTAAGGGAACATAAGCCCCACCTGCTTTGAGGATTGCCATCATCCCCACAACCATATCTAAGGAACGCTCAACGCAAAGACCAACTAATTCTGGTTTAACACCTAATGTTTGTAAATACTGCGCTAAACAATTAGCTTGGCGATCGAGTTCGCGATAGCTAAGATTTTCACCGCAAACCACCGCTAAAGCATCTGGTGTTTTTTCGACTTGTGCGGCAAACAACTCGTGAATGCACTTATTGAGGGGATAATCTACGTGCGTGTTGTTCCACTCGACGAGTAATTGGTGTTGTTCGGCGCGACTCAGCAGGGGTAAACTCTTCAGGTGTTGCTGCGGATTTGCCACAATTTCTTCTAGCAAAATCTCAAAGTGTTCCACCATCCGCGCGATCGTTTCCGCATGAAACAAGTCAGTGTTGTATTCTAAACTGCCCGATAGTCCGGAATCAGTTTCTTGCAGTGATAGACTTAAATCGAAGATTGCCGAAGTGCGATCGCATTCGAGTACACTTACACTTAAACCTGGTAAGTTGAGTTCAACCGCCGCACTTTGCAGTGCAAACATCACCTGAAATAGTGGGTTGCGATCGAGGCTGCGATCGGGTTGCAGTTGCGCGACTAAGTACTCGAACGGTAAATCTTGATGCGTATACGCTGCTAACGTCATTTGTCGCACTTGTTGCAGCAAATCTGCAAAGCTAAGAGTTCCAACAACGTTGCTTCTTAAAACTAAGGTGTTCGCAAAAAAGCCGATTAATGGCTCAATTTCCACGCGGTTACGATTCGCAATTGGTGAACCAACAGCAATATCACTTTGCCCGCTGTAGCGATATAGCAACGTCTGGAACGCCGCGAGTAATGTCATGAACAGAGTCACGCCTTGACGACGGCTTAAGGCTTGGAGTGCGCTAGTGAGTTCAGGTGAGAGTGATATAGTTGTGGTGGCACCGCGAAAGCTTTGGACTGCTGGGCGAGGTAAGTCGGTAGGCAATTGTAGGGGTGTAATGTCTGCGAGTTGTTGCTGCCAATAATTCAGTTGTGGCTCAAGTTCAGTTTGCAGCCAGCGGTGTTGCCAGGTGGCAAAATCTGCATACTGAATGAGTAGTTCAGGTAATGGCGAAGGTTTACCTGCACTGAAGGCTTGATACAGAGTTGTTAGCTCATTAATTAATATCCCAATTGACCAGCCATCGGAAATGATATGGTGCATGGCGAACAGTAAAATATGTTCATCCTCTGCCATGCGTAATAAAGTCACCCGCAGTAGAGGATCTGCACTCAAGTCAAATCCTTTTTGAGCTTCGGTAAGTGCTAGTTGTTTGGCTTTTTCTTCCCGTATTGGTTCTGGAAACTCGCGCAAGTCGATAATAGGCAAAGGTACGTGCATTGAGGCAGCAATCTGCTGTACTGGTTCTCCGTCAACGCTGATAAAGTTTGTCCGCAAAGCTTCATGACGGCGCACGATCTCGTTGATACTGGCGTGAAATGCATCGACATTTAAGTTTCCAGTCAGACGAACCGTACGAGGTAGGCTATAAAAAGGACTCTGAGGATTGAATTGGTCTAAAAACCATAAGCGTTGCTGGGCAAAGGAGAGGGGTAATTTGGGATCTCGTACCAGTGGTGATGTATCTGGTGTTACCCCCGCCCGCATGGCTGTTTCTATATGGGTAGCAATCTCTGCAACTGTAGGCGTTTCAAACAACTGGCGTAAAGGTAAATCGATCTCAAAAACTTTGCGTAAGCGGGAAATAACCTGAGTTGCTAAGAGCGAATGACCGCCTAATGTAAAGAAGTTATCATAGATCCCTAGTTTGACACCGAGGATTTCTGCCCAGATTCCAGTCAGTACTTCTTCAACCGGAGTTCTAGGAGCAACAATTGTCGCTGATTCTAATTGTCGTTCTGGCGCGGGTAATGCTTGGCGGTTGACTTTACCATTTGCAGTGAGAGGTAGCTTTTTCAGCAACACAAAACCTGAAGGCAGCATATATTCAGGCAATTTCTGTTGTAAAAACTGCCGCAGTTCATCAATACTGAGTTGTTGATTTGGCTTGGTGACTAAGTAAGCAATTAAGCGTTTATCCCCTGGCTTGTCTTCCTGGAGGGCAACAACAGCTTGTTGTATTTGGTGGTGTTGGCTAAGAACAACTTCAATTTCCTCAAGTTCAATGCGAAAACCGCGTACTTTTACCTGATTGTCAATGCGTCCTAAAAACTCTAGATTGCCATCAGGCAGATAACGAACTAAATCACCAGTACGATACAGCCTTTGCGGAGAATTACCAAAGGAATGTGTAATAAATTTTTCTTTTGTTAATTCTGGTGAATTGAGATAGCCCCGTCCTAACCCAGCGCCACCAATATACAATTCTCCTGGCACGCCAATTGGTAGTAGCTGCAACTGCTCGTCTAAGACGTACGCTTGAATATTTGGTAAGGGACGACCAAGAGGAACTGTTTCCGTGGTATAAATTGTTTGCTCGTTGCTGATGGCATACGTCATGACCCCGACGGTAGTTTCCGTGGGACCATAATGATTAATGATATGGCAGTGTGGTGATAATTGTCGGATCTGTTCAATCAAACTCCAACTCGCTGCTTCACCACCTAAAATTAATCTTTGCAATGGCAATATTGATTTAGCACCATCCTCTAACAACGCAGCTAAATGCGAAGGAACTATTTTTAAACAATCCACAGAATGACGCTGAAAGTAATCTGCAAGTAATTTGCTGTCGGTAGTTCGGTGTTGGGCAACTATATGCAAACAGCCTCCGCTACATAGTGCTGAGAAAACTGCGGTGTTACCTAAATCTGCTGCGAAAGTGGAAACAGTCGCAAAGCTAGCACCTGCGGGTAAAGATAATCTCTCTAAAATACCCCATACATAATTGAGCAGTTGTCGATGCTCAATGGCAACTCCTTTGGGTGTACCCGTTGAGCCAGAGGTAAAGACAACATACACCAAATTATCGCTACTAACCTGAATAGAGAGATTTTCTTGACTTTGTTGAAGAATATTTTTATCAAGACATTGATACGTTAGGTTATTTGGTAACTTTGCCGCTAAAGACTCTTGAGTTAAAACTAATGCTACTTCAGCAATGTGCGATCGCATTGCTATTGCTTCTGCTGGCAGATTGACATCAAAAACAAGATATGCATAGCCAGCCTTGAGGATACCTAGAATAGCGACAATTGTTTCTAGGGAACGTTCCAGGTAAATTCCGACAATTTGTTCTGAATCGATTTTTAAAGAGCGTAAATAATGGGCGAGTTGGTTGGCTTTATGATTGAGTTCAGCGTAAGTTAATTGCTCATCTTCAAAAACAACAGCAATTTTGTCTGGGTGATTTGCAGCTTGTTCTTCAAAAATTTGGTGAATGCATCGATTGAGAGGAAAATCTCTTTGAGTATTGTTAAAATCTACTAACAATTTTTGGCGATCGCTAGGACTTAATATTTCTAGCTTACTAATGGGAGTTTCTGGGTTTTGAGCAGCGCTAGTAACTAAAGTTTGGAATTGTGCTGCTATCTGTTGAATACTTTCTAAAGTAAATAATTCTTGGTTGTAGCTGAAGTCAATGAATAAATTATTACTTTCGATGCAGGATAATTTTATTTTAAATGGTTCGATACAAGTATATTGTCGATAAATTGCAAAATTAACTGCTGCACTAGAGCTTAAAATAGGAGATTGCGAAAATTCAAAACCAAACGGAAACGCAATGCGATTGCTATCTTCTCCCAAACACTCATCAACAAAATAATCTTGCCACTCTTCCGCGTCAGCTACTTGTTTTTCAACTAAATGCAACACATCTGTAAAAGACAAGTCAGCAGTTAATTGACAACGAATTGGTAAAGTTTTAGCAAATAAACCTAAAGCATCATGTAATTCTTCATATTCTCTACCACGAGCTACCATTCCGATTGTAATATCTGCTTGCTTTGTCAATCGCCATAGCAATATTTGCCAACAGGTAAGTAAAAATATCTCGGTAGTTGCATATTTATTTGTAATATTAGGAGCAAGCCTCAGCCTTAAAGATGCTGGTGAAAATGTATATTGATACTTTTTAGCTTCAAAGGGTAATAAGGTATTTAAGGGTAAAGATGAAACCTGACTCCAATAATTTTTACCTGCTTCAGCGTCTGATTCTTCGAGTAATTGATTTTGCCATTCTGCAAATTGTACGTATTGAACAACCTCTTCTTGATTATTATGATGATTTTTTAGATAAATTTGATAAAGATTGCTAATTTCTTGAACAACATTAGCAAGCGTCCAGGTATCTGCATAAATTGCAGGTAAGCTAATAATTAAAATATACTTTTTTGTAGTAAATTGAACTAAATAGACATTAAAGTAATTGCCAATCCAGTTAATATCTTGATAAATTAGCTCATCAAAAAGCAAATCAAATTTTGTTAATTGCTCCTGCGGGCTACAATCTGTCCAATTTAGCTCTTGCCATATAGGAAAGCTGTAGTTTTCTACAACCATTATCGGCATTTTCATACCCGATAAGCAGTGAAACCTAGTACGAAGCATTTCATGCTTATCAGTAATTTTTTCTATAGATTTCTTTAACAAATCAACATTAAGATTGCCTTCAATAATAACTGCACACTGCGTCTTATAAACTGAACTATTTGCTTGTAATGACCAAAGACGTTTCTGTTGAGGAGAAAGCCGAAATCCTTGAATAGTATTTGATTGCATTCTAATTCTCAATTTCTAACTAATAATGTCTTCGCTGTTAACCATTTCACCCATCGCTACCACAATCTTACGTGGTCCAACATAAGGATTCCGTCCGTGAGCAACGAGCATATTATCTAACATTAAGACATCGCCTTTTTGCCAAGGGAAACTAATTGTTGCTTGCGAATAAACATCCAAAACTTCTTCTATTACTGCGTCTTCAATTGGCGAACCATCACCGTAGTAAACATTACGCGGTAACTTGTCTTTGCCAAATAAAGAGAATAGAGATTCGCGCACGGCTGGCTCTAAACAAGCGATATGATGCAACTGAATTTGGTTAAAAAAGACAGCTTCATGAGTTATTGGGTGTTGTGCTATGGCATGACATACTTTTGAAGTTTTCAAATTATCATTGGTAAGCCATTCAAAATTAGTAGCTGATTGACGACAAAAATCCTCAATTTTCGCTTTTTCTGTAGTATGAAAGAACTCTTGCCAGCTAACATCTAAACCATCTATATAATTACGAATGTACAATAACTTTTTATCGGCAAACTTTTCTTTGGTTTTGGGGTCGAGTAATTGATATATTTGGCGACAATCTACTAGTGGTGTTTCTCCTCCCTGTGCTGCTGGTTGAACGCAGAAAAACCAAATTTTTAAAGGAAAGCGATGTAAATGAGAACTTTCGTTATGGAATAAAATTGCTTTATCTGGTGGATAAGGAGTCGAGGTGTAAACTTTACCGCTAACTCCCTCGCGTGGTAGATCGCCATATTCTCCAAACAAGTTTGGACAAATAGTTTGTGCAAAGCTTTCAAATTCAGAGACAGATTTTAGAAAACCTCTAAACAGAATTGCGCCGTGTTTGAGTAATTCTTTCTCGATGAAATTACTGTTATTTTTAGTCCAGTCGATTAAATTAATTCCATCATTAGCGGGACTAATGACTAAAGGTAATGTTTGCCCTGGCTGGAGATAATCTAGTTTAACTAATTGTGTTGATAGATTAACAGCTTTAGGTGCAACTTTCATAAACTTTTCTCGTTTGAAAGCTTTACGTTCACTTTGTTGCATAACTTGTTGTTTTATTTCTGTTTGTGTAAAAATTTCCAAACTGCTAATTCGCGCATCGGGTTGGATAACGATGCTATTCAGCAAAACTTGAAAATGACTTGTTATCTGAGCAATATTATTAGCAGTAAATAACTCAGTATTATAGTTCCAGTTACCGACTATTCCTTGCTCGGTTTCACTCATAAATAATGCTAAATCAAACTTCGTCGTTTTAATATCAACTTCAAATTGTTTAATGTTCAAACCCAATAATGACTGCTGTGCTATAGGGATATTTTGCATAACAAATAAAATTTGAAATAGCGGAGTTGGGTGTGAATGACGTTCTGGTTGCAGTTCTTCTACTAATTTTGCAAAAGGGAGATCTTGATGAGTGTATGCTGCTATGGCTACCTCGCGTACTCGTTCTAAAAGTTCGCGAAAAGTTGGATTACCTGATAAATCGGTTCGCAAGACTAATAGGTTAATAAAAAAGCCAATTAATCCTTCAATTTCCGCATGGTTACGGTTAGCAACATCAGTACCAACAATAATATCTACTTGGTTTGTATAGCGGTGCAAGAGAGTTTTAAAAGCTGCTAGTAAAGTCATAAACAGGGTGACACCTGCTTGATGAGAAAGCGTTTGGAGTTTTTGGGATAAATCTGTGGGTAATGCAAATGTATAAGTCGCACCTTGGCAACTTGTAACTTGCGGACGGGGGCTATCGCTGCTTAAATTGAGTACAGGAAGATCGCCTGCTAATTGCCGCTTCCAATAATTCATCTGGGTTTTTAGTACTTCTGTTTGCAACAATTGACGCTGCCAAACTGCAAAGTCTGCATACTGAATTGGTAATGGGGGAAGTGCAGGAAGCTTCCCTGTAGAAAACGCTTCGTAAAATTGAGCAATTTCTCGAATCAAGATTCCCATTGACCAGCCATCAGAGATAATGTGATGCATGGAAAACAACATCACGTGGTTTTCTGGATTCAGCTGTAGCAACGTAACTCGTAGTAATGAACCTTGGTTAAGATCAAACGGACGAATTTGTTCTTCAGCAATAAGAGATTGAATTTGTTGTTGCTGTTGGCTTTGGGGAAGTTCTTGTAGATTTACTATTGGGATTGCAAACGGCAAACTTGCAGCGATCGCTTGCATTGGTTGTTCTTGTACGATCGCAAAAGTCGTTCTTAACGCTTCATGGCGTTGCACTAATGCCTGAAACGATTGTTCTAGGGCTGTAATGTTTAGCCTTCCCGTAAGTTGAACCGCACCAGAGATGTTATATGTAGGGTTGCCTGGTTCTAATTGATCGAGAAACCACAGGCGTTGTTGCGCAAACGAAAGGGGAAAATAATTGAGTTCGGGTTGGCGGGGAATAGCAGGAATCGTTTTTGGATTTCTTTCCTTTTGCATCAACTTTAGTTCTAGCAGTGCCAGTTTTTCGGGAGATAGTTTTTCTGCTAGCGCAAGAAGTTGGCTGTGAGTTGTTTTCTGGGGTTTGGTGTTGGTTGTGGCTGCGTGAGATGCGTTTTCTAAGTCTTCCTCGACTAAAACGTTGCGGAATGATTTTTGGCGGGATATTTGTGCTTCAATCACGTCACAAGTTGTTGCAACTGGATCAGTGTCGATAAACTTATCTGCGAATATTCGACAGCGATCGCGCACTAAATCTGAATTGATTAATTGATGCAGACTTTGCGCAACAACTTCAAGTTGCCATTGCGAACTAGTTAGATATTTGCCAACCCCTAAGTGATTCAGACAAGAACCAGTGTAAAGTTGATCGGCACCACTCGCTAAAACTAATTGAGGTATCCCTGCTGCTAAGCCTTGACCGCTTGTGACTAAACCGCCATGATGGATAATTGCGCTAGTGTAAGGCATACAGCTAGCCAGTGATGGCAGGTATTTCATCCACTTCACACGTTGTGGAAGGTTGCTAGGAACCAATTTTTGATGACGAGTTACTAATAACCCTGGACGATCTAGTAACTGACAGGCTGCGGCACTTACTTCAAAAAACTTTTCTCCAGCCAATGATGTTGTTCCACCTGTAATCAGGATTGGTGGTTCCTGTTGCAAAAAATCTTGGATATCTGCAGGAATAGCGCTGGTTGTGGGTTCGTCGTCCCAGATAAAACCTGTTTGCAAGACTCCAGATGATTCTGTAATTGCATCACAAAACCAATCTGCCCACAGTCCGATTGTTTGACTCGGTGTATTTCTTAACCATGCTGACCAGTTTTCTATAACAGGTAGACCAATTTTTGTTCTAATTTGATTAATTTCACCACCCAGAATTGAACCGATCATTTCTTCGGCTAGCGGTTGAGTTGATACATGACTGGGAGAAGACATCACCGCTATGAGTGGTATTTCTAGTTTTTCGGCGGCGATTCGTGCGGCAATTCCTGGTGTGGAACGGGCAACTAAAATAGTTTCTTTAGGAGAGTACAGTTTAGTTATTAATTGATATTCTGTGGCTACTTTTGGCAAAACATATTGTTGATAAATTTTTAAGAATCCTTGCGGGGTATTAAATAAATATCCCTCTGTCATTAACTGCTCAAATTCTTCTGGAGTGTCTAGCGCTAGGAAATTTAACTTTGCTTGTTGTACTGCTTTTTCAAAGTAGCAGTTTGTGATGACGGTGACGTTATGCCCCCGCACTTTCAGTTCCTTACCTATTTTGATAAACGGGTAGACTTCTCCGTTTGACCAGTGTGTTGTGAGTAGGATGTTTGCCATAATCCTTGTTGCTATAGCAATCTGCTTTGAAGTGTGAAGAAGTTTTTATTGAAATGAACCTAATTAGGCGCAGAGGAAAATATATTAACAGTCACTGCAATTGATTGAGTGTCATTAGCACTTCTTGATCTGAGAGTTCGTTTAATTCTTGAAGAAGCGCAACAATATCGTCGGTTTCTACTTGCTGAAGTTGGTATTCTCTAATAATTTTTGCTAATTCTGCAATTGTAAAACCTACAGTGAAAATGACTTTTAAAGGTAAATCTACTTGAAATTGTCGGCGAATGCGGGACAGAAGTTGTGTTACTAAAAGTGAGTGTCCGCCTATTTCAAAGAAGTTCTCGTGAATGCCTATGAATTCAACATGAAGTAATTCTGACCAGATTGCTGCTAATGCTTTTTCTATCGGTGTTCGTGGTGCAACTAAGGAAGTTGTAACATCTGTTCTGTGACAATCTGGTGCGGGTAATGCTTGTCTGTCTACTTTACCGTTTGATGTGAGTGGTAATGTATCTAAGATAACGAAGGCAGATGGCAACATGTAATCGGGTAGTTTTTGTTGCAGGAACTGACGCAGATTCGTTGTAAGTTTGCTGTGTTTTTGCCGTGGTACAACGTAGGCAATAATCTGCTTGTCTTCAAGTTCTCTGACGAGTACAACAACTTCTGCAACTTCAGGATGGGTAGCTAGTACTGTTTCGATTTCGCCGATTTCAATGCGGAAACCGCGAATTTTCACCTGATTGTCAATTCGCCCTAAGTATTCCATCTCACCGTTTGCTAAGTAACGCGCTAGATCGCCTGTTCGATAAAGACGCGCTGAGGAGTTATTGTTAAAGAGATGAGGAATAAACTTTGAGTTGGTTTCAGTACGGTTGAGATAACCTGATGCGACTCCTGCACCCCCTACATAGATTTCTCCTGGAATTCCGATGGGTACAAGTTGTTGATTTTGATCTAGTAGATAAATTTGCAAATCTGGTATGGGACGACCAATAACACTACCGCAATGATTGGAGATATCGGCGATGGTGATGGGACGATAGGTAACATGGACAGTTGTTTCGGTAATTCCGTACATATTGATTAACTGCGGCGATCGCCCGTGTTTTTCTAACCAAGGCTTCAAACTTTGGATTTCTAACGCTTCGCCGCCAAAAATAACGAAACGCAAGTTTAAATCGTGGCGATCGCGTTCAGCATCAACGCGCATTAACTGACGAAATGCTGAGGGTGTTTGGTTGAGAACTGTCACCTTGTGTTGCAACAACATCGCATAAAATTCTTCGGGAGAACGACTCACCCAATAAGGAACGATCGCGAGTTTTCCACCGTGAAGTAACGCACCCCATAATTCCCAAACTGAAAAGTCAAAGGCGATCGAGTGAAACAGCGTCCAGACATCGCGGGAATTGAAGTTGAACCACGCTTGCGTCGCTTGAAACAGACGGACGACGTTGTAGTGCGTACACAAAACTCCTTTGGGTGTCCCTGTAGAACCAGAAGTATAAATGACGTAGGCAATGTTATCTGCGGTAACTTCTAAGTTAAGATTTTCAACTGATTGGGTATTGCTAGCGAATGTGTCTAATGCTAATTGCGTTGGATATTCAATCTTGAATTGACTCTGCGTTAGAAGTAATTCTACTTGTGCATCTGCTAAGATAAACTCCAACCTCTGCCGTGGGTAATTGGGATCGATAGGTACGTAAGCTGCACCCGCTTTGAGAATTCCTAATATCCCTACAACCATTTCAATCGAACGTTCGACGCATAACCCAACTTTGGCTTGAGTTTTAATTCCCAAGCTATGGAGATGATGCGCGAGTTGATTTGCTTTTTGATTGAGTTCGCGGTATGTTAGTTGCTCATTTTCAAATACGACGGCTACCGCATTTGGTGTTTGTTCTACTTGGGCTTCAAATAACTGATGCAAGCACTTATCTTGAGGATAATAGCACTCGATTTGTTGCCATGTTGCTAAAGTTGCCTGTTCTTTCGCGGTAAGTAATGGTAAGGTTGCGATACTCTGGTCTGGGTTGGCAACGATACCTTTGAGTAGAACCTGATAATGTTCTAGCATCCGCGCGATCGCATCTCGATTGAATAAATCGGTGTTGTATTCCATGACACCAGTTAATCCTTGCTTGGTCTGTGTAATCGACAGAACCAAATCGAAAAACGCTGTTTGATTTTCTACTTCGGGAAAACTTAATGTGATGCCTGGTAATTCCAGCGTGACATCTGGTAGATTTTGCAACGAGAACATGACTTGAAACGGAGGCTTACTACTGGAACGACGCTGCGATAAAGATTCCAATAGCTTTTCAAATGGTAAATCTTGATGGGCGATCGCACCTAATACCACCTCGCGTACTCGACCTAATAATTCTCGAAAACTCACATTACCCGATAAGTCGCTACGCAACACCAAAGTATTCACGAAAAATCCAATCAACCCTTCTACTTCCGGTCGGTTACGGTTAGCAAACGGAGAACCAACTAAAATATCATCCTGTCCGGTATAGCGATGCAATAGCACCTTGAATGCAGCTAACAACGTGACAAACAATGTTACACTCTCTTGATGGCTCAAGGCTTGCAGTGAATTCGTGAGTGTTTGAGGTAACGTAAAGCATAGACTTGCACCTTTGTATGTCTGCGATCGCGGTCGAGGGCGATCGGTTGGTAAATTCAGAATTGGTAATTCACCCTGTAATTTCTCTTGCCAGTAAGCCAGCTGCGTTTCTAACAATTCACCCTGAAGTTGCTGTCGTTGCCAAACTGCATAATCTGCATATTGAATGGGTAATTTTGATAAAGGAGAAGATTTTCCTTGGCTGAAGGCGGTATAAAGCGTTGCTAACTCTTGCAAGAAAATTCCCCGCGACCAAGCATCAGCAACAATATGATGAATAGTCAATAGCATCAAGTATTCTGCTTCATTCAAATGCAGCAACTGAACTCGCAACAGTGGATCTTTTGCTAAGTCGAAAGCTTGCGTTTGTTCAGATATCGTTAAGCGTTGAACTTCTTGTTGCTGCTTGTCAACAGCTAAATGTCGCAAATCAACTAGCGGTAATGTCAACGACGTAGAACCAATGACCTGAATTGGTTGTCCTTCTACGGCTGAGAATGATGTCCTTAAGATTTCATGGCGTTGAACGATTTCTTGAATACTGCGTTCTAATGCAAATATATCAAGCTTTCCTTTAATTAGAATGCTACTAAACATATTGTATATAGCAGCACCAGATAACCCTTCAACTAACCATAACCGTTCTTGAGCATAAGATAGCAAGATAGCACAATTTTGTGGACGTTGAGGAATTTGATTGAGTTGTGAATCTGAATGAGTTTTGTTTTGTAAGCGTTTTTTCAGCAAAGCCTGTTTGACAGGAGAAAGCTGCGATCGCCGTTGTAATTCTGTTTCATTGCTATCCATACTCGATTACCGCCAGTCATCACTTAATACTTGATCGACTAATCTTCAAAGTTTATTTAGTAAGAATTTTGTTAAATACCTGATAAAATTGCCGCAGCTTCTTCATCAGTGAGTTGATTCAACTCTTCAATCATTTGATCTTCAATTGCTAAGGCTAGTTCTGCTATAGAAGGAGCAGTAAATAAGAGTTTAATAGAGATGTTAGTTTGAAACTCTTGCTGCAACTGAAAAACAAGTTGAGTACCTATTAAGGAATTACCACCTAAATCAAAGAAATTATCATGAATTCCTACTTTATCAATTCCCAAAGTTTCTTGAAAAAGCTTTGCAATTTTAGCTTCAATAGAATTTCGTGGTGCAACTTTGTTTTTTGAATTATTTTGTGCTGATGTAATTCTACTAGAACTTTTATCTAATTGCTCTAATAAATTGGATAGTTTTAACCTATCATATTGAGCAATAACATCTTGAATGCTGCGTGCCGCGACAATGACTTGTGGTAATTGCCAAGAGAGAACTTTTTCAAAAGCCTTGACTCCCTCCCAAGATTTTATGCCATATTGGGTACGCATTTGCTGAAACCAAGCTTGAATATCTGGAGCAAATGCTGTGAGTGAGTCTTGCCAGTTATTTGCTTCCCACGTATCCCAATTAATTGCAACAGTAAATTTATCACGGTTGTAAAAATTAGCTTGGGCAAAAGCATCAAGAAATGCATTCGCAGCACAATAATCTACTTGCCCTAAACCACCACAAATCGAAGTAATTGAAGAAAATAAAACAAAGAAATCTAAATTAATGTCCTGTAAAACATTATCTAATACAAGTGTCCCTTTTATCTTTGGTAGAAAAACTTTTTCTGCCGTTTCTGGACTTTTTAATTGAATCAAGCCCTCCCCAGGAACTCCCGCAGCATGAATGACGCCATGAATTGTCCCAAAGTGCTGACAGGTTTGATTGACTACCGCTTGCATTTGTTCGCAGTTAGCAACGTCAGCTTGCATCACTAAAACTTCAGCACCCGATTCTTCAAGGATTTGAATTTTCTGGATTTTGCTGCTAATGAGATCTTCTTCACCATAATGAGATAACCAATCTTGCCATTCAGTTTTTACAGGTAATCCTGAACGATTAATTAACACTAATTTAGCTTTTACTGTCTTTGCTAAATACTGCGCAATTTCTAGTCCAATTTTCCCTAATCCCCCTGTAATGAGATAAACTCCTCCTTGACGTAACTTAGGAGTATTTGAGGTTGCGTCTTTAACTGGTAACTTTTCAAAATATTGCACCCAACGTTGACTACCTCGGTATGCAATAATCGAGTCTGAAGATGGGCTAGTAATTTCTGCAAATAGGCTGTCAGTTAGTTGGTGCGATTGCGCGAAGCGCAGCGCCAGAGGCGATCGCTCACTATCAAATGCAATATCAATACTGCGACAAGTAATTGGATATTCTTGAGAAATAACTTTGCAGAGTCCGAGAATTGTTGCTTTCCCTGGACACAAATTGTCGTTATCGTTTATGTATTGTAAGTAATTGGAGATGATATCGATACTGATATCAGTTTTTTGTTCTCCTAATGCTTGCACTAAAAATAATAGACTCCAGAAACATTTTTGTATTTCTTCCCATTCTAAACATTCATTAGATGTAACGCTCCAAAAATGAACAATATGTTGGGGTTGATTGTAACTACAAACCTCTTTGAGCAAAACATCGTAATCGTCTCTGATTTCAGGATTAATTATATATTCTTGTTGATTGCATTTAGCAAATTCTTCTCCCTGTCTAACAATGACTACTTCTTGATTTGCTTGCTTAAGTCTTTCTGCAACTTGGCAACCCACACCACGATTATCAAGAAATATTAACCAAGATTTTTTTGTCTTTATACTACTCTGATTTAAATATACAGGCGATATCGTTCGCTTCCATGAAGGTACATAAAACCAGTCATTGAGATCTAATTTTTGATTTTGTTTGTTACTTTCTGTTTGGATTTGATCTATCCAATAACGCTGACGCTCAAACGGGTAAGTTGGTAAAGGAAGGCGGTGACGTTTTTCCGAAGAATAAAATCCAGACCAATTAATTTCAACTCCTGCTAACCAAAGTTGTCCCAAGGTATGAAGCAAGCAAGCAATATCAGATTTCTCTTCCTGGGGATGGCGGAGTGAAGGTAATACTAATTGCTGTAGAGATTGATGTTGCTTTACTAAAGTAGATAATGTTCGTCCTGCCCCTACTTCTAAGAAAATTCGGTTTTCTTCTTGCAATAATGTCAAAATACCTGCATTAAATAGTACTGTATGCCGTAAATGCTGTGCCCAGTAGTTAACATCTGTTGCTTGTTCGGCTGTAATCCAGGTTCCCGTAAGGTTTGAGATAAAAGGAATTTGCGGAGAATTCAATTTGATGTTTTTCAATTGCTTGATAAATGGTTCCAACACAGGTTCCATCATTTGAGAATGAAAAGCATGGGAAGTATGTAAGCGACGGCAGTTTACCCCCAAACTAATGAGTTTTTCCTCAAAAGCGTCAACTGACTTAAAATTTCCGGAGACAACGCATAAATTCGGCGCATTACTAGCAGCTAAAGATAAGTTTTCATGAAGTAATGGTTTTAGTTCTGCTTCTGATAAAGCAACAGAAAGCATCGCGCCTGCTGGCATTTGTTGCATGAGTTTTCCGCGCCAAGCAACCAAAGCAAGCGTATCTTCAATTGATATAACACCGGCAAGACAAGCTGCAACATATTCCCCAATACTATGACCGATCGCCGCTTGCGGAACAATGCCCCAAGACATCCACAATTTAGCCAAAGCATACTCAATAACGAATAACGCTGGTTGCGCTAAAGATGTTTGTTTGAGTTGTATCGCTGCTTTCTCAAGTTCACGAGGATAAATGATTGAACGCAAATCTAAACCTAAATGCGGTTTTAGTATGAGACAACATCGATCTACTTCTTCCTGAAATTGCTTATATTCGTAGAGTTCCCGCGCCATATTGACATACTGCGAACCTTGCCCAGGAAACATAAAAGTAATCGAGTTTGCTTCTGTAGGTGGTAATACTTTTTGTGGTTCTTTTGCCTTCAAAGCAGACACCGCATCGCTGATACTTTGACACACTACCATCCGACGATAATTAAACTCTCTGCGCCCTATTTGGAGGGTATAAGCGACATCAGCAAGATTTAAATGAGGATTTTGTGCGAGATATGCAGCTAAATTGGCTGTTGCAGATTCTAAAGCTGTTTCACTCTTAGCAGAAAGAACGAGTAAATGCCAAGGATGAGCAGGGCTTGATGCTTCAACCACTGGCGCTTCTTCTAAAATTGCATGAGCATTCGTTCCACCAATACCGAGAGAACTAACACCTGCACGACGTGGCGTTCCATTTGCTTGCCATTGTCTCAACTCTGTATTGACATAAAAGGGAGTATTGGCAAAGTCAATTTTAGGATTTGGTTGGGAAAAATTTAAACTAGGCGGTATTAGTTGATGTTTTAAAGCTAAAGCAGTTTTGATTAAACCAGCGATTCCGGCAGCGGCGTCTAAATGCCCAATATTTGTTTTCACCGAAGCGATCGCACAAAAGTTATTTTTTTGGGTGCTAGTACGAAAAGCATTCGTCAAGGCAGAAATTTCAATCGGATCGCCTAAAGCCGTTCCCGTACCGTGCGCTTCAATATAACTAATACTCTCAGGTTCTACACCCGCTAAAGCTAATGCCTCGATAATCGCTTCTGCTTGACCGTTTACACTTGGAGCCGTATAACCAACTTTACCAGCACCATCATTATTAATTGCAGTACTGCGGATTGTAGCGTAGATGTTGTCTCCATCAGAGATCGCATCCGATAACCGTTTTAAAACAACGACTCCCACGCCATTACCAATAATCGTTCCCTGTGCATTGGCATCAAAAGCGCGACAATGACCATCAGGAGATAAAATTCCCCCTTCTTGATGCAAATATCCGGTTTTTTGAGGCACTCGAATCGAAATTCCACCTGCCAAAGCCATATCGCATTGATAGTTGAGTAAGCTTTGACAAGCTAATGATGTTGCGACTAATGATGTTGAGCAAGCAGTTTGTACTGTGAGGCTTGGTCCAGTTAAATTTAGTTTATAAGAAACGCGAGTAGCCAGAAAATCTTTATCGTTCCCCAGTAATTTTTGGAAACTATGAGCTGAGCCTATTTGATCGTCGTTAAAATTAAATGATAAGTAGTTACTTAAACTCGCACCTGCATAAACGCCAATTCGACTTTCAGTGCGGAGTGAATCATAGCCAGCATCTTCTAAGGCTTCCCAAGCACATTCTAAGAATAATCGGTGTTGCGGATCAGTCATTTCTGCTTCTTTGGGGTTAAACCCAAAAAATGCTGCATCAAATAAATCAATATCTTCTAAGAAAGCACCGACTTTTACATAATTAGGATGATTGATTAACGCTGGAGATATTCCAGTAGCTATTAATTCCTCATCGCGAAAGTGAGAAATAGATTCTACGTCATTGCATAAATTTTGCCAAAATTCGGTGATATTTTTTGCGCCAGGAAATCGCCCAGCCATACCAACGATGGCAATACCTTCTAAACTATCATGATCTGTAGCGCTCATTATTTATCTACCTTGTCGCAGTGATTGCCGACGCATTGATGCAATTTGTTTTTGGGCGCGGTTTTGAGTTTTTCCAAACATAGGTGGCGATAGTTGTTGATTCAAAGACTGCGCTAGCGAGTGAATTGTTGGATGTTGAAACATTGACACTACAGATATATCTCGCTGTAAGATATGACGCAGTTTGTTATTGACCTGAAGCATCATGATTGAGTGTCCACCTAAGTCAAAAAAGTTATCATGAATACTCACTTTCTCTAACTGCAATACCTGTTGCCACACTTGGGCGATCGCCTTTTCAATTTCAGACTGTGGTGGTTGGTAGTTTGTCCTTATTTCCAATCCTATTTGAGGTGAAGGTAAAGCAAAACGGTCAATCTTACCATTAGCTGTTAAGGGAAATTCATCTAATATGACAAAAGCCGAAGGCAGCATGTATTCTGGAAGCTTTTCTTTGAGAAAGTCTCGCAATTCATTCACAAAAATGTTTGCTTTTTGTGTCAAAACTATATAGGCGACTAAGCAAGTTTGATCTTGGTTTAATTTGTCTCTAGCAACAACGATAGTTTCTCGTACTTGTGGATGCTGTTGAAGTACGGCTTCAATTTCTCCAATTTCTATCCGAAAACCGCGAATCTTTACTTGATAGTCAATTCTACCTAAAAATTCAATATTTCCATCAGGGCAAAATCGTGCTAAATCTCCTGTTTTATAAAGTCGTTCGCCTGCTACAAAAGGACTAGAAATAAACTTTTCTTTGGTTAAATCAGGTCGATTCCAATAACCTCGTGCTAGTCCAATACCACCAATATACAACTCTCCTGAAATTCCAATTGGAACAGGTTGCAAATGTTTATCTAAAATATATATTTGAGTATTAGCAATAGGACGACCAATCGGAACTATTCTATCATGACTATCTTTTTGACATTGCCATGCTGTAACATCAATTGATGCTTCTGTAGGTCCATAAAGATTGTGTAATTCAGCATTTAACCGTTCAAAAAAGCGCTTTTGTAAATTAAAGGGCAATGCTTCACCACTACAAATAACTTTTGCAATACTCTGACACTTTTCTAATGCTGGTTCCTCCAGAAAAGCTTGCAGCATTGAGGGGACAAAGTGAAGTATTGTTATCTTTTGCTGTGCAATGAGTTCGACAAGATAGCTAGCATCTTTATGTCCGCCTGGTTTAGCAACTACCAAGCTTGCACCTGTTATTAAAGGTAAGAAAAATTCCCAAACAGAAACATCAAAGCTGAATGGCGTTTTTTGCAGAATGCGATCGCATGAAGTTAATTGATAAGTCTCTTGCATCCATAGCAAGCGATTACACAATCCTCGATGCACATTCATTGCCCCCTTGGGCTTGCCTGTAGAACCAGAAGTATAAATGACATAAGCTAAATTTTGTGACTTTACATCAACAACTGGGTCTGAACTACAATTATCAAATACTGTATCTTCAGTGTCGATACACACAACTTGCGCTCGATTTCCTAGCAATTGCTTCAAGCTGGGTTGTGTTAATAATACTGATACTTGGGAATCTGCCAACATAAACGCTAAACGTTCTTTTGGATAAGTAGGATCTAAAGGAACATAAGCACCACCAGCTTTCAAGATGCCTAATATTCCTACTACCATCTCGATGGAACGTTCCATACAAATACCAACCATGACATCTGGTTTAATGCCTAGTTTGATGAGATAATGTGCAAGTTTATTAGCACGTTGATTTAACTCACGGTAGGTAAGTTGGCGATCTTCAAATATTAGAGCAATATTTTCTGGAGTTTTAGCTACCTGCTGTTCAAATAAATGATGGATACAGGTATTTTGAGGATAATTTATCTGAGTATTATTCCAGTCGTGTAATAAAGTCTGGCGTTCAGTAGGTGTTAATAATGGTAGCCGAGAAATCCACTCGTTTGGGTAAATAACTACAGCTTCTAGTAAAGTTTGAAAATGAACTATCATCCGACTAATAGTATCAGCTTTGAACAAATCAGTATTATATTCCAGTGTTCCAATTAACCCTTCTTCACTGTCGATCATTGATAGGAAAAGATCAAACTTAGCTGTACTAGTATCTAGTTCTCTAGTTTTCCAACTTAACTCTGGTAGAACAATATTTGTTAAATCAGAATTTTGTAAAACAAACATTACCTGAAATAACGGATGGTAACTCAAATCTCGACTTAGCTGTAATTCTTCTACGAGTTTCTCAAACGGTAAATCTTGATGAATATAAGCATCAACTGCTACCTTACCTACTCGTCCAACTAATTCTTGAAAGCTGAGATTACCATCCAACTCAGTTCGCAAAACTAAAGTATTAATAAAACAGCCAATTAAGCTTTCTATTTGCGTACTATTACGATTTGCAATTGGCGAGCCAATAACAATATCTTCTTGACCTGTATAGCGGTAAAGTAAAACGTTAAACGCCGCTAACAAAGTCATAAATAAAGTTCCGTCGAACTGTTTGAGATTATTAGTTAAAGCTAGAGATAATGTAAATTTTTGCTGCGCTCCTCGATAAGTTTGGATAGGTTGTCGCGGATAATCTGTAGGTAACTTTAAAACAGAAAGTCCGCTTAACTGTTGTTTCCAATAAGCTAGATGAGTTTCGACAACTTCGCCTTGCAACCATTGTCTTTGCCAAGCAGTAAAATCTAAATATTGAATTGGTAGTTCTGGAAGTGAAGAGGATTTTCCGATAGAAGCTTGATAGAGTATTGATAACTCTTGAACCAAAACCTTAACTGACCAACCATCAGCAATGATATGATGCAAGGTTAGTAATAGTATTGAATTATCTGTAGCAAGCTGTAATATCTTTGCCCGTAATAATGGAGCTTTTCCTAAGTCAAAGGGTAACTGGATTTCTGCTTGTGATAACTTTTGTAGTTCAGCTTGTTGTTCGCGATCGCACAGATGACGTAAATCTAATTGAGGTACAGTAATCGTGGTATTAGAAGAGATGATTTGAGCGGGTTCACCGTTAACCACCTCGAAGCTGGTGCGTAAAATTTCGTGGCGTTTAATAATTTCATGAATACAGCTAACTAGTACAGAAGCATCTAAACATCCCTCGATCTTAATAGCGATCGCTATATGATAAGCAACATTATCTGGTTGCAGTTGATTGATAAACCACAAGCGTTGTTGCGCGTAAGAAAGGGGATAGTGAGGCTGATTCCTTTCAACTGTGGAGATAGTTGATACAACCGAATTGCCGGAAGTCATTTGCTCAAGAATCTGCTGTGCTAACTGAGTTATCGTGATACCTTCAAACAAATCAGCGATCGCGACAACAACCCCTAATTCCTCAACTCGATTTTTTAACTCAAAAACTTTTAGGGAATCTAACCCAAAACGAGTCAAGGGCTGCTTTAAATTTAACTGCTGAGGTGTAATTTGTAGTATCCGCGCTACTAAACTTTGTAAATATGATTCAACGAGTTCTAGCCTTTGTGGTGAATCGACAGCCAGCAATTCTTCTCGCGTCAAATTCTTTGTACCTAATGCTAGCAAGTTATCAAAAATACTACTTCCAATAACCTCCAAACCCCCCGCCAAAAATTGCGCTTTAGTCGCACGGCGCTGAATCTTACCGCTAGAAGTTTTAGGAATAGTACCAGCTTTGATCAAAACTACTCCATAAACTTGAACCTCGTGTTCTTCTGTGACTGCTTGACGAATCGCAGCAGCGACTTCCTCGACATTAGGTTTGGCACGAAACTCGACTTCTTGCACAATAACAAGCCGTTCTTCACGATCAATCTCAATCGTAAAAGCCGCAGAACTTCCTTGACGAAGTACAGAGTGACTACCTTCACTTGTTAATTCAATATCTTGTGGATAGAGATTGCGTCCTCTAATGATAATTAAATCTTTCGCTCTACCTGTGATGAAAAGTTCACCTTGATGCAAAAATCCTAAATCTCCAGTCCGCAAAAATGGTCCTTCTGCTGTATCTTGCAGGTAAGCCTGGAAGGTTTGCGCTGTTTCCTCTAAACGATTCCAATAACCTTTTCCAATGCTAGGGCTAGATACCCAAACTTCACCAACTTGATTTGCAGCACAACGAGTTAAATCGGAGTTAGCAATAATGATTTGCTGCTGTGGTAAACTACGACCGCAACTGACTAAAGACACTGAATTCTCTGCACCAGGAGTTGCATCAACAATGTGGTTGCTTTCTAA
This sequence comes from Gloeocapsopsis crepidinum LEGE 06123, assembly GCF_015207655.1. Classification (GTDB taxonomy): domain Bacteria; phylum Cyanobacteriota; class Cyanobacteriia; order Cyanobacteriales; family Chroococcidiopsidaceae; genus Gloeocapsopsis; species Gloeocapsopsis crepidinum. Next base: position 32,250 of record NZ_JADEWN010000014.1, on the reverse strand, counting down.
TGAAGACTTTTCGATAGTTTTTACCTTTGGTAAGGCAGTTTTGACACTACCCGACACCATCAAAGTTGCTTCCGCCATTCCATAGCAGGGATAGAAAGCTTCGGAACGAAAACCACATTCGGCAAAAGTTTGTGCAAAGCGTTCTAGAGTTTCGTGGCGAATTGGTTCCGCACCATTAAAAGCGACACTCCAGCTACTCAAATCGAGTGTTGAGCGCTGTTCGGGAGTAATTTTTTGAGTACATAACTCGTAGGCAAAATTAGGCGCACCGCTAGTCGTTCCGCCATACTGAGAAATTGCGTGTAACCAACGATACGGGCGTTGTAGAAACAACGCAGGTGACATCATAATACAAGGAAATCCCCCGTATAAAGGCTGGAGTACGCCCCCAATCAAGCCCATGTCATGATAAATTGGTAGCCAAGTTACAAATTTACTACTCGGTGAATGCTCCATGTATAAGTAGGTAGAAGCGGCATTATGTAGCAAATTGCCATGCGTCAGCATCACACCCTTGGGCGTACCTGTCGAGCCGGAAGTGTATTGTAAAAAGGCAAGAGTGTCTTGATTAATCGATGGTTCTTGCCATGCTTGGGCAATGTCGAGTGTCAGATTATCGGTCGCAAGCCATTTTAGCGACGTATAATTTACGGTTCCGAATAATGATTGTATTTGACCTAACGCCTGAGATGTACTCAGAACAATTGCCGCTTGTGCATCTTGCAGTATTAATAAGATTCTGGGGGTATTGCGTTGATTTCGTGGTGGATAAGCTGGAACGGCTACCACTCCAGCAGATAAACATCCGAAGAAAGCCGCTAAATAATCTAACCCTGGTGGATACAGCAATAAGGCGCGTTCTCCACTTAAACCCAAAGCTTGGAGTTGTGCTGCGATCGCACGCGATCGCCACTCTAATTCTCGATATGTCCACGTTACGGCTTGCTGCTCTCCATCTACCAAAAAGCTGAACGCTTCTGCATCCGGTTGTGTAGCACTTTGATACCGTAATATTTCTATAACGCTGGAATACTGACCAAAAAGAAATTCCGAACCATTAACAGGCTGAATCATTGCACTTTTAAAACCTTGATGCAGAGAATTACACAGTTGACAGCACTTTACACCACAGAAGCAAGGACTAAAACTCCATCAAAAGAGGAGCCACAAACACAAAGAATAAATTGCTGTTGTCAAAAACACCGGAGTTGCTATCGCCGCTTAAATCCCTGCAGCAATAGATGAGAATTTATTTCAACTGTCTTTATACACTTAATGCAATTTTTTATTTTTTACAATCCCCAAAGAATAAAAATTTGTTATCTTTGTTACAGAATTAATCGCTTATTATTATCAATAAGTATTTAGATCCTAAGATAGAGGTATAAAATTTAAGGGTGAAAACAAAGCTGCTAAGTGAGCTATATCAGCAAAATTAACAAGCTGTAGATGAATGAGGTACTTACCTAAGATAAGAAATATATGATAAGTATTTTCAACAAACCCAAGATAGAGTATAAATTTATTTGCATCTAAGGTTAGCTGTTTATAGCAATAGTGCAAATCTATAGCGATAAGTTTTGGCGTTGTTAACTGCGGTGTGAAGGTAGCGATTCGGTGTAAGAAAAATAATGAATGTCAAATTACTGCCAAGTTTGTTTTTAGCAGGTTCAATTATTGTTGTCTTATCGACTAGTGCGAATTGTGAAGAGGCACAGGTTTCAGCACAAAGTCATAGAAATGTATCAACGTTAGCCAAGCCACTACTGAGGGACAGACAACCATCCGAGACAGCACAGCTGGTGCAACCTCAAATTATAGAGATTAGCAACGTCAGGGTTGAACAAACCGACCAAGGTTTGGAAGTCATTCTAGAAACAACCCAAGGCGAACAGTTGCAAGTGACACCTGTAAGTGAAGGTAATGTATTAACTGCTGACGTTCAATCAGCACAACTGCGTCTACCATCAGGAGAATTTCGTCAAAATAATCCAGTTTCAGGAATTGCAGAGATCGCCCTGACAAACCTTGATAACCAAACAATTCGATTGGTAGTTACAGGCACGCAAGGTGTTCCTACACTAGATTTATTTGACAGCGATGAAGGTTTAATTTTGGGTGTAACGCCAAGTGCAACAACATCAAGCGCGCCAGCGTCACCTCAACCAGATACAACAACACCAACTACACCTCAACAAGAAGCACCAACGCCACCCCAGCCAGACACAACTCAATCCGAACAATTACCTGATGACGAAGCAATTGAACTCGTCGTGACAGCAACGCGCACCGAAGAAGAGTTACAAAATGTCCCGCGTACTGTAACAATCATTGAACGAGAACAGATTGAGCAATTAGCTCCAGTATCGAGAGGCTTAGACGATATTATCGGTAAATTAACTCCTGGTGCAGGTCCACCAACAGGAACTATCAGAAATTCAACGATACGCGGTCGTCCACCTCAAGTTTTAATCGATGGTGTTCCAGTCACCTCAAACGATAGTAATGTTGGGTATCAACGCGACCTGAGAAGTATTGCACCGAGTGCAGTAGAACGAATTGAAGTTGTCCGCGGTCCTTCTGCGGTGTATGGAGATGGTGGAACAGGAGGGGTGATTAACATTATTACCCGCAGACCAAGCGAAGACAGATTAGTTTCCGAAACTCAGGTAGGTATTGAGGCGGCGGACAATTTAGCAGCTGACAGTTTTGGCAATTTCTTCAGTCATTCAATTTCAATTGCTGAAGGTAACTTTGATGTTTTTGCGCTGTTGTCGCGCCGAACGACGGGGATTAATTATGATGCTGAAGGTTCGCGCATTCCCTTTGATGAAAATACGGCAGAAACCGCAACAACGCAAGCATTAGGTAAAGTCGGGGTACGCTTTGACGAAAACCAACGCTTACAATTGACTGCAAACTTAACACGCGATCGCAATGACCCAAGCATCACCTCTGACCTCAGCGTAGACTTGTTACCTTTTGAGCGTAAAGCCCGTGCGATTCCCTTTGACCCGATATATATCGGAGTCGATCCACCACGGACTTTAAATTATGCCCTAACGCTTGACTACAATCACGCCAACTTATTTGGGAGTGAATTAAATGCTCAAGTTTACTACCGCTACACGCGCATTGTACCAACATTCTTTGATGGTAGACCCTTCGATGACCCCTTAGGAATTACAACCCGCAACGCGATTGATGACAAGTGGGGAGCAAGATTTCAAGTTGAAACTCCTGTCTTTAACACAGCAAACTTACTGTGGGGAGTTGACTACTCAAATGCCAATCTAGAAGATGAATTATCAATCTTCGACGCCGATGAATTTGATGCAACTGGCGGTCGAGTTTTACGTGTTGCTGAAACTCGCACATTCTATCCCCGTTTTAGTATTGAAAACCTTGGTTTATTTGGACAACTTCAATGGGACGTCAGCGAACAATGGTTGTTAAGTGGTGGCTTGCGCTACGAACGCTTTGGAATTGATGTCCCCGACTTTACTAATCAATTCCTCGAACCAATCGAGGGTGGTAATCGTACTTTGGACGATGTGGTATTCAACAGCGGAGTTGTCTTTAAACCAAGTGATACAATCAGTGTTTATGCTAACTTTGCGCAAGGTTTTTCGCTAGCACCAATTGCCCGCATTCTCTTTTCTAACGCTACTACAGGGTTTCGATTTGATCGCGATGTTGATATTTCCGAACCGCAAAAAGTGAATAACTACGAAATTGGTATTCGGGGAAACTGGAACACAGTGCAAGCATCGCTAGCTGGATTCTACAGTCAATCTGATTTGGGAACAACTTTAGTTGAAAATCCTGAGTTACCTGGTACTTTGCTTTTAGCACGCGCACCCCAAAGAAATTATGGTATTGAAGCGGCGATTGATTGGCAAGCAACAACAGCACTTGCACTGGGAGGTTCGTTGACATGGCAAGAAGGTGAGAACGATCTTGAGGGTGATGGCGATTATCAAGCACTCAATTCTGCAGAAGTCCCGCCGATTAAACTCACGGCTTATCTACAACATCAAACAACCCCTGGCTGGCGCAACCGTTTGCAAGCGTTATACGTTGGCGATCGCGATCGCGGTTTTGAAGCTGGTTCAGATAATGGACCAATCGATGGCTATTTCGTCTTGGACTACATCAGCAGTATTCAACTTGGTGCAGGCACAATTGATATTGGCATTGAAAATTTACTCGATACCCAATACACTCCTGTTTTCAATCAATTCCAAGGTGATTTTCTCGGTAATTCGTATCGGTTTCCAGCACGAGGGAGAACTCTTAGTGTCAATTACCGCATAACTTGGTAATTCATCATAATTTAACCCTTGGGTAGTCAGGATGAAGAGAAATATACATCATTTTTTTCAGTTTGTTTTACTTGTGACTTTCACTTATCTTTTAGTGATAGCTTGCTCAAACCAAATTGCTACTAAAGGCAACCCAAGGGGACAATTTACAACATCAGAATGTCAAGTTACAAAACATCAGTTGGGAGAAAGTTGTATTCCTACAAATCCCCAACGAATTATAGTGACAGATGAAACCGTTTTAGATGCTGTAGTTGGCTTAGGATTCAAACCAATTGCTGCTGCTGAATCGAATGCTTTAGGTAGTCGAGGTCCTCAGTTTGGTAACAAAATTGAGGGGATAATTTCTATTGGTAAAGAGAGCCTGCTTAATCTAGAAAAAATTGTGGAATTACAGCCAGATTTAATCTTAGGGCTAGAAATTGGTGCAGAAAATTACGGAATTTTTTCAAAAATAGCTCCAACAGTATCGATACAATTTGATGAAACAGCTTGGAAAGAAACCTTGCAACTACTCGGCAAAATGCTAAATAGAGAGACGCAAGCTTCGCAAGCATTAAACCTATATCAACAGCGCGTAGAAAAACTGCGGGCAGCTATTGAACAAAAGCATCAAAATACTGAAGTTTCTATTATTCGTTTCTATGGGGGTTCGCCTCTAACGCAGTTTCAAAATCAATTTTCATTTCCTGTTAAAATTTTAGAAGAAGTTGGGCTTTCCATACCAGAAGCACAAAAAAAAGTCAGCAATCCTGCTGATAGTTATGTATTGGTAGGTTTAGAAAGTATAGAATTACTTGATGCTGATGTCATGTTTGTAGCACTCGATCCAGGTTCGGAAAATAACTTTAAAAGATATCGCGATAATCAAATTTGGCAATTACTTAATGTTGTTAAAAATAACCGTATTTACACAGTTAATTCAGGTTATTGGATTGTTGGTAATATCTTATGCGCAAATGCTATTTTAGATGATATTTCTCAATACCTACTGGGTGCGGGTTCAAAAATAAGTAGTCAATAGGTAGATGAAAATAAACATACCTTAAAGACTGGTAATTGGTCACTATTATCCTAGCAAGAGTTATGAGTTATGAATGTTGAGTGTTGAGTTTAAGAGAGTTCTTCTAATTCAAAACGTGCTAAGGCACCGCTACGCTAACAAAACTTAAAACTTAAAATATTTGCCTCCGGCACCTTTGTTCGCTTTCCAGAACTCAAAACTCAAAACTTTTTATCCAAAATAAAAAATGTCGCCTTCTCCCAGCCTGCGTAACTTTATTATCGTCTGGAGCGGTCAGCTAGTTTCAACAATTGGCAGTACAATGAGTACCTTCGCCTTTAATATTTGGGCATGGGAATTTAGCGGTCAAGTGACTTCTTTAGCGCTAGTAGATTTTTTTACGCTGCTACCTAGTATTTTATTTAGTCCGATCGCTGGGGTAATTGTAGATCGATGTAATCGTAAATTGTTGATGGTATTGGGTGATACGATTACTGTCACTCTAACCGTCATGATTGTCTTGTTGTATCTCACCAATCAGTTGCAAGTTTGGCATTTATATGTTACAGGTGCGATCGCGGGAACTTTTAATCAAATTCAGTGGCTTGCCTACTCTGCATCAGTTTCATTAATGGTTCCAACAAAGCATTATGCCCGTGCAAGTAGCCTAGATTTTGTATCGGGTTATGGTGCTAATATTGTTGGTCCAGCATTAGCAGGATATCTTTACTATTCAATTGGTTTGGCTGGCATTTGTGTGATTGATATTGTGACTTTTTTGATTGCCATTAGCAGTATCTTACTTGTCAAAGTTCCTCAACCTTTACCAGATGAAGCCGAAAGTCAAATTAATCCGAATATTTGGCGAGAATTTGTGTTTGGGATGCGTTACATTCGAGCACGTCGAGGGATGCTTGCACTGCTTATTGCCGGATTTTTGTTTTGGCTACCCTATGATATCTGCGATTTGCTTTACACCCCAATGATTTTGTCACGTAGCGGCAACGATACTGTCGTTCTGGGTAGCTTAGCATCAGCAGCAGGTGTAGGTGGTGTGATTGGCGCTTTAATCATTAGCCGCTGGGGTGGTTTCAAGCGCCGGATCAAAGGAGTTCTAATTGGTATGGCTGGAATTGGTTTAAGTAAAACTGTGTTGGGCTTAGGTCAATCACCTTGGATTTGGATGTTAGCTCAGTTTAGCGCATCACTCTATGCTCCTTTAAGTGGCAGTTCTACTACGGCAATTTGGATGACAAAAGTTCATCCTAATATTCAAGGGCGCGTGTTTGCTGCACGTTCCTTAGTTGAACAACTAACCTCGGCATTTGCCTACTTGATTGCTGGATTACTAGCTGACAACGTTTTTGAACCTGCAATGCATCCAGGAGGTATGCTAACACCATTTTTTGGCAGATTATTTGGCACGGGTACAGGCGCTGGTATATCTGTGCTATACGTAATTTGTGCTTTGTGTATGTCTTTAGTGGGCTTGTGTGGGTATCAGTTCCACTCACTGCGAAATGTCGAAGATTTGCTACTCGATCAGGATGCGGGTTAATATTTCTGCATAAATGCGATCGCCGCTAATTGTACTGCGGATCGCTTAACTCTTTCCATTTAGCTTCGGCGGCTTGATATGCTGCTAAGTATTCAGCACCACCCAACATGACATCACCATAGTATTCATAAGGTGCAGCACCGTAAACTGGCAGGGGATTGTCTTCAGGATAATCTTCTTGTGCTTCTTCTATGGCGGCTTTGAGTTGCTTTAGTGTAAGTTGCTGTGCAGGATAGTAGTAAAGATCTTGTGCTTTGTGATTTAAAAAAGGCAGTGTCGGATCAATAATTTGTTCTTCGAGTTCAATCCAGCTGTGTTCGATGATGCGATAAGGTTTTGCTGCTAAAACTAAAAAGCCTTGAACATACAGCGCGCCTTCAGTGGCTAAGGCTGCTTTATAGGCGTTATCAAAGCTGTCTTTAGCTTTACTTTTGATATTATTGGCGATTTCTCTAGAAACAGTTTCATCTAATTGTTTACTCATAAGTAGATGGGGTAAAGATAAGAAGTATATCTACCAAGCTACTGCATTTAACGCGATCTCCCTAAAGCGATCGCCATTGAACCACTCACAACTAAAATGGCTCCAATCAAGCCTAACAATGTTAATTGTTCGCTGGCAATCCACTTAGGAAGGAGTGATGATACTATCTCTACGGATGCCAAAGTTACAACTGGAGTTAATGCAAGAACTGCACTCACCCGCGAAGCTTCCCAATGTTCGAGGGCTTCAGCAAATGCACCATAGGCAATCAAAGTATTTAACCCACAAAATAGTAGCGTTCCCCAGTGTAAAAGACTCAGCGTCAGAATTGTTGACGGTGTCGCCACAGGCGTAAATAGCAGCGCACAACCACCGTAGATCAGTAGCATTACGTTTGCGGAAGAAAGCGATCGCAGTAATTGTTTCTGTGCTAAAGCATACACTGCCCAAGCTGCAGCTGCGAGTACAAGAATACCACTACCGATAAGGTAAGTAGAATTTGCTGTGAGTAAACTCTGTAGTTGCTCATTAAAGAACAACACTAAACCAAGCACAAGGGTACTCAACCCGATGGATTGATAGCGATTAAAGCGTTCTTTAAAAAATGCGATCGCACCTATCCCAAATAATACTGGTGCAAGTTGAATTAAGACTTGGGCATTTGCAGGCGATGTTAGCGTTAAACCTTGTACGAAGAGTAAGTAATTTATTCCTAAAAATACTGTAGCAACGACAACAAGTCCTAACCCTGCGCTGCGGAGTTTTTGCAATTGGGGTAACTGCTGGCGGCTAGCTAAATAAATTGCGAGTAACCCAAAGGAAATTAAAAATCGAAACCAAGTAAGTGTATAAACATCAAGTGCTTGGAGTGTTACTGATAAAGCAATGGGTAAAATTCCCCACAAGAAAACCGTCAATAGCGACAAGGCTAAACCTAAACGCCATCGACCTGAAGTTTGATGCGATCGCATTTGTATTTAATGAAACTGAACTACACCAGCTTGTGTTTATTCATTTATATCTTGAACTTACCGTAGTTACGCTTCTAGCAATAGAGTGAAATCCGATTACCAATTACCTATTACCCTTTCTCTACTTCAAAATTCAAACGTCGTGCGGACAGTTCCTACATAAATCGTGTCATTATCTGCATCGTGTTCGGGATTGGTAATCATAAAAACACCAGGAGTAATTGCTAAGTTGTCGTTAACTTGAAAGCGGTAGAAAGCTTCAAGGTGTAAGGAACTATCATCTTCTTCTAAATCTGGATCAAGTTGATTACTCACGACTTTGGGCGGTAGACCAATAATGATACCCGCTAAATTATCTTCTCCGGCTAAGTCAGGGAAAGCAAGCGACACAGCCCAAGTGAAAATATCTGCCGAAGGATTGTCATCAAGATCAGTTGCGGTTGCTTGAATCAAACCAACTCTACCACCAAGTGTAAAATTAGGACTCACTTGTAATGCGGCTTCGACACCATACGAGTTTCCCGTAATCGCATCTGCATCACCATCAAACGGATCGTTGGATAATTCGCTACCTGTACCCGTACTAATGCTGTTGTACGAACGAACATAAGTTAAACCGAGATTTAAAGTTTCGATGGGTTGTACAGTTAACTGCGCGATCGCTGCATAAGGACTTTGCCAAATACCTACTTCTGGATCAGTTGCGTCACTCGTTGCAATCCCAACTTCTAAAGTAACAGCATCACTAAAGCTATACGCAAAACTTGCCCCAGGCGCACTTCCTTGTCGTCGCACTGGATTTTCTCGCGCAAACAGTGAAACTGCACCCGAACCACTACTACCATATAGCGGATTCACGTTAGTGACAAAATCGCCCAAGCCTCCACCGACAAAACTCAAATAACCTTGGGCGCGATCGCCCAGCGGAAAAGCATAATCCATCCGACTTACTTCTATGCGATTTTCGCTATTACCATCAAACCCCAAATTTGCCATTGGCGTACCTGCCGCATCTTCTAATTCAGGGATATTACGCGCTTGTAAACGCACTCGGAAGGCATCAGAACCAGAGAAACTAGTAATAAAGTTGAGCCGGACACGATTGTTGAGTGTGATGCTATCATTAATTTCCTCATCGCTACCATCAGCTTTGCGATCGCCAGTAACGCCACTCACCGCAAATAAAACTTCGCCTTCGAGTCGTGTTGTTGTCGAAAATTGTTGTGCTTCAAGTTCAGCAGTACGGGCTTCAAGTTGATCGACACTTCCTTGTAACGTTGCTAGTTCTTGCGCAAACTCAGCTTGCAATCGTTGTAAGGTATCCAGATCTGCTTGACGAATTGCGCCTGTTGTGCTAGAAGTAATCAAAGTATTGATCTGATCTAAACAAGCATTCAACCCTGCTGCAAACTCATATCGAGTTAAAGCGCGATCGCCGCGATACGTTCCATCGGGATAACCTGCAACACAACCATAGCGTTCTACCAACGCGCGGAGTGATTGAAATGCCCAATCATTAGGTGCTACATCAGATAACTGAGACACCGATGTCACTTGTGCAAGTAGCTCGGTAGTGCTAGAAATTTCTGATGCACTAACAGGAGCATTTGTCAAGATTGAAAAAACACCTAATACGGTGAGTTGTGTTAATATTTTGGTTGATGTTATTGTCATTAATCCGTTCTCACACATAATGAGAGGCTACAGACCTTTGTTCGCAAAGTTCTAAGAGTGTCTCTGTAAATTTTTGCCGTTCAGGAAATAGCGTACTAATGTAAATATGTCGCGCTAACGTCAGGGTTTTATACGCCTGGATGGCGACATGAGTTGCAGTACTAGATAGACGAGTAAATTCAGCGATCGCCGCTTCTTCTCGATCTATTAAAGCATCTGCATTGCCTAGAGTACGCAAGCTTTGTTCAGTTACATGTGCAATAAAGTTGCCAATATCCAAACTCGGATCGCCAAGACAATAAAGATCCAAATCAAGCAAGTAAATGCGATCGCCTGCAACTAAAACTTGATCGGGGTAAAAATCGCGATGAATGCCACTATTTTCTAACTCTGGCGTCGCAGTACCGAGGCGATCGCAAGCTACAAGTAACCTCTCGATACGTTGTGACAAATGCGGATATAGTTGCACTACCTTCAACAGGCGATCGTGCAAAATCTGTAGTTCATCTGCCATTGTATGGCTGCGGCGAGGAACAATATTTGCCTGATGTAGCTTATGCGCGGCTTGGGCAATGTGCTGTGATAAGGCAATACCGTCAGGTTGTAGTAGTAAATTCGTAGCAACTGTACCAGCAACTTTACGCTGTAGCCACATTTGAAATTGGGGAATTGCCCCGATGGGTTCAGGAACCGAAATGCGATCGCCACTCTTGGCATCAAAACCATTGTGCCAGAGTAATTGCAGCAGACGATAGGTACAAAGATCGAGTCCCTTCGCACGGGTTTTGCCAATTAACGTGACAACTGATTGATTTTCAACAACATCATATTCAATCAAACACCGACGCCCTGGCTTATAGCGAATGACGCGAATCGCTTGTAGTTTTATCGGGTGCGTGTTTTGCCACAGTGAAAGCCGATCGAACTGCTGTTGGACGACTTCAGGATGCAATGCTTGTGTTAAAAATGGCATTTTTGCATCACGGACAACATCAAAGGGATCGATAACTGAAATGGTACTCATACACCTCCTGTTATGCTGATTGAGGTGTGCTTAATGGCTGTAAAATTGTCTCAACCTGCTGTAAAATCATCACAGTTTTTTCATCCCAATTTGGTTCGCGATAGCGAAATGGCTCACACGCCAGACGAAATAAAGCGATCGCTGTGTATAACTCGATGCGGTTAAGTAGGAATGGTGCTTGATAGCTTTGTAACAATGCTTCCTTAATACGTTCTAAGCGGTATGATGGCAAGTTAACGCGTAATTTGTCATATTCTAATCGAGCAACAAATGAGCCTAAATCAGCTGCAGGATCGCTGCGAACTGCCCGATCGAAGTCGAGAAAGGTCACATTATTTTCTCCTAATAATATTTGTTCGGCGTTAAAGTCACCATGAATTGGAATTGTTAGCTGAGGTAGTGATAGTAATTGTTCTGTAAATTGTTGTGCTAAATTCTGAGCTAAATCAGCGATTTGAGGATGAATAAAGCTTAAATCGGCAGCAATCGACAATAAACTTTGTGCTTCAGCGTTACGGCTAAGAATATTTAAGTTTGCGGGATTTTGGGCGTGAACTTCGGCTAAAGCTGCACCTGTAAGCGTAATCGTATCATAGTTAAATTGTGGCTGGGCGATCGCTTCATGCAATGGTAATTGTGGTATCCATTTAAATGCTAATAGGCGATCGCGATCTGAATAACCCAAGGTTGGTGCGACATTTAAAACTGTACCTGAATGAAATGCTTGGGCGTTTGTTTTAGCTTGCAGGAAATCTTCTTTTGTGTATGCTTTTAGCACTGCCTGAATGTTAGTATCAGTACGCAGTTGCCCTACATATCGCCTTTCTGGTTTATACCGCAAATTCAACAGTTGTGTTTTGCACAAATCAGTTGCAGACATTTTGTCTAGCAGATGCTTGCGAGTTCGCTGATCGACAAGCTGCGGCAGTTGTTTGAGATTTTTATCATTGGGGAAAAAACACACTGCAATTCCGTAAGCTTCTAAAATCACCCGACCAATACCTAACGATCCTGGTACGCTGGTTCGATTTCTAAACTTTTGTAATTTATTCCAGCTATTTGCACCAAAGGCTTTAGCATAAATCGGAACTTTGGTTCCTGCGACATTCAATTCATAAGCAACTAAACAGTTAGTTCCGCGCTTGTACCGTACATAAGTACTGCGGATTGATTGAATGTTAATTTCAGGTAGTTCTGCTTGTAGTACAGCTGCCAAAGCATCAACATCGAGTAATACCGCTAATCCTGATAATTCAGCATCGCGATGAATTAAGCTGCTATCAGCGGGTAACATGAGTTGCCTCCTGACGATTGTTGAGATCTCGTTGTGCGGCTTGTAGGTTGTATAGTTCGGCATAGCGACCGTTTGCTTGCATCAGTTCTTGATGCGTGCCGCGTTCTAAAATGCGTCCGTTTTCGACATAAAGAATCAAATCAGCACGCGCTGCTAGATAAAGATCGTGGGCGATCGTGAAAGTCGTTTTACCCCAAGCCAGTCTTTCTAAAGCTTCGACAACAACTTGCTCATTTTCTTGATCTAAACCTGTTGTCGGTTCATCCAAAATGAGAATTGGTGCTTGACGCACAGCTGCGCGGGCGATCGCAATTCGTTGTCGCTGTCCGCCAGAAAGTGTAACCCCGCGTTCGCCTACTAGAGTATCGTAGCCTTGCGGGAGATTTTGAATGAAGTCATGCGCATTCGCAACTTTTGCCGCAGTAATGATTTCCTCAGGTGTAGCATCGGGCGAACCATAGGCGATGTTTTCCCAAATACTTCCGGCGAATAACAAACTCTCTTGCAACACCACACTAACTTGCGCCCGCAGTGATGTCGCTGTATATTCGCGAATATCATGTCCATCAATCAGTACGCGACCGCGATCTGGGTCATAAAGCCGCAGGATTAAGCTGGTTAATGTTGATTTGCCACTTCCAGAATGCCCAACTAAAGCAACTTGCTGACCAGGGGCGACACTAAAATCAATATCTTTGAGTGTGGGGTGTCCTGGTTCATAGGCAAACGTGATGTTTTCAAATTGAACATAACCCTGGAATGGCGGTGCAGGTTTTGCGCCTGGAAGGTTTTGAACTTCGGGTTTTTGGTCAAGTAAGTCAATAATGCGTTCGCCTGCGGCAGTTCCTTTGGCGAGTCTTCCGGTATATTTGGCAAAGTCTTTGACAGGTTTAAAAGCGTTTTTTAAGTAAGATAAGAAAACCAGCAAGTCACCAGGCGTCAGCGCATTACTCAAAACTAATTGCGCACCGCGTCCTAAAACAATTGCAGTTGAGATCGCAATTAACAGATCGACGGTTCGTTCTAAACTTGCTTCTAACCGCTTAGCTTTCACGCCATCTTTTAAGCTTTTGTGACTTTGACCTGAAAAAGTCTGTGCAAAGGTTTCTTCTAACGACAGCGTTTTGACAATTTTAATTGCGCTGATTGATTCAGCAGCAGTTGCAGCCATTGCGCCTTCTCGTTGACGTTGTTTGCGCGAGACATCGCGAATTCGGCTACTTAACCTTGCTGTAGCAATGTAGAACAATGGAACAGTCAGAAGTGCCAGCAGCATCAATTCAAGATGCAACCAGAACATCAATGCTACCATTCCCACCAAAATCAACGCATTACCTAGTAGAGGCAAAAACGCGGTGACAATAACATCTTTAAGTAAGCCAATGTCACTGATGACTCGAATCGTTAGTTCGCCACCTTTAGCTTTCGTGTGAAACGACAGCGATAAACTCTGCAAGTGGCGATATAAATCATTGCGTACCTCAGTGAGAACGCGGTTTCCCGTCAAGGCAAAACCTACGGTACTACCATATGCCGCAAGCGATCGCAGCCCAGTCACTAACACAAGTCCTAATGCCGACAGCCATAACAGTGTCGTTGGCGTCAGATTATCAATCCAAGCAATCCCTGATGCTTCGCCTGTAGGATCAATCACGCGGTCAAACACGAACTTCAAGGGCCAAGGTTCTAGAAGTCGCAACCCCACTTCAGCAAGGAGTGCCAACAACGATCCAATCACTAACGCTTGCTGTTTTTGAATATATGGTTGAAAGCGCTGTAAAATCTGCCAAAATCCTGGCACAATTTCTTGTATTTTCTGCGGACGACCCATCGATTAACTGACCTCCACAACCGAAGAACTCACTAAACGAAGTGTCTGTTGCACGACGACATCCCACGTATGATTTTCCAATACAGTCTTTCTTGCCGCCTGACCTAAGCGCGATCGCAGTTCTGGTTGCAGTCGTAGTTGATAAAGAAGTGCAGCTAACTGTAATACATCACCTGGCGCACACAAAAGTCCATTTACGCGATTTTGAAGCAAGCGCGAGATTTGCCCAATATCAGTGGCAACAATGGGCAGTCCTGCTGCCATATATTCATAAACTTTCAACGGCGAAAAGTAAAAGTGCGACTGGTGGACATAAGGTGCAACTGCAACATCCATTGAGGCAAGTAATCCTGGAATTTGTGCGGCGGTAACAGCGCCTGTCAGGTGGACTGCTTGAGTTAAACGGCGAGTTGCTAGGTTTTGTAGTACTTCGTCTTTTGTTGGTCCATCTCCAACAATCAACAGCCGAGTTGTATTATCAGCACCATATAAAATATTAAATGCTTCAATCAACGTCTCTAAACCATGCCACGGCTTCATTGTTCCAACAAAACCTACTGTAAAGACATCATTAGGTGTCGGAAGTGATGGATTGAGATTGACGGGAAAGCGGTCAGGATTCACACCATTGGGGATAACATGAATTCGTCCTTGTGCCACAGGGTAACTTGCCAAATAATCCGCTACTCCTTGCGAGACTGCAACCAAAGCGGTGGCTGCGCCAAAAACTCGCTGTGCAACTTCATACGCGGCTTCATGGTTCACTAATCCCCGATGCTGCGCGTGTTCTTCAATTAATGGTGCATTGACTTCTAATATTCCTGGAATTTTTGCGGCATTGGCGTACTCCATTGCGGTAAAACTCCACAGCGAGTAACGTTCGTAAAATAAGTCAAACTCACTGCTGTTTTCTAGGGCTAAACGTAGGTCGAGGTTTATTGAGAGTGCTGCTGTTTCGCGTTGCGCGCGATCGCCTTTGGGTAACTTCGGTAATTGATGAACGGTAACTTTTGCTAAATCTTGTGGTGGTTCTCCACCTAAGCGCGTTGTAAATAACTCGACTTGATGTCCTTGTTTAAGTAATGCTCGAATAACTTCTTGAACGTGAATTGAGCAACCTTTACAACCAAATACAGGAACTCCTGGATCGGCACAAACATAAGCAATTCGCATTATCCTACCTCCTGCATTGCTTCAACGGGTGCTGCCCGAAAAATTGTGCGTAAATGTGCAGCATTGCAGTGAATATCAAAATTTGCCTCGATTAATTTCCGTGCTTGGGTGGCTAGTTGTACGCGCAATTGAGCGTCAGTGAGTAACTTTTCTAGTGCCTTGGCAAGTGCGATCGCATCATGTTGCGCTACCATCAATCCTGTTTCTTGATGCCGCAGTACTTCGGGAATCCCTGTAACGTCTGTAGAAATACAAGGCGTACCTAAAGCCATTGCTTCGAGTAATACAGTTGGTATGCCGTCACGGTTACTGTCTGTACCAACAACACAAGGCGCAGCTAACACCGCAGCCGATTGCACAATATCGATGATTTCACTCTGCGGACGAGGACCGATTAATTCTACATAAGATTGCAGATTTAAGGCTTCAATTTGTGCGGATAAGTTTTCTCTTAAATCTCCTGCACCAACGATATGACACTCAAACTCATAACCACGACTACGCAGAAGATCGCAGGCTTCAATTAAATAGGTAAATCCTTTTTTCTCAATCAATCTCCCAATGGCAATAATCCGCAGTGGGCGATTTTGAGGCGATGCATAGGTAAATTGATTTAAATCCAAACCGTTGTATATCCGTTGAACTTTTGCTGCTGCTTGTCCGTAGGTTTCGTTTAAATAGTTGAGATTATAATCGCTGATTGTGACAACTGCTGCCGCATCGCTGAGCTTGCGTTCCACATCATCTGGTTGTACGCTCTCATGAAAGATATCTTTGGCGTGCGCTGTGAATGTATAAGGAATTTCCGCAAAATGACTAGCAAGTCGCGCTACTGTTGTTGCTGAAGTGCCAAAATGTGCGTGTAGATGTGCAATTCCTCTAGTCCGCGCTTCACAGGCAAGCATAATCGCCTGATGTACGTCATGAACATCTTCGCCCCGCGCGATCGCAAGTTTGCTCCATAAATCTGGTAAAACGGCGCTTGCTTGTTCTAACACTGCCCATAAAGTACTGCCCCGCAGATCGTGCGATAACAAATACTTTACAGGTGCTCTTACTTCAGATATAATGTTTTGAAAATATGCATCTACCGGAGGGCGTAAAGCAAGAATTTCGATTGCTAGTCCGGCAGCTTCATGTGCTAAGATTTCTGAGACAACAAAAGTTTCAGAATAACGAGGATACCGCTTTAATACGTACCCTACCTTAAAAGTATCATTTAAAGACATATTAAATTGATTCTCCTGTTACGAAGCTCGGCTTTGTGCCTCTGAAGAGCGCGTCACTAGCTCACTTAATAAATATGGCAAGCGCTCTAGACCATTGAGATCGACCGATTGTTTTGGCTGCGGTTGCTGATGTTGTGCCAGCCATGCGGCGATCGCTTGAGGATTGACATCGTTGGGATGAAGTAAGTCGGTCAAACCTAGCTCGTAAAGGCGTTGTGCTCGAATCAGTTGTTCAGTCCGAGGCTGAACTCGCGGGACGATGAGCGATCGCTTACCAAAAGATAGCAACTCACAAGTCGTGTTATACCCACCCATCGCAACGACACAATCTGCATGATGTAGTAGTTGAGTTGGTTCAGCGACATCTAATACTCGCAGTCGCGGACACATTTGTGCTTTCTGATGTAGTTGTTGCCGTACTTGTTGCGGCATAAAAGGTCCTGTGACAATGATGCCATTTGTGTTGGGAGGTAATATTGCATTGACAAAGGCTTTGGCAAGATAAGCTCCATCTTGCCCACCTCCTACCAAACAGAGTGCCAAACGACCAGGTGGTAATTCTAGACTTGCGAGTAATTCATCAGTCTGAGATTGATTAAACTGAAGGCGTTGACGTTGGTCAAAATAGCCTGTGTAGCGAACTTTTTTGGCAACTTCAGGAGAAAAGTTGTACTCGTGTACAGGATCGTAAACAGTTGGATCTCCGTAAACCCACACTGCATCATAATATTTACAAATAGCTTCTTCGTTGGCAGCGCGTTGCCATTCGCGGTGTACTATTGCTGGAGCATCTAGAACATCACGTAACCCTAGTACGCAGTGTGTCTGTTCCCTACTTTTGAGATACTCTAAAGCAGAATTCAGTTCACCAACTGCACCTCGTGGGACATTATCTACAATAAAGACATCCGGCTTAAATGCTGCGAGTGCCGCCCGAATCGTTTGAGAGCGCAATGCAATGATATCTTGTAATGGCAATTCTATCCGTCGTGACTGATACTTGCCATCTACCTGCTTGCGCAGTGCTGGAAGTGATAAATAATCGATTCCTGGGGGAATATCAAAGGTACTAGCTTCTCCCATCCCAGTAATCAACAAAATTGACGCTTGCAATGAGGATTTTGCGAGAGTTTGGGCAATAAGCAAGTTACGGCACTTGTGACCAAGACCCATTGTGTCATGCGAATAAAGCGCAATGTGTAGCTTTCGTGTATTCGTGCTATTGTCCTGCTGATTGTCGTAATTTTGGCGTTGCAGCGGTATTAACCGACAACCTTCCTTGATAGTAGCTACGGTGTTTATCGTAATTCCTTTGTTGATGGAACCGATAGTATAGTTATCCCACTGTCGCTTCCGGTTATTCTTAGGTGACATTCTCATAACTGTTCCTCCCCCACATGAGAGCTTGAAGCGTTTATGTCAAATGCATCTACCAACCTGAAACCAAGTCAGGGAAGATGTTTTGTGAGACTTATCCTTACTCGAGTCATCAACTTTAAAAAAAGATTATTTGCTGTTTAAGATCACATTAAGAATAACTTTCATGTATCTAATTTTGCATGAAATATTGATGAGAAAAGATGAGAAAGCTCTCATTCTCGTAAACGATACCCAATTCCTCTAACGGTTTCAATCAATTTGTTACCGAGCTTTTTACGGAGATAGCCGATATAAACATCAACAATATTTGAATTAGGCTCGTAGTCATAGCCCCAAACATGATTGAGTAAATCTTCGCGACTGATGACTTCTCCTGGATGACGCATCAACATCTCTAGCAACGTAAACTCTCGGATGGGTAACTCAACGAGGCGCTTTGCAACTTGCACCTGACGTTTGCGCAAGTCAAGCACAATATTGCCAACCTGCAGTAGCATTTCCTCTTTTTGTGGCGAGTGAGTTTTACGCAACTGCACCCTAACCCGCGCGATCAGTTCTTCGAGACGAAACGGCTTTGTGATATAGTCATCGGCACCAGCTTCAAGTCCGGCGACTTTATCTTGGACATCATCAAAAGCTGTCAAAATTATAATAGGTAGCTGTTCGCCGCGATCGCGAATTTCTTCTAGCACTTTTAAGCCATGTTTTCCAGGAAGCACTAGATCGAGTAGCATGACATCAAAATCTTGGCTGCGAGCTAGATACGCTGCTCCGTTACCATCTTCTACAACAGTGGTTGCAAATCCGTTAGCTTCTAAACCTTTCTTAAGAAAGGCAGAAATTCGCGGTTCATCTTCGGCGATGAGAATACGGTTCATTTGATACGACTTCTTGGGGCGGTTCGAGTGGGATAACAACGGTAAAGGTGGAACCAACACCTGGGTAACTGTGTAGTTTTACGTAACCTCCATGTGCTTTAGCGATCGCCTCTACAATAGATAATCCTAACCCAGCTCCTTCAGAACGCCTTCTACTATGAGTAGCACGAGCAAACCGCTTAAGAATACGTTCTTGATCTGCAAGATTGATACCAACTCCTGTATCGCGAACCCAGAAATGAGTGCGATCGCCAACTAGCGATACTCCAATTTCAATTAAACCGTCCTCTGTAGTATGTTCGACAGCATTTCTAATTAAATTCATCATAACTTGAGTTAGCCGCTGACGATCTGCAACAATGCGGATCGAGGTTTTTGCTTCTAAATGCCAATTTCGCTTAGCTAACGCAATTGCTTTTGCATAAACTTCTTCTACAAATTTTTGAACATCTACTAACTCTACATTCAAAAAATCTAGTCTTTCTGCTCTTGCAAGTAAGAGTAAGTCCCCAACAAACCGACTCATACGGTTTAGTTCATCACTGACTAATGCTAGTGTTTCGTGCTGTTCTTGTGGGCGATCGCTTAAGAGTTCTAAATTTCCTTGAATAATTGTCAAAGGAGTCTGTAACTCATGACTAGCATCGTTAATAAAATCCCTTTGGCTAGTAAAAGAAGCCTCAAGCCGATCGAGCATTTCATTGAAAGTCATCGTTAATTCGGCAATTTCATCTTCTCCTTTAACTGGAATTCGCTGACTTAAATTTTGATCGAAATCAGTAATTGAGCGAGCAGTTTCAGTTAGTATTTTTAATGGAGCTAAAACTTTTCCGGTAATCATCCATGCCAAAAACAAAGCAACAAAAAGTACAATAATAATCACTATTGCTGCTACAAAAACAGCTTGATTTACCTCTTGTTGCTCATTTGTAATCAAGTTAGCTACAACAAATACACCTTGCTGTTTTCCTCCATTGATGACGATTGGTTGAGCTAAATAAACAAACGTGCCTGAAGAAGTTACTAATCTATTTTGCTTAGGACGATTTAGATTTAAAAAATAACGAGTTGACTCTAATTCCTTGTACAAAACATCTGGAATAGTAACAGGACTTGTCTGATAAATCTCTCTGTCTATTATCGCAATCAAGTATTCATTATCGTCTGGAACATTACGAGATAAAAAAACTCGCAAAATCGCTGCTACATCATCACCAAAAAGATCTCCTGTAACTGGGTTTCTTCCATCAACTAATCGATTAACTTCTTCCACCTCTTGTAAAAGCGAGGCTTCAACTCGTTGTTCTAATAAAGTATAAAGAATATGGCGAATGGTTAAGACAGAAGCAATGACAGAGAATATCATTAAGACAGCTAGCCAAGCTAAAATGCGTGTTTTCGCACTTACTAAAAATTGACGCCAATTCATATCTATCTATAAATACTTACAAACGAATTTAACTATAAGTAATTAGCAATAAAAATGAGTGACAATAAACATAAATTGAAAGCACATCAAGAGTTCTAAATGTTGGGTTTTGAATCTATATCAGTAAAATTAGAAATTATTTAAGTTTCGAGCTTTTTCAAATCATAATTTTCTATCAATTATTAACCAAAAACTAACATTAAAAAGTCTGGCATAGCACTCTAATTGAGTTGTATTTTTTGGAAAATAACTACATTAAATTAGTCTTCCTGTAGGGTAGATGCACAGTAGCAAAGAGAAGAGAAAAAAGAGCCTTACGAACGATTTAGGAATGTTATGCGTAATTTCCCCCACTTACTTAACAATCTATCAAACTAAAAATTGGTATTGATTACTGATGTTCCTTGATTGTAAATTGTTCGAGCATAATCTGTCCAAGTTCCTTGTCCCCAGTAGCGGAAACAGCTTGTTTGCAAAAGTAAGTTATGTAATAAAGCTTGACGATATTGTGGCTGTTTTGTATCTACATCTGTGCTATCAACTTTTTCATGAAATAAAGCACTCAATTGATTCATTGGACTCAAAACATTTTCGTATCCTGCTACCCAACTGATATGATTTGTCCAAGAAGCTCCATCAATGTGAAAGTTTGGGTTAGCTCGCTTAATCTCGTCAATGGCATTGGCTACGTTATCAGGATTTAAGTTATCTTGCACTCTTTGCCAAATTTGATGTTGACCTGCAGCTTGACACGTTGGATAATTTTCAGGTTGACAACCAGCAGCCGCAATTAGTTCTAAATATTCTGTACCAGTTAATCCAACAACGCTACTTTCTTGCTCGTACCATACTTTTTTAAACGCTGAGGGAAATTCATTCATCATCACGCCACCATTCTCCCCATCTGCGATTTGTGTCACCAGGGGGGGGATAGAAACTGAACCTAGACTTTGCCGAGATAATGTTTTTGCTTCGTAGTAAGGTTGCATTTGCCCGACTAATTTTGTATCAGAGCCTTGTGTTTTAATTAATGCAGTAATACTTAAAGTTTCACCATTAGAATTACGCGCAATCAAGCGATGTGGAAGATGTTTAAATTGCAGTGGTTCTCCAGTTAATGTTTCTACAGTATGCTCTTGAACAATGAGCCAACGATATCCGCATTCAAGAAGCGCTTTGATAAATTGATACAGTGTATCAGGGTGATTAGGTAAGTGCATTTCTGGAGGAGAAAAACCTTTCACTCTTGCTAAGGCTTCCCAACCAAAAATTGCAGCAAAATGATGTTGCCAAGCTTGAATATGCAACTTAATATCAGGAATTGGAGTTGAAGGAACAACGCTATGACTCCACATTGTTCCTAGCCATTCGACATACGGTTGGTAAGCGCGATCGCATGTAATGCGTTTGAGATTCTCCAAAATATCGCCACCCCCCATTTGTTGCAAGCCCCACAACAAATTGCCAGAGTAATCTAACATGACACGCGGATTGCGCCCTTGACTGACTAATTCAGGGATAAAATCAGCCATGCGGCTATAACAGTAGCTAAAAGGACCTGCATTGTGATTATCACCTTCTTGAGGATGTTCAAACATATATTGCAGGTTGCTTATGAGTTTTCCATCAACTCCAGCAGGGATAGTAGGCTGATGCATATGCAGTGCGATCGCAAAAGCTGCTTGGACTTCCTCTAATCGAATGTTCGTTGTTGGTAAAAAAATCGGTTCTTGATGCTGTACTACTGCTGCAACTTCATTTTCCCAGCCAGAAATATTAGGTAATCCATCAATTGTTTCTGCTAGTAATGGTAGTTGAGTAGACTTTATTGAGGAAATCATTCTTATATTTGCCTGCTAAAAATTACAGAAAATATCTTGATTCAAGACAGTAATTCCAAAAATTCTGCCTCAGATAAACAAGTAATATTTAATTGTTGCGCTTTCTCTAACTTAGAACCTGCGGCTTCTCCAACAACCACATAATCAGTTTTTTTGCTCACAGACTCTGTTACTTTACCACCAGCATTTTGAATTAATGCTTTAGCTTCATCACGCTTTAAAGTTGGTAGTGTACCAGTGATGACAAATGTTTTACCACTTACTGAAGTCTTAACTTCGGTTACTGGTATTGTATCTTTTTGTGCTAATTGTAACTCTGCAGCTTGCAGTCTTTCAATTAAAGCTTGATTGGCTGGAATACGGAACCACTGATGCACTGATTGGGCAATTTCTGCGCCAATGCCATATACTGCGGCAATATCTTCTGGGGTAGCAGTGGCTAACTTGTCTACTGTGGGAAAGTGTTGAGTTAAAGTCTGCGCATTCACACTACCAACATGACGAATGCCTAATCCATATAATACCCTTGACCAAGGTTGTGTTTTAGATTGAGCGATCGCCTGTAATAATTTTTCTGCAGATTTTTTGCCCATACGTTCTAGCGCTTGCAACTGTGTCGCGGTTAAGTCGTACAAATCTGCAACTGAATGTACTAATTCTCGATGAACTAATTGTTGCACCAACTTTTCGCCCATACCGGTAATATCCATAGCATCGCGGCTTACCCAGTGTTCAATTGCCCCTTTAAGAATTGCGGGACACGAAGCATTTACACAGCGCGTTACAGCTTCACCTTCAGGACGAATGACCGGTTGAGTGCATACCGGACAATGCGTTGGCATTTGGAAAGGTTGGGCATCAGCAGGACGCAGTTCAGTTAATACTCGCACGACTTCAGGAATAATTTCTCCAGCTTTGCGGACAATCACTGTATCACCAACGCGAATATCAAGTTGCGTGACGCGATCGCTATTATGTAATGTTGCTCGCGAGACTGTAGTTCCTGCTAACTCTACAGGGCGCATCTGGGCGAGTGGTGTTAATGCCCCTGTTCTTCCCACATTAACAGCGATATTTTCGACACGGGTAGGTGCTTCTTGGGCAGGATATTTGAGGGCGATCGCCCAACGCGGAAACTTTTGAGTAAAGCCTAATTGTTCTTGTAAGGCAAACAAGTTAATTTTGACAACGACACCATCTGTGAGGTAAGACAAATTCAATCGCTCAGTATCCCAATCTTCATAATATGCTGCAACTTCCTCTAACGTAGGACATAGTTTTCGATTGGGATTGACGCGAAAACCCATATTCTGCAACAATTCAAGTGCATCCCATTGTGTTCGTGCAATACTAGCGTCATCCATCCCTGGAATATGCAGTGTATAAGCAAAAAAATCAAGCCGCCGTTGTGCTACGATTCGCGAATCGAGTTGACGTAAAGTGCCTGCTGCTGCATTACGAGGATTAGCAAATAGCTGTTCTCCTGCATCGCGTCGTTCTTGATTCATTCGTTGAAATACTTCTAAAGGTAAAAAAGCCTCTCCCCGAACTTCTACACGACTCGGAGGATTTGCTAAATTCAAGCGTAAGGGAATCGAGCGAATAGTTCGTACGTTTTGGGTAATGTCTTCTCCTGTAACGCCATCACCGCGTGTTGCACCGCGTACCAGAACACCGTTTTCATAGGTTAAAGCTAAAGCAGAACCATCAATTTTCAGTTCACAGACGTATTCTGCAGATTCTACCTCCTTGAGTGCATGACGTTTCCAGCGTTCTTGCCAAGTCTTTAATTCATCAATGTTGAACGCATTTTCAAGACTGTAGAGAGGTACATTATGACGTACTGAGGAAAATTGCGTTGCTGGTTTTTCGCCGACGCGCTGTGTTGGGCTATCAGATGTAATTAATTCAGGGTACTGCGTTTCTAGCTGTTGTAATTCGCGGTAGAGTTGATCGTAGACTGAATCCTCCATGATAGGATCGTCCAACACGTAATAGGCATAGCTTGCTTTTTGTACGAGCTGCCGTAGTTCCTCAACACGCTGTTTAACTTCCGGTGCGATCGCTTCCACTAATCTCTCCATACTCATCTAAGGTTCCCAGCACGCTAGTGGCTAGTTGCTGATCGCTAGTCACTAGTCACTTGAATCATAAGTAATTAACCGACTTTAAAATAACTTAACAATAGTTTTTTTGTGAAACATCAAGTATCCTGCTATGTATTGATACCAAAATTGAAGTTCAACCGTTCGAGTGCGAACTATGAAGGTCTGGCTAGCTTGTTTTTTCCTACTATTTGCCCTTGCTGAATTGTTCCAATGGGCAAAACAATTTTCTTTTCCTTTACCCATTTATATTTTAGGCGGAGCATTTTTGGCGATCGCTTCTAACTATGATAAATTTGGCGGATTACGCTGGCTAACACGCGATCAATCATTAATGAATCCCGTAAATCAACCTTCTATCAGTGATTCAACTGCACAGCCTTTGAATTCGATACTTGCTGCTCATAATTCTAAACAATCAATGCATTTGTCTCGTTCCCAGGATAGTCAATAGTTTGTCACTACGCCTCAAAAGATTCTGCTGGCGTCGATACCATGACTGGTTCTTGATACAGCGGTACAGTGAATGTCACTGTAGAACCGAGTCCTTCACCCATACTGTAAAAGTTGACTGTCCCTCCCATTGCTTCTACTAGCTTCTGAGAAATCGTTAGTCCCAAACCAGTACCACCATACTGTCTTGTGCGCGAACCATCAACTTGGCTAAAAGATTGAAAGAGTTTGTCTTGTTTGTCTAGTGAGACACCAATTCCTGTATCAGCAACGCGGACTTTCACTATTCCTGGAAATTCCTGATTTTGAAAAGTAAACTTTTTGCGGACAATATCAGCACTAATTGTAATTCCGCCTTCGTGGGTAAATTTCAGTGCGTTGCTGACTAAGTTGAGTAGCACTTGCTTCAATCGTTGATAATTACCGTGCAAGATGATTTCATCTGAGGTATCGGGCTGATAAATATGGAAGCTCAAGTTTTTCTGTTCAGCTTGCGCTCTGGTAAAGTCTTCTACAGCAACAAAGAGTTCATCAAGCTTGACAGGTCCTAATTCTAGCTCCATTTTACCTGCTTCAATTTTGGCAATATCCAAGATATCGTTGATGATATCGAGCAAATGAATTGCCGAACGATATGCCTCTTGGATAAATTCTTGCTGCTCTTGAGGATCGTCTGCCATCCCCTCTAGAATTAGCTTTAAAAAGCCGATCATGCCGTTGAGAGGCGTGCGGATCTCGTGAGAGGTATTAGCAAGAAACTCGCTTTTAAGGCGGGAAGCTTCTTCGGCTTGCTGTCTTGCTTGTTCGAGTTCTTTGTAGAGAGTAGCATGAGCGATCGCTGTGCCAATTTGATCTGCTAATTCTCCGACAAGTTCTATTTCAGTGACGTTCCACTGTCGCGGACAATCTTGCTCGTGCTGATTGTTGTACAGTAAGCTAATTAAGCTATTCGGTTGATCTTGATAACAGGTAGCAACAATCAATTGTGTCTGTTGAGTGCGGGTAAGCTGATTCGTCTTCTCAATAACGATGGGTTGTAAAGTTGTCAGTGCTTGCCGAAAACTCGGTTCTTGCGCGGTCAAAACCTCTAATCCTAACATTGAAGGAGTCGGCTCAGAAACGTATTCTGCAACTGCACGTAGGTAGCCTTGTTCTGGTAGATAAGAATAGATAGTGCATTGAGTTGCTCCAAGGGCTTTGCCTAAGCTATCAACTGCTTGCTGCCAAATAATATCTAAATCTAGCGTCCGACGAATATTGCGGGCAATTTGTGTCAACAGTTTTTTGAATTCAGAAGATGTCGTCATGGAGGAATTCGCAGTTTCTACCTGTTGTAATGTTTCCCGCGATCGCCCCATGACTAAAACTGTTTTCGCCTGAGTATTAGCTGCAAATACAGGAGCAATGATAACATCTAAATAAAATAGCTTCTGTCCACAACGAAACAACAAATGGCATTGCTCAGGAACTTGACTTTGCAAGATTTGCTGAATTTTGGCTTGATAAGTCTTCTGCTCTACCGGAGTAAAAAATTCTTCAAGAGTTCCTGTTGTTTGTTGGGCGAATTCCTTTTCTGCTTGTTGCCAATAAAAAGACAAATAACAACCCTCGACATCTTGTATAAAAGCTAACTCTGCACCTAGTGCTGATAGCGAAGTCGAAAAGCTCCTGTCGAGCGATCCTAGATTGTTGGAGACAGATGACGGTTGGGAATAATTGGTGTTAACACTCATTACAGGCGCTAATTATACAAGTGGCAAGCAATATCGCTATGTCAATAATTGTTTTGAGTTTGGCACAAATTTGAGGAAATTAGGACAATATTGATGCTTAAAGAAAAACTGTTTGGCAAAAGTCGTTAATCCACTCTTGCCATGCTGGAGCTGATTTTGTTTCACTCGTTTGTTGTGAAGCTTTAATCGTTCCATTCACCCCGAGGTGGTACAGGGGTACGTCTGAAAGTCCGGCTGAGTTCATCATCACGTTGGGTTTCGCCCCGCAGCCATTGTCGAATTGCCACCTCAATCACCTTACTAGGATCGTTTGTTAAGTGCTGAATTTGCTTGACTAATTCTGGGTCTAAATGGATGGCAATTTCTACTTTGTCGGTTAAGCTTTCTGATTCGATAGCATTTTCATTCATAAGCATTGATCAAAAGTTGAAAACAAAGAACTTTACTTGCGATGGCGTTGATTAGTCCGAAAGTCATGTCAGATTCAAAAGAAGATCCACCCGCTAATGTCCATTGTACGCCCCTCAATGAAGAATACTCAAAAGCAAACATACAGATTCATGCTTCAGGCTGATAAAGTGCAGAATATAGCTTCTATCGTTTATGGCAGTGAGCAATATGATTAAGAGATTTTAAAAGCTTAGAGTCGTTGCCTCAAAAGCATTTAACCCTGACCTCTGACCCCTGACCTCTACTACTACATATACCCAATCCATAACAGTTACCATACAAATATGCACGTAGATGGAGGAGTGAACCAAAATCAATTGCCTGCAGTACAATAGCAGCGTCTTAGTTCAAAAAAGTTTAAAATGCGTTAAAGATTCCTATTTCTTAACAATATCGCTTGCCGCTAAATTAAAAAATATGACTGACGTCCCCGCAGAGCGCATTCGTAATTTCTCTATTATTGCTCACATCGACCATGGGAAATCTACCCTTGCCGATCGCTTACTGCAAACCACTGGTACAGTAGAAGTCCGGCAAATGAAAGAGCAGTTTCTCGACAACATGGACTTAGAACGGGAGCGCGGCATTACAATTAAGTTGCAAGCGGCTCGAATGAACTATCAAGCTCACGATGGTCAAAATTATGTCTTAAATCTGATTGACACTCCAGGACACGTTGACTTTTCTTATGAAGTATCTCGCAGTTTAGCGGCGTGTGAAGGTGCGTTACTTGTAGTAGATGCTTCTCAAGGGGTAGAAGCCCAAACTTTAGCCAATGTTTACCTAGCACTAGAGCATAATCTAGAAATTATCCCCGTTTTAAATAAAATAGACTTACCAGGAGCCGAACCCAACCGAGTTGCTGGGGAAATTGAAGAAATTATTGGGCTTGATTGTAGTGGGGCAATTCTGGCTTCTGCAAAAGAAGGCATTGGTATTGAGGAAATTTTAGAGGCAATTGTCCAGCGGGTGCCACCACCAAGAGATACTGTTAAAGATCCTTTACGCGCGTTGATTTTTGATAGCTACTACGACAGTTACCGAGGCGTGATTGTTTATTTCCGCGTGATGGATGGTACGGTCAAAAAAGGCGATCGCATTCGTCTAATGGCGTCACGAAAAGAATACGAAATTGACGAATTAGGCGTTCTTTCTCCGACTCAAAAACAAGTTGACGAACTTCATGCAGGGGAAGTAGGGTATCTTGCCGCCGCAATTAAAGCAGTCGCAGATGCACGGGTAGGCGACACAATCACCTTAGCACCGCAACCAGCGGCAGAACCATTACCAGGTTACACCGAAGCCAAGCCAATGGTTTTCTGTGGGATGTTTCCCATCGATGCCGATCAGTTTGAAGATTTGCGCGATGCGTTAGATAAGCTGAAACTCAACGACGCAGCTTTAAATTTTGAACCGGAAACTTCTAGTGCAATGGGTTTTGGCTTCCGTTGCGGCTTTTTGGGATTACTGCACATGGAAATTGTGCAAGAACGCTTAGAGCGCGAGTATAATCTCGATCTGATTATTACCGCCCCTTCTGTGGTTTACCGCGTCACAACTGTCAAGGGTGAGGTGCTGTATATTGATAACCCTAGTACGTTACCTGCACCCAACGAGCGCGAAAAAATTGAAGAACCGTATGTCCAAGTAGACATGATTACCCCAGAAACCTATGTTGGGACTTTGATGGAATTGTGTCAAAATCGGCGCGGTATCTTTAAAGATATGAAGTACTTGACACAAGGGCGCACGACACTAACGTACGAGTTACCACTCGCAGAAGTCGTTACTGACTTTTTCGATCAGATGAAGTCGCGATCGCGCGGTTATGCCAGCATGGAGTATCAACTTATTGGCTACCGCGAAAACCCATTGGTCAAACTTGATATTATGATCAACAGCGATCCTGTTGATTCGCTCGCCATGATTGTGCATCGTGACAAAGCCTACAATGTGGGACGGGCAATGGCAGAAAAACTCAAAGAACTTATTCCTCGCCATCAATTTAAAGTACCAATTCAAGCAGCGATCGGTAGTAAAGTAATTGCCAGCGAACATATCCCTGCTTTGCGCAAAGATGTACTTGCGAAGTGCTACGGTGGTGACATCAGCCGTAAGAAAAAGCTCTTACAGAAGCAAGCGAAAGGTAAAAAGCGCATGAAAGCTGTCGGTACTGTAGATGTACCACAAGAGGCGTTTATGGCGGTACTGCGGTTGGATCAAGCTTAGCAGAGGAGCAGGGTAGGTGGGTAGGCGGGTAGGCGGGTAGTAGGGTAGTAAAGAACAATAATAATTAAATCTCTCCCACACTCTTGCACTCCCACTCTCCTAATCTTCCACTCATTCCTCACCCCTCTTTAATAAAAGACTTAATCTCATCAAAGCTTCCCTCTGCGATGATTCTACCTGCTGCAAGGACAATAATATTGTCAGCACGGCGGAGGACAGCATGACGGTGCGAAACTGCAAGACAAGTGGGTTGCCAAGTGGATTTTGCTATTTTATCTTGAGTACTCGTAGTAAATAAACGCGACCAGACAAGTTGTTCAGTTTCTATATCAAGCGCACTGGAAAGATCGTCAAAGACGAGTAACTCTGGTTGATGAACAAACATCCGTGCTGCTGCTGCGCGTTGTAACTGTCCTCCAGAAAGTCGCATTCCTTTGGTTCCAATGACAGTTTCTACCCCTTCAGGCATGGTAGCAAGATCGCGGTCAAAGGCTGCTAGAGCGATCGCTTGTTCTATGTTTTCTTGTTGTAATCCCAGCGTGATATTTTCCTTGAGAGTACCGCTAAATAACTGCGGAACTTGTGGTGTATAAGCACTTCGAGGGGGTACAAAAAAATTAGCAGGGTCTGTAACGAGCTTTCCATTCCAATAAATTGTGCCAGCTTGTTTAGGTAATAACCCAAGTAGTACGCGTAGTAGTGTCGTTTTGCCAGCACCAATGCGACCTGTAATTACAGTAATACTACCGCGTTGTATTGTTAAATTAATATCAACAACTCCCCGATTTGTCCCAGGGTAGAAGTATGTTAAATTAACTGCCTTCAACTCATTAAGATAACTCTGCTCATCGCGGTAAGGTTGCACAACTAACGGTAGCTTGGGCTTTTGTCCCCAGAGATTATCTAAATACAACGGTTGAGGTGTAACGAGATTAGTTGCAGCAAGTACGCCATCGTCTTGTACCAATGAACCCATGCGCTCAAAAGATACTTTGGTTTGCTTGGATAGTGCCAGAAAACTTCCTAAAGAACTAATAAACTCAGTGACAAATGACAGATAGTAAACAAACAGCGCGAAGTCTCCAACACTAATTTCGATTGCACTTCTTGATAGCGCACTCACTAGCAAGATTAACCCTATGCCGAGGCTGACAAGATTCTGTAAAATTGAATTCAGGATGGCGGTAAACACTTGATCCTGCACCATTAAGCGCTGCCGTTGTTGATTGAGTTGCCGAAACTTTGCTAGTACAGGTTGTTCAGCACCTGCAACTTGAATTGCTTGCACTGAACTGAAGATTTCACCAATTAATCCTGTCACGTTTTGCGTTGCTTGGCGACTTGCACGGCGATAGCGTTTAATACGGGTTTCAGCGCGTTGAATAACAATAGCGATCGCGACTAATGGCAAAAACACAAACAAAGTTAACCACACATTGACGCTTAAAAGAATCACCAATGCGATCAGTGCGAAAACTCCTTCGCCTAAAATTTCATTAGTCCCAACGACGTTATCTTCAACTTGGGCAGCATCTTCGCGGAAATAACTCAATACTTCTCCAGGAGATACTGTATCAACTTCACGATCTGTACTTAAAGGTTGTGCCCCTGGACGTTGCAACAATTGTGCTAAAAGATTGTGGCGTAGCAGAGAACTCATCGTAAACCGATGCTGAGTTTTGGTCACGCGACCTGAAAAAATTGCCACAATTCTCGCTAACCCTGTTGCTAATAAGAATGCAATCAGTGTTTGAGGAGATAAGTTGAGTTGTGAGTTATTAGTGAGAGTATCAAAAAACTCGCGGACAAGTAAGCCTGGAATCGCGGGTAATCCCATGATGAACAGCCACAGTATAGTGTCTGCTGAATAAAGTCTTGGCGCATAAAGAATCATCCGCCAGAGAAGTTGCCAAATAGAAACAGAGTTTTTCATTCAGATAAAGACAAGGCGATCGCTACAATTCACGTCTTGATCGTGTTTAGTGGTATGTCATTTTTGTGACATTGGCGGACTTACACTTTCTCGTCAACTTATAAGTTGTAACTAAACAACTTTATCTAAGCGACTAACATGATACTGCTTCACTTCCCACAGGGGTTGATCTTTGCCTGAAGTCCACATCGTTTTAACTGTCCGATTCGCTTCAATGCGGGCTTCGTAAGCACCTGATATTGTGCCATCCGGTGAGGTAAAGTCGATACGAACCTCTGCCCAGTTAGGATAATCTTCATCGGAAGGGTCGATCGCTAGTGTTTGTCCAGTCTTGTGGTAATTAATCCAGTCCCAGCCTTCTTGCATCCAGACCTCGCGTTCAACGATTTGTTCAGCCCATCCTAATCCAGCCCAACCAACATAGAAATGATAAAGTTCAGCAACTGAACCATTGCGCTGTACTAACAGAGGTAAAATTTCAGATTTCAGGCGTCCCCAGTAGCGTCCTTCTGGAAAATCAACAAGCAGAGGCGCAAAGTTATGCGGACCAAGATGAGTGCATCGCCATACTCGCAATTGGTCACAATTAGCTGCATATTCAGAACGCATCTGGCGATAAAGCGGATAGCCAAACCGACCGCAGGCAAGATCGTAGCTGCCATGCGTACAGAGCATCATGTCTCGAATGTGACCAGTTTGTTGTCGGTAAGCATTAAACTGAGATAATTCATCAGATTGTTTCAAAAGCGCGATCGCCAATGACATCATCTCTTCATGAGGAATCAAAAATTCCCGTTTCTCAAATCTGGCAAATTTCTGAGTGGGACGTTGATAGTGCAATACGCGAGTTTGATTGGATGTTTTGTAATCGGGTGCGATCGCCATCACTCTGATACTCACTTGCTCTTGAGATAAATCTTCCGCCATTGCATAGATTGCACCAAGCTGGGGATGTTCATAAACGAAATTTCTCGCCCAGGGTTCTGCCATTTCCACAAAGAGAAAATGGTCATAGTTGCCAGCTGAACCGATTAGATCTTCACCATTAGCTTGAGAAACTTCAGAGCAGATTTGGCATTCTTTAATAATGTCAATTTGAGTCATGATTTTGTTGTAATGAGATGCTTACAGCCTATTGCAGTTTTATGAGGCACAGTAGCAACAGTGAGTAAACCAGTTTTTCAAATGCACGGGATTAATTAAATCGAGTGCAGTGGCAATGAGAAGATCAACCCTGAATGCAGTAGTTGGGG